>NZ_NRRS01000214.1 GCF_016583795.1 Rhabdochromatium marinum | reverse complement strand
TTCGCAAGACCGTCAATGCCTATCTCGACCAGCTGCAAGCCGATGTTGGACTGGAGATCCTCATGGCCGACAGCGCGCTCTACACCCGCGACACCCTCCAGGCGATGGACACACCTATGCCTGGATTTCGCGCGTGCCTGAAACCCTCACGCTCGCCTGCGAGATGATCCATGCAGTCGCTCCAATGTTGATGCACAAGCCCACGCAAGAGGCCTGTTGCACCTTAGGCACCGTCTATGGTGAGGTGCGCCAACGCGCCCTCAAGCGCCTTAACAAGCACTGCCTTACACAGGGCAAGGCCGAACTCAAGGGCTTCGAGCGGCTGTGCAACACGGACTTCGCCTGCGAGGCCGATGCGCTCAAGGCATTGGAGCGCTTTGAGCACACACTTAAGATTGGCCTGCTCGGCGAGACCTGCATTGAGGCCTTGCCTCGCTACCACAGCCAAGGCCGCCCGGCCCGAGGGCAGGCGCCAGACTTTTATGTCTACCGCATCAGCGGTG
>NZ_NRRS01000213.1 GCF_016583795.1 Rhabdochromatium marinum | reverse complement strand
CAATACCCTGGCCTGCCTCAACGGCTTGGCCCAGGATTGCGCGCGGCGCCAGGTGTTGGGGGAGCGGGTGCGCATCGAGATCCAGGTGCTCGATGAGAGCGCCGGTCCTCTGCCACTGGCCGAGATCGTGGCGCGTATCCGTTCAGGTCGTGGGCTGGTCGGGCTGAGCGGCGTGCAAACCCATCAGTACCCCCGCGCGCTGGATCTGGCGCGGCAGTTGCGCCGGGAGGGGATCCCGGTGTGCATCGGCGGCTTTCACGTCAGCGGGATCCTTGCGATGTTCGAGCGCCCCTCGCCCGAGCTGCAAGAAGCGTTGGATCTGGGCGTCAGCTTTTTTCGCGGTGAGGCGGAGGGCGGGCGACTTGATCAATTGCTGCGCGAAGCCTATGCCGCGACCCCGCACCCGATCTATCCGCCTCCGCCTCAGGCGCCAGCGCTGGAAGGGGAGCCTGGACCAACGCTTCCCAATGAGGTGCTGGCGCGAACTCGCCGTGTTGGCCCTCTGGATGTGGGGCGCGGTTGTCCCTTCACTTGCAGCTTCTGCACCATCATCAACGTCCAC
>NZ_NRRS01000212.1 GCF_016583795.1 Rhabdochromatium marinum | reverse complement strand
CTCACTTCGATGGTGATCTCTTCGCCCGAACGCCGAACAACCGTGGCCATGATCGCTCCTCGCCTCATCATTTACAGAGGCTTAGAGCATACTCCTCGAAATAACATCTTGTCGAGGCCGCACCCTTCTTGGATGGGCTTCGGCACGCCTTCGAAATTGCTGAACTTGCCTTCAGTCGTCTTGCAGCAGGACTGCCTGCACTTTTGGACGCGCAGTCTAAGTCGGCATTGCCGAAGAGCTTCGCGCCATACTATTTGGATGCTTGGGCTTTCGTTGATGCTGTCGACCGACTATGGGTTCTATGGAAACTCCAGCCCGGGGCTGAAGGAATACCCGAGCCGTTCAATCCCACCAGTGTTGAAAACGACCTCCAAGCCATTCGGAAAATCCGGAACGTATCCGATCATTTAGCGCAGAAAGCCGATCAGATCGTTTCGTTGAAAGCTTCAGCGTTGGTGCGCCAAGCGAAGCTTGGCGCTTCTTGCCGGGTGAAAGTCCCGGTCGGGTAAGGGCTAGCCACCCACCCGTATCGCGTGTTGCGCCTCTGGCGGATAGCGACGCTCTGGTCGGGAGACT
>NZ_NRRS01000211.1 GCF_016583795.1 Rhabdochromatium marinum | reverse complement strand
CGGCGCTGTCCTTGGGTTGGGTTGCACCTCCAAGACTACGCCTTTCCCGGACTCCTGCCGCCCCATGCCTCGCGCTGATCACCTACTGAAATTGTTGGTTTTGGACCGAGGGATGATCAAGGCCTTTATGAACGCTAACGTCACCCATAAGCCAGGCCATGCTGCGCCGCAATAACGCATCCGGATAGCTCCGAGTTCGATGCGCAGTATGGCCTCGGCTTGATGGGCGTGTTAGGGCATTGTTTACTTGATTTCAATGTATGCGTTAGAAACATCTATCACAGCCGTAGCATCTGCTCCATCATAGTCTACTCCGGGAAACTCCAGGCCGGTGATTGCTTTAAACAGCACACTAAGAATAATAAGCAATGACTCGAGAGCGCGCTGTATATCTCTTGAAGATACGCCAGCCTCTTTCCATGCGTCTTGCTGGTTATAATATGCATAGTTCCAGCCCTTTTAAGGTGGGCTAACCAGCGGCCAGAAGCTTGGCGGTCGAGACATGCGGCTTATCTTTGTATCGAGTGCGTTTGGTCAGCGGTTTTTTCGGACCCCGGCGATTTTTTCGCATGGCTT
>NZ_NRRS01000210.1 GCF_016583795.1 Rhabdochromatium marinum | reverse complement strand
TCGGTGGCGAAATTATGCAGCGCCGTGAGCACCTGTTGCTGTCGTGCACTGATGCGGTGATGACCCTGTTGATAGAAGGCAAGCTGTGCGTTGCGTCCCTCGACACAGGAGCTGGTGCGTTGAAACAAATCGGCACAGTCGCCAGCGACCTGTTCAAGATGCGTTCGGGTGTCGAGGTCAAGCGTTTGAATGGGATGAGTGGGCTGTTGCAACGGGGCGAGGCGCTGGGCACTGAGGGCGCGCAAGCGCTGGCGTGCTTCAGCCCGAGGGGCGCGTTCGGCGACACGTTCGATATAAATCGCCGGGATCAAGTGCTCCAGCATCGCCTGCTCAATGGCCGGTGCCAGGTTCAGGGCTTGAACCCGGGTATTGACCATCATGAAGAAAAACGCCAATGAGGCCACGAGCTTGTGGGTCAAACGCTGGGCTTTGGTGACATGGGCGCACAGACGCTCACTGAGATTCGCCTCTTGTGCCAGGGACTCCAAGCGTTGAAATAGCCCATCGAGCGCTTCACGCAGGTGCTGGGGGCTTTGCGCTTGTGCGTGCTGGAGATCATAAGGATGAACCACCTCGCTAA
>NZ_NRRS01000209.1 GCF_016583795.1 Rhabdochromatium marinum | reverse complement strand
CCGGCCAGTTCGCCCTGCTGATACGCCACACCGCTGATTTCAGGGTTCTGGAGTGCCTGAGTGTCGAAGCGCACCAGCTCTTGGCTGATGCTGTTGATGGGCGCGAGACGCTGGAGACGATTCACCCAGCTCAGCGTGGTGTCCAATCGATGGCGCAGACTCGGGGCGAGCCAGCCATTGGGTCTGGTGCGATTATGAAAGCGCGGGGCGCGATAGCGCAGATTCGCTGTGCGCCGACGGCGACGACAGGCGCGGCGAGCGGTTAAGCGCTCACGGATCTGGGCACCACGGTGGGTCAGTTCGGCCAACCACAGCACCTGCGCCTCACGGCGTATCTCGCCCGTCTCGGGGTCGATGCGCTCGACCTCGCGCACCACGGCGATTCCGGTCGTTTTGCTCCCCGGATCGAGCGACAGGCGCAGTGGTTGAGTTTCACCACCGAGGCGATCCTTGAGCCGGATGGTGAAGGGGTGTAGCCGCACCACCACCGCTCGCCCACGCTGGAGTAACAGCCGAGCGCGCTTCTCCGTGCACGGCATCAGCGGGTTTTTCTGTTTGTCGAGAACAAAGACAGCCATTTCAATTCCT
>NZ_NRRS01000208.1 GCF_016583795.1 Rhabdochromatium marinum | reverse complement strand
CGGTTGGAACCGCCGAGGGAACGCGGAACGATGTGCTCGATCTCCAGCGGAACATCGGTCGCGCCGCAATAGGCACAGGTGCGCTGCCATTTCTCCAGCAGGTATTCACGCACCTCATAGCCAGCCAATTCACCTTGTTGGTATTCAATCCCGCTGATGTCAGGCTGTTGCAGCGCTTGCAGATCGAAGCGCACCAACTCCTGACGGAGGCTGGTGATGGGTGCGAGTTGGCGCAGTCGCTGCACCCAGCTCAAAGTGGTCTCCAGGCGATGGCGCAGACTCGGCGCCAGCCAGCCTTTGGGTTTGGTGCGATTGAGAAAGCGCGGAGCGCGATGGCGCAGGTTTGCGGTGCGCCGGCGACGCCGATAGGCGCGGCGCGCGCTCAGGTGGTCGCGGATGTTAGCGCCCCGGTGGGTCAATTCACCGAGCCACAGAACATGCCCCTCACGGTGTGCTTTTCCCGTGTTTAGATCAAGGGTTTGGTCTTCGCGCACCAGGGCAATGCCTGTGGTTTGGCTCCCGGGGTCGAGCTGAAAACACAGCGGTTGGGTGTCACCGCCGATGCGGTCTTTCAGGCGGATGCTAAAGGGATGCAGCCGCACCACCAC
>NZ_NRRS01000207.1 GCF_016583795.1 Rhabdochromatium marinum | reverse complement strand
CATGACATTGGGATGGCTCAGCGCTTGAGCAATCCGCTTTGAGATCGGCGATGAGCGCTTCGAGCATCTCGCGCGCGAGGAATAACGGATGGCTCCTCTTTGGTAAATAATCTTCCGGGACGGGACATCTTGCCAAATGGCAACAAACTCCTGCGGACCTCAGAGAGCTGTCGCTGAGCAGCGCTCACCCGCGCACGCGTGAGCGCTTTCTGGCGCTGTATGAACTGACTCAAACGCAGAAGAGCGCGAGTCTGATTGCGCGCGGCAGCGAACGCCATGCTCAGACGCTGATGCGCTGGGTTCATCGGTACAACGAAGGCGGTGCTGAGGCCCTGGTGTTTCGCCGCACGGGTGGGCGCCCCCCGTTTTGTCCGGAATATGAGCAAGCGTTGGATGCGCTGGTGCGTGAAGGGGTGGCGGCTGCGGGCGCGCCGAGTGTTGAACGCGACAGCGAGACGGGGCGCCTGAAAGCGGCCTCTGAGCCAGAGCCTTGTAGGGTGCGGCCTCGACAAGATGTTATTTCGAGGAGTATGCTCTAAGCCTCTGTAAATGATGAGGCGAGGAGCGATCATGGCCACGGTTGTTCGGCGTTCGGGCGAAGAGATCACCATCGAAGTGAGCC
>NZ_NRRS01000206.1 GCF_016583795.1 Rhabdochromatium marinum | reverse complement strand
CGCGACGGGTGCGATTGAGGAAGCGCGGCGCCCGGTAGCGGGTTTTGCGGTGGCGTCTCGCGCGACGGAAGTTCCGGCGGGTTGTCAGCGCCTCACGAATCCGGGCGCCACGATGGGTCAGTTCCGCTAACCACAGCACAGGCGCGTCTCGGTACACCTCGCCCGTGTCGGGGTCGATACGCTCAACATCGCGCACCAGTGCAATCCCTGTGGTCTTGCTGCCCGGATCGAGCGATAGGCGCAGCGGCTGAGTCTTACCGCCGATGCGATCCTTGAGCCGAATGGTGAAGGGAGCCAGACGCACTACCACGGCACGTCCGCGCTTCAGTAACAGCCGCGCGCGTTTCTCCGTGCACGGCATCAGCGGACGCTTCTGTTTGTCAAGGACGAAGACAGCCATTTCAATTCCTGCCCTTACGGGCCTGGTGACGGAGCCTGACGGCTCGCTCCCCTCGGGAAGGTCGGCAACCGGCTCCCGCCTGGCGGCGGCGATCAAAACCTTCGGCGCTTTGCCTTTCGCCCGCATGATCCTGATCGGGTGCGGCCTTTGAATAATGTGATCACCCGAAACAGGCGGCACCGAATTGATCAATTCGCTGCCAAAATTGTTGCCAGCGCCCGGTCGTTTGGCTCAGCGCCCGCAGGCTGAGTACAATCCCGGC
>NZ_NRRS01000205.1 GCF_016583795.1 Rhabdochromatium marinum | reverse complement strand
TTGACTCCGCTCCAGCGGTGGTACCGCATTCTGTCTCGGGCACTGGAAAAGTTTCTCAATGGGCGTCAATTGCGCCCGCCGGACACCCTGCCTGCGCCGGCGTAGCCGATTCAGTGCCCCCCAGATGCCCGTAATCGGGAGCGAAAAACCGCTCGCGAGGGGTGGGAACTGCTCTTTTTAGGATTATCGACCCACCGCAGATCGCCTTGGGGTACAACACCTCGTAGCCCCCCGGCCGTGACCGATCGTGCTTGAGGTGTCGTTTGAGGGTGAGAACAAGCCGGGCGTACCACAGCGCTTCTTTGTCGCGAGGTGTTCGCGTGCCGGTTGATTTTCAACGGCGGATCGGGGCCATCGCAACCGCTCGCCACAGAGGTCAGCGGGAATTGCTGCTAAGCATGGCTCATGATTGACATCATTGAAAGGCGGCACCCTACCAAACCCCCTATGGGGCCATTGAAGTGGAGCGCAACGTCTACCAAACCTCCCAGGGCGGTCGTATCTACTGCCCCCTGGAAGCCAGCGCACGCCTCATTCGTCAGGCCACCCCGCTGTTCGCCCAGCAGCTCTCGCACAAGTATTCCCAGATGAACGTCAACGCCGTCTGCGAAGACCTGCGCGCCAATCATGGTCGCCAAATTGCCGCTTCCTATGTGCAGAATACCG
>NZ_NRRS01000204.1 GCF_016583795.1 Rhabdochromatium marinum | reverse complement strand
GGCAAGCCCGCGGCCTTCAATCGCTCAAAGAGTGCCCAGCGCGTCGCATTGACCGCCGCCGCATCGTGAAGCGGGGCTTTGGCCTGTGACTGAAGGCGGCGCAGGCGCTCGGGCTGGTTGCTCAGAAAATCCTCAATCGGCTGACGGCCTTTGCGTTGATTGCAGGTGCGGCAGGCGAGCGTGAGGTTGGAGACTCGATCTGAGCCGCCCCGGCTTTTGGGTTGAATGTGCTCAATCTCTAGTGGAACCTGCGTGGCGCCGCAATAGGCGCAGGTGCGATGCCATTTCTCCAGCAGGTATTCGCGCACCTCATAACCGGCGAGTTCGCCCTGCTGATACGCCACACCGCTGATTTCAGGGTTCTGGAGTGCCTGAGTGTCAAAGCGCACCAGCTCTTGGCTGATGCTGTTGATGGGCGCGAGACGCTGGAGACGATTGACCCAGCTCAGCGTGGTGTCCAATCGATGGCGCAGACTCGGGGCGAGCCAGCCATTGGGTCTGGTGCGATTATGAAAGCGCGAGGCGCGATAGCGCAGATTCACTGTGCGCCGACGGCAACGAAAGGCGCGGCGAGCGGTCAATCGCTCACGGATCTGGGCACCACGGTGGGTCAGTTCGGCCAACCACAGCACCTGCGCCTCACGGCGTACCTCGCCCGTGTCGGGGTCGATGCGCTCGACCT
>NZ_NRRS01000203.1 GCF_016583795.1 Rhabdochromatium marinum | reverse complement strand
CGTGCATCACAGGTCGTCAAGACCCACTCCGGGATGCTTCCTCAGTCCCGGACCCTGGAAGATCAGGATCATGCTGGCGAAAGGCAAAGCGCCGAAGGTGTTGATCGCCGCCGCGAGGCGGGAGCCGGTGATGCACATGCCCGAGGGGAGCGAGCCGCAAGGCTCTGTCACTAGGCCCGTAAGGGCGCTGATTTGGAGGACATGATGGCCGTGTTTGTTTTGGACAAGAAAAAGCAACCACTCATGCCCTGCTCGGAGAAGCGGGCGCGGTTGTTGTTACAGCGAGGCCGAGCTGTGGTGATGCGGCTTCATCCGTTTACCATCCGGCTGAAAGATCGCCTCGGCGGCGAGACCCAACCGCTGCACTTGCAGCTTGATCCGGGCAGCCAAACCACCGGAATCGCCCTCGTGCGCGACGACGAGACCCTGGACCCCGACACGGGCGAGGTGCGCCGTGCGGCACATGTGGGGTGGCTGGGTGAACTCACCCATCGCGGGCTCAGATTCGTACAGGCTGGCATCGCGCCGCGCCTGTCGTCGTCGGCGGCGCACGCAGAACCTGCGCCATCGCGCCCCGCGCTTTCTCAATCGCACCAAACCGGAAGGCTGGCTCGCGCCGAGTCTGCGCCATCGCCTGGATACCACGCTAAGTTGGGTGGCACGCTTACAGCGGCTTGCGCCCC
>NZ_NRRS01000202.1 GCF_016583795.1 Rhabdochromatium marinum | reverse complement strand
TTTGAGCACACACTTAAGATTGGCCTGCTCGGCGAGACCTGCATTGAGGCCTTGCCTCGCTACCACAGCCAAGGCCGCCCGGCCCGAGGGCAGGCGCCAGACTTTTATGTCTACCGCATCAGCGGTGCACTGGCCTCGCAGGTGCAGGAGCACCAGCGCCGCCTGGAACGCAAAAGCTGTTTCATCCTCGCCACCAATCAGCTCGATGACTCACTGCTCAGCGAAGCCGAGCTCATCGCCGCCTACAAGGATCAACAAACAGTCGAGCGCGGCTTTCGCTTCCTCAAAGACCCGATGTTTATGGCCGCGACACTCTACCTGAAGAAACCCGAGCGCATCATGGCGTTGATGATGGTGATGACCCTCTGCTTGTTGGTCTATGCTGCCCTGGAACACCGTATCCGCGAGAGTCTCAAGGCACAGCAGGCAACCTTCCCCGACCAGAAGGGTCAGCCGAGCGCTCGTCCCACCGCGCGCTGGGTATTCCAATCTTTCAAAGGTATCCATGTGCTGGTCATTGCCCAGGTCAGGCCGCTCGTGCTAAACCGCGTCAATTTAGAGGTGCGTAATTCTTATGCTAACCCAAGTTGCCACCTTGATAAGCTGGCGTCCATCGGAGTTTGCTAGCGTTGTAAGTACCCCTACTGCACAACGACTGGCGAGGAACCCCGATGGACACAAAGATTATATTCGTATACTGCCTTT
>NZ_NRRS01000201.1 GCF_016583795.1 Rhabdochromatium marinum | reverse complement strand
GGGCGCCAAGATTGTTTTGAGCTTACGTGCATTGGTTCAGTCGACCGGACGCTGGGCGCAATTCTGGGACAAGATCGATCAGTTCGGTGCTCAGCCTTGCTAAGGACATTATTGAAAGGTAGCACCCGGTCTCATGAGGAGTAATGTTTTTAAAATCATATTCTTTTTTTGTTTCTACAGTTTCTAAACTTGCACTCACCTCTAGTGTGGTTTTTTCAGTTTTTATAGTTTCATTCTTAAGACTCTGTTCTGGTTTATAATATGATGAGAGAGAATTTGTATTGATCGTATTCATAAAAACCTCCATATATATTCTTTATCATTGTAACATACATTGTCCAGTCCCGTGTGATTATTTGCCAAAGAGGAGCCATCCCTTGTTCGTTGCGCGAGAGGGTAACCGACTAGCACCCACCTAAAAAATCGTCGCTTCGGGCACAAAGTTTCGAGACTGGATGACAATCGTCTGAGCCGATGGTACAACCGACATTCCGCACCCGCTCACGCCACCAACAGGTTTTCTCTCAACTCATCTATCCTTGCGTTTATCGCAAACATTCAGGGGGAAGCAGGCTGGCCATGCACATCGAAACTGGCTCAAAGGCCAGTCCACAGCATTACAGCAGCCAAGCGCTCGAACACCTGGGATTGGTAGCCGGAATGTACGACGAGCTGGGTCTCGGGGAGCTCATTGATCGGGTTATGGTACAGGATGAAAGCAGCCGGATCATCTCCCTGGGACAGTCTGTAAAAGCGATGGTACTCAACGGGTTAGGCTTCGCGC
>NZ_NRRS01000200.1 GCF_016583795.1 Rhabdochromatium marinum | reverse complement strand
GATACTGAATCTTGAAAACCGTATGGCTACCGTAGCGATACTCCATCTTTAACAACCCTTGCAAAAGGCTTCAAAGATAAATCTGACCGCCTAAAGGCGGTGGTTTCAACCTTACTTCGGACAATGACACTCCCATCAAGAAATATTTGTAAGTTTTTGGATTGTCGATTCCGGGCGTCAAAGCGACAATACCTCCTTGTATTACAACAAAACCTATGCCAGCAAGTATCGATCCATGTATTGGTGTCAACGTCTGCCACAGAAAGCGCCGATTATCATATGCTCCATGCCGCACCGCAATTACAACATACCTTGACGCATTTAGTGCGCCACCAATAGCGCCAAACGCTAATACATATACTAACGTTAGATGACTGCTTAGAAGCCCGTTTGTTTCACTGGCAGACAAGACGCAAGTGCCAGATAACACAAATATCACAACATGATAGATCGAAATCATTACTGCGAGCTTTGGCGTGCCAGCTGATTCTTCTTCCGTACTCATAAGGTATGTCCTAGTCTCTTGATAAAGCTAACGCTTACTTAAACGGCTGCGCCGCAACGATAACGTGAGCGGCACGAACTATACCGCGAGTCCGTTTGAAGTTCTTGTTAGGCCCATTTATACCCAAAACACAATACCTTTAAAATTTTTATTGGCCTTGATCATGCCTTGGTCCATTGTTGCTAAGCCGCCACAGGCATCAGGTAGGGGCGCTTTGCCGGTCGAGGTCGTCGTCGAGCCGGCCAAGCCGGCCAAGGCATGCGTTCAAGCACTTGCTCAA
>NZ_NRRS01000199.1 GCF_016583795.1 Rhabdochromatium marinum | reverse complement strand
GGCCTTGATCATCCCTCGGTCCAAAACCAACAATTTCAGTAGGTGATCAGCGCGAGGCATGGGGCGGCAGGAGTCCGGGAAAGGCGTAGTCTTGGAGGTGCAACCCAACCCAAGGACAGCGCCGATGCCCGAAGAAGCTCTTGCCAAGACCAACTCTAGCGCAAATCGCTCTTCCACGCCGATGCATGATCGCCGCCGTCGTGCCGAACGGCTCGTGGCCGTGGCTGAAGCTGAGCAGGGCGGGCAAAGTCAACGTGAGGCGGCGCTGAGTGCGGGCGTGGCACGCAGCACGCTGCGCCATTGGACGGGGCGTCAAGCGGTTCAGGCTCCGGCTGGATTGGCGCGGTTTGTCGAGACGCCTGAGGGCGTGGTCTGGCTGCGCCGGGTTGAGAGTGCGGCGCACTGGTGCATTGGGGAGCGTGCGGGAGCGGGGATTCGGGTGATCGTTGAGTTTTTGGAACTCAGTGGCCTGTCGGCGTTCATCGCTTCGTCGTATGGCGCGCAACAGGCGGTTCATGTGGCCTTTGAGGAGCAGCTGTTGGCTTGCGCGGGTGAACAACGCGAGCACTTGGCTGAAAAGATGCCCCATCGCACGCTGAGTCTGAGCGAAGACGAGACTTGGAAAGATGGGTTGCGTCTGGTGGCCATTAACCCGGTCTCGGGGTTCATTGTGGTTGAGCAGGCCAGCGCGGATCGCTGTGCCAAGACCTGGACGCAGGCGCTGGAGCAAGGACTGGCGGGGTTGAACGTGACGGTCGTTCAAGCCACCAGCGACGAGGCTAAGGG
>NZ_NRRS01000198.1 GCF_016583795.1 Rhabdochromatium marinum | reverse complement strand
AATCGCTCAAGCAGAGCGCGTACCATGACCGTGGCAGGCGCGCGTTCAGCAAACCGGTTGAGAACATCATCAAACATCGGTTGTCAACTCCAACTCTAGAAATAATATCCATATTATACAATGAGTTGCATCACCTTAAAAGGGCTGGAGGCTTTGGAGCAATACTTCCCCGAGTTCCTGGCTCTCCTGTTCCCAGCCATCCACGCCGAGATCGACTGGACCCAAGGCGTACAGTTTCTCGACAAGAAGTTCCAGCAGATCGTGCGCGAAAAAGCCAATCCGGAGAAGAAGCTGATGTGGGCGGTTGGGGCGGCCTCAGCGGTCACCGAACATGCCGCCAACTGGACATGCCGCCAACTGGGCTGCCCGACTAGACTCAAGAGCCCGTTCAGGGTAGCTTGTGAAATAACCACCAGCGATTCCAAGCCTCAGCTCGCGCAAGAATTGATGAACTCCGACCACGATCAACGCATTACTTTCAACCCTCGCCAATGTGGTGGACGGCCCTGCATTCGCGGCATGCGTATTCGCGTCGCCGACATCCTGGAGATGTTGGCACAAGGAGTCGAGGTCAAAGAGATCCTCGCCGACTTCCCCGACCTGGAACCTGAAGACATCAATGCCTGCCTGCATTACGCAGCCAAGCGGTCCGACATCCCAAGACTGGCTGCATGATCTTTCCTGATTATTAACATGCCTCAGCCATTTTCAGGAGACGGTGTGGCATCGGTGGAGTTCGCACGGCAGCCCATCCAAGGCGCGGGAGCATGGAGGCCAGATCAAATCGGCGATTGAAGCGATAGCAAA
>NZ_NRRS01000197.1 GCF_016583795.1 Rhabdochromatium marinum | reverse complement strand
GTTTCCTTCCAAGCATTGGCCGAGACCGGGAAGCGGCGGCCTTCCTTCAGCCAGCGATCGCGAATCTGGCGATCCGAAACGCCCACACCACCAACAGACCCAAATCGCTGCCACACCTCGGTGCGCAACGACCCAAGCCGTCGCGCTTGCTCGCGCAACGCGGCGACCTTGCCCTTGTTCGGGCGCTTGGCGCGCAAAATCCGCGTGACTTTCATTCGACGTTGTCCTGATGTTTGCCAAGTGCCTCGTTGAGCGTTTTGCGAACGTTTCGCAATCCATACAACCGCGACGAAAAACCATCCACGATGGTCATCAAGTCCTGCACCAGCTCCTGTTCGGGCGAAAGCCTTTCTTGATTCAGTACCAGGATTTCGCAGCCGTGTGTCTTGGCGTAATGCTCGAACCACTCGAACCCAACGCGCGTCAGCCGGTCTTTGTGGGCGAGAATTCAGGTGTTGATGCTCCGCTGCCCGATCTCATCCATCAGTGCCAAAAAACGCTGGCGCTTGAAGTTCAAGCCGCTTCCCACGTCTTCGACGAATTCGACGTTCGCTAAACCTCTCGCCACAACAAACGCTTCCAGCACCCGGCGCTGGTTAGCCAGGTCTGGCTTCTGTGCGGCCGATGAGACTCGGCAATAGGCCTCTATTCGCGCTGGACACTCGGGCGTCTGTCGCCATCCGATGAACGCTCGCCACTGGGCCTCGGTGTAAAGACGACGATTGCTGTCGGTACGCGCCACGGGAATGAGACGCCCCTCGCGCTCCCAACGCTGCAATGTCTTGACCGAAACACCCAGCCTCTTCGC
>NZ_NRRS01000196.1 GCF_016583795.1 Rhabdochromatium marinum | reverse complement strand
TGACTTGAAAAGTCGCCTGATGACCGTCGATGTTAATGAGTTGCGCTGTTATGGCCAAGCCCTCTTTCTGCATTTGGATGATGGGCTAAGCATGGCTCATGATTGACATCATTGAAAGGCGGCACCCGCTGCATGAGGCTGCGAATCCCGGTGATCATGAAACACGCCAGGGCGAAGGCGAGCGGATTCGCTGGTTGCCTGTCGAGCTGCGCGAGGTTCCCGAGCCAGTGGCGGGTCCGGCGCTGACCCTGGTACTGTCCAACGGCTTGCGCCTGGAAGTCGGTGCCGACTTCGAACCCAGGACGCTGCGCCGGGTCTTGGCGGTACTCCAGGAGCCCCTGGCGGCATGATCAGGCTCGGGGCACAGACGCAAGTCTATCTGGCCGCCGGGGCGACCGACATGCGCAAGCAGATCGACGGGCTGGCGGCCCTGGTGGTCGATGTGCTCGCGGCCGATCCCTTCTCGAGCCAGGTGTTCGTGTTCTGCAATCGCGGGCGCGACAAGCTCAAGATCCTGGTGTGGCAGCATAACGGCTTCTGGCTGTGGTACCGGCGCCTTGAGCGCGAGCGCTTCTGGTGGCCGATGTCGGCGAGCGAAGGGCCGGTCAAGCTGTCGGCGCGTGAGTTTCAGTGGTTGCTCGATGGGTTAGATCCGACCCGGGTTCAGGCGCATAAACGCGCCGATTTCGATCTCATCATCACGGTAGGACGGCCAGTTACCCGGCCGCCCCCGTACAGATCCCGGCGTGCGGAACTACCGCACCGGGCTCCTCGAAGTGATTCGCTTCACACGCGGCAACATTGCATAATACTCAGAAGCTGT
>NZ_NRRS01000195.1 GCF_016583795.1 Rhabdochromatium marinum | reverse complement strand
CGCCGGGATTGTACTCAGCCTGCGGGCGCTGAGCCAAACGACCGGGCGCTGGCAACAATTTTGGCAGCGAATTGATCAATTCGGTGCCGCCTGTTTCGGGTGATCACATTATTCAAAGGCCGCACCCTCCAAGAAAAACGCTTGGCGAGGATGCGTATTGCTTGGGATGTTATTGAAAGGGGAGTCAGGTTTTAGCATTTGAGTGTGGACCCTCTGACGCTAACGCCGCAAATCACCGGGGACAAAAAGCAGAGCGAGGAACGAGCAGCGCTTTTTGGCGTCCGTGTGGATTTGCCTTGTTAGGTTTCTTTTCATCGGCCCTGCGAAATGTTAAGCACACCTTCTTCGCTTACGCTGATTCCGCCTTCGATATGAAGCCCGCTATCTGACCGCTGTTTTGCAAAAAACTTACGATACAAATCTAAAAGAACGGAAGTGCTTGCAAGCAATAAAACACCTTGTGTTAAGCCACCAATAACCGGTATTGAACCTACAATTAAAAACATGGCAATAAATACGATAGCGTTTTCGATTTCCGTTCTTCCTACTTCGTCTGTTCGCACGTATTCAATTTCATCAACACCACGTGGTTCATAGTTAATCCTCGATGTATCCTCAACATCGAGGAGGTAAGTTATCCCACAGGCATCATTCTGCTCCAAACGATCAAAGGTATATATCTCTTCGCGCTTGTTATTTTCTTCAATTTCGGATTTTTCAATCGAAATTGAACTAAACCGCGTCAATTTAGAGGTGCGTAATTCTTATGCTATAGTTTGCGCTCCATTGTGCCACGCATCGTTTGGACGCGCACTTGCCGACATTTTGGTGACAGGATCGTTTCATGTTGACGTTAGATC
>NZ_NRRS01000194.1 GCF_016583795.1 Rhabdochromatium marinum | reverse complement strand
CATCGGCGCTGTCCTTGGGTTGGGTTGCACCTCCAAGACTACGCCTTTCCCGGACTCCTGCCGCCCCATGCCTCGCGCTGATCACCTACTGAAATTGTTGGTTTTGGACCGAGGGATGATCAAGGCCAAAAACAGCAATCAGGTATTGGGTCACAATTACTCCAATTTGCTCTAAACAGAGTGAGGGAGAAAAATTTTGAATCAGTGGAATTAGGAACCGGCACCTTCGGTTATCAGTTGGCATTTTATCAACGTTTTGGGTTTCGAGTGGATTCAATACTCAAAGACTATTTTATCAACAATTATGATGAACCAATTTTTGAGAATGGTATCCAACTTAAAGACATGTTACGACTCATTTTGAAGCTGTGATACAAACCATTTAATCGGGTAGGCGCGCTTTTGTCTACAATCTGAATAAATATAAACCAGTCGCTGAATACAAGGGTTTCAACGAAAACGGTAAAAAAGTCAACGGAAAAGAAGCATATGATCGCTACTCTAAGATTGCTGGATTTGAACTACTACGTAGAGGTGCATACCCAGTTTATGGCGGAAAGCCCGTCTGTCTCTTTGGCAATCGTGAGGATTGTATGCTTGCTGATCGCTGGGATCACTTTATATTTGTTCGCTATCCTCAGCGACGTAATCTTCTGGCAATGATTGAAAGCGATGAATTTCACACAGGAGAAGCTCATCGTGACGCTGGATTGGAGCGTGTCGCTATTTTTATGGCAAAAAAAGCCATCACGGTAGGACGGCCAGTTACCCGGCCGCCCCCGTACAGATCCCGGCGTGCGGAACTACCGCACCGGGCTCCTCGAAGTGATTCGCTTCACACGCGGCAACATTGCATAATACTCAGAAGCTGT
>NZ_NRRS01000193.1 GCF_016583795.1 Rhabdochromatium marinum | reverse complement strand
GGCTCACTTCGATGGTGATCTCTTCGCCCGAACGCCGAACAACCGTGGCCATGATCGCTCCTCGCCTCATCATTTACAGAGGCTTAGAGCATACTCCTCGAAATAACATCTTGTCGAGGCCGCACCCGTCGAGGATTTGCTGGCGATTGTGCATACCTTCAGTTGCCGACTGTCTGGGATGCACAAGTACAAGCATCAGATCAAGGAGGATTTTTCCGATAGGCCCATTCAGTTACCAAAGGACGCCTGCGAATGAAGATCACGCGAATTCTGAACGCAAAACGCCCGAACAAGGGCAAGGTTGCCGCCTTGCGTGAGCAGGCACATCGGCTTGGTCAAGTGCGCTCCGAGGTCTGGCAGAGGTTCGGGTCTGTCGGTGGCGTGGGTATCTCGGATCGCCAGGTTCGCGATGGCTGGCTGAAGGAAGGTCGCGCATGTCCTGTCTCAGCCAATGCCTGGAAGGAAAGCCTGCGTGATGCCAAGGGCAACATCACGGCTTGCATGGAAGCGGCCAAAGTCAAAGCACGCCGATGTATTTTGCGTCACACCCAGGACAAAGCCGAGCAAAAGCGCCTGTTCACGGCCCTCAAGCGCAATGAATGGACGGACGATGCTTATCTGCGCCGGATCATGCGTCAGCACTGGCATTATGGCCACAACCACACCCACAACCAGATGATCGTACGCTCAGATAACTACACCACCTTTCAACTCGGTGGGCGCGCCTGGATCAAGATCCCCGGTCTGGTCAAAGGCCAACGCATCGCCATTCCGCTCGATACCACCGTCGCGCCCACCGGCACCTTGCGGATCATCCTCACCGACGAGGACCGCATCGAAGTCCACTACACCATCGAAGTCGAAGCCAAACAGGACAGCGGCGAGCGCACCATCGGCG
>NZ_NRRS01000192.1 GCF_016583795.1 Rhabdochromatium marinum | reverse complement strand
AATCGCTCAAGCAGAGCGCGTACCATGACCGTGGCAGGCGCGCGTTCAGCAAACCGGTTGAGAACATCATCAAACATCGGTTGTCAACTCCAACTCTAGAAATAATATCCATATTATACAATGAGTTGCATCACCTTAAAAGGGCTGATGCAATAGACCAATCCTGCACATCTTTGCCGAGTCGATATTGCTCACGTGCGCTTTCAATATCAAGTCGCGCAAAATCATTCACTTGCTCCCATAATTTTTCCTTGTTTTCAGCGATGGTCAAAGCATCTCTAGCGGTTACAATACCGACTGAATTGACCGGCATAAATTGGTTGATAGCAAAGCCTGTTTGATACTGACTGAAAACTGAAAAATCTCTTTTAACAAAGGGATGCTGAGGGGCTGGACTATCAAGGTGAGAGAATAAAGAATCAGTCAAACTCGCTTTCTCAAGCATCTGATATTTAGCTTGCCGATCACCCCACAAATCCCCGTGCATCACCTCGGCCAATCCCTTGCGCTCGCCCTGCTTCTTTACCCCAATAATAATCGCCACGCCCTGTTGAATATCAAAGACATTTTTATCCGGCTTGCCCTCCGGCGTGACTTCTTTCTTCTTGGTATTGCCGTGTAAATCCAGCACCCAGATTTTGTCGAAGGTCTTGAGCAAATGCCAGCGCATGCCGCGAAAGGTGGGATTGTCAAGATAACCATGATTGGTGATGAACCCGAGCATCCCCTCGTGATTCTTGTCGATTAAATGCGCAGCCAGCCGAATGAACTTCAGGCCTTGATCATCCCTCGGTCCAAAACCAACAATTTCAGTAGGTGATCAGCGCGAGGCATGGGGCGGCAGGAGTCCGGGAAAGGCGTAGTCTTGGAGGTGCAACCCAACCCAAGGACAGCGCCGATG
>NZ_NRRS01000191.1 GCF_016583795.1 Rhabdochromatium marinum | reverse complement strand
CAGCGCGTGCATCAATTCGCCAAGAACATCAACCGCAACGTCTTTGAAGTAGCGGATCGCCTGTGGGTAAAGATCGCCCTCGACCCAGAGGAAGAAAAACTACGTATTCCAGGTTAGGCGCGGTTTAATTACGCTGTTCAGTCTGGTGTTCCCGACGCTGAAGATCTTGGCCAGTCTGCTGTATTTTCGCCATCAGAGGCGGGCCGACACCGACACCCCAACAACCGAGCATGCCGCCTGGCAGGCGTTGGTGCGTTTCTTTGCCCTGCGCTCCGGCAAGTGGTCTATGGCGGATGTCTTGGTGGTGGCGATCTTCATGGCCTATATCGGCTTTGATGGACTGATGAACAGTCAGTTACTCGCGCTGTCCGGTGCTTCCGGCGCTTTGGGGCCGGACGCCGGGCTTGATCTGCTAACCACCAATGGCACCCGGCTGATGACGGGGTTTTTTATGTTTCTGGGCTTTGTGCTGGGCAGCTTGGTAATTTCCACGGTGCTGGAAGCCGAGCGGCGGGAGCTAGACTCTAGTCTTATAAAAAATGCGCGATAGTGTATTATTGTCTCATGGAAAGCACCATGAGTACAGGCAAGGCGGCGAAGAGGCTGGGTGTTTCGGTCAAGACATTGCAGCGTTGGGAGCGCGAGGGGCGTCTCATTCCCGTGGCGCGCACCGACAGCAATCGTCGTCTTTACACCGAGGCCCAGTGGCGAGCGTTCATCGGATGGCGACAGACGCCCGAGTGTCCAGCGCGAATAGTGGCCTATTGCCGAGTCTCATCGGCCGCACAGAAGCCAGACCTGGCTAACCAGCGCCGGGTGCTGGAAGCGTTTGTTGTGGCGAGAGGTTTAGCGAACGTCGAATTCGTCGAAGACGTGGGAAGCGGCTTGAACTTCAAGCGCCAGCGTTTTTTGGCACTGATGGATGAGATCG
>NZ_NRRS01000190.1 GCF_016583795.1 Rhabdochromatium marinum | reverse complement strand
TTGACGGGCGAGGATCGCGCGCTGCTGAAGCAGGTGGCGCGGCTGAATGTGTGGCGGCGGGGGGAGCGGCGTGCTCCGCACAAGCCGTTGTTGCTGTTGGTGGCGCTGGGGCGGCTGCTGGGCGGCGGTCGGCGGCGCTTGAGCTATGCGGAGGTTGAGCAGACGTTGCGCCCGTTGCTGGAGATGATCGCGCCTCCGGTGGCGAAGTGTCGGCATTCACCGGACAACTCTTACTGGTACCAGCAGAACGATGGGCTTTGGACGGTGGACCAGGCCGAGGCGCTGGAGCGAACGCGCAGCGGGTATCCGACCATGGCGGCCTTTCGTTCCTCCACGGGCGGTCTGCCCGATGCGATGGCGGAGTGGTTGCTGGCCGAGCCGGCGCTGGCTCAGGCGGTGGTGCAGCAACTGCTGGTGAGCTATTTTCCCGAAACCTTGCATGAGGATATTTGCCTGGCGGTTGGTCTGAAGGCGCTGGCGGCGGTTGCGCTTGATGCGCTGATGGCTGAGGTGGAAGCCGAGGCGGTGGCTGGGGCTGAGGCCGAGGCTAAGGCTGGGGCTGAGACCGGGACGCGGTGGGTGCAGCGGCGGGCGCGTGATCCGGCCTTTCGTTCAGCGGTGCTTGAAGCCTACGAGTATCGCTGTGCGTTCAGCGGCTTTCGCGCGGCGCTGGCGGGAAGTTACACCGGGTGCGAGGCGGCGCATGTGCAGTGGCATGCTTACGCTGGCCCGGATAGCGTCGCCAATGGGCTGGCGTTGGAGCCGACGATGCACAAGCTGTTCGACCTGGGCGCTTGGACGCTGACGGATGATCGGCGGATTCTGGTGTCGGCGCGGCTGACGGGGAGTGATGTGGCGATGGAGCGGGTGCGGGTGCGGCATGGTGAGCCGCTGCTGGAGCCGTTGCCGGGGCAGCCGCTGATTGATCTGGAGTTTAT
>NZ_NRRS01000189.1 GCF_016583795.1 Rhabdochromatium marinum | reverse complement strand
GACGCAACCGTTCATCAAGAACCGGTTCAAGAAGCTCAAACCGCCGTTTTAGTGTGTCGCCATTGACCATGCCATAAGCATAGCAGCAGCCCTCAAAGTGAGACACTTATTTTGTGACAGGCCCTTAACAGCGAAGAGACCCCAGTTTGGCGAGCCATTAAAAAAATTCTGCTCGACAGCGGTCAGGACTTCAAAGCTCAGGCCGAGGGGGATAGCCAGGAGCTTGCCGACACAGTGCATCGGGCTGAGCTGTTTGCGCTCATCGGCGGGTTGGTCGCCATTGTCCTGCTCGGTTTTTTGGCTCCTTTGTTAACCGGCTCCATTGTGCGCCCTCTGAAACAGGCTATGGCGGTGGCGGAGCGGATCGCCAACGGTCATCTGGACAATACGATCAGTGTGTTGGGCCATGATGAAACCGGTCAACTGATGCGTTCCCTGGCGCAGATGCAGGATGCCTTGCGGCTGTTCGTCGCGGATGTCGCGCGTGCTTCCGATCAGGTGGGCGAGGCGGCGGGTGACTTGTCGCGGGTGACATCTGAAACGGTGAAAGGAGCCATGGATCAGCTCAATCGCACCGATCAGGTTGCCACGGCGATGACCGAAATGAGTGCGACCGTCGCTGAGGTGGCTAATAATGCCGCGCAAGCGGCTGCGGCCACTCAGGCGGCCGATCACGAAGCAGAAAATGGTCTGGAGATGGTGCGTATCGCCATGGAAGCGATTCGGATGCTGGCCTGCGAGGTGGAACAAGGCGGGACCGAGATGCGTAGTCTGGCGGAGCAGAGTCTGCACATTGGCAGCGTCGTGGATGTGATCCGCAGGGGTGCGGCCTTTGAATAATGTGATCACCCGAAACAGGCGGCACCGAATTGATCAATTCGCTGCCAAAATTGTTGCCAGCGCCCGGTCGTTTGGCTCAGCGCCCGCAGGCTGAGTACAATCCCGGCG
>NZ_NRRS01000188.1 GCF_016583795.1 Rhabdochromatium marinum | reverse complement strand
TGAAGTCGAACCTGCATCGTTCATGCCTCCATGGTCTGATCGTCGCTGGTTGCTGGTCGAGATAGGGGTCGTTCAGCCTCTAGGCAATCCGCCTTGAGCTCGGCGATCAGTGCTTCAAGAACTGCTCGAGCGAGGAACAAAGGATGGCTCCTCTTTGGCAAATAATCACACGGGACGGGACAGCTACATCACTCCGCCGACCCCTTCCCCATGTGCACGGCTTTCCCGCGCTCGGAGTACTATGAGTCGGTCTGACTCCCCATCGGCTTCCGGCGAACCTTCCTTCTCGGTCAGTTGCGCTTCCCCGGTCGGTCGGCTCTAGGCTTCGGTCTAATTCTGTTTCGGGGTTTCCCCCTGGATGTCTCACTAACCGCATGCCTTACCTTTCCCTCCGGGAGCGAATGGGGCCTCCCAAGTTCTCGACGCTTCTCTACTTGCATGCCAGGCGCTCGGACCCCGACAGACCCTCGGGACTCTCGCCGTGAACGACCTTAGGGCAATGTTTGTTTTCTCTGTTGGCTGCCTGGTTTCCCGGCAGTGCCACACTATCTTGCCCATAGCCGTTCTATCGAGTCCTCTGTGTTGGCTTCCAGGACGTTAACACTGTCGCCGTCTGCTCTAATGCTTTTAACGAGGCTGAAATCGCTTCAGGGTGGTGCGTGCACCCCTCTGGCCTACAAGTTTCTCTATGTACGCTTCACCTCTTTTGTTCACGATCGCCCCAGTCTCCTGACCAGAGCGTCGCTATCCGCCAAAGGCGCAACACGCGATACGGGTGGGTGGCTAGCCCTTACCCGACCGGGACTTTCACCCGGCAAGAAGCGCCAAGCTTCGCTTGGCGCACATCACGGTAGGACGGCCAGTTACCCGGCCGCCCCCGTACAGATCCCGGCGTGCGGAACTACCGCACCGGGCTCCTCGAAGTGATTCGCTTCACACGCGGCAACATTGCATAATACTCAGAAGCTGT
>NZ_NRRS01000187.1 GCF_016583795.1 Rhabdochromatium marinum | reverse complement strand
GCCGGGATTGTACTCAGCCTGCGGGCGCTGAGCCAAACGACCGGGCGCTGGCAACAATTTTGGCAGCGAATTGATCAATTCGGTGCCGCCTGTTTCGGGTGATCACATTATTCAAAGGCCGCACCCGGTGATCAACTCGAAGACTCTGTCGAAGGGTACAGCAGTGGGAGAGCGGTCAACACGGCGGAGGATGCCCTGTGCCGATGAGGCCGCAGCCGCTAACATTCATCGGGTGCGTCACCTGTTGGGCCGACTCAGCTGGATGGTGCCAGTGTTGGTGATGTCGGCCATTGTGCTCCTCGCCGCTGGCTTCTATGCGCTCGAAAGCCGTCAGCTGCGCGCATTAACGGCTGTTCCGGAGGGCGCCATTTTGGCGACGCTGGTGTTGTTCGTCACGCTGCTCTCTGGTGTGGTGGCGCGTTGGCTGGTTGGGTACGTGCGCGAGCCGATCACCGAACGCTTTGTTGCTGCTGAGCAAAGTCGCCAAGCCTCCGAGCGGGCGATGGCGTCTAAGGCGACAGAAGTGGAGATTACCCAAAAATTGCAGGAAGCGCGCTCCACCTCGGATTTAGCCCGAACCCTGCTCAGCGAGCTTGCTAATCACCTCCCACTCGGCCAGGGCTTGTTCTGTCTTTGGGATCAGAGCGAGGGTGTATTGCGCGTTGCTGCCCAGTTTGCCAATGATCAGGAGATCTTTGAAGAGTTGACGGTGTCACAACAGAGCCTGTTGATGCAGTGTGCGAAAGATCGTGCCCCAGTGCGGATGGATCATCCGGGGCGGGACTTCTTCCGCGTGCATTCCGGGCTTGGTGATGCGGGTGCCGCCTTTCAATGATGTCAATCATGAGCCATGCTTAGCAGCAATTCCCGCTGACCTCTGTGGCGAGCGGTTGCGATGGCCCCGATCCGCCGTTGAAAATCAACCGGCACGCGAACACCTCGCGACAAAGAAGCGCTGTGGTACGCCCGGCTTGTTCTCACCCTC
>NZ_NRRS01000186.1 GCF_016583795.1 Rhabdochromatium marinum | reverse complement strand
TCTGGCGCTGGTCGCTGGAAGTCACCTTTGAGGAGACCCGCCGCCACCTCGGGGTCGACACTCAGCGTCAGTACAGTGACTTGGCCATCGCCCGGACCACCCCGGTGCTCCTGGCGCTGTTCTCCTTGGTCTGTCTGATGGTCCATCGTTGGCCTGAGACCTGGGCGAACTTGCCGCGCTCGACGGCCTGGTACCTCAAGCCCGAGGCGACCTTCTCAGATTGTCTGGCTTTGGTGCGACGGCGCATTTGGGGCGAAACCTATTTCGACACCTCAGCTCAAAACCCGTCATTCCGCACCCCCTCAGCCGCTTCCAGAATATAACGCCACATACCGCCATCCCAGCAGTTCAAGTAAGGCGTGGTGGTGGTGTTGCATATTTAGCACGAGCGGCTTGACCTGGGCAATGACCAGCACATGGATGCCTTTGAAAGATTGGAATACCCAGCGCGCGGTGGGACGAGCACTCGGCTGACCCTTCTGGTCGGGGAAGGTTGCCTGCTGTGCCTTGAGACTCTCGCGGATACGGTGTTCCAGGGCAGCATAGACCAACAAGCAGAGGGTCATCACCATCATCAACGCCATGATGCGCTCGGGTTTCTTCAGGTAGAGTGTCGCGGCCATGAACATCGGGTCTTTGAGGAAGCGAAAGCCGCGCTCGACTGTTTGTTGATCCTTGTAGGCGGCGATGAGCTCGGCTGCGCTGAGCAGTGAGTCATCGAGCTGATTGGTGGCGAGGATGAAACAGCTTTTGCGTTCCAGGCGGCGCTGGTGCTCCTGCACCTGCGAGGCCAGTGCACCGCTGATGCGGTAGACATAAAAGTCTGGCGCCTGCCCTCGGGCCGGGCGGCCTTGGCTGTGGTAGCGAGGCAAGGCCTCAATGCAGGTCTCGCCGAGCAGGCCAATCTTAAGTGTGTGCTCAAAACGCTCCAATGCCTTGAGCGCATCGGCCTCGCAGGCGAAGTCCGTGTTGCACAGCCGCTCGAAG
>NZ_NRRS01000185.1 GCF_016583795.1 Rhabdochromatium marinum | reverse complement strand
CGTGCATCAATTCGCCAAGAACATCAACCGCAACGTCTTTGAAGTAGCGGATCGCCTGTGGGTAAAGATCGCCCTCGACCCAGAGGAAGAAAAACTACGTATTCCAGGTTAGGCGCGGTTTAGCAGACTGTCAAGTTCCTTTTTATGTACTGTAGTTGTCTGCAAAAGACAGGTTTCAATCGCTTTCTTGAAAAGACTGAAATCAGAATAGTATTTACAATACAGAACCTCTTTCTTTACAAACTTCCAAAGTCGTTCAATTAAATTTAGATTTGGCGAATACGGCGGAAGATAGAGAAGCTCAATGTTTAGCTGCGCCGCCAACGCGGTTACAATCTGACATTTTTGATAGCGAGCATTATCCAGAACCAACGTCATTGGCATTCCAGTCGTCTTTATGGCAATCTCCCTCAAAAGCGTGCAGACACTCTCGGAATTGATATAGCTGTTATTCGTAATCATGACAAGTTCGTGGGTGATTGCGTTAAGCGCGCCAAGCACATTGAAGCGTTTTCGTCCCGCAGACGCTTTTACAAATAATCGCTCAAATGACCAGAAAAAACCAAGAAAGGAACCCAGTACAAAATGAGCGGCATCGATAAAAAAAGAGCGCGTTTGCCCTGTTTTGCCTCTTCGAGACGCGGCTCTAACTGATTGATGCGAAAATCTTCCTGTTCCTCTCGGTCTGCTTTTGAGGGGATGGCTCCAACTTTCCGGGGTGCCATCCCCAGGGAGTGCAAAAACGGCCCAACAACACCGTGGCTGCGTTTGATTCCGGTCAGTTCCTCAATCTTGGCAATGCCCTCCTTGATGGTTCTTGGTGGCGGTGATTGTCAAGGTAGTTGTCGCATCTCCTATGAATTTAGTCAGTTATTTTCTCCGTTGTCATGTCCTCCTCCCGCACGGGGTTGAGAGTGACGACCTCGACCGGTTCCCAGTTGCGCGTTTTGCCACTCCAGCGCTCGGGATGCTGGTTGCGAGCGGCCT
>NZ_NRRS01000184.1 GCF_016583795.1 Rhabdochromatium marinum | reverse complement strand
CTCTACAACCAACAGATCCCTCAACGCGCGTTGGGCCATGTCGCCCCCATCCAGGCGTTAAAACAATGGTACGAACGCGAGCCAGAATTGTTTTCAAAGCGGCCTTACAATCTTCCGGGACTTGACATATAACTACTAGCCGACGGCCAGGGCAAACCCGCGAGGGGATGTCTGGAGGAAGCCCGAGCGCAAAGGTGCGAGCCGACGGACAGAAACCGCATAGAAGGCTCAGTCCCCGGGTGAGTCAGCACGAGATGACGAAACCCATCAGGTGCAGGGGATAGGGTAAATGCGGCGGTTGTGCACTGAAAGTTCATGCTCTTATCCGGGGAGATCTGTCTCGCGAGCGGTTCGTGCGCCGATGGGAGTCGAACTGAGGCCCAGTGCGAAAGGGCTGGAATCGCCATCGAACCCTAAGGGGGCTGTGGTCGCCAGGGGAGTCGGACTGAGGGCCAGTGCGAAAGCGCTGGAGTCGCCACCGGACCCTACCGTGACTCGGGCAGCGCGTCGTGCGGCAACGCTTGGCGTGATGAGACAGAAGTCAGCAGACGGCCTAGTAGCCAAACGCCCACCGTCATGGGTGGGACAGGGTGAAGGCCTGAACCTTCGGCAACGAGTGAGCCACGAGTGTCTCACTGATCTTACCGCACCCGACCGGGTGAAAGGATCGTGGCGATGCATCGTGTAACCAGCGTTGAAAGCGGCCATTAACGGTTGTCTTTTTCAATCCGGAGGAAGCGCCCCGTGCGGACCCGCATGCGGGGTGCTGTGGGAGCCGGGGGAGAAAAACTCCCGGCGACCCGATTAGCTTTCGATCCTCACTGCTCTGTTTATAGAGTGGTTTTGTTGAATCATGTCTATCAATGCTTCGGCTTCTGTATGGACTTTCCAGTTCCATTTTTCGGCCTTGATCATCCCTCGGTCCAAAACCAACAATTTCAGTAGGTGATCAGCGCGAGGCATGGGGCGGCAGGAGTCCGGGAAAGGCGTAGTCTTGGAGGTGCAACCCAACCCAAGGACAGCGCCGATG
>NZ_NRRS01000183.1 GCF_016583795.1 Rhabdochromatium marinum | reverse complement strand
GCGCGAAGCCTAACCCGTTGAGTACCATCGCTTTTACAGACTGTCCCAGGGAGATGATCCGGCTGCTTTCATCCTGTACCATAACCCGATCAATGAGCTCCCCGAGACCCAGCTCGTCGTACATTCCCGCTACCAATCCCAGGTGTTCGAGCGCTTGGCTGCTGTAATGCTGTGGACTGGCCTTTGAGCCAGTTTCGATGTGCATGGCTAGCCTGCTTCCCTCTGAATGTTTGCGATAAACGCAAGGATAGATGAGTTGAGAGAAAACCTGTTGGTGGCGTGAGCGGGTGCGGAATGTCGGGTAAAGTGCTTTTCAATCACGGTTGCCCCTAACGCCACTGCTGCGATGCCGGCGCCAATGCCGTGAGTATGGTCGGAGAGGCCCACCTCGGCGCCGAACAGCTCGCGCAGGTGCGGAATGGTGTTGAGGTGGCTGTTGTCCGGGGTAGCTGGGTAGGTGCTGGTGCACTTGAGCAGGATGAGGTCTTTGCAACCGGCGGCGCGGGCGGCGCGGACGGTTTCGTCCAGCTCAGCAAGCGTGGCCATGCCGGTGGAGATGATCATCGGCTTGCCGGTGGCGGCGACCTTGCGGATCAACGGCAGGTCGGCGTTTTCGAACGAGGCGTTCTTGTAGCAGGGCGTATCGAGTGACTCGAGGAAATCGACGGCGGTATCGTCAAACGGCGTGCTGAAGGCGATCAACCCGAGTTGATTGGCGCGCTCAATGATGGGCGCGTGCCAATCCCAAGGGGTGTGGGCGATCTCATAGAGCTCGTGCAAGCTGTGGCCGTGCTAGAGGCTGCGTTCGTCGTCGATGAAGAACTCGCCGGTCTTCACCGGTAGGGTCATGGTGTCGGCGGTGTAGGTTTGCAGCTTGATCGCACCTGATTATTAACATGCCTCAGCCATTTTCAGGAGACGGTGTGGCATCGGTGGAGTTCGCACGGCAGCCCATCCAAGGCGCGGGAGCATGGAGGCCAGATCAAATCGGCGATTGAAGCGATAGCAAAACTCGGCCAGGAAGCGCGGCAGATGCTTGCTGTTCACCTGATGATAGGAACCATGCAGGCTGTTTTTGACGTTACCGAGGACGGTGTTAAGCCACTGAAATTCGGGCAAGGCCATGCTGCGATAGCCGCCACCGGTGACGACGGGCTGGTGCTCGAACCCGGCGCTGGCGACGCCACGAAAGCACGCCAGCCCATCGGTGAGCACGATGGCATTGGGATCGAAGTGGCGCTTGGCGAAGCGCTCGACTTCGCGCGTGCGCAAGCCGGCCACCTTGCCCAGGCAAAGCCCGATCGGGTGGCCTTCTGCGTTGCAGGACAAGGCGGCGATGAACGCAACCTTGTTCGGTGAGCCGCGCCCAGGCTTGGCCCCGTGACGCTCCCCGCCCCAGTAGGCATCGTCGACCTCGATAACACCCTTGAGTCGGGTTTGATCGTCACGCTCTTTCATGACCTGCAACAGTTTGTGCTTGACCCGCCAAGCGGTGAGATAGGAAACGCCCAGATGACGCTTGAGCTCCAGCGCAGAGATGCCGTTTTTCTGCTGCGTCAACAAGAACATCGCCAGGAACCAGGTCGTGAGCGGCAGCTTGGTCGCCTCGAAGATCGTCCCAGCCGTTACGGAGGTTTGGTGATGGCAATGGCGGCACTGCAACAGGGCGCGCGTGCGCAGTCGCACCGGTACGCCGCCGTGACCACAGCTCGGGCAGACGAACCCCTGCGGCCAGCGCCATTGCTCCAGGGCTTCAACGCACAGAGCTTCACGGCCGTAGTGCGTCATAAATTCCTGCAAGCTCAAGCCCTTCTGAAATTGGATCGGGTTTTGTGCCATCAGCGCTTCTCCAGAAACTTGCGATGGCCTCAGTATGCGCCGTCTCAGCACTCGCAGGCTGAGATTCGTAAATAATCAGGTG
>NZ_NRRS01000182.1 GCF_016583795.1 Rhabdochromatium marinum | reverse complement strand
GAGGGTGAGAACAAGCCGGGCGTACCACAGCGCTTCTTTGTCGCGAGGTGTTCGCGTGCCGGTTGATTTTCAACGGCGGATCGGGGCCATCGCAACCGCTCGCCACAGAGGTCAGCGGGAATTGCTGCATCGGCATTCACCTGCTGGACTTTAATCTGTTTAAGCAGCCCGAGCACCAAGATCAAGCCCTGTGGTGCTTCGAGCTGCGCGACGCCAAGCGCCCGCAGGTGCGGCTCGGGCGTGAACTGCAACTGAACATTGTCGAACTGCGCAAGGCCGACAAGCTAAAGCAACTGCCCGAGCGGCTGTCGGCCTGGATCGCTTATTTTGAACACTGGCGTGAGGAGGTCACGATGAGCAAGCTAACCCATCCCCCGGTGCAACAAGCGTATGCGAAATTGCGGGCCTTGAGCGCCGATGAGCAAGCGCGCTACTGGGCGGAGTCGCGTGCGAAGGCCCTGAGTGACGAGGCGACCTTGTTGTTTGAAGCGCGAGAGGAAGGGCGAGAGGAGGGACGTGAGGAAGGCGAAAAGGAAGGGCGTCGGCAAAGTGCGATGGCGATGTTACGCCGCACCCAGTTGGACGATGCCACGGTGGCCGAATTAACGGGGCTGTCGCTGGCGGATGTGCAGGGACTGCGCATGGGGTCTATCGAAGCGCTTGGAAATGCGACCGCCAAGCCACAGGACTGACGGGCCGTCTTGATGCGGGCGTGCCATCATCGCCAGCCGGAATTACCACTCGGGTCGATCTTCCTCTCAGTGCCTGCCGCAGAGCGTGGCACAGTGCGATTTTCGCCTCCGCATCGTCATGGACCAAGCGGATTTCTTGCGGGGCTTGGGGGATACCGGTGACGGTAGTGCCATGATCGATAGGATGCTTTGGTTTTGTTATAATCATGTCAACTTGAAATAGAAAATCAGTTTGTCCCATGCACTGCCCCGACTGTCATTCACAAAAGCGGCCTTGATCATCCCTCGGTCCAAAACCAACAATTTCAGTAGGTGATCAGCGCGAGGCATGGGGCGGCAGGAGTCCGGGAAAGGCGTAGTCTTGGAGGTGCAACCCAACCCAAGGACAGCGCCGATG
>NZ_NRRS01000181.1 GCF_016583795.1 Rhabdochromatium marinum | reverse complement strand
GGTTGTGTTGCAGGCTGACGAGAACGCTGCGCGAAACGTTTTAGCCCGATTGACTGACCCGGACATTGAGCGGTTCACCCCGTTCAAACGGGTCAAGGCGATCTTGTTGGAACGGACTGAGCGCCTCCGGTTGGGACTGCTCAACCAGGACTCCAGTTGCTCGCCCGGCTTTAACCGGGTGCTATCAACGGAGAGCGAATTACCGAATATGCACTTTTGCGCATAAAATTCGGAGCAGACGAGGCAGGCACGCTTGTCGGTGGCCGAGACGCGTCCGATTTCTTCCTGCTCGATGCCGGTTCATGCCGCAAGGCCTTGCGGTCGGCGCTGAACATCGTTTGTCTGATGAGCGAATTCCCCCGTCAGCGCCTGTTGCTGCATGCGGCGACGCTCGATTATCTGCATTGGCATCTGGCCGCGTTCCGACCAAACGGCGAGACGAAGCGGCCCTCGCTGCGGGAGTGCCAACAACTAGACCGCGCCCGGGATCTGCTCCTGCACGATCTCAGCACACCGCCCACGATCGCCGAGCTGGCGCGTGCGGTGGGAATGAACCAATACAAGCTGAAGGTCGGTTTCAAGAAGCGTTTCGGATGCAGCATCTATGCGCTGTTTCAGGAAGAGCGCATGCAGCGGGCGCGTCACCTGCTTCAGTTGCACAATGTGACCGAGACCGCTGTCATCTTGGGATACACCAACATCAGCCACTTCAGCGCTGCATTCCGTAAACAGTTCGGTTGTCTGCCCAGTCGGGCACGTCAGCAGGAGAGCAGTGGCCTGCCCGAATTGCTGTCGGCGTGCGCCTGACCGGGGGCTTGCGGTCTCCGCGTCGCCTAGTAGCCGTCCATGGACTATTTCCCGATTTGTTTGGTCTGATTTTGCCTTGATCAGCCCGGTAGCGAAGCGGCGCAGGCGGGTGATGCTTTCGGGTCCGTGCCCGGTGCGGATGGTGCCGCGATCCTCATCCCAATCCCAGTCGAGCAGGGTGCCGCCTTTCAATGATGTCAATCATGAGCCATGCTTAGCCCATCATCCAAATGCAGAAAGAGGGCTTGGCCATAACAGCGCAACTCATTAACATCGACGGTCATCAGGCGACTTTTCAAGT
>NZ_NRRS01000180.1 GCF_016583795.1 Rhabdochromatium marinum | reverse complement strand
AACCTGCGCCATCGCGCCCCGCGCTTTCTCAATCGCACCAAACCGGAAGGCTGGCTCGCGCCGAGTCTGCGCCATCGCCTGGATACCACGCTAAGTTGGGTGGCACGCTTACAGCGGCTTGCGCCCCCTGTAACCAACGCAAAGGCAATCAGCCGCTTGCGATCTTCCTCCAGGACAACCCGGCGCTGCTGCGCCGCATCCAGGCACAGGCTAAGGTGCCACTCAGAGATGCCGCTGCTGTGAATGCCACCCGCTGGGCGCTGTTCGAGCGACTGAAGGCCACGGGGTTGCCCGTGGCGAGCAGCTCCGGTGCTCAGACCAAATACAACCGTCAGCGTTTCGGGATTCCCAAGACCCATGCGCTCGATGCCGCCTGTGTCGGTCCACTCGATACGCTGCATGGCTGGAATCGGCCAGCACTGGCCACCAAAGCCACAGGGCGGGGCAGCTATCAGCGCACCCGACTGACTCGCTTCGGCTTCCCGCGCGGGTATCTGATGCGTGAGAANGGCAGCTATCAGCGCACCCGACTGAATCGCTTCGGCTTCCCGCGCGGGTATCTGATGCGTGAGAAACGCATCGAGGGTTTCCAAACCGGGGATCGGATCGTTGCCCAAGTGCCGAGCGGGAAAAAGGAGGGACCCCATAGCGGTCGCGTCGCCGTGCGCGCATCAGGGAGTTTTAACATCCAGACCGCGCAGGGCGTGGTGCAAGGGATCTCACACCGCTATTGTCGCGTGGTGCAACGTGCCGACGGTTATAGCTATCGTCTTCAACCCATTTTAACGGAGGAAGCGAGACGGGTTGCCTAACCGCGCTGCGCGCGGTGCGCTTTCCCTCCCCGCCCTTAAGGGCGGGGTTTCTCGCGCAAGACAGATGAACATTGTGACAACTGAAATCCCCGGCGTGCTGATCATGGAACCCAAGGTGTTTGGCGATGAGCGGGGCTTTTTCCTGGAAACCTGGCAGCAGACACGCTATGCTGAGGCTGGCATTGGCCCGAACTTCGTGCAGGATAATCTGGCCTACTCGCGCCAGGGCGTGCTGCGCGGGCTGCATCTGCAAAATCCCTATGCGCAGGGCAAACTGGTGCAGGTGCTACGCGGCGAGGTGTTTGATGTGGCGGTCGATGTGCGGCAGGGCTCACCCTGGTTCGGGCGCTGGATCGGTTGCCTGTTAAGCGCCGAGAACAAGCGTCAGTTTTGGGTACCGGAAGGCTTTGCGCATGGCTATCTGGTCACGGGTGAGGATGCCCTGTTTAACTACAAGTGCACCGACCACTATCACCCCGAAACTCAGTTCTCGGTGCGTTGGGATGATTCCGCCCTGGGCATTGACTGGCCGCTGAGTGGCACCCCCACCCTGTCCGCAGCTGATCGCGACGCCCTGCCGCTGGCTGAGATTGCCTCTGAGCGCCTGCCGGTGTTTACTCCCACATTGCCCGGCTCACCTGGAACCCCCTGAAGTCGTCAACTACCCCGGCCTAAAGGCCGGAGCTTGAAAAAGCTCGGTTGACCAGGGCAAGCGGTGAGAACCCGCTCCGTGCATCACAGGTCGTCAAGACCCACTCCGGGATGCTTCCTCAGTCCCGGACCCTGGAAGATCAGGATCATGCTGGCGAAAGGCAAAGCGCCGAAGGTGTTGATCGCCGCCGCGAGGCGGGAGCCG
>NZ_NRRS01000179.1 GCF_016583795.1 Rhabdochromatium marinum | reverse complement strand
TGGCTGGCCGGAGGCTTGCCAGCGCCGTTGCAGAATCAGGACGCTGGGTCGCACGGCGCCGTGCAGGCCGGGGGCTTGCGCGAGCACCTGGCGGTAGAGATCCAGGGCGGCGGCGTAGCGCTGTTCGCGCAGGGCTTGATTGGCGTGTTGCAGCGGGGTCATCGTGGGGCTGGGGCGGACAGGCGTTGCAGATAGTCTTGAAACGGGCGCGCGCCCGGCGCGCAGGCGCCCTGGCGTTGCAGGATGGGCGCGGGCGGCGGAGCCAGCGTGCGCAGTGGCTCGAGCACGGCGGACAGGGGCGGGTCATCCGGGCGGCGGCTGGGCGCCAAACCGCTGACCAGCAGCACGCCGGTGGGTGGTACATCGAGCGCCAGCAGGCGCAGCGCCGGCCGCAGCCTGGGCAGCACGGCGGGCAGCTTCCACAGGTCGCCCTGCCAGTCGCGCCCGGTGCGGCGGCGGGTGGCGCGCTCCGGCGCGGTGGGGAAGATGCCGGGGATGACCACCAGGGTGCGGGCATCGGCGTGGGCTTCGAGCTGGAGCAGCTCGCTGAGCCGCGCCTCGGCCAGCGGCAGCCCGGCGAGCAACACCAGATCGGGCGCCTGCCGCAGGCTGTCCGCGGCGAGGAAGGCGAAGAACTCATCCGCCGTGGCGGTGAAGCGCTGCACCTGGGCGCCGAGCGCGCGCGGCGGCCGGGCGATGGGATCGACGCCGATGGCGCGCCCCTGGGCGAGCGCCAGGGCGTCCTCCTGATCGAGGCCGATTTGCAGATAGAAGCGCGGCTGCACCTGCTGGTGCAGCGTTTGCAGGAGCGCTTCCAAACCGGCGCGGCTGGCCAGAGGGGGCGCGATGGCGGCGAGGTCTGGCGCTGGCGGGATGCGCCGGCGCGCGCTCGGCACCGCCAGCGAGCGGCGCAGGACGGCGCCGATGCGGCGGTGTTCGGCGCGGGTGGCACCGGCGAGGACGCGCCCGAGACTGTCGCCATGCCCCTGGATGAGCGCCGCGGCCAGACAGGCCGGATCGGGGCTATGGGCATAGGCCTGGACAGCGGCCAGCGGGGCTTGATCGGCGCGGCCTTCGCGGGCGAAGACGTCAGCGGCGCCCAGCGCGCGGATGAGCGCATCGGCCTGGGTGGGGCGGGCGACGGTGTTCATGCGGTGTGGGC
>NZ_NRRS01000178.1 GCF_016583795.1 Rhabdochromatium marinum | reverse complement strand
AACGATTGCTACCCAAACATATCCACAGCGTGACCGCTGCCGGTTTTGAACTCAAGACAGCATTCTTTATCCTGGCCTGTAGCCTCAATTTCCTTTTCTGAATCAGCCAAGGTGGCAACTTGGGTTAAAAAATGGCTAATCGGGTCGCCGGGGGTTTTTCTCCCCCGGCTCCCACAGCACCCCGCATGCGGGTCCGCACGGGGCGCTTCCTCCGGATTGGAAAAGACAACCATTCCATGGCTGCTTTCAACGCTGGTAACACGATGCACCGCCACGATCCTTTCACCCGGTCGGGTGCGGTAGGATCAGTGAGACACCTGTGGCTCGCTCGTTGCCGAAGGTTCTGGCCTTCACTCTGTCCCACCCATTTTCGACTCTCATAGACACACGGACCGCTCGCGAGACAGATCTCCTTAGGATTTGCGACATGAACGTTCTCTGCACAACCTCGCCATTTACCGTACCCACGTCGGATCACCGGGCTTCGCTATCTGTGGCTAACTCGCCCCCGGGCTCGGCCTTCGATGACGTTTCTGTTCGTAGGCTCGCAGATTTGCTCCAGGCTTCCTTCAGACCTCGCCTCGCGGCTCGGCCCTTGCTCTTCGCTAGTCGTTGTCACCTGATCAGAGACCAGGCGGTGATCCTCCTACAGGGGCTTTCACCCCATTAGTTCATGCCCATGCCAGGCGTACCACGATGGCCTTCAGTCCGACCGCTCGCTACGCTCACGGCGGCTGAGGCTGGCAATAGCTGTAAAAAAGAATAGCCATGGAAGTACAAATAAACGATCTTAATCAAGATGATTTGGTTGAATGCGCTGCACTATATGTATCTGTGTTCAAAGAATCTCCATGGAACGAGACTTGGAGTACTGAAGATGCATTTGAGCATCTCAGTGATTTCCTGGCATGCCCAAATACAATAGCGTTAAAAGGAACGAAAAATAATCGGATATTAGGATTTCTTATCGGGGAAACTCAAAAATGGAATAATCTATGCTCATATTATCTAAAAGAAATATGCGTTGGCGGCAAGGATCAAAGAAATGGGGTGGGGGCCTTGATCATGCCTTGGTCCATTGTTGCTAAGCCGCCACAGGCATCAGGTAGGGGCGCTTTGCCGGTCGAGGTCGTCGTCGAGCCGGCCAAGCCGGCCAAGGCATGCGTTCAAGCACTTGCTCAA
>NZ_NRRS01000177.1 GCF_016583795.1 Rhabdochromatium marinum | reverse complement strand
AAAGGCAGTATACGAATATAATCTTTGTGTCCATCGGGGTTCCTCGCCAGTCGTTGTGCAGTAGGGGTACTTACAACGCTAGCAAACTCCGATGGACGCCAGCTTATCAAGGTGGCAACTTGGGTTAAGAATATATAAATGCAATGCTCCCACCAGACTATTTCTGGACACAACAAGAAAAGTAAGCGTTCAGACACCCTACCCTTGATGCCCCCCAGCAATCCAGCGCCCTGGGATCGCCCATCGGCGGGCCAAGACGAGATGCACGACGATGCGGCGAGCCCCCGGGCCAAGAGACCGAGCAAGCGGATGAGGCCAGTCCGCCCTCGGAGGATCCGTCCACCTCCTGCGAGCCAACCTCCAAGCCCGAGACGCCTAAGGAACCGTCCATTAACTACTTCACCCGTTGTAAGTACGCCTACTACACAACGACTGGCGAGGAACCCCGATGGACACAAAGATTATATTCGCATACTGCCTTTGTGACGATCTGTTGAAAGCACTCGGTCATCGTGAAGATCCACAGCATCAGGTTTCCGACGCGGAAATTCTCACCACCGCGTTGGTCGCCGTCCTCGAGTTTAGTGGATGCTTTAAGCGGGCCCATCGGTTTCTGCATGAAACAGGCTATCTCCCACGTCGGCTCAATGCCAGTCGCTTCGTGCGCCGTCTCTATCGTTGCGAACCGTTCGTGAGGCCATTGTTTCACGTTCTAGCCAGCCTGGGGCATCAATCGAACACCAAACGCCTCTATATCATCGACAGCTTCCCGCTCCCAGTCTGCGACAACATCCAGATTCGTCGCTGCCGTCGTTATCAAGGTGAAGCGTGGCGCGGCTACCAGGCGAGTAAACGCCGCTACTTCTATGGGTTAAAAATCCACCTCCTGGTCACGGCCCAAGGACAACCCGTCGAGTTTTTTCTGACACCCGGCGCCGACAGCGATGCCAAAGCATTGAAACAATATGTCTTCGATCTCCCGGATCAGGCGACCATGTCAAGTCCCGGAAGATTGTAAGGCCGCTTTGAAAACAATTCTGGCTCGTGTTCGTACCATTGTTTTAACGCCTGGATGGGGGCGACATGGCCCAACGCGCGTTGAGGGATCTGTTGGTTGTAGAGCCTGACATAGCGGTGGAGGGTCTCTGAGAGCTGCTCCCCCGAGCAAAAGCGTGTGGTTTGAAGCACCTCGGCGATGCGGCCGTTGAAGCGCTCAACCATGCCATTGGTTTGTG
>NZ_NRRS01000176.1 GCF_016583795.1 Rhabdochromatium marinum | reverse complement strand
AATCGCTCAAGCAGAGCGCGTACCATGACCGTGGCAGGCGCGCGTTCAGCAAACCGGTTGAGAACATCATCAAACATCGGTTGTCAACTCCAACTCTAGAAATAATATCCATATTATACAATGAGTTGCATCACCTTAAAAGGGCTGTTGCAATTGTCCTATAAGACATAACGTTCAACATCACCGGCAAAATAAAGCTGCAGAGCGAAGCGGCGCAGCTTTATTTTGTCCGAGTGTATGTTTATGTTAGGCATTTACGCTAACGCCTCAGTCTTTAAATGCTTAACATTGGTTCCGATCACATCTTCAAAATATATTGTTGCTTGAACAGGAGAACGGCGCCCTAAGTCATATTTAATAAGATTGTATGATATGTACGTTTTGTTTTTATCGGCATGTTCGATTTCACCAGTTGAAGAACCGGACGCAATACAATACACACCATTTTCCTTTTGTATGTTAGGTATGTGTTTGTGTCCGTGTAGGACTGTTTTTATTCTTCTCTCTTTGCACCACAACAAGAATCTTTCAGAGTCCACAAGCTTCATGGTGTTTTTATGAAATGCTCCTAATACAGCTTCATACCATTTTCTACTATGCCAATCAGGAATTGATATTTCTATTGGATGATGGTGCAAAATCGCTAACAGCGTATAGTTGTCGATATTATCTATACCATCTAATTTTGAGCCAATAGCAATTAGTTGATCTTCTCCAACCTTACCGCAAGCAAGATTACCTCCTTGATTGGAACATATTTTTATAATTATTAACTTATACTCCTCATATACTTCTATTGGGTCTTGTGACACAAGATTTATAGTGGCTTGCTTATCTTTTCGGAAAAGACTAAAAACACCCTTTGGGTCAACGTCATGATTTCCCAAGACTGTAATTGCTCTGTGGTTAAACTTTGTATTAAGCTCTCTAAGGAATTCTTGCACCTTATCTTTGTTGTCTTGGTTTGGTGTATCCATTAAGTCGCCGGTTATTACCGGTATTATAGGAACATCATCACTGTGCATCGAATGCTTATCTATAAGACGAATTAATTCATTTTTTCTACCATGGGTAACTTTTCCCAAATGAAGGTCGCTCATATGCAATAGGTATATATAGCAGCCCTTTTAAGGTGGGCTAACCAGCGGCCAGAAGCTTGGCGGTCGAGACATGCGGCTTATCTTTGTATCGAGTGCGTTTGGTCAGCGGTTTTTTCGGACCCCGGCGATTTTTTCGCATGGCTTTC
>NZ_NRRS01000175.1 GCF_016583795.1 Rhabdochromatium marinum | reverse complement strand
AGACGGTTCAGCGGTTAGGGTTGTTGTGTCGCTTTGGGCATCTGGATTCGACCAGCTTCCATGTCGATGGTGACTACAACAGCGACATCGAAGATCCGACGGGCGTGATTCGCATCACCCAAGGCTATATTCTGGAAGCGGCTGAGGGGGGTGCGGAATGACGGCATATAAATAGCGGCGTTTGCTCGCCTGGTAGCCGCGCCACGCTTCGCCTTGATAACGACGACAGCGACGAATCCGGATGTTGTCGCAGACCGGGAGCGGGAAGCTGTCGATGATATAGAGATTTTCGGTGTTTAATTGATGCCCTAAGCTAGCTAAGACATGAAACAATGGCCCCACGAACGGCTTGCAACGATGAAGACGGCGCACGAAGCGACTGGTACTGAGCCGACGTGGGAGATAGCCCGTTTCATGCAGAAACCGATGGGCTCGCTGAAAGCATCCGCCAAACTCGAGGGCGGCGACCAACGCGGTGGTGAGAATTTCCGCGTCGGAGACCTGACACTGTGGATCTTCACGATGACCGAGTGCTTTCAACAGATCGTCACAAAGGCAGTATACGAATATAATCTTTGTGTCCATCGGGGGTCCTCGCCAGTCGTTGTGCAGTAGGGGTACTTACAACGCTAGCAAACTCCGATGGACGCCAGCTTATCAAGGTGGCAACTTGGGTTACATAAGAGGTCGCCCATGCCCGAAGCGCAGACTCTCTCCGATCTGCTCGACCCCAAGAACGACTATGTCTTCTTCCGTGTTTTCTCCGAAGAACCCGAGTTGCTGGTCGATCTGATCAACGCCGTGCGCGTCGATGAGCCTTCGATTGTTGCCGTCACCCTGCTGGATGCGCGTCTAAGCCCCGAACGGCTCAGCGGCAAACGGCTGATCCTTGATCTCAAGGCTGTCGACGAACAGGGACGGCACTACAATGTTGAGATGCAAGTGCGCAGTTTCGGTGTCTGGAGCGCACGCGGTATTCTCTACCTGGCGCGCGTGATCAGCGAACAACTCGAAGCCGGCGAGGAGTACCACAAGCTCAAACCCGTCATCGGCATCAGCAATTCCCGCCGAAAAAATTTTCGGCGTAACAACAGCAGGTTGGCCCAGGCTCAAAAAAAGTTTTTCGTAAACTTTTGGCGCTGATTCGGTAGACTGGCCGGCATCGTTCAATGTCAGATTGCGAGGGTGGTGCTGATGAGCACGCCGTTTTGCCGCAAGCATCTCAGCATTGAGGGGCTGCTCAAAGAAGCGCATCAGGTGTTTCGTCGAAT
>NZ_NRRS01000174.1 GCF_016583795.1 Rhabdochromatium marinum | reverse complement strand
CCAGTCTCCCGACCAGAGCGTCGCTATCCGCCAGAGGCGCAACACGCGATACGGGTGGGTGGCTAGCCCTTACCCGACCGGGACTTTCACCCGGCAAGAAGCGCCAAGCTTCGCTTGGCGCACTAACAAAAACAGCTTTAAATGGGGATATGACCATTCAGATCGTTCTTTATCGGTAGCATAACCTACCGGAGTCGGTGAGCCCTGCGAAGGCCAACTATACGCGACGGGAATTCCCGGGTAGTGTAAGTCGTACGCGAGTTGTGCAGTTCTTCGTATAGAATCTTTAAAAGTAACATTAAATCCATGAATAAAAACAAACACTTCGTCTTTAGACATTCGGTTCATTTCTTTTTTCATTCTCTGATAAAAAGATTCCTTATTTATGCTCGAGGCATTAATTAATGTTATATGCTTACCTGGGTCTTCTTTGAATTCAAACTTCCACCACGTAGGCGACTCCATCTCACCTAGCTTATGCTCTTTAGGAATCGATACGTCCGCTATTCCATAGTCTAACACACCCATTTCAGGACCGTAGTCTATAGATTTTGAAGAACCTTGAATTGGCTTTCTGTCTGTACCATAGAATACCCTAACTACGATACTATTGTTTTCATGATATTTAATAATTACATTACTATTACCATTGATTACTATTGGGCTCTGTCTTCCTGAAGTATTTATATTTTCGTTGTCCCTAGAGGGTGGTTCAATCCACAAATAAAGCGCGATATTGATAAGCGCAATATTAAGGATAAATGCAATCGCTGCAATTTTTGTTTGCAGTGGCCATGACTTCCATGTTTTTCGTGGGTTCCACATTTCGCCATTTACCAGAATCTATTATGGTGCCTAACCAGTGATTATATGGTTTCTGGATAACACTAGCACGCAACGGTTAAACCCGCAAGATCTCTGGATAACCTATCAGCTGCGGGATAACATGCCAATATCGTTTATTATCCATCAGCGAGTTGACGAATGCTGCAAATTCCTGCAATGCTTGCAGCAAGGTTCGATGAGAAGCTAACTGTCCCGTCCCGTGTGATTATTTGCCAAAGAGGAGCCATCCTTTGTTCCTCGCTCGAGAAGTTCTCGAAGCACTTATCGCCGAGCTCAAGGCGGATTGCCTAGAGGCTGAACGCCCCCTATCTCGACCAGCAACCAGCGACGATCAGACCATGGAGGCATGAACGATGCAGGTTCGACTTCATAAAAACGCCCGCACCACCCCGGCCGTTCGTGCGGAGCTGCGCGCCTCGACGTTGCCCA
>NZ_NRRS01000173.1 GCF_016583795.1 Rhabdochromatium marinum | reverse complement strand
CTTGAAGGGGTTGATGCGCGGCTGCCAGAACACCGTGTGCGTTTATTTCCTCCAAAGACGACGTTAGCGATGTTTCTCGGCCAAGCCCTGTCAGCCGACGGCAGCTGTCAGGAAGCGTTGAACGATGCGGCCGTCAAACGTCTCATAGAGGGGCTGGATCCTTGTAGTACGAACACGGCTGCTTATTGTCAGGCGCGCGCACGTCTTCCGCAGGAGATGATCGAGACCTTGGCACGAGAAGTCGGCGCGCGCGTGGCCGGCGTTGAGACAAAACAGCCTTTCTGGCAAGGGCGTCGTGTTTTACTCGCCGATGGCACCACACTCAGCCTGTTCGACAGCGAGGCCAATCAGGCCGCTTATCCACAATCAAAGACCCAAAAACCCGGATTAGGATTTCCTGTTTTACGTGTCGTGGTACTGATGTGTCTGGCCAGCGGTGCCTTGCTCAACGCCGCCAGCGGCCCTTGTGCCGGGAAGGGCAGCGATGAACAAAGCTTGTTTCGTCAGCTGCTCGATACCCTTGAGCTTGGTGATGTGCTACTTGGGGACGCTTTTTTTCCAACCTACTTCCTTCTATGTGAATTGATGCAGCGAGGCGTCGATGGTGTTTTTGAACAATACGGAGCCCGTCGGCGCTGTAGCGATTTTTCTCTTGGCGAGCGCCTGGGCACTCGAGATCACCTCATCATCTGGAACAAACCCAAGTGTCCGGATTGGATGTCTCCAGAACAATACGCTGCGGTTCCAGACACGCTTAAAGTTCGCGAACTGGCCGTTAGTGGAAAACTGTTGGTCACCACCTTTTTGTCGGCAAAAAAGATACCAAAGCACAGGATCAAAACGCTATATCAGCGCCGATGGACGGTTGAAGTCAACGTCAGAGATTTGAAAGTCACGATGAAGATGAACCCATTGCGCGCTCGCACTCCGGACATGGTTCGCAAAGAACTGTGGATTTATTGGCTGGCTTATAACCTGATCCGCTGGCTGATGGTGCAGGCCGCCCGATGGGTGAACCGTTTGCCCGGTCAACTCAGCTTCAAGCATACACTCCAGCTCTGCATCAGCTGGCAGAAACGCAATGACCAAAATGATGCAGAATCCGTTCACGATTTGCTGCGACTGATTGCTCAACCGATGGTCGGGATTCGCCCTGGGCGAATCGAACCACGCCAGCTCAAACGACGTGCCAAGAAATACCCTTTGATGACAAAGCCCAGGGAGCAAGCGCGGGCAGACGTACGCATGAATGGGCATCCAAAAAAATCCAAACCTCTCGCTCAGTTAGCGGCCTAAGTGTATGACTTTAAGTCGAAAATCCTTAAGTTAGTGCCATTCGGCCAAGGTGCTCTTGACCCTGCGCGCGCTCGTGCAGTCCACCGGGCGCTGGACGCAGTTCAGAGAGAAAATCGAGCAGTTCTGGGCGCAGCCGTGCTAGATCACATTATTTAACCCAAGTTGCCACCTTGGCTGATTCAGAAAAGGAAATTGAGGCTACAGGCCAGGATAAAGAATGCTGTCTTGAGTTCAAAACCGGCAGCGATCACGCTGTAGATATGCTTGGGTAGCAATCGTTCGATGAGGCTCCCAGTGGTTTCCACGGCATAACACGCAGAGGACATCAAATACGTCAGTGCCGGTTCATGGGGACGCTTGGAGTTTTTCTTGCGAAGCGGCTGCAGATGTAAACCGGCGTCCTCCAGAAGATCTTCATAGTCGTAGTCGTTATAGGCTTTATCGCCCGTGATGATCGCCTGATCCGGGAGATCGAAGACATATTGTTTCAATGCTTTGGCGTCGCTGTCGGCGTCGGGTGTCAGAAAAAACTCGACGGGTTGTCCTTGAGCCGTGACTAGGAGGTGGATTTTTAATCCATAGAAGTAGCGGCGTTTGCTCGCCTGGTAGCCGCGCCACGCTTCACCTTGATAACGACGACAGCGACGAATCCGGATGTTGTCGCAGACCGGAAGCGGGAAGCTGTCGATGATATAGCCGACATTCCGCACCCGCTCACGCCACCGACAGATTTTCTCTCAACTCATCTATCCTTGCGTTTATCGCAAACATTCAGGGGGAAGCAGGCTGGCCATGCACATTGAAACTGGCTCAAAGGCCAGTCCACAGCATTACAGCAGCCAAGCGCTCGAACACCTGGGATTGGTAGCCGGAATGTACGACGAGCTGGGTCTCGGGGAGCTCATTGATCGGGTTATGGTACAGGATGAAAGCAGCCGGATCATCTCCCTGGGACAGTCTGTAAAAGCGATGGTGCTCAACGGGTTAGGCTTCGCGC
>NZ_NRRS01000172.1 GCF_016583795.1 Rhabdochromatium marinum | reverse complement strand
TTGAGCAAGTGCTTGAACGCATGCCTTGGCCGGCTTGGCCGGCTCGACGACGACCTCGACCGGCAAAGCGCCCCTACCTGATGCCTGTGGCGGCTTAGCAACAATGGACCAAGGCATGATCAAGGCCATCTGGAGGAAGATTGTTTCTTAGCAGATGGTATAGATCAAACAACAACTCCCTCTCATCACCATAGTATGAATGCCCAAGAACGCTAGTATCAATGGCTGAAGCATCAATTGTATCGAAACCTTGAAGAACAACCATATTTTTTCCAGATTGCCCTAGTCTATGACTTTTTTGAACTTCATTAGCAATTTCCAGTGCCCTATCTTTTGAAGATGAATATATAGAGTATCGCTCCGCCTTATTTTTGAAGAAGGGCGCAATGTGATCTACGAAAATTTTAGAATTGATATCAGGTGCAGCTAGTACGACTTGGTTTAGCTTAACTTCTCCTATTTCGATACTTTTAACTGCATTAGCAAGTACCCGGCTACCCATGCTGTGAGCCAACACATTTATTGTCCCAACCGTTTAGTAAAAACTATGCACTTTAGTGCAAGACTTTTAGTAAACTCTCATTTATGAGGTCTTATCGCAAATCTTCGCACACTGTTCACGACTTAAAAGTTCACTTAATCTGGGTCACGAAATACCGATATGCGGTATTAACGAAAGAGGTAGGTTATCGGACACGTGAAATTATCCGGCAAGTCTGTGCGCAAAATGATGTACAGATTATCAGTGGTGTTGTTAGCAAAGATCATGTGCATTTGTACATATCCTATCCGCCAAAATATTCAGTCAGTGATTTGGTTAAATGGTTTAAAGGTCGTAGCTCACGAAAGCTTCAGGAAGAATTTCCGCAACTTAGCAAACGATATTGGGGGAAACATTTCTGGGGAATTGGTTATGCGGCCTTCAGTTCAGGTCACGTGACTGACGAGATGATTCGAGAATATTTGCAGCATCACGAAGATCACCCAAATCACCAAGATGATGGTTTTTCTGTTGAATGACTTTGAGTCATGATTTAACTGACTTTAGTCAGTGTCAACTTTCAGTCGGTTTTAACCGAAATCGCGACTTTCAGTCGCTATTCATACTATGGACTTTCAGTCCATAGTGATTGATTTTTGTTGCTTTTGTGCGCTCATATATTTCATCACGGTAGGACGGCCAGTTACCCGGCCGCCCCCGTACAGATCCCGGCGTGCGGAACTACCGCACCGGGCTCCTCGAAGTGATTCGCTTCACACGCGGCAACATTGCATAATACTCAGAAGCTGT
>NZ_NRRS01000171.1 GCF_016583795.1 Rhabdochromatium marinum | reverse complement strand
AGCGGTTAGGGTTGTTGTGTCGCTTTGGGCATCTGGATTCGACCAGCTTCCATGTCGATGGTGACTACAACAGCGACATCGAAGATCCGACGGGCGTGATTCGCATCACCCAAGGCTACAGTCGTGATCATCGCGCGGATTTGAACCAGGTGGTGCTGCAATTGCTCTGCGAGCGCCAAGCCGGCATTCCCCTGCTGATGGAAGCCTTAAGCGGTAATAACAGCGACAAGACGAGCTTTCGCAAGACCGTCAATGCCTATCTCGACCAGCTGCAAGCCGATGTTGGACTGGAGATCCTCATGGCCGACAGCGCGCTCTACACCCGCGACACCCTCCAGGCGATGGACACCTATGCCTGGATTTCGCGCGTGCCTGAAACCCTCACGCTCGCCTGCGAGATGATCCATGCAGTCGCTCCAATGTTGATGCACAAGCCCACGCAAGAGGCCTGTTGCACCTTAGGCACCGTCTATGGTGAGGTGCGCCAACGCTGGGTTGTGGTCTATTCACCGCAGGCGCGCCAACGCGCCCTCAAGCGCCTTAACAAGCACTGTCTTACACAGGGCGAGGCCGAACTCAAGGGCTTCGAGCGGCTGTGCAACACGGACTTCGCCTGCGAGGCCGATGCGCTCAAGGCATTGGAGCGTTTTGAGCACACACTTAAGATTGGCCTGCTCGGCGAGACCTGCATTGAGGCCTTGCCTCGCTACCACAGCCAAGGCCGCCCGGCCCGAGGGCAGGCGCCAGACTTTTATGTCTACCGCATCAGCGGCGCACTGGCCTCGCAGGTGCAGGAGCACCAGCGCCGCCTGGAACGCAAAAGCTGTTTCATCCTCGCCACCAATCAGCTCGATGACTCACTGCTCAGCGAAGCCGAGCTCATCGCCGCCTACAAGGATCAACAAACAGTCGAGCGCGGCTTTCGCTTCCTCAAAGACCCGATGTTTATGGCCGCGACACTCTACCTGAAGAAACCCGAGCGCATCATGGCGTTGATGATGGTGATGACCCTCTGCTTGTTGGTCTATGCTGCCCTGGAACACCGTATCCGCGAGAGTCTCAAGGCACAGCAGGCAACCTTCCCCGACCAGAAGGGTCAGCCGAGCGCTCGTCCCACCGCGCGCTGGGTATTCCAATCTTTCAAAGGTATCCATGTGCTGGTCATTGCCCAGGTCAGGCCGCTCGTGCTAAATATGCAACACTACCACCACAGCAATTCCCGCCGAAAAAATTTTCGGCGTAACAACAGCAGGTTGGCCCAGGCTCAAAAAAAGTTTTTCGTAAACTTTTGGCGCTGACTCGGTAGACTGGCCGGCATCGTTCAATGTCAGATTGC
>NZ_NRRS01000170.1 GCF_016583795.1 Rhabdochromatium marinum | reverse complement strand
TGCTGATCGTCGATCGCGCCTTCACCGACTTTGCCCAGTGGGCCGCGTTGAGCGGGCGCGGTGTCACCTGGCTGACACGCGCGAAATCGAACCTCAAGTACGAGGTCGATCAGCTCTTCGTACATACCTCCAGTCTCCGGGATCGGGTGGTGTGGGTCGGCCAAGGCGCCACCCGCCAGCGCGTGCGCCTGATCGAGATCCAGGGCGGTGGCACGGTCTGCCGCTACCTGACCAATGCCCTCGATCTCCTCGGCTTGCCCACCGCCCAGGCTGCGGCCCTCTATGCCCAGCGCTGGCGGGTGGAGGATGCCTTTGCCATCGCCAAGCGCTTGTTGGAACTGGCTTATTTCTATGGCGGGGCACAAAACGCCGTAGAGCTGCAATTGTTGGCCACCTGGATCCTGTACGCCGTGCTGGTCGATTTGACCGATGCCGTGGCCGAGGCACTGGGGCGCCCGTTCGCCGACATCTCCATGGAAATGCTCTACCGCAGCTTGTACTTCGTGGTCGGCGCTCAGCAACACGATCCTACGCTCGACCCCGTACGCTATCTGGCCGAGGACGCCAAGACATTGGGCATCATCAAACGTCCCCGCAAGGCGGCTCAACACAAGACTCAGGCCTCAGTGGATTTTGCTTGCCATGACGACCAAAACCTTAACTTGTAACTGATGAACTCAGACAGAAGATCTCTGGTGGATTTCGCTGCGAGCAAAGCGCTACGGAGTTCGCCACGATTCGCTCCCTGATCGCCACTGCCAAAAAGCAGGGGTGGAATGTCCTCGAAACCCTCACGCAATCTTCCGATTCGCTTCTGGCAAAGCTTCGGGTTGAGTGATGCCCTGACGGGGTACCTGGGCAGTTACCAAGTTGACATGATTGTAACAAAACCAAGGCGTCCTATCGATCAGGGCGCCACCCCTGACAAAACAAGCCTTCGATCTCATCGAGAAACGCCTTCAGCGCAATGAGCATCTACCCAAGTACCATGTGGTGATTCAGCCGAAAGCCGCTTAGGGATTGTTACAAAATAAGTGTTCCATTTTGTGCTGGTGAAATAGTGTAATTCCAGTCGCCATGGAAGTCGTGTCGCTTGATGTTGACGGCAGCCAACTCAGCGGCAGTGACTTTTTGGCCGAGAGGATAGGTAGTGGAATCTAATTCTGCATGAACGCGTAATCCTGTGTCCGTCGTCGTGGCTGCGATGAGATTGAAGATGACCTCATGACTGACAAGCGGTTTGCCTCGCCAGTTTTGGGTGATAAACGAGAACAAGCGATGCTCGATTTTGTTCCATTTGCTGGTTCCTGGTGGAAAATGGCAGACGGTTATTGGTAAGCCA
>NZ_NRRS01000169.1 GCF_016583795.1 Rhabdochromatium marinum | reverse complement strand
TGACTTGAAAAGTCGCCTGATGACCGTCGATGTTAATGAGTTGCGCTGTTATGGCCAAGCCCTCTTTCTGCATTTGGATGATGGGCTAAGCATGGCTCATGATTGACATCATTGAAAGGCGGCACCCGATTGAGGTGCTGATGCAACGTGGGCTGTTCACGCCCAATCTGGCCCGCACTATGGCCTCGGAAGCCTTGCTATCGAGCTTCGATGTCGATCATATCGCCACCGAGGCGCTGCTGTGGCAGACCGGCTATCTGACCTTTGCCGGTCAGCAGCGCATGGGCGCCCGCATCCAATACCGGCTGACCTACCCCAACCTAGAAGTGCAAAGCGCCTTGAACGACGTGTTGCTGCGCGCGCTCATGGCCGAGCAAGCGCCCGCCGCCGAGCAGGCGCTGAGCCGCCTGCACGAGATCCTCCAGGCCGGCGACCCCGAGTCCCTGCGCGCGCACCTGCACAGCCTGTTCGCCGCCATTCCGCATCATTGGTACGACAATGCACCCATTGCCCATTACGAAGGCTACTGGGCCAGCGTCTTCTACAGCCACCTCGCTGCGCTGGGCCTGGAGCTGATCGCCGAAGACATCACCCATCACGGGCGAATTGATCTGACGCTCAAGCTTGAGCACCAGATCTGGCTGTTTGAGTTCAAGCTCGCCGAGCGTTCACCCACCGGCAGTGCCTTGCGCCAGCTCAAGGACAAAGGCTATGCCGACAAATATTGCGCGCTGGGTCAGCCGATCACCCTGATCGGCATCGCCTTCAGTGAGCAACAGCGCCAGTTGGTGGCGTTCGAGGTTGAGCGGCTCGTGTGAGTGCTACAGCAGGACATCCGATGGTTCAGGCGTTCCTGTACGGTATGCCTGCACAGTTTATCCCGTGGCTTCAGTCAACTGCTCCGAATTTCATACTCGAAAGTGCTCATTCGGTCATTCGCTCTCCGTTGATAGCACCCGATTTTGTCCGGGCGAGCAACTGGAGTCCTGGTTGAGCAGTCCCAACCGCAGGCGCTCAGTCCGTGCTTGCAAGATCGCTTTCACGGCTCGATACGGCGTGAACCGCTCGATGTCCGGGTCGGACAACCGTGCCAGCACGTTTCGCGCAGCGTTCTGATCCGCCTGCAACACAACCCCGTCGAAACAGTGAAACCGATCCCCTTGGCGGCGGCCCAGCAGGCCTCCGTTGCGGGAATCCATTTGCGATGTGTAGGCCGGATTGACCAGAACGACCGTCGAACCTCGACGGCTTGAAACACTGTCAAGTGCTTCGGCAATGACACCTTTCGTCCAGCTTGCCAGCCGACGATTGATGGTCTTGCCGAAGGACTTGCCCGCCATCGGGGCGGTNCGGGAATCCATTTGCGATGTGTAGGCCGGATTGACCAGAACGACCGTCGAACCTCGACGGCTTGAAACACTGTCAAGTGCTTCGGCAATGACGCCTTTCGTCCAGCTTGCCAGCCGACGATTGACGTTCTTGCCGAAGGACTTGCCCGCCATCGGGGCGGTGAGATCTTCCGCCGCGATCACAGCGGCTTTGTCGACGACCTTGTGAACCGACTGGAACACCACGTCGCGGATGCGCGCATGGGTTTTGTCTATCTGTCGATTCAGTGTCTTGCGCCCGAGGTTGAAGCGACGAATGTGCTCGCGCTTGCGCGGGTTGCGCGTGTTGTTGGCGAGCGCGCGCAGTTTTGATCGGCGCTGGTGCTTGGCTTTGAGCTTGTCGGAGGTCTCCGACAGCAGCCCGCCCAGCTCCGGGCCATGATGTTCCCCGTCGGAATCAACCAGCACCTCGGAGTAGCCTTTGTCGATGCCCAGGGTGCGCTCACCGCAGTCATGGGTGATCTCGGCCTCAATGGTGGTGTGGACCTCAAGACGGTCATCGTCGGTGAGGATGATCCGCAGGGTGCCAGTGGGCGCGACGGTGGTATCGAGCGGGATGGCGATGCGAGTGCCTTTCACTAAGCCGGGAATTTTGATCC
>NZ_NRRS01000168.1 GCF_016583795.1 Rhabdochromatium marinum | reverse complement strand
CACCAGTCTCCCGACCAGAGCGTCGCTATCCGCCAGAGGCGCAACACGCGATACGGGTGGGTGGCTAGCCCTTACCCGACCGGGACTTTCACCCGGCAAGAAGCGCCAAGCTTCGCTTGGCGCACTAGCGTTCATAAGTCGCCGATTTGACAAGGGAATCTGGTATAATGCTGGGCATGTCCAGTACCGCTCAGACTCTCCCCGACGCTCCCGCCGAACTGCGGGCGATCATCGCCCAGTTGACGGCGCAATTGGCCGAGGCGGACCGTGAGCGCGGGGTTCAGGAGCAGCGCATCGCGCAGCTGCTCGAGACCATCGAGCTGCTCAAGCGCAAGCGTTTCGGGCGCAGCACCGATCAGGTCCCGGACAGCCAGCTGCGCCTGTTCGACGAAACCGAACTCGAGGCGCTCATCGGCGAACTCGAGGCCGAGCGGCCTGTGGCCCCAACGCCGGACAGCGCCAAGGACAAGACGGAGCCGACCAAGCGCCAACCCGTGCGCCGTCCTCTGCCGAGTCATCTGCCCCGCGTCGAGCGTCTGCTCGATCTCGGCGAGGACGAGAAGGCCGCAATGGGGGAGGACTGGAGCTTCATCGGCTATGACACCTCCGAGCAATTGGCCATCCTGCCGCGCCAGACCTACGTCATCGTCTACAAGCGTGCCAAATACGTCGCACGCGACGACAGCGTCGCCGGTGCCGAGGTCGGGGTCAAGATCGCCCCGCGTCCCGAACAGATCATCCCCAAGTCGATCGCCCACAGCTCACTGCTGGCGGGGATCGTCACCGCCAAGTTCGTCGATGCCCTGCCGCTGTATCGCCAACAAAAGATCTTCGAGCGTGAGGGCATCGACCTGAGCCGCCAGACCATGGCCGGGCTGCTAATCCAGCTCAACGCACCGCTCGCCCCGATCGCCGCTGCGCTCAAGGCCCTGCTGCGCCAAGGCACGGTGGTCCACGTCGACGAAACGCCAGTGCAGGTGCTCCGCGAGCCCGGGCGCGACAACACCCAGACCTCCTACATGTGGGTATTCTGCGGGGGGCCGCCTGGACAGCCGGTGCGCTGGTTCGCGTATGCCGACAGCCGCGCGGCCTGCGTGCCCAAGGGCGTTCTGCTCGAGGATCCAGCCCAGGCGGGCGGGACGGATCCACCGCCAAGGTTCTATCTGCAGTCCGATGGCTACAGTGCCTACGGCGTCGTGGCCAATGCCCCCGAGGTGATCGGCCAGGGTGCGGCCTTTGAATAATGTCATCACCCGAAACAGGCGGCACCGAATTGATCAATTCGCTGCCAAAATTGTTGCCAGCGCCCGGTCGTTTGGCTCAGCGCCCGCAGGCTGAGTACAATCCCGGCGCCTTTGGTTTTCCAGCGCATGCC
>NZ_NRRS01000167.1 GCF_016583795.1 Rhabdochromatium marinum | reverse complement strand
TTGGCAAGATCTAACGTCAACATGAAACGATCCTGTCACCAAAATGTCGGCAAGTGCGCGCCCAAACGATGCGTGGCACAATGGAGCGCAAACTATAGCATAAGAATTACGCACCTCTAAATTGACGTGGTTTAGCATTGAATTTTCAGGTATTCAAAACCCAAGTTGCCACCTTGATAAGCTGGTGTCCATCGGAGTTTGCTAGCGTTGTAAGTACCCCTACTGCACAACGACTGGCGAGGAACCCCGATGGACACAAAGATTATATTCGTATACTGCCTTTGTGACGATCTGTTGAAAGCACTCGGTCATCGTGAAGATCCACAGTGTCAGGTCTCCGACGCGGAAATTCTCACCACCGCGTTGGTCGTCGCCCTCGAGTTTGGCGGATGCTTTCAGCGAGCCCATCGGTTTCTGCATGAAACAGGCTATCTCCCACGTCGGCTCAGTGCCAGTCGCTTCGTGCGCCGTCTCTATCGTTGCGAACCGTTCGTGAGGCCATTGTTTCACGTTCTAGCCAGCCTGGGGCATCAATCGAACACCAAACGCCTCTATATCATCGACAGCTTCCCGCTCCCAGTCTGCGACAACATCCGGATTCGTCGCTGCCGTCGTTATCAAGGTGAAGCGTGGCGCGGCTACCAGGCGAGTAAACGCCGCTACTTCTATGGGTTAAAAATCCACCTCCTGGTCACGGCCCAAGGACAACCGTCGAGTTTTTTCTGACACCCGGCGCCGACAGCGATGCCAAAGCATTGAAACAATATGTCTTCGATCTCCCGGATCAGGCGACCATCACGGGCGATAAAGCCTATAACGACTACGGCTATGAAGATCTTCTGGAGGATGCCGGTTTACATCTGCAGCCGCTTCGCAAGAAAAACTCCAAGCGTCCCCACGAACCGGCACTGACGTATTTGATGTCCTCCGCGCGTCATGCTGTAGAAACCACAGGGAGCCTCATCGAACGATTGCTACCCAAGCATATCCACAGCGTGACCGCTGCCGGTTTTGAATTCAAGACAGCATTCTTTATCCTGGCCTGTAGCCTCAATTTCCTTTTTTGAATCAGCCAAGGTGGCAACTTGGGTTATTCAAAAAATGCGAACTTGTTCTTATCTCAACAACCACCAGCTAAAGCTGGTGGGTTGAAGTTACGGACTGAAAGTCCGGATACGGGTCAAATAGACCCGTTTAGGGTGCCTCTGTCCGGAAGTTGTCCTCTGCCCGTGGCTCGAAGTGATGCTCAAGATAGTGCTTGATCATCTCGTCTGTCACCTCGCCAGAGGTCACACAAAAGTAGCCACGCGCCCAGAAATGCCGACCCCAGTAACGCTTTTTTAGCCCCGGAAATGTCTCAAAGAGCTTTGTCGATGTGCGCCCTTTAATTCGCCTCATGATTTCGCTTGGTGCCATAGTTGGCGGCGCAGAGACCAGAATATGGATATGGTCTTTGCTCACGACGCCCTTGAGAATCTCGATCTCGAACGCCTGACAGGTTTGGCGGATCAATTCACGCGCTTTCAGGGCAACGTCTCCTTTTAGAACGTGATAGCGATATTTCGTGACAAACACAAAATGATACTGAATCTTGAAAACCGTATGGCTACCGTAGCGATACTCCATCTTTAACAACCCTTGCAAAAGGCTTCAAAGATAAATCTGACCGCCTAAAGGCGGTGGTTTCAACCTTACTTCGGACAATGAAGTATAACATGGTCTTAAATTGAGAATTGCTGCCTATAGACTGAGGCACTACCCAGGGACAACCGCACCGGAGCCGAAAATGCTGAAGTACATCAAGCAAGACCAGTTAGACAACTTTGTAAACTCAGTCAATGTCGCCCGCAGCTTTGCAGAGGTTGCCGCGATATGTGTCGAGGTTGAGAGTCAGCTTGAGCAAGCACGCCCTAACATCTGCTCTCGCAAGAATGCCAATGGTGAGTACCGCAGACCGTTCAACTCAGTGGCTGCTCGCAAGCTCTCTCGCTTGATGCCACGCTTACCTGGCTCGACGCTTCAAGAGCACTCAGAACGCGCCCTACAAGCGATTGAAGCAGGTTTTTGGAACGGCTCTGAAGATGATTTGAAGTCGGCGCTGGTGCTGGCGGTTCTGAATATCTCACCAGCCGATATTGAGGAGTTCAATGCAGGAAAAAATAATGCAACCGAGTTGAAACAAGAAGATGCAGAGCCGATTGTCAAGCCGCTTGAGTACCTTGAAAAAGCACGCTCAATGCTTCAGTCGAGGTTTTACTCACATATCGCTGTCGGATTGTGCGTTGTCACTGGCCGTCGTCAGTATGAGATTCTTGCAAAAGCCCATTTTAAAAAACTCGGCAATGCCGCTGTTCACTTTACTGGCCGAGCAAAGATTAAAGGCGATGATAACGGATTTAATACTGTTATCCCTACGCTTGTATCCGCTAACGAAGTGATTACAGCGCTTGCAGCACTTCGAGAGAAAAAGCCCGATTTTATCGACGCATCAGTTACGAAAACGAACGCTTGCAACAAGGAACTGAACAAGCTACTTCGTCGAGAGCTTGGCGAGTTCAATCTAGAGACACTGCATGGTGCTCGCGGAGCTTACGCCGCCATTGCTCATGTCGGCTTTAACAAGTCTCGCAAGGGTACAAATCTTTATTATAGTCGCGTGCTGGCACACTCAGATAAAAAATCAGCGCAAGACTATCAAGTCTATCGAATTCTCGAAAACGACCGCCAGCCACTCATGAGCTTCGCTGACAGCTTAATGAATGACGGATTCGATTACTGGAAAATCCCTAACCCGATTGAGAAATTCTGATTCAACCTTAGCGCGCCCGTGCTGGTATGCTCAATTATACCAGTCTTACTTAGGTGTCAAGTCCCGGAAGATTGTAAGGCCGCTTTGAAAACAATTCTGGCTCGCGTTCGTACCATTGTTTTAACGCCTGGATGGGGGCGACATGGCCCAACGCGCGTTGAGGGATCTGTTGGTTGTAGAG
>NZ_NRRS01000166.1 GCF_016583795.1 Rhabdochromatium marinum | reverse complement strand
AACTCATTGTATAATATGGATATTATTTCTAGAGTTGGAGTTGACAACCGATGTTTGATGATGTTCTCAACCGGTTTGCTGAACGCGCGCCTGCCACGGTCATGGTACGCGCTCTGCTTGAGCGATTACTGAACGCTGAGCGCCTTGACGCCTGGTTCGAGTCTGTTTGCCAACTTCAGTATACGAAAAAGATCCTCTTCTCCTCGCTGGTCCAACTCATGATGCAGGTGGTCTGTAAAACACAACCTAGCGTCAATGCAGCGTATCGAAAAACGTCGATCACAGCGTCTATTGTGGCCGTCTATGACAAATTGCGTGGCGTTGAGCTGTCGACTTCGCAAGGATTGGTGCGCGAAGTGGCCCAAGGGGCCGCTGATCTTATTGATCAACTTGGGAGCACTCTCCCCGAGCGTTTGTCGGGTTATCGCATCCGTTACCTGGATGGCAACTGTCTGGAAGCCAGCCAACGTCGTCTTCGCGCCCTGCGCAACTGTGCCGCCGCCCCCTTGCCCGGCAAATGCCTGGTGGTGTTCGATGCGGCGCGCAGAATCATCAGTGATGTGTTCCCCTGTGCCGATGGGCATGCTCAAGAACGCTCGCTGTTTCATCAGGTGCTGGCTCGGATTCAGGCCGGTGAGCTGTGGATTGCAGATCGTAATTTTTGTGTCAAAAGCTTTTTAGTCGGCCTCGCTCGCCAAAGGGCTTGCTTCATCATTCGCCATCATAACGCTTTGAGCGTGAAGCCACTTGAGGCCGCTCAACCCGCAGCGGGTGACACCACCGGTCGTTTGTTTGAACAGGCGGTACAGGTCACGGACGAGCCAGGGCATACCTGGACATGGCGACGGATCATCGTCAAGCTCGACACGCCCACGCGCAACGGAGATCGACAGCTTAACCTGTTGACGAATCTTCCGGCCGATGTTGCTGATGCCGCCACGATTGCTGAAGTGTATCGAACGCGTTGGACGATTGAAACGGCGTTTCAAAAGCTTGAAGCGCACTTGAATTCAGAGATCAATCCGTTGGGTTACCCACAAGCGGCTTTGTTTGGATTCTGTCTTGCACTCGTCGCCTACAATCTTTATGCCGTGGTCATGGCGGCATTGCGCGCGGCACATCCCGAGGCCAATGTTGATGAAACGGTGTCTGAGTACTATCTTGCCAACGAAATTGCTAACACGACTGAAGGACTCGATATTGCCGTCGATGAGCATCAATGGGCGATGTTCGTTCAAGCCAGTCACACACAATTCTGCGCGATGCTCCTCGATTTAGCTCGGCGTGTCGATTTGAAAGCCATGCGAAAAAATCGCCGGGGTCCGAAAAAACCGCTGACCAAACGCACTCGATACAAAGATAAGCCGCATGTCTCGACCGCCAAGCTTCTGGCCGCTGGTTAGCCCACCTTAAAAGGGCTG
>NZ_NRRS01000165.1 GCF_016583795.1 Rhabdochromatium marinum | reverse complement strand
AATCGCTCAAGCAGAGCGCGTACCATGACCGTGGCAGGCGCGCGTTCAGCAAACCGGTTGAGAACATCATCAAACATCGGTTGTCAACTCCAACTCTAGAAATAATATCCATATTATACAATGAGTTGCATCACCTTAAAAGGGCTGGTATAAGGTATACCTACCGCGCCTAATGAGCCACCGAAACGAAATCTTGATTTTTCATCATAAGGAAGTCTAACCACAAAGAACAAATTTGCAAACGGCAACTTAACAGACTCTATTTCTCGACCTGAAGGTTCATGCTGAATAAGAGGCGACGGCCTGACATCCTTCATCAACGCACCAACTACTTCCGACCGAATTCCATCTAAAACATTATCAGTCATCTCGTCAAATTGAACCGATTGCAAGTCATTTCCAAAGTCTGATCGCGCGTCCATATTGACTGTACGATGCCGGTCCAAGAAATCATAAATTGCGTCATTCAATCTATGGCCATCAGGGCCAAAAACGAACTTCGTTAACGGGACATTTTCTTCGCTTTGCATACAATCAAACAATCGCCTCAACGCGCAAACTCGACAATCCTGATCCTTCATTAAAGAAAAATACTCGCGAAGGTTATCATTCGAGATCGAGTTATCCGGCAGCTTTTTTAATTCCACCAAAAAAACATGATACTTCTTCTGTAACGGAAGCGGAATAGGAGACACTTCTTCTTCAAGACAAGAAAATGCATTGGCTCCAGCAAAAATCTCCCATGTGCTTTCATCACGAGTGCCTCTTGCAGCATCCTGCAATTCACCAATCAAGAACTGGTCAAGGTAATCACGACCCAATGCATCGTAATAGTTGTGAAAAAATTGCCAGCGGTCAGGCCGACTTTCCCGCCAGCAAAACACAAATACGGCAGAAGACTGGAACAGCAACAAGAGTCGATTCATAAGAGCATATATTGGGATCCGAGAAGACTCATTTCTCGTTCCAAGACCATATATCTCGTTCCGAACTAGTAACAATCGATCATCACCGATGCATCCAGGAGTACTGAGGCATTTGCAAGCTTCATCCGTCAATGTGTGACATGACGTTGACATCTATAAATCCCCATTGAAATATGACGCACGAGATAGCAAACGTTGCTACCTAAGAGCATTGCTTACAAGTTAAGGTTTTTGAGAAGCTGTCGATCCTTTTTTGTTGAGCGCCCCGAGCCCCATGGACACCACCGTCTGTCCCGTTCCCACCGACGCGAAGCCGAAGAAGCGCAGTTCCGTGCGCCATACCCGCGCCATCCAGCGGGATCGGCAACACCGCCCCACGAGTGCTCCAACGGCGGACGCGGTGGCCACGCGCCTGAGCGAGATTGTCCATTCGGCTACGCTGGAGCAGGTGAGATACTTTCACCTGCTGGGGTTGCGCGCGCGGGTGCTGACGCTGCCGGTGATGATGGGATTGGTCTTGGGGCTGGTGTGGCGCCAGATTGGCAGTGTCAATGAGCTGGT
>NZ_NRRS01000164.1 GCF_016583795.1 Rhabdochromatium marinum | reverse complement strand
CGGCTCCCGCCTCGCGGCGGCGATCAACACCTTCGGCGCTTTGCCTTTCGCCAGCATGATCCTGATCTTCCAGGGTCCGGGACTGAGGAAGCATCCCGGAGTGGGTCTTGACGACCTGTGATGCACGAAGCGGGTTCTCACCGCTTGCCCTGGTCAACCGAGCTTTTTCAAGCTCCGGCCTTTAGGCCGGGGTAGTTGACTAGGATGCTTCAGCTATTGATTCCGTCAGTCCTTCAGTTCGTCAGTCCGTCCGGCAGCAGGCCCAGCAGATACTCGCCATAGCCGCTTTTGCGCAGCGGCTCGGCCAGGGTGCGCAGTTGCGCGGCATCAATCCAGCCGTTCAGATAGGCCATCTCCTCAGGCGCGCAGACTTTTAACCCCTGGCGCTGCTCGATGGCCTGAATGAAATTGGCCGCCTGCAACAGCGACTCCTGGGTGCCGGTATCCAGCCAGGCGATCCCGCGACCGAGTTTTTCCAGATACAGTTGCCCCTGGGCCAGATAGCGGTTATTGAGATCGGTGATCTCCAGCTCGCCGCGCGCAGAGGGCTGCAAGCCGGCAGCCAGCTCGCAGACCTGCTCATCATAAAAATACAGACCGGTCACTGCATAATGGGATTTGGGCCGCGCTGGTTTTTCCTCCAGGCTGATCACCTGCCCGGCGGCGTTAAACTCCGCCACTCCATAGCGCTGCGGATCCCGTACCCGATAGCCAAATACGCTGGCCCCCGAGGTCTGGGCCGCCGCATGCTTCAGGCACGGGGTCAGGCCGCCGCCATAGAAGATATTGTCACCCAGAATCAGGCAACAGGGGTCGCCGGCAATAAAATCCCGGCCAATCAGAAACGCTTGTGCCAGACCGCCCGGGTGTGGCTGCACAGCATAGTCGAGTCGCAGTCCCCACTGGCGGCCATCACCGAGCAGGTCACGAAAGGCCGCCTGATCGCGTGGCGTGGTGATAATCAAGGTCTCGCGGATGCCAGCCAACATCAGCACCGCAAGCGGATAGTAGATCATCGGTTTGTCATACACCGGCATCAGCTGCTTGCTGACTGCGACCGTCAGCGGATGCAGTCGGGTGCCGGCACCACCGGCGAGAATCAAGCCTTTGCGGGTTATGGTCATGTCACTCAACTCGCGTGTGTTATTCAATGTCAATGCAATCGCATGCAGGGGGATTGTTGGAGCTGATTTTACTTTATCAGCACCAGGTTCGCGTTATTTTCATTACGCCAGGTAAAGCCTGGAAGAGGGGGGGGAAGGGGGAAGAAGGGGGAGCGTTTTCAAATTAATTGGAATGACATTGCGCGCACTGTTGTTTGGCTTTTTTCACCCAAAAAGCCTTAGGTGTTGACCCTTGAGCGCACAAACTGGAAACTTGGGAGAGCCGATATTAACTTCCTGGTGCTCACTCTGGTGATCTTAGCGGGATTCAATAATGCGTTTGTACTGTCCTGGGACCAGCCCTTTTAAGGTGATGCAACTCATTGTATAATATGGATATTATTTCTAGAGTTGGAGTTGACAACCGATGTTTGATGATGTTCTCAACCGGTTTGCTGAACGCGCGCCTGCCACGGTCATGGTACGCGCTCTGCTTGAGCGATT
>NZ_NRRS01000163.1 GCF_016583795.1 Rhabdochromatium marinum | reverse complement strand
GGCGCCAAGATTGTTTTGAGCTTACGTGCATTGGTTCAGTCGACCGGACGCTGGGCGCAATTCTGGGACAAGATCGATCAGTTCGGTGCTCAGCCTTGCTAAGGACATTATTGAAAGGTAGCACCCCATGCCCAAGCGGACGGCGGCCGCCTCATCGCCGACCGCTCCCCCGAGAGGAGCCCAGTCCGTGCGTACGCCGTCCTCGCCAACAACGATGCCTTCCAGGGATGTCCCGTAGTGAGTCAAGGGCTCAGCCACGCCATAGAACATCAGGCCAATGCCCATCCCCGCCGCGAACAGCATGGCGAACCAGGAGGTTCGCGAGAAGTCCGGCGTCGCTTCGGCGCCACCGATGCGGATACGCCCCAGGGGCGAGAAAATCAGGCCGAGACACAGCAACACGAAGACGTTGGCTGACAGCAGGTAAAACCAGGTCGCATTGGTGTTGATCCAGTTCTTCGCCCCGTTAAAGATGGCAGTCGCCTGCTCGGGCAGGGCTAGGGTCAGCACCACGAAGCCAAAGATCATCAGGGCCGACACGGCAAACACGGCACTGTGGATGTCGATACTCACCCCGAGGGGACGGGCCTGGTAGTTGTCCTGACCGATCTGGTAATCAGTATCGATCAGATTGGCCGCCCCCTGCGGGGCCGGTATGCCGACCGACTCGAGCGGGATGTCCAGCGCTGGTGCAGGTTTTTCTTCCATGGGGTTCTCCCTTGACTGCCTGAATTCGAATAGAGGGGCTTGCGCGGTGGTCGCGTGAAGCGCCGTGTTATACGGCGGACAGATCCCGGCGCACGAGAAACACGGATGCCTTGGTGTGCTGGGCGATCTTGGCCCCGTTGGCCGGCATGATGGCATCGAGATGGGTAGGCAGATGTGTTGCCATCACCACCAGGTCGGCGCCGACATCATCAATGGCCTGGACGAGGATTTTGTCCAGGTCGGCGGCCGGGTCATGGCTGTTATAGACGCGCGCCGTCGGCTCATGGCCGCTATCGGGCGCATGCTGGTGGGCAAACGCCCTGAGCTTGACCTCATATTCCTCAGGCGTGCGGGCCACTGCACTGGGCTGGGAGGTGGTCACACCGACATAGCACAAGGCCGCTCTGTAGTGGCGCGAGAGATCGGCCGCGACGGTCAAAGCCTTTTCCAGCGCACCCAAGTGCGCAAGATCCACTGGCACCATAATCTTGTGAAACATGAATCTGTGCCTCCTGGGGTTACGCGAGCGTCATGCTGCGAAGATCATCCTGCACTCCGCGCCACCCGCTCATCGGGTAGGAAGTCCGAGAGTCTAGCAGAACGATGATGTGGCGACCAAAGACCGGGACGGTGGAGCGCCAACTTCAGAATGTTGCGAGTCGGGGGGGAGCGCCTTTGTTGCAAGACGCCAGTCAATAAAAGTCTGTCTGGAAAAGTTCAGACGCAATGTGCAAGTGTTTTCTTGAGTATAGCAATCCAGATCATGTTCTGCCGCTAAAGCGCACCACGGCCCAGGGCGAGCGCGTATTAACGCTAGATCTGACATGATGTTGCGGCCCCCTGTTAGCCAATCGCCTTGAGGAGCCTTGAGTGTCCGCCAGCATGATCGAGCATTTTGCCAGCCTTGAAGATCCCCGTAT
>NZ_NRRS01000162.1 GCF_016583795.1 Rhabdochromatium marinum | reverse complement strand
GAAAGCCATGCGAAAAAATCGCCGGGGTCCGAAAAAACCGCTGACCAAACGCACTCGATACAAAGATAAGCCGCATGTCTCGACCGCCAAGCTTCTGGCCGCTGGTTAGCCCACCTTAAAAGGGCTGGACAATTGCAACAATATGCAGGAGCTAGGACGAATCACTGCGGCAATCGCCAAGAATGGGAGTCGTTTGGGACAGGTGTTATCAAGGGCTGTAGTAGGTGAAGAAATTCGGTTACGTGATCTTGAAACCGCCCTTGAATGGTTCATTACTTGGCGAATCAAGCTCGTTTCTCCCGATAATCCGTTCTGGTGTGGTGGCGTAACCGACTTAAACGTAACTGTCGACGATGATGAAACAATATCCGTAACAGCCTCTATCCGAATTGGCCCGGAAAGCGATGTCATGAATATTTATGAAGGAGTCTTACAGGGCATCTTTCACCTCAATGACAATAGGAATGAACTATCAGCATACAAAATTAAAGGGGCCAGGCTCGATTTAATTCGCAGCAATTGAATCGCACCAACAAAAATTGCCTAACAAGCCCATCAAGCCGAGGCCATACTGCGAATCGAACTCTTATAGCAGTCCCGTGATGTCGTAGTGGCTCAGTATGGCCTGGCTTATAAATTAAAGGGTCCAGGCTCGATTTAATTCGTAGCAATTGAATCGCACCGACAAAATTGCCTAACACGCCCATCAAGCCGAGGCCATACTGCGAATCGAACTCTCATAGCAGTCCCGTGATGTCGTAGTGGCTCAGTATGGCCCGGCTTATGGGTATACGTATGCCTTAATAATGTGGAAATATCAATATGTATAATATTTCAAAACTCTATGATTTGGCATCAGAAACAGCCATATTTCTCAAATCACAAATTTCCAGCCAGATTCCGGATACACATAAGCAATTAGCTTTGAACTTTTCCGCTGATCTGGAAACTCTCAACAGTAAGAGCTTAAAAGAACAGTGGCGGCCGGAATCAGTCGTGAGAGGTCTCAGGTTCTCGCCACAGTCGCTTGGTAATCAACCGACCCCGGAATTACGAAATTTGTATGAAGCTGCTCGTATTGCATTTGGCTTGGTCCGATGGACAGAGTTTTATGAAGATGATGAATGGAGTCGATCTTTTCTACCAAACTTCGCAAATGGTGAAGGCTTCGGTCCGGACGGTCGCATCTATCATAACAGTATCATTTTAGGGCTTTTTATATTGGGGCCCAATTGCGTATATCCGCCGCATGCCCATCCCGGTGAAGAATTTTATATTGTATTAACTGGCCATCCAGAATGGCAGATTGGTGCTAGCAATCAATATAAAGAAAAGACTCCCGGCTCTGTTCTAATCCATCGCAGCAACGAATGCCATTCTATTCGAACAATTGAAGAACCGCTTTTTGCTGTGTTCGGCTGGAGAGGTAATATCAGTGCCCCAAGCTGGTATCGAAAGGATATGACCGATGAATCTGAGAAGAAGCTGTATCCAAAGATTCGAAAGGGATAAAAGCGGTTTTCGGCTTAGTGTCGTAGATCAGCCCTTTTAAGGTGGGCTAACCAGCGGCCAGAAGCTTGGCGGTCGAGACATGCGGCTTATCTTTGTATCGAGTGCGTTTGGTCAGCGGTTTTTTCGGACCCCGGCGATTTTTTCGCATGGCTTTC
>NZ_NRRS01000161.1 GCF_016583795.1 Rhabdochromatium marinum | reverse complement strand
CATCGGCGCTGTCCTTGGGTTGGGTTGCACCTCCAAGACTACGCCTTTCCCGGACTCCTGCCGCCCCATGCCTCGCGCTGATCACCTACTGAAATTGTTGGTTTTGGACCGAGGGATGATCAAGGCCTTAATTGCTAACCCTTACTACTATGACAAAGATTTATTAAAAGTAGAAAAATTCACTATTTACACAAAGTTGGATCCCAAGGTTGCATTATATGATGTCATGGAATCTGAAGGTCATCTGGATATTATGCCCATCGCATTTCCTGACGTTAACTTAGTAAGTTCTTCTCCTTACGCCAAGTTAGTTACAAGGCCGTCAACAGATAATATAGCCATTCATATAAATATGATTAATGGTAACAAAAAACTAAAAGATAAAAACGTTCGCCTTGCTCTAAATAGAGCAATAGATCAGCAGCAGCTATTAAGGCATGCATTTTCCGGTTATGGTCAAATAAAGCCTACGTTAGCTTCACCTAATTTTCCTGGCGTTAAAGATGCTGTAAAAAATCTGAAGGCCTATTCAGAAATTGAGCCACCAAAAGAAATACGGCAGGAACTAAAGAGCATTGTAGGTGGGCTAAAACTTAAAGTGCTAACACAACAGAAGTTCATGTTTCTCTGGCGTTCATTAGATCGAGATTTACGCAAAGTTGGTGTAAAACTTGATTTTGAAATTATTGATGAAACGACTATTTTTGAACAACTTCTGTCTACCAACGCGGGTAAGAATACAAAATCGTGGGATTTGATTGTTTGGGGTGATGATGATTGGTACTTCAATCATCCATGGTCTGCAATCTTTGTTTATCAGCCAAATAGTGTTTGGAGTACGATGCCAGCGGATCCTCTGATGGGCAAGTATATTGACGAAATGCTTAAAGCAGCTGCCAACACCCCACAATTCAGTGAAGTTCTAACAAAAATGATTAATCATGTCTACAAAAATGCTTATATGCTTGTTGTACCGGCTCCTAACAAGGTTGTTGCAGTCAATAAGAAGGTTTCTTACACCCCATTACCAATGGCTTCTCTTCCATTATGGGAAATTGAGGTGAGCGATGATCATTGGTCGATAAAAAAATAACGAAGATACGTAGCCACTTGCTTAAATATTTAAAAAATTTCTTTTTATCGAGATAGTAATATGAAAATAAAATTAAAGCTTAGAAGTCAATTGTTACTTATTTTTTCTTTAATAGGGATACTGCCAGTTGCAATTGTTGCTACCATTTCATTAATGAAATCGAGTTCAGCACTGGAAAGTGAAGCATTGCAGCAGCTGGTAGGTTTACGAGACGTTAAGGCGAATCAAATAGAAAGTTATCTTAGCAGTGCAAAAGAAGACATTTCTATCCTATCAAATAGCAGAGATGTATATGAGTTGTTCCATGCGCTGCAAGTGTATCAAGAGTTAGAAGAAATCGTTTCTGAAAATGATAAGTTTGGCGTCGACAATATAGACTATGAAGGAATTTGGGAAGAAAGAGGTGAAAATCTATTAAAATATGTAGATGTTTTGGGCTATCGTGACCTTTTATTATTATCTGCTGATAAGGGTCATATTATCAGCCCTTTTAAGGTGGGCTAACCAGCGGCCAGAAGCTTGGCGGTCGAGACATGCGGCTTATCTTTGTATCGAGTGCGTTTGGTCAGCGGTTTTTTCGGACCCCGGCGATTTTTTCGCATGGCTTTC
>NZ_NRRS01000160.1 GCF_016583795.1 Rhabdochromatium marinum | reverse complement strand
CAGCGCGTGCATCAATTCGCCAAGAACATCAACCGCAACGTCTTTGAAGTAGCGGATCGCCTGTGGGTAAAGATCGCCCTCGACCCAGAGGAAGAAAAACTACGTATTCCAGGTTAGGCGCGGTTTAAATATGCAACAGCACCACCACGCCTTACTTGAACTGCTGGGATGGCGGTATGTGGCGTTATATTCTGGAAGCGGCTGAGGGGGGTGCGGAATGACGGCACCAACACCACTACGCGGGTGCAGTTGCGCCTGCTGTGGCATCGGGATACCAGCGATCAAGCGATCCGCGTCAGCACCTCGGATGGCAACGTCCGTTTGCACGGCCGAGCCGATAGCGAGCGAGCGCAGAACTTGGCCGCGCAGATCGCTGAACAGACCGATGAGGTCGTCGCCGCGCGTCTGCGCGAGACCTTGCGCTTCGACCGGCGCACTGCGGCTGCGGGCATTGATACTCCAGCGCGAGCAGGCCGCGAGCATTGCGCAAGGACTCGTCGGAGTCAGCGGTATCGACAACCGACTGAAGGTTGGATCCCAGAGCTGATGCAATCCGCAGATCGGCACGCTCGGTCTGGGTGATTTCCACCGCCACCGGGGCATTTGCACCCGATCGGCCGGCACGGCTTCGGTGGCGTCCCGAAACCCAAGATCACATGCTTTCCCACCAAGCTTCAGGTCGATCACCTGCGTCGTCTGCGCGAGGCTGGGCTCTACAAGGCCCCAATCGAGGGCGCGGTACTGGTCGACCCGCGCGTCGGCGAGCTCAAGGTCGGTCAGGATCTGCGTGTCGGCTTCGCCGCGAGCGATGGCATTCATCTGAAGTTGTTCATTTCCGAAAGCCTGGTTTTTCTGCTCAATGAGCCGCAGGCAATCTGCACGCTGGAGGATAAGGGCTGAGGACTGAGGACCACAAAAGCGCCGGGCGGCCACGGTCACCCGGCAATCCGCCGCGAGGTCTTACTTTATTCGGCTCTGTGTGTCGGCAAGCCTTCGGCCTCCCAACCGGTCATAACGCCAAGCACGTTGTAGACCTCGGTATGACCGCGCGCCTTGAGCACGCTGGCCGCGACCGAAGAGCGGAAACCGCTACCGCAGATGGTGGCGATCCGGCGATCCTTGGGCAGTTCACCGGCGCGGGCGGTCAGTTCGGCGCCGGTAAGGTGATGAGCTCCGCCGATATAACCCGCACTCCATTCGCCTGGCTGGCGGACGTCCAACACCAGCAGATCCTTGTTGTTCTCGACCGCACGGCCCAACTGACGCACCGTCCACTGCGGCAGGATCTCGATGGCTTTGCCGGCGGTACGCCACGCCAACATGCCGCCGGCCAGCCAGCCGCGCGGCAGCGGGTAACCGATGCGCAGCAACTGCCAGCAGACCTCCCAGAGATCCTCGGCGCGGTCGAGCACCAAGGATCAATTCGGACTCGGGCGACAAGACACTGCCCGCCCAAGTGGCGAAGCTGTTGCCGCCCCCGAGGTAGAACTGTTTGAAGAACATCGCGGTGCTGCTCCTAAAAACCTAAACAAAGTTGCTCATAGTGGTTTTTGGGTCATTCGCTCTCCGTTGATAGCACGCGGGATTGACCGGGCGAGCAACTGGAGTCCTGGTTGAGCAGTCCCAACCGGAGGCGCTCAGTCCGTGCTTGCACGATGGCCTTCACCGTTCGATATGGCGTGAACCGCTCGATGTCCGGATCAGTTA
>NZ_NRRS01000159.1 GCF_016583795.1 Rhabdochromatium marinum | reverse complement strand
GAATCGGAGGGAAGGGCTTGGGGGGCTTGGGGGCCGTGGGTGTTGTGGCCTTGCAGCGCAGGCGATAAACGCTGCTGCGCCCGGTGCGCTGGATGAGGATCAAGCCGAGCCGCGCGAGCTTGGCCACCGCACGCGCGGCGACTGAAACCGACAGCGCTGCATCACGCGCCAAGGTATCCAGGCTCGGCCAGCAGGTGCTGCTGCGGCTGTTGATGCGCAACGCGATGGCATGGCCGATTTTGGCCTCAGCCGGGGTCAGATTTGGGCAGGCGAGCAGCTCGCGCAGCCATTGAAGGATATCAACCGGGGACATGGCGGTTCTCCGAAGCAGGGTTCAGGAACCGACCGAGGAACAGGTGAGACCGCCGCCCAAAGCGCACAATGACCGCGCAGGCTGACGCCAGGCGGAGAGCTTGTTAGACTATGCAGGCCGGTGCTCATCGAAAGACTGCTATCTCAGTCGGACGTTGGCTTTGCTGTCAAGGGCGCCTACCCTTGACAGACGGCAAATAGGTTAAGCCCAAACGGCGCCGCAGTGCAATCTGCGGCGCCGTTTTTCGTTTAGGCGGCTGATCAGCGGGATTCGCCTGGCCCCCGACGGGGGGCTTGGGGGTCTTTGCTTTCGTCGCGTCCCTTCGCCCGTTTGGTTGCCGCTGGAGACAGGTCAGAGTTGCCGCTAGCGGCAAGCCAGGATTGCCGCCAGTGGCTCGGCGGCGGTTTACAAAGCGGCCAACCAAGCTTCAGCGTCGGCGCAACCCCCTTCAGAGCAATGAACAATCCTGTGCTGGCAGATCCTCGAAAATGTCTGCTATTGGCAGCTCCAACGCCAAGCACTCGAACCGGCAGGCAGTAGCCTCGTGGCAGTCTTGCAGCCGCCAGTCATCCTGATACTGATCGTGTGGCCAACTGCTCGATGTCGCCATCATCGAAGCGGCTGACCCAAGCGTCCCGAACCCTCTATCGCCCGAGTTGCCTGATAGGCCGCGCTGTGCAAACTGGAAAAAAGGCAAAAGCCAAGATCCAGCGCATCCATACCAAGAGCGTCAACGCCCGGCGCGACTCCCTGCACAAGACCACCACCACGATCAGCAAAAACCACGCGATGCTGTGCATCAAGGACTTGCAGGTTCGCACTCTGTCGGCGTCGGCAGCCGGGACGCTGGACGCGCCGGGAACCCATGTTCAGGCCAAGTCCATGCTCAACTCGGTTCGCGTGCGTGGTGTGCGGGTTCGAGGCGAACGCTGTGTGGTCGGCGAGGATGTCAATGGCATGCTGAATATCGATGCCAGCAAGAAAAGCCAGGCTCGAAGAGAATTCGAGTCTGGCAGGTTTGGCTGTTTGGCTATACCATTGATAGAGCGATCAATTACCAGACCACCGGAGTAAAATGAGTGGATTGAGCACTTCGAAGGCCAACCCGCGCCCGATCCGCTAAACTTGCTGCATGCCCACCGATACTCCCAAGTCCACAGAAAAAGCCCCGCTGCGCCAATGGCACCGCGCCTTTGGCATTGCCCTGATGGATGTCTTTGCCGATGCGCCCTGGGTGGTGGAACTGGAGCTGGAAATGGCGCTGACCAGCGGGTGCGGCCTTTGAATAATGTCATCACCCGAAACAGGCGGCACCGAATTGATCAATTCGCTGCCAAAATTGTTGCCAGCGCCCGGTCGTTTGGCTCAGCGCCCGCAGGCTGAGTACAATCCCGGCGCCTTTGGTTTTCCAGCGCATGCC
>NZ_NRRS01000158.1 GCF_016583795.1 Rhabdochromatium marinum | reverse complement strand
GCGGAACTGACCCATCGTGGCGCCCGGATTCGTGAGGCGCTGACAACCCGCCGGAACTTCCGTCGCGCGAGACGCCACCGCAAAACCCGCTACCGGGCGCCGCGCTTCCTCAATCGCACCCGTCGCGCGGGCGGGTTACCGCCATCGTTGCAACATCGGCTCGACACCACCGTCAACTGGGTGCAGCGCCTGCGCCAACTCGCCCCGATCACGGCCCTCAGTCAAGAATTGGTGCGTTTCGATACCCAAGCGCTCCAGAACCCGGAGATCAGCGGGGTCGAATACCAGCAGGGCGAACTTGCCGGTTATGAGGTGCGCGAATATCTGCTGGAGAAGTGGCGCCGGACCTGTGCCTATTGCGGTGCGACCGATGTCCCGCTGGAGATCGAGCACATCCAACCCAAGAGCCGGGGCGGATCGGATCGCGTCTCGAACCTGACGCTCGCCTGCCGACCCTGCAATCAGCGCAAGGGCCGTCAGTCCATTGAGGTCTTTCTGGCCCGCGCCCCTGAGCGGCTCGCGCGCATCAAGGTGCAGGCCAGAGCACCACTTAAAGATGCCGCCGCTGTCAATGCCACACGCTGGGCGCTGCTCGAGACGCTGATGGCCACGGGGCTTCCTGTCGAAATCGGCTCGGGAGGACGCACCAAATACAACCGCACGCGCCTGGACATCCCCAAGACCCATGCCCTTGATGCCGTCTGCGTCGGCACCGTCGATCAGGTACAGGACTGGAATCGCCCGGTGCTGGCGATCAAGGCCACCGGGCGCGGCACCTACAGCCGCACGCGCACCTTCAACAACGGTTTTCCACGCGGCTATCTCGTCCGCCACAAGCGCGTTCACGGTTTCCAGACCGGCGATTGGGTCCGCGCCGAGGTGCCCAAGGGTAAAAAGGCGGGCGTGCATCTCGGGCGCGTGGCGGTGCGCCGAACCGGATCGTTTAACATCCAGACCCAGACCGGAACCGTTCAAGGCATTTCACACCGCTATTGCCAGGTGCTGCAACGCGCTGATGGCTATGGCTACGCTTTTCAACCGAAACCGACAACGGAGGACGCGAGACGGGCCGCCTGACCGCGCTGCGCGCGGTGCGATCTCCCTCCCCGCCCTGAAGGACGGGGTTTCTCGCGCAAGACTGATGATAACCGCTCCAGACGCCAGTTCAGACACAGGCACCCGTTCAGACAACCATCCAGGCGGCTGTCACTCGAGCGTTGCACCCACGCTGGTGTTGGGTGGCGTGCGCTCGGGCAAGAGTCGGCTGGCGGAGCGCTTGGCCGGGCAGCAGGCACTGGAATCCGGCGGATCGGTGCTCTATCTGGCCACGGCCACGGTGGGCGAGGATGCCGAAATGCAGGCGCGTATCCAGACCCATCGCGCCCGACGCCCGGCTCATTGGGGACTCATGGAAGAACCGCTGCATCTGGCCGAAGCCCTGGAGCAGGCCACGGCGGCGCACAGTTGCGTGCTTGTGGAATGCCTGACGCTCTGGCTGGCCAACCTGTTGTGGGCACAGGATGAAGCCTTGCTGGCGCGCGAACTGGCGGCGCTGCGCGCGCTGCTGCCGGTGTTGCCGGGGCCGGTGATTTTTGTCAGCAACGAAACCAATCAGGGCGTGATTCCGGTTGATGCCCTGGCGCGTCGCTACTGCGATCTGGCCGGTGCTCTGCATCAGGATATTGCCAGTCATTGTCAACGGGTTCTGCTCTGTGTAGCCGGCTTACCGCTGACACTTAAGGGCGAGCCGATGGAGGCCGCTTGACATGAAAGAACGCCTGATCGACGTGCTGCGCCATGGCGAAGTGCAGGGCGGTCCCTGCTTTCGCGGTCGCCGCGATGATCCGCTGACCGCACGGGGCTGGCGGCAGATGCAAGGCGCGCTTCAGGATTTGTCCGGGCGTTATGGTGCGCGTTGGGATTATGTAATGTCGTCACCAGCGGTGCGTTGCCAAGCCTTTGCGCGCACCTGGGCGGCTGAACGTGCGCTTCCTCTGGTTGAGCAGCCGGCCTTTGCCGAGCGTGACTTTGGTGCCTGGGAAGGCTTGAGTGCCAGCGAGATTCCGCTCGCCGAGTTGTCGGCCTTCTGGTCAGATCCACAGTCGTTCGATCCACCCGAGGCTGAGCCCTTTGTTGTTTTTCGTCGTCGTGTGGCTGAAGCCTGGCAGTCTTTGCTTGCCGCCGACTGGCACCATGGCCTGCTGTTCACCCATGGCGGCGTGACGCGGATCATCCTGGGCGAAGCCCTGGGGCTGGCCGATGCCTCTCTGCTGTTGTTGGAAGTGCCACCGGCTGGGGTGACGCGCTGGCGGCTGCCGGTCGGAGGAGGTCTGCCTAGTCTGGTCGCGCATCTGCCGCCGGTGGAACTCAATGAGGAAGCTGATGAAGCGGAGGGCGCGCGATGAGGGGCTTGGCGGCCCTGGTGCTCTGGTGGCGTGCTGCGCTGATCGCCGCACGCTTTTTGACCCGCGCCCCGCTGCCGGATCCGGCTCAGGGCCGGGAGTTATATGCTGCGGATCATGGTCGGGCCGCCTTGCTGTATCCACTGGTCGGATTGCTGGTGGGCGGACTGCTAGGAGGTCTGGCGGGTGGGCTGAATGCCTGGCTCGGTGCAACGGCGGCGCCCCTGACCGCGACCCTGGTGCTGGGTGTGTGGATCTGGGGCACCGGCGCCCTGCATCTCGATGGTCTGGCTGACTGCGCGGATGCTTGGGTGG
>NZ_NRRS01000157.1 GCF_016583795.1 Rhabdochromatium marinum | reverse complement strand
CCGACGCAACCGTTCATCAAGAACCGGTTCAAGAAGCTCAAACCGCCGTTTTAGTGTGTCGCCATTGACCATGCCATAAGCATAGCAGCAGCCCTCAAAGTGAGACACTTATTTTGTGACAGGCCCTAAGGAATTGTCACATGGGTTGCTTCGGTGTTCAACGCCCGCTGCAATGCCTGTTGCAAAGCAAGCTTCGCCTCAGTATCCCCATGTACCAGACGGATTTCCCGGGGTGCCTGGGGAATGCCGGTGACGAAGTCGATCAGGTTGCGCTGGTCGGCATGGGCGGAGTAGCCGCCGATGGTGGCGATTTGAGCGCGGATGTCGATGCGTTCGCTATCGAGCCACACATAGCCGCCACGCGGGCCGTAGCGCTGAATGTCGCGCCCTGGGGTGCCGGCGGCCTGATAGCCGACGAAAAGCACATCGTGGCGCGGGTCGCCGAGCATGGCTTTGAGGTAGTTGACCATGCGCCCGCCGGCGCACATGCCGCTGGCGGCGATGACCACGGCGGGCTGGCGGCTGTGGGCCAGGTAGTTGACCATGCGCTGATGGGCGTCGTGATCATCGACAGTGACCAGTTGCTCGAAGGCGAGCGGATGGCGGCCCTGTTGCAGGCGTGCTTGGGCTTCGGCATCCCAGGCGTCGCGCAGACGCCGGTAGCCACGGGTGAAGTCGGCCGCGAGCGGGGAGTCGAGTACAATCTGAAGTGTGCTCCAAGTGGCTGATGTTGTGGCGTGAGCGTGAAACAGCTCATCCAGCTCATAGAGCAGTTCCTGGGTGCGACCGATGCTGAACGCCGGAATGAGCACCGTGCCGCCGTCGGCCAGGGCATGCTCAATGGCGCTGCGCAGGTGCTCAATGCGGCTGCTGCGATCCTGATGCTGCCGGTCGCCATAGGTGCTTTCGAGTACCAGGACATCGGCGCGTTCCGGGGCGGTGGGGCCGGGCAGCAGCGGGGTGTTGGGGGCGCCGAGATCGCCGGAAAAGACGACGCGCTCTGTGCTGGAAGTGTGAGGGGCGTTTGGGGCATCTGCCGGGCCAAGGTCGCATTCGACATAGGCGGAGCCGAGGATGTGCCCGGCACGCTGGAGGCGGATGCGGACTTGGTCATTGATCGGGTACCAGTCGCCAAAGGGCAGGGCGATGGTGCGCTCGCGCACGACTTCGAGCACCTGGCGAATGAGGGCGCGATTGCGGGTGACGCCGATTTCCAAGGCGTCTTCCAGCACCAGCGGCAACAATTCGGCAGAGGCTGGGCTGCACAGGATGGGGCCACGATAGCCGGCGGCCAGCAGGTAGGGCAGGCGTCCGCAGTGGTCGATGTGAATATGTGTCAGGATCAGGGCGCGGATGGGTGCGATGTCGAAATTGATCTCCAGGTGCTCAGCGCCGGAGCCGCCTGATCCAGCTTCGGCACCTTGAAAGAGTCCGCAGTCGATCAGCAGGGAGCCGCCGTCATCCAACGTCAGCTCATGGCAGGAGCCAGTGACACCATCCACGGCGCCGTGGTGGTAAATTTGCATTTCATGTGTTCCATATTCTGAGTGGAACCAGGCGGGACTGGACACTCATCCAGCACCGTAGTGGTGCATCTGCATTTTACGACGATCATATACTCATCTGCTAGGGTTTGCCTGGGTGCGGCCTCGACAAGATGTTATTTCGAGGAGTATGCTCTAAGCCTCTGTAAATGATGAGGCGAGGAGCGATCATGGCCACGGTTGTTCGGCGTTCGGGCGAAGAGATCACCATCGAAGTGAGCC
>NZ_NRRS01000156.1 GCF_016583795.1 Rhabdochromatium marinum | reverse complement strand
GGGTGATGTGCTTTGTCTGGTTGTGGCTGTTTTGCGGGGGGGCGGGCTGGGTCGGGTTCTTTTCGGCTCTCTGGAATTAAACCGACCCTGGCCCGTTTGTTTCATTATTAATTTAGTTTAGTGAGTGTTTCCGGCTTCTCTTGTTTAGGATCTGCGTTGATACAATCTGTAGTGTAAATCAAAATGTTACTCTTTTCGCCAGTTTCACCATCAATAAACTTACTCTTCCTGTCTGCTTTATGGTTAGGGGAAGCGCAAAAGCTGTGCACGATATAACCAGAATCATTTATCCATTTTACTGGATATTGATCTACACCCCCGTTGCTGTTTGATTGCTCAAATACTAGATTCTTTAGATTCGCATCTTTTACATCGAATATCTGACGTACTAAAAAATAATCTTCTTTAGCGCATCCAGTCTTTACATCTGGGCCAGATTTATAATACTCAACATCGATTAATTCAGCGTCGAAAGCGAGTGCGGTTGTTGAGTAAATAAGAGCTGATGCTATAGTCGTTACAATTGACAGATGTTTCATTGCGTTCTCCATTAATTTAGATTTACCGCTGACGACAAGCTCAGCCGACGCCCGCTGAGCGAGAGCGAAGCGGGCGGTCGGCTGAAGCAGCTTGTTAGGATTCATTTTTTTTAATCACATCAATTACATGAGGCTTGTAAACTCCACCATCTTTAATAGTTCTTTTATAACCATAAAGAACTTCCTCAAGAACAAACATATTACCCTCTCTTTTAAAATGACCTAAATTTGAAAACCACTTATCATCAATATTATTACCTTTTAGCTGAACCAGTGTAGCCAAGCGATCACCATCAAACCAACCTCCAACTATATCCGCATGTTTTTTTCCATCATTGAAATCTATGTACCCTGATACAATACGTCCATTTTCAATATTTATGTGGTAAGTTACTGACCCATCTTTTTGATGAAACTTTATAAAACCACTAAATTGATTTTCTGCTGAAAGATTTGTGCTGAGAAAAGCAATTGCAAAAAAAAACGGCGATAGAAAATTTTTTCATCACAGTAACCCTCGTTTTGGTAAACCTAACAGTTAACTAGACAGAATCCCGGTCAGGTGTGCTAGACAGAATCCGCCTAGCACGCCAAACCTTCGGCATCGATCAAGTGGTTTTCGCGCACCAGCGCGCATCAACCCACCTTCCAAGCGCCAATCCCTCAGCAACCCGCCGGAACTAGACCGACAACGGCCCCTTGGTCGCGCCGTTTGCACTCGGCAGCTTGGCGCAGGGTGTCTTTGACGCCACGGCGCAAGCGAACAGTCAGGCTCCCGATCCTGCAGTCAAGCATCGCGGCGGCTATCGCTACGGTGTTAAACGTCACCAAAGCATAGCCCAACCCATTTATCACTGCCAGTAATTTTTGTGGAAACAGTCTCGCCAATCCATCCTGCCTGTGGCTGACTGAAGATCGGCGGCGTCGAGCGGGTATCACTCGCCCGCGATTGCGTGCGGTGCGCACGAATAAGGAAATCAACCCTCAACTACCGCTGTTGCAAGTCCGCCGGTGGCGCGCTGGCAGCGTCCTGCTCGCAGCGCGCGCGGGCTTGCTGGGCGCTGGGGTAGATGCCCAGCAGCCGGCGGCGCTGGGGGACGTGCTCGCCTCGGGGATAGTGCGTGTGGGTGTGGGCTTGGGCGTGCCATTGCTGATCGGTCAGACGGGTGCCGCCTTTCAATGATGTCAATCATGAGCCATGCTTAGCCCATCATCCAAATGCAGAAAGAGGGCTTGGCCATAACAGCGCAACTCATTAACATCGACGGTCATCAGGCGACTTTTCAAGTCA
>NZ_NRRS01000155.1 GCF_016583795.1 Rhabdochromatium marinum | reverse complement strand
CGATGAACGCTCGCCACTGGGCCTCGGTGTAAAGACGACGATTGCTGTCGGTACGCGCCACGGGAATGAGACGCCCCTCGCGCTCCCAACGCTGCAATGTCTTGACCGAAACACCCAGCCTCTTCGCTGCCTTGCCTGTACTCATGGTGCTTTCCATGAGACAATAATACACTATCGCGCATTCTTTATAAGACTAGAGTCTAGCTCCTCGCGCGTCACCTCCTTCAGCCCCGGCAGCGCCCGCCCCGCCGACGAACAAAAGAACTGGATATGCCGATCCAGCACCGCATTCAGCGACTCATCCTCATCCTGAAACATCAAAACGATGTCCTGAGACGCATCATCCAGCGCGTTCGCCTTCCCCTCCGGCGACCCAATGATCACAATCTCCAGCACCCGCGTCGGCCGCGCCGGGTCCAAACCCAACGCCTGACACCGCCCCAACCGATCGTGCATCGGATCAAACGGCGGCACCGCATAGCAGCCCACATACGTCCCCTCGCACACATGCAGCCCCAGGCTCCGCAACAGGCCAACATCAACCTCCTCACCACTGGTCATGTCCACGCGGATCGGGTGCGGCAGGGAAACAATCTCAGGATCGTGGAGCGGGTCCATAGCAAACGTCAGTCATCGAATCCAGTTACAGACAGCACCAGGCCGTGGCCTCAATGCACTTGCGCATCGCCGCATCAAACGCCCGAATGCTCGCATGAGTTAAGTATGATCCACGCAAATGCGAAGATATTACCACCCAGGGTGATAAATTGTAAGCCACACTCACCTTGCACGTTTAGGGAACAGTTGAACACGAACGCTCCGCGCCCGCCAAGGATCGCACCACCGCTAACGCCACACCAACAACCGCACGCAACCGCTTTATGCCGCATACCGCAGCCGACGGAATTAAACAGGTCGCCACCCGCTCCACTAGAAAGATTAGAAATAGGCTGCACACTGTTCAGACCCTTCGCCAGAAAGAAACTCGATTCCACCGGCTTTCAGCCGTGCATAAAGCCAGCCTGCCAGCGGAGACGCTCCTATGAGCGACGCCATCGGTCGTAGCGTCCAACTGTTTTTGGTTGATGGGAAATCCACCGGCCTTATCACCGCCGAGATCATGAATTGGACCGGTCATGTGCTGACTGGTCCGCGCACCGAGTTGCCCAAGTTCCTCGCCCGCCCTGAAGTCGGTCGCACAGGCGTCTACCTTCTGCAAAACGATGTCACTGTCTTTGTCCTTGTCCTTGTCCTTGATCACAAAAAATCCGGCTTGCATGCCGAGGCACGCGAGATCGATGGAGATTTCATCCTGCTCAAAGGCTCACAGGCGATGGCGGAATGGACCAAAGGTTCAAACGCTACGCATGGTTACAGCAAATTCCACGCAAAATTGATTGCCGAGGGAAAGTTGCAACCCACGCCTGATTCGACATGGCTCATCCTCACTGAAGATGTCGCCTTAACCAGTCCCAGTGCTGCCGCCGCAGTAATCCTGGGTCGCTGTTCCTAAAAACCTAAACAAAGTTGCTCACGTTGGTTTTTCGGCACTTCGCTCTCCGTTGATAGCACCCTTGCGGGCGAACAACTAGAGTCCTGGTTGAGCAGTCCCAACCGGAGGCGCTCAGTCCGTGCTTGCAGGATCGCCAGCACGTTTCGCGCAGCGTTCTGATCCGCCTGCAACACAACCCCGTCGGAACAGTAAAACCGATCCCCTTTGCGCTGGCCGTCGAGACAACCGGTTCGGGAATCGCTTTGCGATGTGTAGGCCGGATTGATCAGAACGACCGCAGAACCTCTGCGGATTGAAACACGATCAAGTGCTTCGGCAATGACGCCTTTCGTCCAGCTTGCGAGCCGGCGATTGACGTTCTTGCCGAAGGACTTGCCTGCCATGGGGGCGGTGAGATCTTCTGCTGCGATCACGGCGGCTTTATCGACCACCTTGTTGACCGACTGGAACACCAGGTCGCGGATGCGCGCGTGCATCTTGTCCATCTGCCGGTTGAGCTTGTTGCGCCCGAGGTTGAACCGGCGGATGTGCTCGCGCTTGCGCGGGTTGCGGGTGTTGTTGGCGAGCGCGCGCAGTTTGGCGCGGCGCTGGTATTTGGCTTTGAGTTTGTCGGATTGCTCGGTCAGTATTCGGCCCAGTTCCTGGCCGTGGTGCTCGCCGTCGGAATCGACCAGCACTTCGGAGTAGCCTTTATCGACGCCGATGGTGCGCTCGCCGCTGTCCTGTTTGGCTTCGACTTCGATGGTGTAGTGGACTTCGATGCGGTCCTCGTCGGTGAGGATGATCCGCAAGGTGCCGGTGGGCGCGACGGTGGTATCGAGCGGGATGGCGATGCGTTGGCCTTTGACCAGACCGGGGATCTTGATCCAGGCGCGCCCACCGAGTTGAAAGGTGGTGTAGTTATCTGAGCGGACGATGATTTGGTTGTGGGTGTGGTTGTGGCCATGATGCCAGTGCTGACGCATGATCCGGCGCAGATAAGCATCGTCCGTCCAGTCGTTGCGTTTGAGGGCCGTGAACAGGTGCTTTTGCTCGGCTTTATCCTGGGCGTGGCGCAAAATACATCGGCGTGCTTTGACCTTGGCGGCTTCCATGCTGGCGGTGATGTCGCCCTTGGCGTCACGCAAGGTTTCTTTCCAGGCATTGGCGGAAACCGGGAAGGCGCGACCTTCCTTCAGCCAGCCATCGCGAATCTGGCGATCCGAGAGACCCACGCCACCGACAGACCCGAACCTCTGCCAGACCTCGGAGCGCACTTGACCAAGCCGACGCGCCTGCTCGCGCAACGCGGCGACCTTGCCCTGATTCGGGCGTTTTGCGTTCAGAATTCGCGTGACCTTCATTCGTGAACGTCCTTTGGTCACTGAATGGGCATATCGGGAAAGCGCATCAGCCGATCCTTGTGGGCGATCAGCAGCAGGCGCACTTCCGCGCGCTGAATCCGATCGACCAGGGCGAGAAAGCGCTTGCGCTTGAAGTTCATCCCGCCGCCGATCTCCTGCACCCACTCATCGACCGCAATCCCCACGCCCAGACAGTCGATTTCCATCGCTTTGACCTGGGTGGCAAGATCGTCTTTTTGTCCCGCACGGGAGACCCGGGCAATACACCACCACATCGCGCGTCTTAGGCGCCCCGCCCAGCATCAGGCGAACATCGGATTCATCGAAATACCGATGCCCCGAGGGCAGGCGCTTGGCCTGCAACTTCCCCTCTCTCTCCCAACGCTGCACGGTCTGCACTGACCGGCCAATGCGCTTAGCAAACTCGCCTATGCTGTATTTGCTTCTCATAATGAAAAATTATAGACAGCTTTGAAAATAAATCAATCAACTGTTAATTGCTCTAATTGTCCCCAGTCGTCAGATTCGGGCAAGTCCATCCCACCATCAATACAAGCAAAGTCATAATTCTTGACAACCCTTGACAACGACAGTTGGGAATCTAATGTAAACCAAGATGGTAGAGCTCTGCAGTTCCAAGACTCGCGATTTTTTTCACCCGCTCATCCAAGAGTTAAGAATAACCCAAGTTGCCACCTTGGCTGATTCAGAAAAGGAAATTGAGGCTACAGGCCAGGATAAAGAATGCTGTCTTGAGTTCAAAACCGGCAGCGGTCACGCTGTGGATATGTTTGGGTAGCAATCGTT
>NZ_NRRS01000154.1 GCF_016583795.1 Rhabdochromatium marinum | reverse complement strand
ATACGGGGATCTTCAAGGCTGGCAAAATGCTCGATCATGCTGGCGGACACTCAAGGCTCCTCAAGGCGATTGGCTAACAGGGGGCCGCAACATCATGTCAGATCTAGCGTTAATACGCGCTCGCCCTGGTGCGTGACGGAGTTCCTCACCAGTCGTGTCCTGGTTCATCCAGGTACCGAAAGGCCCCATGCTGATCAGCACCGCGCCGACCAGGGCTGGTTCTTCCTTCGCCTGATTGGCGTACAGCAGCACCTGCATTGCGCCACTGGAGTGTCCCGCCACCACAATCTTTGGGTGGCCACGAGCTTTCAGCCATTGAACCCAGGCCGCGAGTTCCGGCGTCCCATCGGCGAGTCGGTGGTTTTGGATCGCATCGCATGGCAGGCTCTGGCGTCTTTGGTTGATGCCAAGCGTTAGGGTAGGGGTGAGCACCGGATAGTTGGCGTTGCTCAGTGCGTCGGCCAGCGACTGGACGATGCCGAAGTGGTGGGTCTGAAGAAATCCGTGCAGCAACAGGACGGCGGGTTTTGCCGTCTCACCGGGGCGATAATCGCCGACACCAACGTGACCATTGGGCAGTGTTAGGCTGACCGATTCGCTCATGGCGATCGACGACCCAACCAGGCACAGCAGTAGCACTCCAGCCCGGAGCGACTTCAGCGCCGTAACAGAACACAGGAGACCTTGAAACATGGCCGAGTTCAGGACTGGTAGCCGATCCGAAAACCACCCCAGTGTTTGCCATTGACCATGATGGGCGCGGAAATATCGTGCATGACTTCTCCGGTATCTCTTTTATACGTCTGGAGCAAAAACGGGTCTTGATGGGCTCCGCAACGGCTTCCAGTCGGATCGCGAAAAATCCGTTTGGTTCTGTTATTGGCCAGATCTGTTTCATGGTTGCCCGTTAAGGGCTGACTGAATTTCTTATTATGGGTCGGAAAATACCCTTGGGTGTCAACAGCTCCGGCATAAGAGATCTCGGGGTATTTTGACAGCAGCGGTTCCTGTAATGCCGGTAATACCTGATCAGTAAAGCCATCATAACGAGTATTGTATTTTTGGGGATTGGTGTTTGGAATTGGCTGGTAGTTTTTATCGAATAAATCAGCCAAGGTGATTTTTCCATTACGAATCGAATCTTCAAATAGTCGGCCAATTGTTGCGGCGGTTTCAATAGCGCAGCTTTTCATTTCGGCATGTATACTTTTAGGATCGAAATCCAGAATCAGAACATAAATGCCTTCGGCTGTACTGGAAAGGCGCGTTGCCTGCTGAGAGACCAAAGCAATTTCATCCTCCATCGAGTTCAGGTTGCCCTGTATTTCAACGATAGCCTGAGAAATTTGATTGATCTCGTTATTATTGTTATTGGCTCCAGTTTGGATTTCCAGAATCTGTTGTTGCATGAATGTCGCGCAACGGGAAATGGATTCAAGCTTCTCACCGACCGCACGGGTTTGTTGTGCTCCCAAATCGATTGCTTCGCTTAAGTTACCCATCGTGGTGTTTGCCAACTGTACGCTGCATTCAACTTCATTGAGCATAGCGCCAATCTCATTGGTTGCTTCTGACGTTTTATGTGCAAGCTTGCGCACTTCATCGGCAACCACGGCAAATCCTCTTCCCTGTTCTCCGGCTCGAGCCGCTTCAATGGCCGCGTTTAATGCGAGTAAATTCGTTTGGCTTGCAATATTGCTGATAACGGTGGTTATCTTGTTGATGTGATCGGATTTGTCAGCCAGCGAAGCAATATGGTGCGCGGTTTCATTGGCTTGTTCATTGTCCGAAGTAAGGTTGAAACCACCGCCTTTAGGCGGTCAGATTTATCTTTGAAGCCTTTTGCAAGGGTTGTTAAAGATGGAGTATCGCTACGGTAGCCATACGGTTTTCAAGATTCAGTATC
>NZ_NRRS01000153.1 GCF_016583795.1 Rhabdochromatium marinum | reverse complement strand
CATCGGCGCTGTCCTTGGGTTGGGTTGCACCTCCAAGACTACGCCTTTCCCGGACTCCTGCCGCCCCATGCCTCGCGCTGATCACCTACTGAAATTGTTGGTTTTGGACCGAGGGATGATCAAGGCCCATTTTTCATTCCCAATCATTTCTCCAATATGCTTTCGTAGCATCTGGGAATAAATTTTATCTCCACTCACTACGCGAGCCGATAGAACACTCTTTGCATGCTGGTAATTAGAAACGAACACGTAGTCCTCATACCTTTGAAGGTGCATTGCTAACCCCACAATATTTTTCGTGACAGTGGCGCCATCAAAGGTATTGACGATTGGGGATGCTTCATTGACACCAACGGGCACAACATGCAAATGCGCATGTTCCGTAGAACATAGACTGACACTCGTCTGGCAAGATTTGCTGCCATGCTCACCGATTAAAATTGACTTACATGCTCCGTAGCAGCGTACAACTGATTCAATACATTCCTCTAGTTCAGGAAAAAAGTCACCGCTCAGTGCCGATAACAAAACGCTGTTTACGTGTTTTTTCGTTACTACTAAACAATGACCCTTTGCGAGTGGCCCGATACTCGGCAAAACCACAAGGTTTTTAGTCTCATAAAAGACCGCATTCATTACGCCACCTGCATTGACGGTAGCGGCAAATCGCGAAGAACTGCTGGCCACTAGCTCATCACAAATAGAACATTTGCCGTTTGTCATACAAAGCTCCGAATATCTGTGCTTATTCTTTGAGAGCTTTTGAAGTGCTCCCAAGGCTCATAAATGTACTTAAAGTTAGCTAGAGGCTCTTTATGCAAACCTGCTCTTCCATGGGATAAAGGTAAGACATCGCCAACTTTGATCGCCCCCAACTCTTTGGCTATAGATGCGTCGCCCTTATCCAGCGTAAACAGCAGATCACTATCGCCTCCGACATTTAGTATGTAATTTTTCCATGCATCGGAATTAGCAACCCCGGATTTTGGAAATGAAATAGGTAATCCATCAAGATCCAACGCGATTCGTACGCCACTTGCCTTAGCTATTTCTTCAGCCGAAAAGAATAAGCCATCAGACATATCAATACAGCAGCTGCATTTTCCGCTATTATTCAAGAGCAAGCCTTCTTCTACTTTAGCTCTTGGCCTTGATAGCTTTATTTCTTCGCCTACCAATCTGGCACGAGAAGCGTCAATGTAGTTACTTAGAACAGCCCCACACATTCCCGTTATATAAACTTCCTGCCCAGGTCGTGCAAGGTGCCTACCTAAAGGTTTATCATTAGCAACATTTCCTATGACAGTAATCGAATTTCGCAACACATCAGCTTCCTTCGTGTCGCCACCAACCAACTTCACTTTATATTCATCGGCGGCATCTCTTATGCCAGTTATGTAACTTTCTAAGAATTCAGTAGTGGTGCTGGGACTAAGGGCCAATGCCATAACGAAACATACGGGCATGCCGCCCATAGCGGCTATATCACTTATGTTTATTGTCAAGTGAAAGTGTCCTATATCAGCGGGGCTTCCGATTCCGAGCAGCTCCAAGAAACTTTTTCTGGGGCCTTGGTCAGTTGAAACAAGAAGTCTATTTCCCGCGCAAGGAATAACAGCGCAATCATCGAACTTAAAATCGTTGTAAAAAGGCGAAATTGCAGGAGAAATAAATTTAGAGATTATCTCTCTTTCTCCTAGTTCCGAAATAATCCTACTATTCATAATATAAATTCTAATAGTGGCTTAAGCTGCATCGTTTGATTCACCAAATAGCGATTCAGATGCCTTTATCAGTCTCTTGATAAATAGCTCGGACGAAAAACCAATCAAGAATCAAGACTCAACAACCACCAGCTAAAGCTGGTGGGTTGAAGTTACGGACTGAAAGTCCGGATACGGGTCAAATAGACCCGTTTAGGGTGCCTCTGTCCGGAAGTTGTCCTCTGCCCGTGGCTCGAAGTGATGC
>NZ_NRRS01000152.1 GCF_016583795.1 Rhabdochromatium marinum | reverse complement strand
ACGCATTCGGTCATTCGCTCTCCGTTGATAGCACCATGACTGGCGAGCAACTGGAGTCCTGGTTGAGCAGTCCCAACCGATGGCGCTCAGTCCGTTCCAGCAAGATCGTTTTTACCTTTCGGTACGGCATAAACCGATCAATATCAGGATCAAACAACCTTGCCAGCACGTTTCGCGCAGCGTTTTGATCTGCTTGCAACACAACCCCGTCGGAACAGTAAAACCGATCCCCTTGCCGCTTGCCGTCAAGACATCCAGTTCGGGAATCCGTTTGCGATGTGTATGCAGGATTGACCAAAACGACCGTAGAACCTCTACGGTTTGAAACACAGCCAAGTGCTTCGGCAATGACGCCTTTCGTCCAGACCGAAAGCCTGCGATTGACGTTTTTGCCGAAGGACTTGCCCGCCATCGGCGCGGTTAAATCTTCTGTTGCAATGACAGTGGCTTTATCCACAACCTTATGAACCGCTTGGAATACGCAATCTCGAATTTGCGCATGGGCTTTCTCTAAAAGATGCTCATGCTTTATCCGACCAAGATTGTTCTTGATCATGTTCGCGCGCTTGCGCGGATTGCCGGTGTTATTTGCAATTGCGCGTAGCTTGTTTCTTCTTTGACCTTTGGTTTTTAATTGATCGGATGTTGTTGAAAGGAGCTTGCCCAATCTTTGACCATGATGCTCACCATCGGAATCAACGAAAACTTCTGAATAGCCTTTATCAATGCCCAAGGTGCCAGTACCACAATCCTTTTTTTCTTCAATATCAAACGTATAGTGAACCTCAATGCGATCATCATCTTTAATAATAATGCGCAGAGTTCCAGTTGGTTCGACCGTGGTATTGAGCGGAATAGCGATGCGCTGGCCTTTCACGAGACCAGGAATTTTGATCCAAGCGCGCTCTCCAAGTTGAAACGTGGTGTAATTATCCGAGCGCACAATGATCTGATTGTGCGTATGATTATGGCCGTGCTTCCAATCTTTGCGCATCATCCGACGTAAATAAGCATCGCTTGTCCATTCGTTGCGCTTGAGCGCGGTAAAAAGGCGCTTTTGCTCCGCCTTGTCATGAGTGCATCGCCAGATGCGGCGGCGCACCTTGACCTTGGCCGCTTCCATGCAGGCGGTGATGTCACCCTTGGCATCGCGCAAGGTTTCTTTCCAAGCATTCGCCGAGACAAGAAAAACGCGCCTTTCCTTCAACCACCCATCACGAATCTGACGATCCGACAGACCAACACCCTTCATCGATCCGAACCGTTGCCAAACTTCCGAGCGTATCCCTCCAAGTAAATGGGCTTGCTCGCGCAAAGCCGCGACTTTGCCCTTGTTGGGTTTTTTCGCATTAAGGATTCGGGTCACTTTCATTTTTTAATGCTTCTTTCAATTGCTTACGATAATTTCTCAAGCCATAGAGCCTTGAAGAAAAACAATGCACAATCGTCATTAAATCTTGCACCATTTCTTGTTCTGGCGAAAGGCGCTCTTGATTCAATACCAAAATTTCGCATCCATTGGTGCTTGCATAATGCTCGAACCAGTCAAAACCAAAACGAGTGAGTCGGTCACGATGAGCCAAAATTAACGTTTTAATTTCGCGGCGGCCAACAGCATCCATTAAAGCTAAAAAACGTTTTCTCTTAAAATTCAAACCCCCACCGACTTCCTCAATAAATTCAACATTGGCCAATCCTTTCGCCACGGCAAACTCCTCTAATACACGGCGCTGATTGGCTAAATCCGGCTTTTGCGACGTAGACGACACTCGGCAATAGGCGACTTGTCGCGTTAGGATTTGAGCCGATTTTAATCCAAGAAATTCTTGTATTTGCTCTTCCGTGTAAAGGCGGCGATTGCTATCGGTGCGAGCGACGGGAATCAGTCTGCCTTCCCGCTCCCATCGCTGAACTGTTTTTACTGTTACGCCAAGCAACTTCGCCGCCTTGCCTGTTGAGATAGTGTTTTT
>NZ_NRRS01000151.1 GCF_016583795.1 Rhabdochromatium marinum | reverse complement strand
ATACGGGGATCTTCAAGGCTGGCAAAATGCTCGATCATGCTGGCGGACACTCAAGGCTCCTCAAGGCGATTGGCTAACAGGGGGCCGCAACATCATGTCAGATCTAGCGTTAATACGCGCTCGCCCTGCTCGCCTGGGGCAGAAAGAACTCAAAGCAACTGCCGACCTTGGGGGTGGATTCCACCCAGATGCGACCACCGTGGCGCTCGACAATGCGCTTGCAGATCGCCAGCCCGATGCCGGTGCCGGGATATTCTCCCCGCCCATGCAGGCGCTGGAAGAGCACAAAAATGCGCTCGAAAAAGCGCGGTTCTATTCCCATACCATTGTCGCACACCGAGAAGATCCAGCCCGGCTCGGAGGCCGGACTGGGGCGCGCCTGAATTTGCACCATCACCGGCTCGTCCATGCGGCGGTAGCGCAGCGCATTGACAAGCAGATTATCGAACAGCTGGCGCATCTGCGTCGGATCGGCCCAAATCACCGGCAACTCGCCGATACTCAGCTTGGCACCGGTGTCCTCCAGCGCCTGGTGCAGATCGGAGCGCGTTTGTTCGACAACGGAGGCAATGGCAACCGACTCAAATGGCTTACCGTGGGTGCTGACGCGCGAGAGTGTCAGCAGGTCGTCGATCAGGGTGCGCATGCGATTGGCGCCATCGACGGCGAACGCGATGAACTCGCGCCCGTCCTCATCGAGCTGATCGGCATAGCGGCGTTCAATGAGCTGCACATAGCTGGTAATGGTGCGCAGCGGCTCCTGCAAGTCATGCGAGGCGACATAGGCGAACTGTTGCAACTCGACATTCGAGCGTTTGAGTTCCGCAAGCAACGCCGCCTGCTCGGCCTCGCTGGTTTCGCGCAAAGCAACCTCAACTTCCAGGAGATCGCGGCTCGTCATGCTGCGCGCCAGTGCCTCACCCAGCTGATCGAAGCTGCGACTGAGGTCGCCGAGTTCATCCGACTGCCGCAGCTGCGAGCGCGCACTGAGATCGCCATTGGCGTAGCGCTCGGCCTGCGTGATAAGCAACTGCAATGGCTGACGCAGCCGGCGGCGCAACGACAGCGCCACGAACAGCGCTACCAGCAGCAGGATCACCACTGCCAACCCGAAGACCGTGCGGGCGGTATTCAGCGCCTCATTCAGGCGCTGGCGTTGCACGAACTGCTGGCGCTCCAGCTGCGCAATCAGCTGGCGATGCTCAATGAGCAGATGCTGAAACTGGGCATCGGGGTATTCCTGCTGCGCCAAGCCGCCAGGTTGGGCAACCTGTTCGCTTTGTGCAATGAAATGCTGAAAGATCTCGTCGAGGGCGGTCACTCCGGCGGTCAGTGCCACCGGGGAGCTTTCTAGCCCGGGGGCCTCTTGCAGCAGATGCATCACCTTATGGTAGGTCGCGCTCCACTGCTGGCGCGGGCGCTCCCCCGGCCAGTGGCGATATTCATGCGCAATCAGCATCAATTCGCTGCTGAGATGCCGCAGCTCAGTCAGTCGCGCCTCGGCGGCCAGGCGGTGATCCGTCTCCTGTGCTGCCCACCAGGCAATGGCCATCAGCATCACGGTGGTCACCACAATCGAGCTGGTGGACAGCACAATACCGGTGATCAGGCGCATGGAGTCTCAATCTCGCAGCAGGACGCTTTCAGGCGCTACGGCACGCGACGGCCCGGGCGCCAGGAAGCGCGCATCGTTGGGAATCTGTGCGTTGGCCACAGGCGTACGCCCCAGGTGCCAACGCGCCTCGCTTTCAAGGGTCAGAAGGGGCCAGGTGCGTGTGGGCGTCTCCTGCATCTGCACAATGGCACGCTGCACCACCTGCAACATACGTTGACGTATAACGTCCACCAAGGTACATGCGCGCTCAGGGCGAGCGCGTATTAATCGTCAAGCAGCCAGGATCTTAGCGCGATAGTCGTCGTCCCAGGCGGCCTTGCGACGTTTGTGCGCCATGCTGAGCGAGGAGCCTTCCTTCTCGAGTAGGTTGACGCA
>NZ_NRRS01000150.1 GCF_016583795.1 Rhabdochromatium marinum | reverse complement strand
GAGGGTGAGAACAAGCCGGGCGTACCACAGCGCTTCTTTGTCGCGAGGTGTTCGCGTGCCGGTTGATTTTCAACGGCGGATCGGGGCCATCGCAACCGCTCGCCACAGAGGTCAGCGGGAATTGCTGCTACCACCACGCCTTACTTGAACTGCTGGGATGGCGGTATGTGGCGTTATATTCCGGAAGCGGCTGAGGGGGGGGCGGAATGACGGCTTTACCCTTAGCCGCGCCGAGGGCGGCGTCGACAGCGCCTTCTCCATGGAACCCGCCGAGATGGCTGCACTGGTCACCGAGACCGAGCGCGCCTGGCAGGCGTTAGGGGGTATCCAGTATGGCCCCACCAAGGTTGAGCAAGGTTCGCTGAGGTTTCGCCGCTCCCTTTACATTGCCCAGGACATTAAGGTTGGCGAGGTGCTGACGCCCGAGAATCTGCGCATCGTCCGCCCTGGTTTTGGCCTAGCACCCAAGCACTACGACAGCCTGCTCGGGCGACGGGTGAATCGCGATCTGGCGATGGGTACGGCGTTGCGGTGGGAGTATTTGTGATGGCAGGCTCAGCTTGGGCTGGCCGGCCGCGCTATCCGAGAACACGACCCGACACTGGATTGAAATTGAATCATGTGCGGCATCGTCGGCTACATCGGCACTCAACTCGCGGTCGCCCGCCTTCTGCACGGCCTGCGCGAGCTGGAATATCGGGGCTACGACTCCGCCGGCCTTGCCGTACTTGCCCCCGAGGGTCTGCGCTGCTTCAAGGCCGTCGGCAAGCTCAACAATCTCGCCACCAAGCTCGGCGACTATGAATCGAGCGGTCCGGTCACTGCCATCGGCCATATCCGCTGGGCTACCCACGGCAAGCCCACCGAGGCCAATGCCCATCCGCACGGGCTCACCCACAGCCAGGTGGTGCACAACGGCATCATCGAAAACTACGTCGCGCTGCGTGAAGCGGTCGAGACGCCGTTCCTGAGCCAGACCGATAGCGAGGTGATTGTTCATCTGTTCGAGCGTCACCTCGCCGCGCAGGCCGAGTCCACCCCGAATCAGCGTGCCGAGACCTCGTCGGCCACTGATGATCCGGCCATTGATCCCGCACTGGCCGCCTTCCGCGCCACCCTCGACGCGCTGCATGGTGCCTATGCCATTCTGCTGATCAGCGAGACCGCGCCGGGCCGGATCTTCTTCGCCCGCAAGGGCTCGCCGCTGCAGCTGGGCTTTGCCGAGGACGGCTGTCACTTTGCCTCCTCCGATGCGCCCTTGGTCGGCGTCTGCAGCCAGATGCTGTATCTGGAGGACGGCCACTGGGGCGTGGCGACGGCCGAGGGTTTGACCCTGTTCGGCGCCGACGGCTCGCCCGCGGTGCTGCAGCCGAAGCCGCTGCCGGCCAGCAGCCTGGCGGCGCGCAAGGAAGGGAGAAAAGAACCGGCGGCGCCTACCTGCTCAAGCGCCTGGCGCGAGTGCCAGCGCGGGTGGAGATTGCCAGCGATTTTCGCTACCGCGAGCCGGTGTTGGACCCGAACGGCCTGTTCGTGGTGATCTCCTAGTCCGGCGAGACCGCCGACACCCTGGAAGCGATCAAGCTGGCCAAGGCGCAGGGGCTCTCGACGCTGGCACTCTGCAACGTCGACAACAGCTCCATCGTGCGCGAAGCCGAGCGCACCCTGCTGCTGCGCGCCGGCATCGAGAAGGGCGTGGCCTCCACCAAGGCCTTCTCCGCGCAGGTGCTCACCCTCTGGCTGCTGGCCCTGTATTGGGGCCAGACGCGCACGGTGCTCAGCGGCGAACGCCACGCCCGCGAGCTGACCTCCCGATATGTGCGCTGACACCCAACCCGCAGACACCGCAGTCAAGAACGACCACGATAGTCCGTGGAAAGAGGCTTTGGAGCAGCCCTTTTAAGGTGGGCTAACCAGCGGCCAGAAGCTTGGCGGTCGAGACATGCGGCTTATCTTTGTATCGAGTGCGTTTGGTCAGCGGTTTTTTCGGACCCCGGCGATTTTTTCGCATGGCTTTC
>NZ_NRRS01000149.1 GCF_016583795.1 Rhabdochromatium marinum | reverse complement strand
AATCGCTCAAGCAGAGCGCGTACCATGACCGTGGCAGGCGCGCGTTCAGCAAACCGGTTGAGAACATCATCAAACATCGGTTGTCAACTCCAACTCTAGAAATAATATCCATATTATACAATGAGTTGCATCACCTTAAAAGGGCTGCTCGTGTGATTCTACCAAAGTCGTCCCTTGCGCCCCCCAAGAACACAACTCCGCATTAGGAGTCGAAAATGACCCCAGACGAAGAGCGAGTTAAGGATTATCTCGAAAACCGAGAGCTTACTGCCGAGCGTTTTTCCAAGGCAGAAACACGCGCTGGAAAAACGCCTGATTTTCGCGTGTCCCAAAACGGTGAATTTTTGTTTTATTGCGAGGTCAAATCCAGCTCTGAAAATAGGTGGCTTGACAATCAACTAACCAATGCTGCCCCTGGTGATATTGTGGGTGGGGCAAGGAATGACCCCATATATAACCGTCTTACGTCTGATATTCATAACTCTATGAAGCAGTTTGATGCAGTAAACAAAGACCATAAATTCCCAAACGTCCTCGCTCTCGTCAACCACGACGATATGTGCGGGTTTAATGACCTTCTAGGCATATTAACTGGAAACTTTTATGCCAATGACGGTACGGCGCATCCGATTTATCGACAGTTTTCCCACGGTCGCATTAAAGAAGAAAAGGGGAAGATTCATTTGTTTATTTGGATAGACGATCACAAGCCAAATCGTCTGCTGTTCAGCCAAACAGACGAAACCCACCATTCGGCACTTTGCAATGCTTTTGGAGTTCAGCCAAATGAAATCAAACAAATCGGCTCCTAACAAGGCAAATTCACTCGGACGGCAAAAAGCGCCGCTCTTTCGTCGCTCTGCTCTTTGCCGCCGGTGATTTGCGGCGTTATACACAACAGGAATCATCGTGGAGTTGTCAGAAGTAGTGCCTTGGGGAAGATCCCTCAGCGAGTACAAAGATATGTTCTCACTTTCAAGTGATGAACTTGGAAAAAAGATACTTGGCTGTGGTGATGGGCCAGCATGTTTTAATTCAGAATTATATGCCAACGGTGGTAACGTAGTATCCGTTGACCCAATATATAAATTTAGTGCTGTCCAAATACAATCAAGGATTGAAGAGGTTTATCTTCAAATAATGGATCAAGTATCAAGAAACAAAGAGAACTATGTCTGGAAGAATATTCGCGATGTCAAAGAGCTTGGAGAGGTTAGAATGGAGGCAATGAGGGCTTTCTTAAGCGACTATGGAAATGCACAACAAACAAGGAGATATATAAATGCCTCATTACCCACGTTGCCATTTAAGAATGCCGAGTTTGATTTAGCTTTGTGCTCACATTATTTATTTTTGTATAGCGATCATGTGGATCAGCAACAACACGTCGATTCCATGCATGAGTTGTGTCGCGTTGCCAAAGAGGTGCGCGTTTATCCGCTGCTATCCATGCGCAACAACAAAATATCTAAGCATCTTACGCCAGTCATGGAGGCGCTAGAGAAAGGTGGAATTAACGTCTCTTTGGCACCTGTAAAATATGAATTCCAAAAAGGCGCCACCGAAATGCTGCTGGCAAAAAATGTATAATCGAATAGCCGAGGTTTTTTCTTCACCAGCCTTTACAACACCCCGCATACGGATCTTTTAGTTATAGGGAATATAATAGATTACAACAGCTCGACTTTGGCCATTTTCAGCCCGCTCAGGCCGCTCAGGCCGCTCAGGCCGTTGCGGCAAGCTGATCGAGCAAACGCTCCAGGCGCTGGGGTGAAATGAGCACGGGGTCTGAGTTTTGCCGACATTCCGCACCCGCTCACGCCACCAACAGGTTTTCTCTCAACTCATCTATCCTTGCGTTTATCGCAAACATTCAGGGGGAAGCAGGGCTTGGCCATGCACATCGAAACTGGCTCAAAGGCCAGTCCACAGCATTACAGCAGCCAAGCGCTCGAACACCTGGGATTGGTAGCGGGAATGTACGACGAGCTGGGTCTCGGGGAGCTCATTGATCGGGTTATGGTACAG
>NZ_NRRS01000148.1 GCF_016583795.1 Rhabdochromatium marinum | reverse complement strand
AATCGCTCAAGCAGAGCGCGTACCATGACCGTGGCAGGCGCGCGTTCAGCAAACCGGTTGAGAACATCATCAAACATCGGTTGTCAACTCCAACTCTAGAAATAATATCCATATTATACAATGAGTTGCATCACCTTAAAAGGGCTGATTTAAGGACTTACTTAACACCGTGACGGATAACGAAAACAAAAAAGCATGTTACGTGTTATTCCACCAACTGCGCAGAAGACTAGTTGACGAGGTAAGCAGCTTGTCTAGAAGAGCCAACCTTAACTTAATTATAGGAATAATTACATCAATTACGGGAATAGTATTGCTTTCTGTCTTCGCCGTTTCAAACGGCGGTCATGTTTTAATGATTAGCGCCGCAGATAATTCTAGTGTTTCTGTTCAAGGAAATGAGGCTTTGCCTTTGCTGCTAGGATACCTGCCAAAGCTGTCCTTGGTTCTTCTTATAGAGCTGTTTGCTTTTTTCTTTCTCAAGCTTTACCGATACAGTCTAATGGAAGTTAAGTATTTCCAGAATGAAATCACAAGCTGTGAAATTAAAATGATGGGGCTTGTTGCGTCAATTGACAGCGAATTGAAGGCTTCTGTTGTCGATCACTTTATAGCGGTAGAGCGTAATTTTATTTTAAAGAAAGACGAAAGAACTATAGATCTGGCCCGTGAAGAAATCGAAGCGAGTACGGTAAAGAATTTTGTAGATAAAATCGCGTCACTAAAAGCCAGTAAATAGCGCAAAGAAAATGCTTCTAACAAACGCCTCCACCCGACCCCTGTTTCGCTGCGCGCTGTCGCGCTACGCTACATAGGGTCGGGTGAGGCGAAACGTTACATTTTCATTCACTTAAGGAGGCTTGATTGAAATTTACGGATAAACTCAAAAAATCTAAAAAGCGATCTAGATTGGCTTATATAGTTGCTTTCTTAGCTATTGCATATTTTTTGATGACGAGCATTAAGGGAATTTACTTTTGGACAGATGGAAGCAGTTTTCCGCCAGCCGAGAGCATAAACTCGGGTATTAAATGGTTATTTTCTAAAACATGGAAATTTCCCATAAGTAACCTTTGGGAAGTGATACCGGCGATACCATTTGAAGGCAGAGACATTCTTTCGTTCTATAAAGTTATTGTTCCTCCGGCTGTTGTACTTGTTATTTGTGCATTGTTTATAACTGATTATCGCGCTTTAAGATCTAAATTCTATGAACTTAAAGCAGAAATCGAAAAAGAACTTACTCTACGTGAAATGCGAAAAGACGCGGGTCTAGAAACATTGAGTGAGTCCGCAAGCATAGACGTTGTAATAAGTAACGCAACCAATAATGACCCGGCTTGGCATAATACCGGTTGGGGAAAGTAATTATTGGTGTTGCTATAGCAGCAGTTGTTGCGGCAATATGTTTAAAATAGAAAAATGTAATCGGGTGGCCGGGGGTTTCTCTCCCCCAGCTCCCACAGCACCCCGCATGCGGGTCCGCACGGGGCGCTTCCTCCGGATGTGAAAGTACGATCGAAATGACCGCCTCCAATGCTGGCTACAACAGGGTCCGCCAAGAGCGCTTCACCCGCTCGGGTGCGATGCGCTCAGTGAGAACCGCGTGGCTCACTCGTTGCCGAAGGTTCAGGCCTTCACCCTGTCCCACCCATTACGGTGGGCCTTTGGCTACTATGCCGTCTGCTGACTTCTGCCCCGTCACGCCGGGCGTTGCCGCCCGACGCGCTGCCCGAGTCGCGGTAGGGTCCGGTGGCCATTCCAGCGCTTTCGCACTGGGCCTCAGTTCGACTCCCGTAGGCACACGGACCGCATGCGAGACAGATATCCCCGGATAAGAACATGAACTTTCGGTACACAACCGCCGCATTTACCCTATCCCCTGCACCTGGCGGGCTTCGTCACCTTGTGCTGACTCGCCCAGGGACTGAGCCTTCGGGTGCGGCCTTTGAATAATGTGATCACCCGAAACAGGCGGCACCGAATTGATCAATTCGCTGCCAAAATTGTTGCCAGCGCCCGGTCGTTTGGCTCAGCGCCCGCAGGCTGAGTACAATCCCGGC
>NZ_NRRS01000147.1 GCF_016583795.1 Rhabdochromatium marinum | reverse complement strand
CAGTCTCCCGACCAGAGCGTCGCTATCCGCCAGAGGCGCAACACGCGATACGGGTGGGTGGCTAGCCCTTACCCGACCGGGACTTTCACCCGGCAAGAAGCGCCAAGCTTCGCTTGGCGCACTAACGTGGAATTTCTGTTTAAACATCACGGGGGAGTGAGCAGTGTCTTGTGCGGGTTGTGAGCAGATTCCAAAGCTGCCTGGTAGCGCCGGGCACTTGTGGCTGGCGCTGCCGCTGGAGCATTCACGGACCAAGCTACTGGGCACATTGCGCACAGCGGCGGATTGGTCGCACCGTTGCGATGAACATGGTCATGTGATCATTGATGTCGGCGCGGGCCAGCTAGAGTCGGTGCTCAATCAGCTTGGCAACTGGTTGAGCATAACTGAAACCCAGCACACCAAAGCGCTGTTTCTGGCACCAGGGCGAATCGCGGATCTCGGCGTACTGGCCGAAGTAGAACCGCTGGCCCGCTGGATCGGACTGGCCCAGGGGCAATGGCTGGCGGATATGTTGGAGAACCAACGTCTGACCATGCATTTTCAGCCCATTGTGCTGGCCTCCGACCCGAGCCGCGCCTACGCCCACGAATGCCTGCTGCGCGGAGTCGATGATCAGGGCCGCATGGTCGCGCCGAACGCGCTGTTTGCCGCCGCGCGCTCCGCCGAATTGCTGTTCCATCTGGATCGGGCCGCACGGCTAACCGCCGTCAATACCGCCGAGCGCCTAAATCTAGCCACCCCGATTTTCATCAATTTCACACCCACCGCTATTTATGATCCGGCCTTTTGCCTAAGGACCACCATCGCGGCGGCACAGCGCACCGGCTGGGCGCCAGAGCGTTTCGTGTTTGAAGTAGTGGAAACCGAAGAACTGGCCAACACTCGCGATCTGGTGGCGATTCTCGCCGAATACCGCGCCGCTGGCTTTCGCGTGGCACTCGACGACCTCGGCGCCGGCTATGGATCCTTGACCCTGCTGGAGCGGCTGCATCCGGATATCGTCAAGTTCGACCGTGAACTCATCACCGAAATCGATCACAGTCCGTCCCGACAAGCGATTGTGACGGCACTGGTGGGTATGGCGCGGCAACTGGGCATCGCCACTGTGGGCGAGGGCGTCGAAACCCGTGCTGAATGGGAATGGCTACGCGAGGCCGGAGTCGATTATGTGCAGGGATTTTTATTCGCGCGACCGGCCAATCCGCCACCGGCACTCAGCAACGATTGGCATCACTGCTCCTAAAAACCTAAACAAAGTTGCTCATAGTGGTTTTTGGGTCATTCGCTCTCCGTTGATAGCACGCGGGATTGACCGGGCGAGCAACTGGAGTCCTGGTTGAGCAGTCCCAACCGGAGGCGCTCAGTCCGTGCTTGCATGATCGCCTTCACCGCTCGATACGGCGTGAACCGCTCGATGTCCGGATCGGTTAAGCGTGCTAGCACGTTTCGCGCAGCGTTCTGGTCGGCGTCCAACACCTCCCCGTCGAAACAGTCAAACCGATCCCCCTGGCGTTTGCCGAGTAGGCATCCGTTGCGGGAATCGATTTGCGAGGTATAGGCCGGATTGACCAGCACGACCGTCGAACCTCGACGGTGTGAAACACTGTCAAGTGCTTCGGCAATGACGCCTTTCGTCCAGCTCGCCAGCCGGCGATTGACGTTCTTGCCGAAGGACTTGCCTGCCATCGGGGCGGTGAGATCTTCTGCCGCGATCACGGCGGCTTTGTCGACCACTTTGTTCACCGACTGGAACACGATGTCGCGGATGCACGCGTGGGTCTTATCCATCTGCCGGTTGAGCTTCTTGCGCCCGAGGTTGAACCGGCGAATGTGCTCGCGCTTGCGCGGGTTGCGGGTGTTGTTGGCGCGCGCGCGCAGTTTGGCGCGGCGCTGGTATTTGGCTTTGAGCGTGTCGGATTGCTCGGTCAGTATTTGGCCCAGTTCCTGGCCGTGGTGCTCGCCGTCGGAATCGACCAGCACCTCGGAGTAGCCTTTATCGACGCCAATGGTGCGCTTGCCGCTGTCCTGTTTGGCTTCGACTTCGATGGTGTAGTGGACTTCGATGCGGTCCTCGT
>NZ_NRRS01000146.1 GCF_016583795.1 Rhabdochromatium marinum | reverse complement strand
ACAAAGGCAGTATACGAATATAATCTTTGTGTCCATCGGGGTTCCTCGCCAGTCGTTGTGCAGTAGGGGTACTTACAACGCTAGCAAACTCCGATGGACGCCAGCTTATCAAGGTGGCAACTTGGGTATTTTTTATTACCTTAGCAATTTCTTCCTCAGGTATCCCACTTATGGCATTGTATAAGTCTTTTATTTTCTTTAGCCCCGCACCCAACTCTTTATCGTGCTCTTCTGGATTATGGTGTTGGCGATGAACAGATATATTCCTTAGCTGGCGTATTGAATCAAAATATTCTCTAGGTCGCTTGTTTTCCATTACTGATGAGTCGATAAGTTTGAGTAGCGAATAAAATCTTTTGTCATGCCAGATCATCACAGGCCTTGATAACTCATCATGCCCTAGCAGTTCATGAGATTTTGCTTCAAGTAATGAGTATGCAGTGGAAATAGCCGAAAGCATGTCATATTTTGCAATAGCATCAACTTTTGAAAATACATTTTCATTACCTAGCCCAATTAACTGCATTCCGTTTTCTGTAAAGTACTCTTCGGCGATTTCATCAAACTCAATTGAATAATGATCGTGCATGCACGTACGAAACAAATCTATTACAAAATCAAGGTAATACAGTACTGATTCACGACTCGGATATCCAAATTTATGCTGAATTACATTTCTATCATCTATCAGCATTTCAATATTGGGCCTATGCTTGATTTTTATGCCGTGGGAATCAAGGATAGAAAACGCCTTCCAAACGACAATCGTATTTTTGTTATTACTTTCATAAATAGATTGACCAATATCAATGACCATGTCTTTCAACAATAGCTCTACAGCATTGCTTATATGCAGAACGATAAATTTATTTTTCTTGTCTTCATCAAGTTCCAGGAGCTCGACTGCATGCCCAAGCAGTTCCATGGAACTTATAAATAATGGCGATTTTTCAGACATGCCTGATTCTCAATAAAATGGCTAACGCCTGAATTCAGCGGCGTTTGAGACGACGCGTGCTTTTGCGGAAGCAAAAGTGCGTGGCGGGTCAAATGTCCGCTGCAATGATTTGTGGTACGCCCGGCATGGGCATGAACTAATGGGGTGAAAGTCCCCTGTAGGAGGATCACCGTCTGGTCTCTGATCAGGCGAAAACGACTAGCGAAGGGCAAGGGCCGAGCCGCGAGGCGAAGTCTGAAGGAAGCCTGGAGCAAATCTGCGAGCCTACGAACAGAAACGTCATAGAAGACCGAGCCCGGGGGCGAGCTAGCCACAGATAGCGAAGCCCGGTGATCCGACGTGGGTACGGTAAATGGCGAGGTTGTGCAGAGAAAGTTCATGTTCTTATCCGGGGAGATCTGTCTTGCGAGCGGTCCGTGTGCCTATGGGAGTCGAACTGAGGCCCCGTCCGAAAGGGCTGGAATCGCCATCGAACCCTACGGGGGCTGTGGTCGCCAGGGGAGCCGGACTGAGGGCCGACGCGAAAGCGCTGGAATCGCCACCGGACCCTGCCGTGACTCGGGCAGCGCGTCGTGCGGCAACGCTTGGCGTGATGAGACAGAAGTCAGCAGACGGCATAGTAGCCAAACGCCCACCGTAATGGGTGGGACAGGGTGAAGGCCTGAACCTTCGGCAACGAGTGAGCCACGTGTGTCTCACTGATCTTACCGTACCCGACCGGGTGAAAGGATCGTGGCGATGCATCGTGTAACCAGCGTTGAAAGCGGCCATTAACGGTTGTCTTTTCCAATCCGGAGGAAGCGCCCCGTGCGGACCCGCATGCGGGGTGCTGTGGGAGCCGGGGGAGAAAAACCCCCGGCGACCCGATTACGCCCGGCATGGGCATGAACTGATGGGGTGGAAGTCCCCTGTGGGAGTACCTGAGATGTCCGCGCAGCGGACGGAAACAACCACTAGCCGACGGCAAGGGCAGCCCCGTGAGGGTCTGTCTGGAGGAAGCCCGAGCGCAAAGGTGCGAGCCGACGAACAGAAATCGCATAGAAGGCTCGGGTGCGGCCTCGACAAGATGTTATTTCGAGGAGTATGCTCTAAGCCTCTGTAAATGATGAGGCGAGGAGCGATCATGGCCACGGTTGTTCGGCGTTCGGGCGAAGAGATCACCATCGAAGTGAGCC
>NZ_NRRS01000145.1 GCF_016583795.1 Rhabdochromatium marinum | reverse complement strand
CCTGCAAGACGCTGGTCAAGCAGCGACTGTGCGCATCGGGCATGCGCTGGAAAACCAAAGGCGCCGGGATTGTACTCAGCCTGCGGGCGCTGAGCCAAACGACCGGGCGCTGGCAACAATTTTGGCAACGAATTGATCAATTCGGTGCCGCCTGTTTCGGGTGATCACATTATTCAAAGGCCGCACCCGTGCCGCTGGCCTGCTTTTCCTCCTTTCTTATCCTGATGCTGATCCGCTGGCCCTTGGCGAGAGTTCTGGCGTCAAGATAGCCCTGTGAGACCTGGGGTAGGTCTTGTTTCTTTTCCAAGAACAAGGCGATGTCTGCGTCAAGCGTTGAGGCTGCTTCTCGGCCCGGAGGGCTGCGAGGACGGCGATTTGGGGCGAGTTGAAAGCCAGGCAGGTTTCGCCTTCTTCTCTCCTGGGCGCCCTTCGATCCAGCGTTGGAGAATCCATGACCGGGTGGCATATACGAACTCTCGTCACAACTTGTGACGAGACTATGCCCGAATCATCACGTCTGGAGGAGCAAGCATGCCAACTCGAATCTATCTCGTCCGCCATGGGGCGACCGAACTCACGGCTGAAGACTGTTTCGCCGGGTCGACGGATGTCCCGCTCTCCGATGAGGGGCGACGCCAAGCGGCGGCGCTGGCGGAGCGGCTGAAGTGCGACCGGCTCGACGGCATCTACGCCAGCCCCATGGGCCGCACCATCGAGACCGCGCGGATTGTCGGCGCGCCGCACGACTGTCAGGTTCGGGTCGAGCCGGATCTGCGCGAGATCGCCCACGGGCACTGGGAGGAGCGGACGCGCAAGGAGATCGAGCGCGATTTCAGCGAGGAGTACGAGGCCTGGGAGGAGGATCCCCTAACGATCGCCCCGGCGGGCGGCGAATCCGGTATCCAGGTGCTGGCGCGTGCCCTGCCGGTGATGCGACGCATCGTTCAGACCCATCGCCATCAGTCGGTGCTCATCGTGTCCCACAAGGGCACCAATCGGCTTTTGATCAGCAGCCTGCTGGGGTTCGACGCGCGAGGCTACCGCGATCGGCTCGATCAGAGTCCCGCCGCCCTGACCATCCTGGAATTCGCCAACGATGTTCGCGCTCGGTTGCGGTTGTTCAACGACATTTCGCACTACGAAGCGCTGCCAGACCGCTGCACCGAGCAGCGGCTGTCGCGCTGGTGGAGTCTGCCCATCCATGGGAATGACGGCTCCTGAGCGGTGTATCGGGGGCTCGTCGCACGTCAGTCCAGTGTTCTGTACCGCATTGCCTCGCGTGGTGACGCGCGCGAGGACATGTATCGGGCAAGAAACAATGGATAGCCCCTTTTTGGCACATACTCACACGGGACTGGACAGGTAACCCGTCGTCTCCTGGATCTGGGTAGGAGCCGACGCGATGAGCAAGCTTGGGCATTCAGCCAACATCTCGCAATGTAGCGCTGCCCGGGATCGATTAAAGTTGCGCTCCTTTTCGAGGGCATGACGGATGTTTGTTGCCGCTTGTAAGCCAAGCGATGTCTGGCGATTGCCCTCCTCGGATCAGCGCTTCGCTCACTAGGGATATCATGAACCAACCCAGATTCGCCTTTGCCAATATCAATATCGCCGCCAAGCTTTGGTTCGGCATCGGCGTCCTCCTCTGTTGCAGCATCCTGGCTATCGGTGCCATGTGGTTGGGTATGCAGCAAATCCAGACCCGCTTCGACCATTTCATTGAACGGGATCAGAAACTCGCGGAGAGCTACTCCGGCATGTATGCGCAAGGCCTGCAAATGGGCCAGGCACTCCGCAATATCATCCTCGATCCTAGCAATCCCAAGGCTTATCAAAATCTTGAGCGGGCAAAGAAGGATTTCAGCACCTTGATGGGGCAGGCTCGATCCGTCCTGGACATTGAGGATCCAGCGCGCAAGGGGGTGGAGCGGATCGATACCCTGTTCGATGAGCAGGCAGGACTACATCAGCGTATTCTGAGCGCGATCAAGGGGGGCGACACGGCCTTGGCTCGACAGGTGCTTAGGGATTGTCACAAAATAAGTGTTCCATTTTGTGCTGGTGAAATAGTGTAATTCCAGTCGCCATGGAAGTCGTGTCGCTTGATGTTGACGGCAGCCAACTCAGCGGCAGTGACTTTTTGGCCGAGAG
>NZ_NRRS01000144.1 GCF_016583795.1 Rhabdochromatium marinum | reverse complement strand
GGGCGCCAAGATTGTTTTGAGCTTACGTGCATTGGTTCAGTCGACCGGACGCTGGGCGCAATTCTGGGACAAGATCGATCAGTTCGGTGCTCAGCCTTGCTAAGGACATTATTGAAAGGTAGCACCCATGCAGCTGCTCGCGCCAACGATGGAAGCTCGTCACCGAGATGCCCTGCTGGGCGCAATACGCTGCCTGGGTTAGGCCACTGTTTGACCAGCCCTCGACAATGGATTGCCACTGCTCGCGTGTGCGCCGTCGATCTGCCATGCTGAAACTCCTGTTGTTCCTGTTGTAGTGGAATGGAATTTCATCTTGCAGGTTCGAATCTAGGCGGGATAGATGTAATTGGCCGGACGCTTACCAAACGACGATCAAGCCCCGCGAATCCGCTGCCGGACGCTTGCCACCGCCATCGCCAGATTTAAACCAACAAAGCTCACGATATGAGGATCAATAGATGACCCAAGCTAATCCGACGCTCGATGATGTCTGGCGGTTATTCCAGGAAACCACCGAAAAATTCCAGGAAACCGACCGTCGCTTCCAGGAAACCGAGCGCTTGATGAAAGAGCAGAGGCAAGAAACTGAACGTTTCATGAAAGAGCGCGCCCAAGAAACGGATCGCATCATCAAACAGCTGTCAAAAAATCTGGGTGATCTTGGCAATCGCTTGGGTGAATGTGTCGAGCATTTGGTCGCTCCGGTCGTGGTGCGGCTGTTTCGCGCGCAAGGCATTGAAGTCCATGCCGTTTATCCCGAAGTGTCCGCCAAGCGCAACGGTGAGGCGCTGGAGATCGATTTGCTGGTGGTCAATGACGGGGCGGCTGTGGCGGTGGAATGCAAGAGCAAACTGGTCAGCGCGCATCTTGATGCGCATTTGGAGCGGCTGGATAAACTCAAACGCGTGTTGCCGCTCTACAAGGATCATCGCATCATGGGCGCGGTTGCCGGCATGGTGGTCTCTGAAGCCGTCGCTGAACAAGCCATGGCCAAAGGGCTTTATGTGCTGTGCCAGAACGGTGAGCAGGTGGAGGTGCGCAATGCACCAAATTTCACCCCAGCCGTCTGGTAAGGTCAACCCAGAATGGCGTACAAATAACCTTTGTCGCACCCTCACCAACGAGACCACTGCCTGCCGGTTCGTCGAGTGCTTGGAATTGGAGTTGCCAATGGCGGACATTTTCGAGTATCTGCCGGCTCGGGACTGATCAACGGCGAACAGATCGAAGTGCGCAATTCGCCCACCTTCACCCCGGCGGTCTGGTGATTGACCGCTGCTGGCGGGCGACCACTTTTGCCAGTATTTCTCTGCCAGTGGTTCTCTGTCAGTGGTTCCGGCGTTGCCTGGCCAGCCAGGCTTCGATGGTGGCAGGATCAAGCCCGCGCAGGCGCTCTTCAGGATCAAGCCCGCGCAGGCGCTCTTCGGGATCAAGCCCGCGCAGGCGCTCTTCAGGATCAAAACGCTTGAGTACGGCTTCAGGATCAAAACGCTTGAGTACGGCTTCAGGGTCGTTGCGGATGGCTTCTTCGATGGCCATGTCGTGAGCCTCGCGCAGAAATTGTTCCATGGAGTAGGCCATTTCAGGCACCTCGCGTCGATAGAGTTGGTAGAGGTATTCGAGCAATTCCCAGTGACCATGACGGCTGGGATGGGGATGGCGCGCGCGGTAATGGGCCAATCCCTGGTGGATGCGATGCTGTTCGCTGGCGAACAGTTCCCAGGCGGCATTGCGCGGGTGCTGGGCAATGCGGTTGAGCACAATCACCCGTATCTGCTGGGCGCCCCAAGCGAGATGATAAACCCCCTGCCAGGCGGTGGGGTGCAGTGGATGGTGGCGTTCGAAGTGGTGTGGATAGCGAGTGACCACAGCATAGAGCCCAAAGGCGCTCACCGGGTGGCGCTTGCCCTGTGCATCGGTTTTGAGTTTACGATAGTTGACATAGTGCCCGATCAGTTCATCCAGCACCCAAGCGGTGAGGGCTTCGTGATGGGATTTGTAGGTCAGCAGGTTGTGCGCGCGCAGGTTCTCCAGGCCATCAGGCAATTCGGGCGATGGGCGGCTCGGGACGCTTGGGTCAGCCGCTTCGATGATGGCGACATCGAGCAGTTGGCTGGTCAGGGTGCGGCCTCGACAAGATGTTATTTCGAGGAGTATGCTCTAAGCCTCTGTAAATGATGAGGCGAGGAGCGATCATGGCCACGGTTGTTCGGCGTTCGGGCGAAGAGATCACCATCGAAGTGAGCC
>NZ_NRRS01000143.1 GCF_016583795.1 Rhabdochromatium marinum | reverse complement strand
CATCGGCGCTGTCCTTGGGTTGGGTTGCACCTCCAAGACTACGCCTTTCCCGGACTCCTGCCGCCCCATGCCTCGCGCTGATCACCTACTGAAATTGTTGGTTTTGGACCGAGGGATGATCAAGGCCGGAATATGTTAAGCGGTCGGGTTTGAACCATGCCAATCACCGGCAAATCATTCCCGATTGGCTGTTAGACCATGCAGTGACCCAACCAACAGTCAGAAGTGTCCTGCGGACTGTCTCGCGCTACCGCGAGTTAGGGAAACAACTCAAGCGCGAACCAATCGAAACAGAATTTAACCAAGGCAGCAATCCCAACATTCAGTCATCATCCATCGACTGGGCTAAGAAATGGGCCGATCATCAGGATCGGAAACCTCCTGTCGAGCTGACCTATTTGCCTCAAGATCGGGCACGCTTGCTGAGTGATTTTGTCAGAGAATCTATCCTCGAGCATGAATCGCTCGAAGCCGTACCAATCGAACAGGATAGCGGTGATACAAAAACAGTTGATTATTCAATGTCCGTCGGTGGAGTGGTTCGCATCCGGCGACAGATCGCGATTTGCGACAAACCCAATCAGCACTGCCAATTGGCCAAACAGATCGAAGACTTCCTGGACCAAGCCGTTGGGCAACCAATTATTGTTCCCCATCGTAAAAACGGCTTTCCAAAAGGCAAAAAAACGCAGATTTCTGAAGCTCTGACAAAACTTAAGACGCTTCAAGGATTGACGATTGAACTGTCCTCGCGCGAATGGCAAGCTCTTGATGACGCACTTGAGTTCATCCGCCAGCACCCAAACGAAGCAGGCTTCCTGCACTGGCGCCAACAAGAGAAATGGCTGCGGCAGTTGTTTCCGCCATTACAGGAGTTGATTAAACTCCCTGCGAAAGAACTCCATGAATCAAATTCTGACCCACTACCCCAAACAAACGCTCCCCCTGAAGTAACCGCCCCCCAGCACCTCTTGACCTTTCCATTATTGATTGGTCATGATCAGAATCAACAACCCGTATATTGGGATCCTGATCAAGACCAGTCAAACGCCTTGAACAATTTTGGTTTTCTGGTGACTGGAGATGCTGGTTCGGGTAAGACACAGACGATCAACTGTCTGATTGCAGCCTGCTGCCTAGCGAAATTCACGGTCACAATCTTCGATTTTAAGGCGGACTACTGGCAGCCTGAATTCGTCGAGCCACTCGGAATCGATGTCTACGATCTTCGCACCCGTGGATTACCCTTTAATCCGTTAAAGCCACCACCAGAGGGGCCGTCGGGTGTCCAACCGATCGCCTACACTTATGAGTTGCGGGATATTCTGGGTAATGTGTTCAATTTGGGTGATCAGCAACGCAACCAGTTGCAGCAAGCGCTGGCCGGCGCTTATCAGGAAGCGGGCATTCCGCTGCAAGAGTGGGTGCAACCAGACAGCAAAACATGGCCACCCTTCACCAGGGTGATTGCCCGAATGAAGGAAACGCATGGCGATAACAACCCTGCTGCAATGCGGTTGCAACAACTGGTTGATCTCCAGCTTTTTCCGCCTGAGCACGGAGCGATTGTCAATTTCGACCATTTTATGCAAGGGCGCCTTGCACTCAAGCTGTCTGATCTGCCCAGCGACACCATCAAGAAAGCCTTGGCTGAACTCTTGCTTGTGCAGATTCATGGCTATGCAATGCGCAGAGAACAGCCCAAAAAGCTCCAACACCTCATCGTATTCGATGAAGCTCATCGAGTCGCGGAGAACAAAAAGCTCGAATTACTGGTTCGCGAGGGCCGCGCCTTTGGTATTGGCTTGGTCCTGGGTACCCAGTTTCCAGGCGACGTGCCCCCCAGCATTGCTGGCAACCTCGCAACTGCGCTATACCTCATGAACAATCAGGCAGAGCATCGCCGGGATGTCGTCAAACGTGTATGCGGTTCGACCTCAGATACAGCGGCCAAATCATTGCTCAAAGTTGTCAATAGCTTTAAACAATTTCAAGGCTTGATGACCAATGTCCATTACGAGCGCGCGATTATCAATCTCCTGCCTTATTTTAAACGCCAAGCAAGCACACAATAATCAGTCAACATGCATAATAGGCCGTTCAATAGCACAAGCATGCCCCATAACTAAATCTTTGCATCCGGACGTTCTCATCCAAACGCCCCCTCGCGGGTTTGGGCCTTGATCATCCCTCGGTCCAAAACCAACAATTTCAGTAGGTGATCAGCGCGAGGCATGGGGCGGCAGGAGTCCGGGAAAGGCGTAGTCTTGGAGGTGCAACCCAACCCAAGGACAGCGCCGATG
>NZ_NRRS01000142.1 GCF_016583795.1 Rhabdochromatium marinum | reverse complement strand
CCCTCCCCTATGCCCAACACCCCCTCCCCGTTCGAGACTCTCGCCGGTCCCGTCGAGCGCGTCACCTTCCACAGCCCCGAGAGCGGCTTTTGCGTGCTGCGCGTCAAGGTGCGTGGTGAGCGCGAGTTGATCACTGTGGTCGGCAACGCCGCCCAGGTTGCCCCCGGCGAGCACATCGACGCGCGCGGGCAATGGACCATTGATGCTCGCCATGGTCGCCAGTTCAAAGCCAACGAGCTGCGCGTCGTGCCGCCCGGCACCCGCGAAGGCATCGAGCGCTATCTCGGTTCCGGCTTGGTCAAGGGGATCGGCCCGCATTTCGCCAAGCGCCTGGTCGCGGCCTTTGGGGAAACCGTCTTCGACATCATCGAGCAAACACCCGAACGCCTGCGCGAACTGCCCGGCATCGGCCAGAAGCGCCAGGAACGCGTCACCCGCGCCTGGGCCGAGCAGAAGATCATCCGCGAGATCATGGTTTTCCTCCAATCCCATGGCGTCGGCACCGCGCGGGCGGTGCGCATTTTCAAGACCTACGGCGAAGCAGCCATCGAGCGGGTGCGCGGCAATCCCTATCGCCTGGCGTTGGACATTCGCGGCATTGGCTTCAAGACCGCTGACCAGTTGGCTGAGCGCTTGGGGATTCCGCGCGACTCGCCCTTGCGCGCCCGCGCCGGCGTGCGCCATGTCTTGCAGGAGATCGCCGGTGATGGGCACTGCGCCGCTTGGCGCGAGGCGCTGACAGAACAAGCCGTCAAGCTGCTGGAGATCGCCCCGGAGGGCATTGCAGCGGCCATTGATCTGGAGCTGGCCGCTGGACATCTGGTGACGGAAACCTTCGAGTCGCGTCCCCTGGTGCTGCTCCCAGCCCTGCACCGCGCCGAATGCGAGGTGGCCGCATCCCTGGTGCGCCTGCGCGATGGCCAACCGCCCTGGGCACCCATTGACACCGCCCGCGCCCTGCCCTGGGTGGAACAGCAGACCGGACTGCGCTTGGCCGCATCACAGCAACAAGCCGTCAGCCAAGCCGTCACCGGCAAATGCACCCTACTGACCGGCGGTCCCGGCGTCGGCAAGACTACGGTGGTCCATTCGATTCTGCGCATTCTGCGCGCCAAGGGTGTCAAGGTCACCCTGTGCGCCCCGACCGGACGCGCGGCCAAGCGTTTGTCAGAATCCACCGGCCAGGAGGCCAAGACCATTCATCGACTGCTGGAGTTCGATCCCAAGACGCTGGACTTCAAGCACAACGCCGACCATCCGCTGGAGACCGATCTGCTGGTCTGCGACGAGACTTCCATGGTCGATGTCAGCCTGATGCATAAGCTGCTCAGTGCCTTGCCCGACTCGGCGGCGGTGCTGCTGGTTGGCGATGTTGATCAGTTACCCTCGGTCGGCCCCGGCGCGGTGCTAGCCGATGCCATTGGCTCCGGGGTCTTACCCACGGTCAGACTCACCGAGATTTTCCGCCAGGCGCAGCGCTCGCAGATCATCGTCAATGCCCACCGCATCAATAGCGGGGTTTTGCCCCACACCCCCGAGCCCCAACCCCTGGATGGAGATTGGTTTCTGATCCGCTGCGAGACTCCGGAGCAGATTCAGGAACGGCTGATCAAGACCCTCTGCGAGCGCATCCCGGCGCGCTTCGGGTTGGATCCCATGCGCGACGTGCAGGTGCTCACACCGATGAATCGCGGCGGACTGGGCGCGCGGGCGTTGAATCAAGTGTTGCAACAGCGCCTCAACCCCAGCGCCCAGCCGCGTATCGAGCGTTTCGGCTGGACCTTCGCCCCAGGCGATAAGGTGATCCAGAACGTCAACAACTATGACAAGGAGGTCTTCAACGGCGATATTGGCCGTATCCTGGCCATCGACCCTGACAACAGCGAGGTGCGCATCGGCTTCGACGAGCGGGAAGTGGTCTATGAATTCGGCGAGTTGGATGAGCTGGCGCTAGCCTATGCCACCAGCGTGCATAAGGCACAGGGCTCGGAGTATCCGGCCGTGGTCATTCCGCTGGCCACCCAGCATTACATGCTTCTGCAGCGCAATCTGCTCTATACCGGGGTGACGCGCGGCAAGCGACTGGTGGTGCTAATCGCGCAGCCCAAGGCGCTGGGTATGGCAGTGCGCCAAACCGGCGGACAACGGCTGACGCGGTTGCGGCAGCGCCTGGCTGAGGGCTGAGGGCTGAGGCAGGCGAAGAATAAGCCGATGTGCGGGCATTGCATCGGGCCATCCAACAGCAATTCCCGCCGAAAAAATTTTCGGCGTAACAACAGCAGGTTGGCCCAGGCTCAAAAAAAGTTTTTCGTAAACTTTTGGCGCTGACTCGGTAGACTGGCCGGCATCGTTCAATGTCAGATTGC
>NZ_NRRS01000141.1 GCF_016583795.1 Rhabdochromatium marinum | reverse complement strand
TTGAGCAAGTGCTTGAACGCATGCCTTGGCCGGCTTGGCCGGCTCGACGACGACCTCGACCGGCAAAGCGCCCCTACCTGATGCCTGTGGCGGCTTAGCAACAATGGACCAAGGCATGATCAAGGCCCTGTTTTTCCGGTAAAACGGCAATATTGTATAATTCAATTCTGAATTTGTCCATGGGTTTTAGAATGCAGACTCCAACAATTTCTTTTTGGAATACAGCTACGTAACAGAATGAGTCTTTTAAATATTGATTGACTCGTTCAATTGATGGGTCTGCTTCTAGCAATAGTTTTTTTGGGACCAAGCCTGAAGATGTCTCTTTAATTTCTATCATTTTTTCATTTAACGCACTCATTACTTTCTGGTCTCTGATCGCTCACCGTGCGGACCCGCATGCGGGTCACTGAATCACCAAGTATTAAGGTTTCTGCCAGTGTCCAGTAATAGCAATCATAGACAGTAGTTTTAAGGTATTACCATAATAGTCTTCATCGTTGATAGACTTTTGATTGATATCAAGCCAAAGATCATCAAGCCATTGTTGGTTAGATGCATCTATTGTGGCAGCCACAGCAAACATTGATACAGAAGCCATTGAGTCAAAGCCACTCTCTACTGAATGCCAGCCATCCAGTGTATAAGTCTCTGCAATATTTTTAGGATCACCACCACTGGAATTTTTGATCCAGCTATTCATTGGTGCTAAAGCATCATAGGCTCTTTGCTCATTGTAGAGTATATAGTCAAGGGCAATACGCCAAGGGTAGCGAACCGCATTCCAGGAATACTCACCATCACCAGTGCCCTCGATAAAATTAGGTTCTGCTGGCCGGGGATTGCTAGGAACATCAACAATAAAGTCAGGAATTAACGACGTGTCCTGGCTGAATGTATTACGAATATGATTAATGATTGAATAGGTTTGATCCCTCACTAAATACCAACTGTTATCTCCGCTGATGTCAGCAAATGCTTTAAAATGCGAAACCATAAAATCGGAAGAGCGAGTTGTATGAGCATATTGACTATCGTCAACGCGATCGACCCAATCACCGATGCGCACAAATTGACTTACAGGATCAATTTCTAACTGCTTAATTGCTGAAATAACCTTGTCTGCTTCAACTCTATAATTAATATCGCCGGTACTCCCCCATTGACTATCGGCTAATAATAGTGCATACGCGATGTCGAGGTCGCCGTCAGTAGCACTATTGTCGCCACCAACATCCTCCCCTGCATTCTGACAGGTTCTTAATTGATTCCAGGCCATTAACCCCGGATTTGATTTTGCCGGATGGTCATGAAAGAAGGACACCATGCCGTTAAATATATCTTGTGCATTAGGATCAAACTCTGCCATCATCACAGTAATTAACATGCCGTAACCATGTCCTTCAGAAATACTCAGTGTTGAGTCCGCCGTTCCACCTTCTACAGTTTTGCCATCTCCTGCAGCATCAACATAGTAGCGACCATCTCCACATCCTTGACGTAAATAGTTTGCTTTCCATTGCTGGTAGAAGTCAGTCAGTTGGGTATCGAGTTCCGCTTGTTCATAAGTGGGTTTAATCACTTCTGGTTGCTCGACATTGCCTTGATTCGTTTTGGATAATACGAAATTTCCTGAATCACCACTGGTGCTATACCAATGACCTGAATACTGGTTGCCTTGTTTTACTCCCGAATATACAGCATAAAATCCATTGTTATCAATTTGCGTAAAATTAACTAGAAAAACACCTTGAACAGAGTAAACATTGCCTTCAAAAACACTGTCATTATTGGTGCCAATATAACTGCCAGATAGATGATTACCCTGTTTATTAAAATCGACAGTATAGGTTTTTCCAGATCTGTTCAGCTGCCACTGTTTAGCCTGGGCAACAGAAAACGTAGCAATGCCACATAGTACCAACGCAAATATGATTGACTTTTTCATCTTTGATTCTCCGTTACGCTCTATAATTGACACATGTTAGGCGCTGGACATATTTTGAATGCTCATGGTGTCCAGAATTCAGCAGTTCCCTCCGGTAGTTGTGTAAGCAATTTATCAAAGGCTTCTTCGTCAAGGTGCCGCTGTAATGCTTCAGCAACATCTCGGCAAGTTGAACATGGGGCTGGAGGCGGATTTGAAAAGCAGGCCATCAACTTCAACCGGGTCCGCCGTGGCCACGATGCCTACTACGGTATCGCCGGAAACATCCGCGCTTTACAGACAGTCCATCGCTTTGTTGGGCGCGGCCTTGATCATCCCTCGGTCCAAAACCAACAATTTCAGTAGGTGATCAGCGCGAGGCATGGGGCGGCAGGAGTCCGGGAAAGGCGTAGTCTTGGAGGTGCAACCCAACCCAAGGACAGCGCCGATG
>NZ_NRRS01000140.1 GCF_016583795.1 Rhabdochromatium marinum | reverse complement strand
AGCACCAGTCTCCCGACCAGAGCGTCGCTATCCGCCAGAGGCGCAACACGCGATACGGGTGGGTGGCTAGCCCTTACCCGACCGGGACTTTCACCCGGCAAGAAGCGCCAAGCTTCGCTTGGCGCACCAACGCCAAAGTTTTATGGATTTCTCGAGACATGCTTTTATGACACCCAAAGCCAGCGCTCAGCCGACCGAAAAACTCGCAGCGTTTTTTGGGTTGGGCTGTAGCGCCTCGTGATACGCCCGGCATGGGCATGAACTAATGGGGTGAAAGTCCCCTGTAGGAGGATCACCGCCTGGTCTCTGATCAGGTGAGAACGACTAGCGAAGGGCAAGGGCCGAGCCGCAAGGCAAGGTCTGAAGGAAGCCTGGAACAAATCTGCGAGCCTACGAACAGAAACGTCATCGAAGGCTGAGCCCGAGGGCGAGCTAGCCACAGAGAGCGAAGCCCAGTGATCCGACGTCGGTACGGTAAATGGCGAGGTTGTGCAGAGAACGTTCATGTCGCAAATCCTAAGGAGATCTGTCTTGCGAGCGGTCCGTGTGGCTATGGGAGTCGAACTGAGGCCCAGTCCGAAAGGGCTGGAATTGCCATCGAACCCTACGGGTGCTGTGGTCGCCAGGGGAGCCGGACTGAGGGCCAGTGCGAAAGCGCTGGAATCGCCACCGGACCCTACCGTGACTCGGGCAGCGCGTCGGGTGGCAACGCTCGGCGTGACGGGACAGAAGTCAGCCGAGGCCATAGTAGCCGTGCAACCGTGGAGCGGGCGCGTGGCGAAGGGCCGAACATGAGAAGTCAAGGCGGAGCCGTGGATGGCTCGCCCCTGTCGACGAACCCGCTTGGGGGAGACATGGGGCGGCGCGATGCGTTGCTGCCAGCCTTGCACGACGACCTGATGGAGCGGGTGCTGGCGAGCGAGAACCTGCGACGGGCATGGATGCGCGTGAAGGCCAACAAAGATGCGCCCGGTATGGATGGGATGCGCATCAAGGACTTTCCCGAGTTCGCACGTTCGAGCCTGCCGGCGATCCGCCAAGCCCTGCGCGAGGGCACCTACCGGCCGCAGCTGGTCAGGCGGGTGACGATTCCCAAGCCGAACGGTGGCGAGCGTCTGCTTGGCATCCCGACGGTGATGGATCGCGTTATCCAATAAGCCATCGCGCAAGTGCTGGGGCCGATCTTCGATCCAGAGTTTTCGGATGCGAGCGTCGGCTTCCGACCAGGGCGCTCCGCCCATGGAGCACTGAGGTGGGTACAAGCCCATATCGGTGACGGTTTCCGCATCGCGGTCGACCTGGACTTGGCGAAGTTCTTCGACAGGGTTCAGCACGACGTCCTGATGGCCCGCGTGGGTCGGAAGGTGCGCGACAAGCGGCGGCTGGCGCTGATCGGTGCGTACCTGCGGGCGGGTGTCTTGGTTGGGGAAACCATCGAAGCAACGGAGATTGGTACGCCGCAAGGCGGGCCACTGTCGCCGTTGCTGGCCAATATCCTGTTGGATGACCTGGACAAGGAACTGGAGCGACGGGGGCATCGGTTCGTCCGCTATGCGGACGACCGGCTGATCCTCGTCCGAAGCCACCGTGCGGGCGAGCACGTCATGGCGAGCGTGTCTCGCGACCTGACCGGCACGCTCAAGCGGATGGTCAATGAGCAGAAGAGCCGCGTGGTCAAGACCGACGACGACGTGTTCCTGGGATTCACCTTCCGGGGCAAGAAACTGCGCTGGTCCGAGCGCGCCTACCAAGACTTCCGCCACCGGCTGCGTAAGCTGACCGGGCGGAGTTGGGGCGTGTCCATGGACTATCGGCTCATGAAGCTCTCCGAATACGTCCGTGGTTGGATGGGCTACTTCGGCATCTCGGACTATTACCGGCCGATCCCCGAGCTGGACCACTGGCTGCGGCGACGCATCCGCATGTGCTACTGGAAGCAGTGGCGCGGGGTGCGCAATCGCATTCGCCAGTTGAGAGCGCTGGGGACACGGATACGCACCGCGATCTGGACGGGCATGAGCTCGAAGAGCTACTGGCATTTGTCCCGCTCGCTGGGCACGCAAACCGGGATGACCAATGACTGGTTGAAAGACCAGGGCTTGATCAGCATTCGCGATCAGTGGATGAAAGCGCATGGCTAGGCCTGAAGTCCTTGTGTGCTTCCTTCTCGTGAACCGCCTAGTGCGGACCCGCAGGCTAGGTGGTGTGGGAGGGCGGGCTAAACACCCGCCCTTACCCGATTAGGCGATTGATGCAGAGTTGATTCAGTGCCTGGAAAATAATCCCATCCAGACCCGAATGGTACTAATTTAAGGCATAAACAACTGAAAAAGAAAGGCAGATGTTCACAGTTACAACGGGGTAGAGTGGCCGTGTGATCCCACCATCAGCCCGAGGAGTCTCACGAATGAGAGATGCGCACT
>NZ_NRRS01000139.1 GCF_016583795.1 Rhabdochromatium marinum | reverse complement strand
TTGAGCAAGTGCTTGAACGCATGCCTTGGCCGGCTTGGCCGGCTCGACGACGACCTCGACCGGCAAAGCGCCCCTACCTGATGCCTGTGGCGGCTTAGCAACAATGGACCAAGGCATGATCAAGGCCACAAAAGCTTGTCAAAAACGGTTTCAATGCTCTGGAAAAACAACTGTATCGTTGCAAAGAATGCGGCAGACAGTTTGTGCTCAATCTGGCGAAAGGCCCTTATTTCTGATGACAAGAAACGCTTGATTGATCGCCTGCTTCATCGAACGCATTTCGTTAGCGGGAATTGCCCGTGTCGTTGGCGTGTCAGAATCCTGGTTGCAAACCTATGTCAATGAGAAATATGCGCAGACACCTCGCGAAGTCCAGGTAAAAAAAGGCCCGAGGGCGGCTCAAGATCGAGTGTGACGAACTGTGGTCTTTTGTAGGAAAAAAGGATAATAAACAATGGGTTTGGTTGGCGATCGATCGCGATACTCGGGAAATCGTGGGCGTCTACATCGGCGATCGCAGCGAACGGCCAGCACGAGCGCTCTGGGCCTCTTTGCCCGCCGTCTATCGCCAATGTGCCGTGAGTTATACAGATTTTTGGTCGGCCTATGCGGCCATCTTTCCAGCCAAACGTCATCAAGCGGTTGGCAAGGACAGCGGTCAAACGAATCATATTGAACGCTTCAACTGCACGCTTCGTCAGCGAGTCTCGAGGTTAGTCAGAAAAGCCCTGTCATTTTCGAAAAAACTTGATAATCACATTGGCGCAATCTGGTATTTTATTCACCATTACAATGCTTCGCTGCCAGTGAATCAATAATGCTTAAACCCACTGAAATCCTATAGACTGAGGCACTACCGGGAGAGAAATGCCATACTGGCGCACCAGCACTTCGTTGGGCAACGTCGAGGCGCGCAGCTCCGCACGCACGGCCGGGGTGGTGCGGGCGTTTTTATGAAGTCGAACCTGCATCGTTCATGCCTCCATCGTCTGATCGTCGCTGGTTGCTAGTCGAGATAGGGGTCGTTCAGCCTCTAGGCAATCCGCCTTGAGCTCGGCGATAAGCGCTTCGAGAACTTCTCGAGCGAGGAACAAAGGATGGCTCCTCTTTGGCAAATAATCACACGGGACGGGACACTTAACCAGGGATGGGGCTGGCGTGATTCAAGCAAAGCCGGTGATAGACGATGCAACACTACAATCAAGACATCATCGCCTGGGCCAATGAGCAGGCTCAGTTCCTCCGGGCAGGGCGCTTCGACCTACTGGACATTGAGCATCTGGCCGAGGAGATCGAAGACGTGGGCAAGAGCGAGCAACGCGAGTTAATGCACTGCATGGCGATTCTGTTGGCGCATCTTCTCAAATGGCAGCGGCAGCCCGAACGACGCGGCGCGAGTTGGGAAATTATCATCCGCAATCAGCGTCGCGGCATCCTCAGACGCTTGCGCGAAACGCCCAGCCTGCAACCCAAACTGGATGATCCGGACTGGTGGCAGGCGGTATGGGATGATGCCATCGTGCAAGCCGCACAAGAGACCGGCCTGGCCGATTTCCAAGAGAGCTGCCCTTGGGTGCGTGAACAGGTGCTTGCGGAATCTTGGCTGCCTGCTGAGCTTGCAACAGAAACTTACTGCAACCCATAGTGAAGCCTCGTGAATTACTCATCATGCGCCATGCCAAATCGGACTGGGACAGTTCGGCGCAGCATGATTTTGACCGGCCACTGGCGAAACGTGGTAAACGTGATGCACCGCGGGTGGGAACCTGGCTCTATCGTGAAGGGTTGGTGCCGGAGCTAATTCTCAGTTCTCCGGCGCAACGCGCTCGGGCTACGGTGCTTAAGGTGTGCAAGCGCCTGGATATTGATCGCCAGGAGATTCTCTGGGAACCCAAACTGTACGCTGCTGAGCTGGCCACCTTGCTGCAAGTGCTCGGCCAATGCCCGCCACAGCGTAGCCCGGTGTTGTTGGTCGGGCACAATCCAGGACTTGAATCTCTGCTGGGCCATCTGACTGACAATGACTTCGATCCGCCGACCGATGGCAAATTGCTGCCGACAGCCGCGCTCGCCCGTGTCGAGATGCCGGCGGACTGGTCACAGCTGGCGCCAGGCTGCGCTCATCTGATATCCCTAACCCAGCCCAAGTTTCTGCCCGACTCAAACTGACCCGAACTCGCTCGTGCTGGCTCGGACTGACGAACCCAGTCAACTACCCCGCCCTGAAGGGCGGAGCTTGTGAAGACAAGCTGGGTTGACCAGGGATAGCGGTGAAAACCCGCTGCGTTTGCAACAGGTCGTTGAGACCCACTCCGGAATGCTTCCTCAGTTCCGGACCCTGGAAGATCAGGATCATGCTGGTGAAAGGCAAAGCGCCGAAGGTTCTGATCGCTGCCGTGAGGCGGGAGCCGGTTGCAGACCTTCCCGAGGGGAGCGAGCCGCAAGGCTCCGTCACTAGGCCCGTAAGGGCAGGAATTGAACTGGCT
>NZ_NRRS01000138.1 GCF_016583795.1 Rhabdochromatium marinum | reverse complement strand
CATGACATTGGGATGGCTCAGCGCTTGAGCAATCCGCTTTGAGATCGGCGATGAGCGCTTCGAGCATCTCGCGCGCGAGGAATAACGGATGGCTCCTCTTTGGTAAATAATCTTCCGGGACGGGACACTTATTAGTATGGGCGTGTTGGGTGTGCTGATCGGGCGTGTCAGCAACCTGATCAACGAAATTCGTGAAAACCGCCGTTTGGGATACAACGGCACCCGCTTCACCAAGCATGTGGTGATGGTTGGTTGGGATCGGTTTTCACAAACCGTGCTAGAACAGCTGATTCCTGCTGGCGTCCAGACAGCGGTTATTCTTGATCAGCGAGACCAACTCGAACTGTTGACGAATCGCTACGACAAGCAGCAAGTCTTTTTCCTGCTCGCCGATCACTACAACTTTGAGTTGGCGCGCAAAGCCAATATCGAAGCGGCCAGTGTTGTGTTTGTCAATCTCGATGACGATACCGACAAGCTGGTCTATCTGATCAATAGCAAGCAATTTTATCACCGCCCGCTGACCTATGGCGTGGCGGTCAATGACGTCGAGCTGGTACCCGCTTTTGAAGCGGCTGGGGCCGATATTGTGCTGTCCCGGGATGAAATCGACGCCAAGCTGACCGCCAGCTTTATCTTCGAACCGGAGGTGGCAAAATATACTGAACAATTGATTTCAACCGCAGTCAACGAAGATGACTTCGATGTTCAGCAATATCGTGTCATTGCTCAGAACCGTTTCAAGGATCGTCTCTATCTGGACGCGTTCTTTGAAATCAAAAAGCAATTGGATGCCATTCTTATCGGGTTGGCAACGACCATTGATGGCCAGCGGGTGGTGCTTGGCAATCCCGAGGATCCGGAGCTGAAGATTTCCGAAGGCGATGATTTGATTTTTATTACCTCCGGTCGTTCAGCCAAGCAACTCCAGCGAGCTTTTGGCGTATCAGAAGGCTCGCTGTGAACGAGGGTCTTTTCAAGATCGTGCTCTCCTTGTTATTTAAAATGTGGAATTTATACTCATGTCGTTGGAATTGCCTGGCTTTGAAAACTTTGTTGTCATCGTCGGTTGGGATCATTTTGCCGCGCTGATTACCGATCAGTTGATCAATGCCGACCGGCAAGTCCTTGCGCTGACTGATGATGCCAAAATCGTGGAGCGTATCCATGGCACTTATGAGCGTCGCTGGGTCATCGCACTTGAAATGGATGTCCTGAACTTTGAAGAGGTCAGGAAACTTCCCATGGAACGTGCTTTTGGTGTGTATGTTAATCTAGCCTCGGATCGCGAACGACTCATCTACATCTTCAAACTGCGCAAATATTTTGCAGATTTATCTATTATTTCGCCCGTGGTCAATCCGCAACTGAAGGAAAGTTTTTCTATTCATCAGCAGATTTTTCCGTTATCTCGTGATGAAATCAGCGCAAAAATTTTCGCCAGCCATCTCTTCGAGCGAGATGTGGCGACCTATCTCAATGAATTATTGTCTCCGGCAGTCAATGAGGAAGATCATGATATTCAGCAATATCGGGTCTTGCCTAAGAATCCTCTGTGTAATCGAATGTATGGTGATGCTTTCATTGCATTGAAAAAGCATTTCAATGCTATTTTAATCGGCCTGTCGAAGCACAGCCCACAAGGGTATCAGTTGCGCAAAAACCCACCGGATGAAACGCTGATTCAGGAGGGAGATTATCTGATTGTCCTGGTCAATGGCAAGACCGCCCAAAAACTGGAAAAAGCGCTGGGCGTGAGCGAAGGGGCTTGATGATGAAGCATTTCCGAGGTTGTTATTGTCCACAGCGCAGTTATTTATGGCCACTTGCAATTGGTTTGGTGGTCAGTCTCTGGCTGGGGATCAATCAGGTCGTGGCACAGCCCTCAAGCGAGGAGCCAAACCCTGAAGACATTCGCTTTATTCAGACGAATTTGCAGGAGCAGGGCTATGGCATTGGCACCGTCAATGGTCTGCTGACCCGTCAGACCATTGATGCGATCCGCCAATTTGAGCGCGACAATGATCTGGGCGTGCATCCCTATCTGGATGCGGCCACGCTGGCGGCACTTCGTGATCAGCTTGAAGCGCGGATGCCCGCTTCTCGGGCCTTTGAGTTGCCGCTGGCGCCTTCCAGTCTTGAGCAGGGCTACCATGCGCTGAGTAACGAGGAACTTCTCGAGCAGGCGCTCACCCGCTACCAGCAAGTGCAACAGCGCTTTCATGCGGAGCAGCGACATTTGCACAAGCTGCGGATTCTCTATCGCCAACTTGAGCAGATCAACGCCGACTGGCAGCCGACGCGCGAGTTTCAGCCACCCGAGACGCCTGAGACTCAGAGCGATGCGAATCCGCAAGCGATCGGCATCGCGCAGGCCGAACAGCGTCTGAACAGCTATCAGGAGCATCTGACCGAGCTGGAACGCCAGCTTGAGGTGCTCAACCGCGTCAATTTAGAGGTGCGTAATTCTTATGCTATAGTTTGCGCTCCATTGTGCCACGCATCGTTTGGACGCGCACTTGCCGACATTTTGGTGACAGGATCGTTTCATGTTGACGTTAGATCTT
>NZ_NRRS01000137.1 GCF_016583795.1 Rhabdochromatium marinum | reverse complement strand
TTGACTCCGCTCCAGCGGTGGTACCGCATTCTGTCTCGGGCACTGGAAAAGTTTCTCAATGGGCGTCAATTGCGCCCGCCGGACACCCTGCCTGCGCCGGCGTAGCCGATTCAGTGCCCCCCAGATGCCCGTAATCGGGAGCGAAAAACCGCTCGCGAGGGGTGGGAACTGCTCTTTTTAGGATCATGGTGCCGATGTGAATCTGGCCTGTAAAGACGGGCATTCGCCCCTGATTATTGCCGCTGCCAATGGCAACGAGAAGCTTGTGCGGCTTCTACTCAAAAAGGGGGCCGATGCCTCCTACAGGGTGCCCGTACGCAGCGGCGATTACCGTTCGGGGAAAACGCCCCTTGATATCGCCCGGGGTGCCGGGTATGGCGCTGTTGTTGCCGTTCTTCAACAGCACCTGGAGGCGAAGGGCGGATAAGGGTTTTTGATTGTCCTCTGCCGGGATGGCTGTCTGGTCCTGAGGCGGGACGAATTTTAAGGGGCTTGGATGGAATTATTTTCCAAGCACTAAATCAGCCCACAATCAATAGCCTAATCGGGTCGCCGGGGGTTTTTCTCCCCCGGCTTCCACAGCACCCCGCATGCGGGTCCGCACGGGGCGCGTCCTCCGGATTGGAAAGGACAACCATAGAATGACCGCCTTCAACGCTGGCTACGCGACGTATTGCCAAGACCATTTCACCCGGTCGGGTGCGCTACGGTCGATGAGATACGCACGTCTCACTCGTTGCCGAAGGTTCGGGCCTTCACCCTGTCCCACCCATTACGGTGGGCGTTTGGCTACTAGGCCGTCTGCTGACTTCTGTCCCATCACGCCGAGCGTTGCCACCCGACGCGCTGCCCGAGTCACGGTAGGGTCCGGTGGTGATTCCGACGCTTTCGCGTCGGCCCTCAGTCCGGCTCCCTTGGCGACCACAGCTCCCTTAGGGTTCGATGGCGATTCCAGCCCTTTCGGACGGGGCCTCAGTGCGACTCCCATAGCCACACGGACCGCTCGCGAGACAGATCTCCTTAGGATTTGCGACATGAACGTTCTCTGCACAACCTCGCCATTTACCGTACCCATGTCGGATCACTGGGCTTCGCTCTCTGTGGCTAGCTCGCCCCCCGGGCTCGGCCTTCTATGACGTTTCTGTTCGTAGGCTCGCGGCTCGGCCCTTGCCCTTCGCTAGTCGTTCTCGCCTGATCAGAGACCAGACGGTGATCCTCCTACAGGGGACTCGCACCCCATCAGTTCATGCCTATGCTGGGTGTACTACAATATTATGCACTCGGACCGCAAAAAGCGCCGCACCTTCGTCGCTCTGCTTTTTGCGTTCGGTGACGCGAGGCGTTAACCCAAGAGCGACCCCTATAGGAGACAGGAGACTTTACAATGCGATTAAACGTTGCTGTTCTTGTCGTGATCCTTTTTTTTGTCGTTGGAACGGGATACGCCGGACCTACGCATACGCATAAGCAAACAGATTGGCTGCTCAACCAGCAGATTCCAAACAGCGTCGTACCTAATCCGGCGCCTGGTCGCGAAGGACTTGTCCTTAGCTATATTGTTCCACCGAATGATCCAGTTTATCCCTATTTGTTTAGTCGTTCCTTCATCTATGATGATGCTGTAGCAGTCATTTCCTTTACAATGGAAGGAGAATATGACGCTGCAGCAAAGACTTTAAGAGCCTTGTCTAACTTGATTGAACCGGATGGCAAACTCGGATTTTCTCATAATACCCACGATCTTTTTACTCATGAATCCTATCGCACCGGTGCGATTTCGTGGGTTGGTTACGCATTTGTTTTCTACCAATACGTAACCGGAGACAGCCAATTTCAAACCGATGCGGAAGGTATCGCGAATTGGGTCTTGACAATGCTCGTCCCACAAGCTGTTGGAAGTTCAGTTAAAGGAGGACCTGATGTCGAGTGGTTCTCAACAGAGCATAATATCGACACTTACTTCTTTCTCAGAGATCTTGGCAAGATAACCGGCAACAGTTCCTATTCAGAAGCGGCTGAAAGCATCAAGGCTTCACTTCTAGCAAATCACTATAACCTTGACTATGGAACTTTCCAGCAAGGAATCGGCGATCCTGTTCGATCTTTGGATGCTGCTTCTTGGGGTTCGATATTTCTGCGTAGCATCGGTGAACACGAAAAGTCAGATAGCTCTTTGACATTCATTGATAAAATACACACTGAGCTTCCTGGAGAAAATCTTCAGTATACAGACACCTTTTTTCACCGGGTAACGTGCGACATTGAAGGACGCATCAAGATGATTGATGGATACAAGCCGTGGGTAGGATATGTCGAGGGAGTTTTCTGGCCTGACATACCCCTTGCTTGGTCAGAGGGGTCTTTGGGTGTAGCTATGGCCTATTCACGATCCGGGAATCGGCGAAAGGCTTTTCGGATTCTCTGGAATAGCCGCAAGATGGGCGGACAAGACAGCGGCATTGTTTACTCCTGCCCACCCCCACCAGATCAAAACGATGACTTTTCGGGTTGGAAAAGCGTAGCAGGAACGGCATGGTGGATCATGGTCAATTCAAAGAACTCTGCGCGTTTTTGGTCAGAGGAATGAAAATCGATATCTAGGCTAATCGGGTAAAGGCGGGTATTTAACCCGCCCACCGGGTCGTCAGCGGGTAGCGCCCAAGGCCTTGATCATGCCTTGGTCCATTGTTGCTAAGCCGCCACAGGCATCAGGTAGGGGCGCTTTGCCGGTCGAGGTCGTCGTCGAGCCGGCCAAGCCGGCCAAGGCATGCGTTCAAGCACTTGCTCA
>NZ_NRRS01000136.1 GCF_016583795.1 Rhabdochromatium marinum | reverse complement strand
GGGCGCCAAGATTGTTTTGAGCTTACGTGCATTGGTTCAGTCGACCGGACGCTGGGCGCAATTCTGGGACAAGATCGATCAGTTCGGTGCTCAGCCTTGCTAAGGACATTATTGAAAGGTAGCACCCGGTCAGACCGGGGCACGCCTCGGGACTCCAGGCGCTGACGCGGTGGCCTTGGTCGGAGGCCTCGGCGTATGCGTTGATCCGGGTCCAGTGCATCTGGGGCGGCGCTGCGCGCGAGCCTGGGGCGCGATGTGCTGTGGTGGATACCAACAGCCAGGGGTAGGCGTCGTGTTGGGCGGCGATCCGGGCCGAGGCGGGCGAGGAGGCGGGGGCGGAGTCAGAATCTGCACTGGCACCGGTGGCGAGTGTGCAGAAATTCGGGCAGGGGCTGGTGCCAGCACTGCGCGATCTGGCGGTGCGCGCGGCGCTGGCTGAAGCGGTGGCGCGGTTGCGCGAGGAGGATGGGCGGTGCTGAGGCGCCGCTGGGTTAGGCGACGATGCGAAACGGCCCGCGCGATCCGAATGATGGAGCGACAGCGGTGCAGTTGTTGAACGAAGTGCTGAAGCCCGCGTCCGTTCAGGCGACCAGATGGTAAAAACGGGCGGTGGTGACCCGTTGTAGATCGGCCGGGCTGAGCTCGATTTCCAGACCACGTCGGCCGGCGCTGACGAACAGGCTGTCCAAGCGCTCGGCGCTGGTATTGATGTAGGTATCCAGGCGGCGCTTCTGGCCCACCGGACTGATCCCGCCGAGCAGATAGCCAGTGCTGCGCTCCGCCTGCGCCTTCTCCGCCATGGTCGCCTTCTTGCCACCGGCCGCTTTGGCAAGCGCCTTCAAGCTCAATTGCCGACTGACGGGCACCACCCCCACGACCAGTGTCTTGCCATCGAGGCTGATCACCAGGGTTTTGAAGACCCGGGCCGGATCGAGTCCAAGCTGGTCGGCGGCTTCTTGACCGTAGGCAGTGGTTCCCGGGTCATGGTGATAGGCATGCACCCGGTGGGCAATGCCCAGGCGCTTGAGGTGATCGATTGCTGGGGTCATGATTTGCGTCGCACTACAGGTCCCGTCCGCCCGAGGCTATTGGACATTCAATGTCTTGGCATTGACAAAGCTGCGCATCCCCAGAAGCCCCAGCTCGCGCCCGTAGCCTGAGGTTTTGATGCCGCCGAAGGGCAGGCGCGGGTCGCTCTTGACCATGTCATTGACACAGGCACAGCCGCACTGCAAGCGCCGCGCAAAGGCTTCACCGCGCGCGCGGTCTTTGGTCCAGACACTGCCGCCGAGGCCGAAGTCGGAGTCATTGGCCAGGCGCAGCGCATCGGCTTCATCGCGCGCGCGGATGATGGCGGCCACCGGGCCAAACAGTTCCTCGTGATACGCCGGCATCCCTGGTGCGCAATGATCCAGCACCGTTGCGGCATAGAACCAGCCGTTGCGATCCAATGGCGCACCCCCCGTCACCAGCTGCGCGCCCTGAGTCACACTGGCCTGGACCTGTGCATGCAGTTGATCGCGCAGATCACGGCGGGCAAGTGGCGGGAGCGTGGTGTTTGGCTGCATGGGATCACCAGGGATCAGGGCTTCGGCCGCCGCCTTGAACGCCGCCACAAAGGGCTCAGCAATCTCCGGCACCAGGATGAAGCGCTTGGCGGCAATGCAGCTTTGCCCGCCGTTGAGAAACCGCGCCTTGGCGGCCATGGTCGCGGCCTGGTCGATGTCGGCATCCTCAAGCACTACAAAGGCATCCGACCCGCCGAGCTCCAGGATCGACGGCTTGATGCTGGCACCGGCGGCTGCGGCCACGCGCCGACCGGCGTTCTCACTGCCGGTCAGGCTGACACCCCGGATGCGCGCATCACCCACCAGCGTCTCCGCTCGCTCACCCGAGATGAGCAGGGTTTGGAACAGGTCCGCCGGCGCCCCCGCTGCGCGAAACAGTTGCTCGATGGCCAAGGCGCAGCCAGGCACATTGGAAGCATGCTTGAGCAGCACTGGATTGCCAGCTGCGATCGCGGGCGCGGCGCAGCGGAATACCTGCCAGAACGGAAAATTCCAGGGCATGATTGCCAGCCAGACGCCAAGCGGCTGATAGGCCACCAGGCTGCGGGGTGCCTCGGTTTCGATCGGTTCATCGGCCAGGAAGCGCTCGGCATGCTCGGCATAGTAGTCGCAGACCCAGGCGCACTTGTCGATCTCGGCCCGCGCCTCGGTGCGCAGCTTGCCCATCTCGGTGGTGATCAGGTTCGCCAGCACCTCCTGTTCGCCACGCAGCTGCTCAGCGACTGAGACGAGCAGCCGGGTGCGCGCGGCAAGCGGTGTCTCGGCCCACAGCCGGCTGGCACCTTCGGCGGCGGCCAGAGCTTGCTCAAGCTGCGGTTCATCGAAGGCCGGGAAGCGCTCGATGCAGGTCTCGGTGGCGGGATTCGTGGAGGTAAACATCATGGTTTTTAATAGAGCGGCGGGAAGGCTTGAACAGGTGAGTGTATTGCAAAAGGACGCATCAGACCGGTTGGCTTCACTTGGAGGCGGAGACTCAGGCGTTCTCGAGCAAGGATGGGTAAGCGTCCGCAGGCACGGTGGAAAAGCCCTTTATCCACTGCTTCTGTGGATAACCTTGTGGACAACCTTGTGACATGGCGCCTAAGCCCTTGTCCTCACGCGCCGCGTTTTTGATTGGTCAACTTCTTTGCGCTCTGTAACTGACTGTTTTTGAATTTTTTTAAGTCCGCGCCCGCATCGTGCAAGTGATTGAAACCATCATTGTCTCGCAGAACGTGTGTTCTTGCGGGGATGTTTATAATTTCCCACCTAGTTGTCAAGTCCAGTATTGGATGGCCAGCAATTCCCGCTGACCTCTGTGGCGAGCGGTTGCGATGGCCCCGATCCGCCGTTGAAAATCAACCGGCACGCGAACACCTCGCGACAAAGAAGCGCTGTGGTACGCCCGGCTTGTTCTCACCCT
>NZ_NRRS01000135.1 GCF_016583795.1 Rhabdochromatium marinum | reverse complement strand
GGGCGCCAAGATTGTTTTGAGCTTACGTGCATTGGTTCAGTCGACCGGACGCTGGGCGCAATTCTGGGACAAGATCGATCAGTTCGGTGCTCAGCCTTGCTAAGGACATTATTGAAAGGTAGCACCCAGTTGAGAGAAAACCTGTTGGTGGCGTGAGCGGGTGCGGAATGTCGGTTGGTGTCCTCAACCAGTCGATAAAGCTCGTTCGGGGTCGCATCACCGACCACCGGCGCAATCTCGAGTTGGTTGTCGATGCTGGCGATACCCATGTCGCGCGCCAAGCGCCCCGTCAGTCAGCGCTGGACTTGGCATCGGCGAGTTGATCGAGCAGTGCCATCAGCCGCTGGCGGGAGCCGGCATCCTGCGCTTGGGCCTCGGGCAGCGCGCGTTTCATCTGATCGAAATAGACGCCAGTTACTTCGGCTAGGCTGGGTGCCGTGGCGAGATGTTCCTCGGCCTCGGCCTCGGCGCCGGTGTCGGCAGAACCAAGGGCGCGACCGAAGCCTTCCCGCACCATCTTGGTATCCAACAGGGTGCCCGGGTGCAGGGCGTTGACGGTAATGCCTAGTGGCTTGAACTCAGCCGCCAGCTCAATAGTGGCCATGATCAGCCCGAGCTTGCTCTGTGCATAGGCCCGCATGCCGTCATAGCCTTGGGTCAGCATCGGATCCTCGAAATCGATCGGCGCCTGAGCCACAGACGCGACCATGACCACGCGCGCGGGCTGGGTTGTCCGTGCCGTCTCGGCGAGCCGTTTGGCCAGCAACCGAGTCAGTACGACGGGCGCAAGCGTATTGACCGCGAAGTGCAGTTCATGACCATCGGTGCTCTCGCGGCGCGGACCCGGCGGGTCGCCGACGCCAGCGTTGTTGAGCAAGATACCCAGGCGAGGAGCGGCGGCGAGCGTTGCCTCGGCGAGCGTTCGCACCTCCAGGCCGCGCATTGCCTGCGGTGTGATTGAGAAATTGAATTGACCGCCGTGAACTGAATCAGCGTGCGGCGCGCTAAGGTCTATCGATCTCGCCGCCGCGTGCCTTTGTTCCAGCAACTTTCGGGGGGATGAGGACATCGCCGGGCGGATCACCCTGCTCAAATTCGCCGGGGTGGATGTCTTGGACGGCGACCGCATAGACCCGCCGCAGTTGTTCGGCGGCGACGATGTCCTCAATACCTGCTCCCTGGATGAGCTGCGCCAGCAACTCAAACGTGCCTGAGTGCTTCGTCGCTTTGGGGTCTGTTGAGGTCCGATTTGCCAGCGCCATCTCGCTTGGGTCTGCAGCGCTGGGTTTTGCAATCATGATCCAGATTGCCACCAAGAGCGGCAGAATGGCCAGGATGCCCCATCAGGTCCAGCGGTGCGCGTCGCGCCAGTAGCTTGCGCCAGTAGCTTTTGGGGATCACGCCTGTGGTCGCGAACGCTCTGGCCTGGCGTGCTTGGCGGATCTGGGCTGGAATCAGAATCGAAGCCCAAAGCAGACCCGAGACCCCAAACAGCACCTGTCCCCAGAGCAGCCAAGGCAGGCCGAAGAGGTCGAGTCCCGCGCGCCATGCCGCGCCAAAGCCGCCGACGAGGATCAAAATGACGCCGCCGAGCGTGAACCACCAATCGGTCAGGGAGACCAATCGCTGGCCGAAGGCGATCACCGATGGATCACCCGTGCGGTCCGCCCGCCGCTTCCAGACCAGGGTCACAATGACATTGCCGACCAAAAGCACAACGCCGAGAAGATGGATGGCTTTCAGAAGGTGATAGAGCATGCGGATATCGCGGTGGCTGTGGTGGTGGCGATCAGCGCAGCTGCGAGCGCGATGCCTTCCTGGGGCCACCCCTAGGCTAGGTTGCCTCGGACAGCCAGATCCGCGCGACCTTCAATTCAGGGCGCTTGAAGTGCTTGATCTCGGCCTTCATCAGCGGATTTAGCATATTCACATAGACGCCAATCCAACCCTGATCAGCCACCACGGCGACATGAGTGATGTCGCTGAGGTGCTCGAAGCTGAATTTCACGTCGTCCCACAGTTTGGTCCAAGGGATGGGTGGTGTGTCCAGCTGGCCTATATCCTCAAGGAGGCGGATACGGCCATGGTGCTCGATGGCGCACTTGAAGATGGTGAGCGTATCGTCAAATTCCTGCGCCGTGATGGAGCCCGAGACTGCCATCTCGACGATATTGCTGTTCTGTTGTTCGCGGATCTCGATCATGGTGATGACCTCCATTGAGCCAATTTATGAGCCAACTGGCCTGTTCGGCAAACACTTTTGCCTGAGCTGGATTGCGTTTGCATTGAGTTGAGCTTGCATCAAGCCGCTCAGCCATCTCAAGTCAATGCGTAGCTGCTCAAGGCTCCAGGTCCGGAGCATACTCGCCAACGCTTGCGAGTGCGTTGAGCTTGGCTCGCTGCAGCAGGGCTTCACTGGCCTGCTTCGCCTTCGAAGCATCCAAGGTATGGGCGTTGGCCTCGATGCAGGCGCGGCTCGGCTTGTCGTCGTCAATCGTGATGACCGCACGCGCTTTCAGTCGCTTGCCGATCCTTGAGGAAAATGATCGGCGACTTCAACCGCAGCCGGGCGACCAGGCGAACAGGCCCTCCTCAATTCCGCTGGTTGCAAGCCTCAGGAGAGAAGATCGCGCACCCGCGATAAGCGCTCCCGCACCTCGCGAGCGATTTCAGTCACCTGCGGATTATCGACCAGTTGCAGGACGGCCTCGGGATCCATGAAATCGACACTGATCGCACCGCCTTCCAACTCACGCACCACGACATTGCAGGGCAAGAGCAGACCGATCGGTGGCTCGGCCGTGATCGCGCGATGCGCGAGCGGAGGATTGCAGGCCCCAAGAATCCGATAGGCGCGGCCGTCAATGTCCAGCTTGGCCTTGAGTGTGGCTTGAACGTCGATGTCGGTCAGTACGCCAAAGCCTTCCGTTTGCAGCGCGTCTGTGACGCGCGCGACGGCTTCGTCAAACGGCGGGGCGACTTGTTTGGAAAATCCATACATGTCATTCATCTGCTCCGAATTTCATACTCGAAAGTGCTCATTCGGTAATTCGCTCTCCGTTGATAGCACCCGATTTTGTCCGGGCGAGCAACTGGAGTCCTGGTTGAGCAGTCCCAACCGGAGGCGCTCAGTCCGTGCTTGCAAGATCGCTTTCACGGCTCGATACGGCGTGAACCGCTCG
>NZ_NRRS01000134.1 GCF_016583795.1 Rhabdochromatium marinum | reverse complement strand
GCACCAGCGCCTGCTTCGAACCTTCACCCGTAGGGTGAGCGGATAATTCGTTCATCAGCGCCTCCTTCAGCTAATATTTCAGTCGGTTAGCCGATTATGGCAGGCGAGCATCTGCTCTTTCTAGGATGATGAATCAGATACGCAGCCGTGACATAGGCCCTGCTATCGTCAGACAGGTGAGCCGCAAAGGTAAGCGGCGAGATCTCCCCCCAGTCCGTAGACTCAACTCGGTCGATCAGATGTGGCGACCTTTTGATTATTTTCGCCATGCGGCGCAAATCTCTTTTTTCAATGGCCCTTATCAGGGAACCCTTGCGGGTGGTCAGGTGGATCAGGGTAAACAGGATTGCAAGGATCGCCATAATGACAGCAAACAGAGAGAAGGAGATCCGGTAAATGGAACCCACCTGTTCCGGTCGGTAATGGAACACCGCCTGAGCCGGTAAAACCCCGATAAAAAGCCAGAAAAACAGTGTTGATGTCAATAGGCCGAGTACCTTCGCAACAGGGATGTGCATATCAGGTCTCCCGAGTATCCAGGTGCAGGACAGAGTTCACAGGAAGTATCGCTGAAATTATCGCAAAAGTGCCAGCCCATTTTTGACGAAACAGGATGTTTAGCTTAGTAATTTTAAGTTTTTCTTTTCTTATTCGTTGGGCGAAACGTCAAGCTACTGACTTACAAACAGAGCTTCACGCGCTTTCTGTGGCAAATCAAGGATCACGAAGAAGTCTGCAGGGTACAAATAGTCTTCTGCAGATTCATCGATCACCCTCAGCATGTTTTCCGCTTCAGCCTTGGAATCCTGAAGGACCTGATAGACCTTACCTTTTTCTAGGTCTTCAGACCCACTTGGGTCGATGCACAGGGCGAATTCTGCGGCGAGATTGCTCATAATTGATCTGTTAGTCAATAAAACGCTTGATCTTCATTTTTCGTTTGCCTATTCCGTGGACCTCGTACCAGTGGACTTCAGCTCTTCGGATGTGTCCATTTGAAAGTTTGACGGTCGCCGTTCCTTTGAGTTTCCGCCATCGTCCAGAGCCAAATTGCTTCTTCAAACGCGGAAGCTCTCGAATGCTGTTGCCAACCGCGATCGGCTCGATGTCCTCGATAGAGCCCTGGATTTCGAAGTACATTCATTCACACTCGATCGCAGTTGATTTGCTCGCCCAACAGTCGAATTAGGCGTCGAGCGCCATCTCTAAGCTAGCTGGGGTTTCGCCAACCACAGTGAACCCATGGCGCTCATAAAAACGCCTTGCCGGCGCGTTGATTTTGAAAACCTGCAACTTGACTCCGAGATGCTGCTTCGATGCAGCGGAGATAACCCGTTTCAAAACGTTTGCCCCGAGCCCCTTCTTTCGATGCTCCAGAGCGAGTAAGAGCATCCGGATGTAGAGTTCATAACTATGTTTCTCTACTTGGACATAACCTATGGCTTGACTTTCGCGTAAAACGACCGTTATCTGGTCTGGATCAAAGTGCCCTGAAAAATCATCTTTCTGCCATTGACTATCCCAACCCCAGATCTGTTCAATGTAGCCACTCATCACTGATCGGTATAGCTCGAACAATTGAACTTGATCCTTAAGATTTGCAGGTCGGAAGGAATATTCGACTTCCATCTTTATGCCTAACGACTGGCTAGCCAGCCCAATACCGCGCTGGGAGGGCGTTGATGTTCTGCGCTCAGCTTGACGCGCGGTATTAGGTCGGCGCTGAGCCAATTGTTAGCGTGATATTTCAAGGAGCTCGTAATAATGTGCGGATTCGTTTGTTAATGGATTTTCTGTTTCTGTCACTTGACAGAGAAGCGCCACCTCTTGATCAAGGTGTAGTTGCGAGACCTCGGCTAATAGCCGTTTGGGAAAAAGAATTCGTAGAAGCTCCCCAGTTTGTGAGCGCAGATGAATTCTCTCGCGTTTACTTAGAAGCTCAATAACACCTCGAAAAACCTGGTTGGATTCCTCTTTAAGATTCGTCGCCTCCAATGCCGCTGTAATGGCAGCAATCGTCTCTTGGTCACCTAGCCAATTCTTAATCTCTTCACCCGCAAACGTCCATGTGACTTCTAGTGCAGACGAGCGCGCACGAAGAATGCGCAAGAATTCCCTTAAGCTGCGCGCCCCCGATGGTCCGAGGTCAGATACGGAATCAAGGAAAGCCGCACCTGTACCCTCGGATTCTAGAACCGTTATAACCCGCTCAATTGCATGTTTTGCGGTTCCGTCGTCAAGTAAATCGCGCTGTGCGGCCGCAGCGATAAGCAGGCGTGTTGATCCTGGGGCAATACCGGCAAGCCTGAGGTCCAGTTCTTGATATAGGTCGTCTGGAACTCTTCGCCGTCCCACACCGCCTTGCGTGAAACGCAAAGCCGCGAAGCCCAGCATTCGACGAATTTCTCTCGCGGCACCGGCTACGACATCAAGGGGAACCGACCCGGATTTGAATGAATCAGCGATTAGGCGGAAATCAACGATCTCGTAGGTCCGCCCAACGGATTCCATGGCTTGTAATGTTTCGAGGTCTTGCAGGTGCGCCTTTATTGACTCAGCTTGCAAGCCGAAAGCAAAATCACCGACTGCGGCTTTCGCTGCGGACGCATCTAGAATATCTCTTGCCCTAGTGAGATGATCTTGCGTTCGCTTGCTCATGGTGACAACTCGATGCGTGCAATGCCCTTCGGTTGCTCGTCACGGTCAAACCCATACCAGCCTCTCCAATAGCTACGCATATTTTGATCTTCTGCGACGGCAAACAGTACATCAAGCCCAAGGGTCTGCTTAATGTTGGCGCGGTCAAATAGTCTCTTGAGCGAAACTTGATAAGGAGCGGGCATCGCGTTGACATCAGAGCTTGATGCAAAAACAACCAAATCAATGTCGCCTGGGTCCTGTTTATCTGTCGCGAATGACCCGTCGAGCCAAATTTCGAAGGCTATGCCATATTGGCGCAAGGCTTGAAGGTACTGCTTTAATCCTGCAATCAGCGCTTCGCGCGTGGTGGTGCCGGGAAACTTGCTGAGAAAGTGATTATCCAACTCGGCTTCTTCAATATCATGTATCCCCGGAGCTAAGAGTGGTTTATGTGTCACGTGGTTTCCTTGTTGTTTATGAAGGCCTTGATCATGCCTTGGTCCATTGTTGCTAAGCCGCCACAGGCATCAGGTAGGGGCGCTTTGCCGGTCGAGGTCGTCGTCGAGCCGGCCAAGCCGGCCAAGGCATGCGTTCAAGCACTTGCTCA
>NZ_NRRS01000133.1 GCF_016583795.1 Rhabdochromatium marinum | reverse complement strand
CGCCAAGATTGTTTTGAGCTTACGTGCATTGGTTCAGTCGACCGGACGCTGGGCGCAATTCTGGGACAAGATCGATCAGTTCGGTGCTCAGCCTTGCTAAGGACATTATTGAAAGGTAGCACCCCCTCAATCAGCCCGCTTGGTGAGCCGGTCTCGAACCAATAGGAACGCAGCTCGCGTTCCTGAAACAACAGCAGCAGATCAAACGGATTGTAGACGGCCTCGCCCAGCCAGTTATAGCCTTTGTACCACAGCCGAATTTCATCGCGGTCAAGATCCTGCCATTCGGGGGCGAAGACGGTGTCGACGTCTTCTTGCGTGTAGCCGCACAGCGCCGAATAGGGCGCCGAGACGGTGATGTCGCGCAGGTTATTCAGCCCCGAGAACAGGCTGACCCGGCTAAATTTGCTGACCCCGGTGATGAAGACAAAGCGCACGTCGGCCTCGCGGTCCTTGATCACCGAGTAGAGATTGCGCAACCCATCGCGCAGCTCGCGCGCCAATTCCGGACGACTGAGGTTATCGAGGATGGGCTTGTCGTATTCGTCCACCAGCACTACGGCACGCTGGCCGCTTTGTTGATGAGCCCGCCTGATCAGCTCGGCGAAACAAGCGTCGGGCTCAGGCTCGGTGCAGGTGATACCCAGCTGCGCCATAATCATCCGCAGCTGCTCGCCAATCTTGGCGTCGAGTCGCGCGCGCGAACGCACTACCCCGCCGCCGAAGCTCAGGCGAATGACCGGATAGCGCCGCGACCAGTCCCAGTCAGGATGAATCGCCAAGCCGCGAAACAGTGCCTCGTTGCCGGCAAACAGCTCGCCTATGGTGTCGATCAACAGAGACTTGCCGAAACGGCGCGGGCGCGAGAGAAAATAGAAGCTGCCCTCGTCGATCAACCGGGCGATGAAGCCGGTCTTATCAACGTAGTAATAGTCCCCCTCGCGCATCTTGGCGAAGGTTTGAATCCCAATGGGCAATTTGCGGCGGGACATCCGTGCGACTGTGGCGAGGCTGGGGTTGGGGCTGATGCAAGATGGATGGCTAAATGGCTCTACCCGCCCAACAAGGCCAACACGCGAGCGCGGCCCAGGATCAGCGCTGCACTGGTGCAAAAGCCAATCACCAACAGCACAGTGAACAGCGCGAAGAACAGCCGCTCCGACGCACGCCGATAAAACAGCTGTCCGCTCCAGTTGCCGAGCAACACCAGCGGAAACAGCAGCAGCGCTGCTCCCGCGTTCCCCAAATGCAACAGCCCGAGCCCGATCAGGGGCAGCAGCTTGAGCAGGTTCTGCACCAGCAGAAAGTCCAACTGCGCGGCGACAAAGCGCTCCTTGGTGAGCCGGTGGCGCAGAAAATAAATCGTCATTAACGGCGCACCCGAATTCGCCACCGTCTGGCTGATGCCAAGCAGGGTGCCGGCCACGAAGGTGCCGGGTACGCGCGGTGGCCCGGCACCGCCGCCAAGATTGGCAATCGGCTCGCGCCAGACCACCAGGGCCACATAAAACAGCGACAGACAGGCCACCACCACCTCCAGTCGCCGGTGGATCACATTCAGCTCGCCCGCGCTGACCAGCCACCAGAGCATGGCCGCGCCGATGACAGTGCCAACCACAGCAGCAACCAACAGGGGCTTTAACAGATCCCACCCCGCCTCGCCCCGATGCTGCCAGGCGCCGATTGCGCCCGCCGGAAGCATTAGCACCGCCGTTACCGCAAGTCCGTCGGTCGCACCGAGTGCCAGGATCATCAGCGGAGAGACCACAAAGCCACCGGTTCCCAGCCCACTGCGGGCGAACCCCATCAGCCAAGCGGCGAAAATGGCCAGCCCGGTGGCCAGCCAAGGCAAAGGTTGATCGATAAAGGTCGCGGTTAGTGACATCATGGCAAGTCGCAGGAGGAAGCCAACGGTGCAAAGACAGGCAGTTTCAGCGCCGATCAGATTCGGGTCAAGCCCAGTCCTGGTTTGGCGATTGAGTTGCCGCCGCATCAGCCAGCCATTTTCGTTCCATTCACCTTTGGTAGTGCTATGAACACCAAAAAAATCATCGAACTCATGCATCGGCAGTTCGGGGAATTCCACGGCGTTTCCGTGGAGGCGCTGCACACTCCGCTGCCCGTGTTCCGACTGTTCGAGCTGCGCGAAGGCGAGTCACTGCGCATTGGCGGCAGTGTCGCGCAAGACCGTCTGCTGGTCGTCCTCGGGCGTGCGCACATCGGCGCCGACATCTGGGATCCGGCCCGCTCGGCACAGCAGGCACTGGTGATGCCGCCATCGCCCGGGATGATCGAGATCAGCGCCATCGACGATAGCCTGCTGTGCCACCTCGACCTGGACATGCTCGACATCCTGCTCACCCAAGAGCAACTGCTGGAAACCAGTGCGCTGAGCGATCCGCGCCTGAACGCGGTGCGCCACACCGCTTTGATGCGCAAGCTGCCGCTGGAGAATGTGGAACAGGCGCTCTCCTTACTGCACGAGCAACGGCTAGAGGCTGGCGCCGAGCCGGTCAAAATGGGCCGGGAGTCCGACCACTTTTATGTGCTGGTCGAAGGCACAGCCGAGCTGTGGCGCATTGATGATGAAGAAGGTATCCCAATGAAGGCCGAGGATCTGGATCCCGGCAGCTGCTTCGGCGAGGAAGGGCTTTTGATGCGCAGCCCAAGCCCCGTCACCATTCGCCTGACCAGCGACTGCCGGCTGCTGACGCTGGGGCGCGAGGCGTTCGAACAACTGCTCGCACGGCCGATGGTGCATGAGGTCGATGTCCACATTGCCAAAACCATGCATGATCGCGGCTATGCGTTGCTCGATGTGCGCCTGGAGGAAGAATACGAGGAACAGCGCATCCCAGGCGCCCAACTGATTCCGCTCTCGCAACTCAAACAGCGCATGACTGAATTGGACACTGAACGGGAATACCTGGTGTATTGCCGCTCCGGTCGGCGCAGCTCGGTGGCGACCTTTTTGCTCGCCAAGTCAGGCTTTCGCGCCACCAATATGCAGGGCGGCATCACCGCCTGGCCCTTTGAGCGGGAAGGCGAGGAAGTCGAGGAAGTCGAGCCGGTCTGATCGGAGCCCTGGTACTTAGTTGACCCCCGCTGTCGTTAGTTTCTTATTGAACCTTGCTGCAAGCGTTGCAGGAATTTGCAGCATTCGCCACCTTGCTGATGGATAATAAACAATATGGGCATGTTATCCCGCAGCTGCTCGGTTGTCCATAGATCTTGCAGGTTTACAGCAATTCCCGCTGACCTCTGTGGCGAGCGGTTGTGATGGCCCCGATCCGCCGTTGAAAAATCAACCGGCACGCGAACACCTCGCGACAAAGAAGCGCTGTGGTACGCCCGGCTTGTTCTCACCCTCAAACGACACCTCAAGCACGATCGGTCACGGCCGGGGGGCTACGAGGTGTTGTACCCC
>NZ_NRRS01000132.1 GCF_016583795.1 Rhabdochromatium marinum | reverse complement strand
TGAAGTCGAACCTGCATCGTTCATGCCTCCATGGTCTGATCGTCGCTGGTTGCTGGTCGAGATAGGGGTCGTTCAGCCTCTAGGCAATCCGCCTTGAGCTCGGCGATCAGTGCTTCAAGAACTGCTCGAGCGAGGAACAAAGGATGGCTCCTCTTTGGCAAATAATCACACGGGACGGGACAGCTAGCAAAGTAGACGAACTGATCTTCTTCGGCGCAGACGAGACCGCCGCAGTCAACGAATCCGTCGGCGCGCTGCGCATCAAGCGCGGTCAGGAGCGCGGACGCATAGTTCAAACCACTGCGTCGGCGTCCTGACCGCCAGTCGCGGCGATCCCCGTTTGCAAGCTGGCAATGATTCGTTGTATCGCCGCTAGGAAAGCCACGCGCTCCTCCGGCGTGAACCCGGCCAGCGCATCGGCGTTCACCAGCTCGGCCGCCGCCGTCGCCGGCTCCTCAAGCGCCCGCGCGCGCTCCGTCAGCCAGATGCGCTGCGCCCGTCCATCAACAGGATCCTTACGGCGCTGGATCAACCCGTCACGCTCCATGCGCGCCAGGGTGTTAGCCATGGTCGGCTGCTCAATATCGAGCTGAGCAACCAGCTCGCGCTGGGTCAAGCCATCGCCCTCCCACAGCACCAGCAGCGCAGGGAAGATCCCAGTGCTCAGCCCCAACGGCTTGATCCGTGCCTGCAGCTTGCGCGCGAACAGCCGTGCCAAGTGGTTGGCGAGATAGCCCGCCGACTCGTTTCTACTGAATGTCATGTGATTGTGCTTATGCTTGCGAGATCCGCGCGGTCAAGACAGTAAGGCCCGCGTCCTGTGACATCATTACCATTTGCATAGCTTAGCATACAATGTTATATAGCTTGCTATGTTAATGATCGAAACGGAGACAACCTCATGCCCAAACGCATCCACCCCATTGCTGGCGCGCTCGCGCTGCTGATCATCCTCACCTTCTGGATCGCCACGGTCCTCGCCGAAACACTCGGCGACACCGCAGCCATCGTCGCGGTCAAGACCGCCATCCCTTGGGGCCTGCTGATCCTGATCCCGGCCCTCGCGGCGGCGGGTGGCTCGGGCTTCGCGCTCGGGCGCGGACGCTCCGAAGACCTGGTCGCGACCAAGCGTCGGCGCATGCCCCTAATCGCCGCCAACGGGTTGCTGGTGCTGGTACCCTGCGCCTTCTTCCTTGCCTTCAAGGCCGGGGCGAGGGAGTTGGACGGGGTTTTCTATGCGGTGCAGGGGCTGGAACTGGTCGCCGGCGCTATCAACTGCACAATGCTCGGCCTGAGCTTGCGCGACGGTCTGCGCCTAAGCGGTCGGCTGCGTCGCGCCATCAATTGAAAATACGCGCGTCAAGAATCGGTTCGGACCATTCCAAAATAAGATAGGGGCGCTCCGGCTCGGCCTTGGTCATGTACGCGTGAGTACTGTCATCCAGCAGGCCGAAGCCGCGCTCCATCTGTCACAGAAAAACGCCAGCGGCACCTTGGCTGCATATCCTTATGTTGAACTTCCATCATTGAAAGGATGCTCGCTGGGGTCCATATGTCGCTACTAACTGCAGGCATGTCTGGCCCTCGTTCCAGCAGATTGAACGACCTACCCCGATGGTCTGGTCCGACTCGCCGACAATGCCATATATGCGGCCAAGGGCTCACGCAAGGAACGCTACAGCTTCCATAAGGTGCCACGCTCATCCAAACAAGCGATTGACGCCTTACCCTTTCAGTAATAAAAACCACTTTTCGAACCAAAAAACATATCGCTTCAGCCGGGCGTAGCAGTTGGCGATACGCCGGCCTGCCAATGCATACCGCTCGGAACCCACCTGACAATTATCAATGCATCGACTATAATCATGATGGCGATTGTTGGTTCAACAAAATAATTAATATATGGATTAAAAATGCCTATTGATCATTTGTCTGTACCGAATGCATTGGAAGAGTTTCAGCAGGAGATCATGCAGTTGAGCCGCATGATGCTGATCGCTTTTCTGTCGTTGGCTGTCCTGGGAGCCCTGCTCTGGCCATTTTCCGGTTACTGGATCTGGCTGCTGGGGCTGTTGGCCGGTGGCCTCGCAACCCAGCGCTTGCGCGCCCGCATCCCACCGCATCTGCAAACGCTGGATCGACTGCAACGTGAACGCGAGCAATTTTTTATGGGAATTCTTGACGCCTGCGAGCAACCCTGCTCGGTCACAGCACTCGGTAAGCCTGGAGACAAGCAATGGCATTGGCTCTATGTCAATGGGCCTGTTCAGGCCGCTTTCGGCAAACCGCTGAGCGAATTCCTTGGCCAGCCGTGTCATCAGTGGGGCGCTAATATTTGCAAAACCCAAAACTGCGGACGTGAATGTCTGGAGCGCGGCCAGCCGGAGTCGCTGTTTGCTCAGGATTTTGGCGCTGGCCTGAATCATTTTCGGGTCTACACCAAAACGCTCAATGATCTGTCAGGACAACCCGCCTATGTTGCGGAGTGGGTTGATCCGCACGAGGAATTACGCTTCCAGATGTTAACTTCGAGCGATCGGGTCACCGATCTGTCAACCAAAACGGCTCAAGCTACCCAAGAAGTTTCCGGGAACATCAAGAGCGTCGCAGCAGCGGCGGAGCAGCTGTCCTACTCAACCCTGGAGATCAGCCGCTCAGCCGAAACCGCCGTCACCACAGTCGGTAACGTCGAGAACATCACGCAACAGGTTGGCAGTGAAGCCCAGGGCGCCGCCGAAGCCATACAGACATTGGCGGGAATTGGCGAACAAATCTCCGATATGAGCACAGTGATTCGCGGAATTGCCAATCAAACTAACCTGCTCGCATTGAATGCGTCTATCGAATCGGCACGCGCTGGAGAACAAGGACGCGGCTTTGCCGTGGTGGCGAGCGAGGTCAAGCAGCTGGCCCAAAAGACTCAGGACGCAACGCAACAAATTGCTGAAAAAACAGAGGAAACCCGCCTGCAAATTACCGACAATGTCACTCGCATCGTCTCACTGTCGGAACGTATCACTGAAGCCAGCCGCCAAGTCGCCGGGGTCAGATCCGATATGCAATCCGTTGCCGCCAGCGTCACCGAGCAGAACGTGGCTGTTGACGAGATCGCCCGCAATGCTGCCGAAGCCGCACAAGCTACGGACGAAACGATCCGCCTCACGGAAAGCGTCCTGACAGCCGCTAAAGAACTACGTCAAAAAGTGCAATCAGAATAAGCATTCATAGGGGAAGACCGCCCCATGATGCGTCTACCGCCACTGCCTAGTTTCATCTATCGCCCATCCTCCAAAACCGCACGCTCTTCAATGACCATCTGCCCAAGATGGTAAGCATGCGCCCGGCGGGCAGGAGCCCGCCTGGCGCTCTTGTTCATTGATCAGGATGGATTCAAACATATAAGTCCCAGGACCAGCCCTTTTAAGGTGGGCTAACCAGCGGCCAGAAGCTTGGCGGTCGAGACATGCGGCTTATCTTTGTATCGAGTGCGTTTGGTCAGCGGTTTTTTCGGACCCCGGCGATTTTTTCGCATGGCTTTC
>NZ_NRRS01000131.1 GCF_016583795.1 Rhabdochromatium marinum | reverse complement strand
CTGTACCATAACCCGATCAATGAGCTCCCCGAGACCCAGCTCGTCGTACATTCCCGCTACCAATCCCAGGTGTTCGAGCGCTTGGCTGCTGTAATGCTGTGGACTGGCCTTTGAGCCAGTTTCGATGTACATGCCCAGCCTGCTTCCCCCTGAATGTTTGCGATAAACGCAAGGATAGATGAGTTGAAAGAAAATCTGTCGGTGGCGTGAGCGGGTGCGGAATGTCGGCTTTACCAAAGAGGAGCCACCTCTTGTTCCTCGCGCAAGAGGTCCTCGAAGCACTTCTCGGCGACCTCAAGGCGGATTGTCTGAAGGCGGAACGGCTTCAATCTCAACCGACGGACGGCCAGCGACGAACAGACCATGGAGGTATGAACGATGCAGGTTCGACTTCACAAAAACGCCCACACCACCGGCCGTGCGCGAGGAACTGCGTGCCTCGACGTTGCCCAACAAAGCGCTGGCCCGCCAATGTGGAATTTATCTCCCCACGGTCGCGAAATGGCGCGGGCGTGAAGTGAGTCCACCAAGGATGCTTCTCATCGACCCAAGCGCCTGCAAACCCACCTGACGCCAGCGCAGGAGGCGATCGTGGTGGAACTGCGCAAAACCTTGCTGCTGCCCCTTGATGATCTGCTGGCGGTCACCAAGGAATTGATCAACGAGGCCGTCTCACGCTCGGGCCTAGATCGCTGTCTGCGCCGCCATGAGGCCTCCAACCTGAAGACGCTCAAGCCCGTTGAGGAGGGCAACCAAAAAGGCGTTCAAGGATGACGAGCCCGGCTTTGTCCATGTCAATATCAAGTCCCTGCCCCAGATGCCTGATGAAACGGCGCGCCAGTATCTGTTCGTCGCCATCGACCGCGCCACCCGCTGGGTCTCTGTCACCACATCCCTCAACGCGCCCTCGGTCATGTCGCCCCGGTTCAGGCTTTGAAACAATGGTATGAAAAGCAGCCAAACCTATTCGTAAAACGACCTAATAATCTTCCGGGACTTGACATCATGGGTGTCTCAATATGTCATTCGTCAAATACCATGCGGGCCCAACTCACGACCAAAGTCTGAGCGCTTGACGGCTCCAGCTTGACCGATGCTTACATCTGAAACTGCGCGACCTCTCCTTCCAACTGGGCGGCCAGCTTCGCGAGCTCTCCAGCGGCGGCGGCTATCTGCTGCGCGCCATTGCCGGTTTCCATCGATCGCTCTTTAATGTCCACAGCGCGCTGACTGACTTCCCTTGCTGCGGCGTTTTGCTGCTCAGCGGCACTGGCAATCTGTGCAGTCATATCAGTGACGCTTTGCATAGCAGACTTGATATTTTTGAGAGTTTCTTTTACCTCAGTGGTTCTCCCTACGATCTTCTCAGCCCGCTGTTGACCATTGGTCATCAACTGAACCGAAGCCTGGGCGCCAGTTTGCACTTTTACAATCATAGCCTCAATTTCGGCGGTAGAGTGTTGAGTGTTTTGTGCTAAAGAGCGCACTTCATCAGCAACAACCGCAAAGCCTCGCCCTTGCTCACCCGCTCGAGCCGCCTCGATTGCGGCATTGAGAGCCAGTAGATTCGTCTGCTCGGCAATATTTTTGATAACGTCAAGAATACTAGAGATATTTTCTGCACTTCCTGCCAAGTCTTTCGCGACTGCAGAGGCGCCGTCGAGATCCACCGATAGCTGCTGTAGCTCAGCAGCCGTCTCCTCTGCTTGGTGATTCCCCTGATCCACCAATTGCCGCGATTGCTCAGCGGAATCCGCCGCGACTGTGGTGTTACGAGCGACTGCAGCCGTAGAAGCTTCCAGTTGCTCAATGGCAATCACAACTTGGTCCGTGGCGCTGGTTTGATCATGGACATTCTGGTTTGTCTGATGTGTGATCGCGGCCAGTTCCTCTGCCGCAGCACTCTGCGAACTTGATGCCTCAGATATTCGTATCAGCATGCTACGCAGCCGTTCCGTCATGTCCCGCATTGCGCAATAGATGCCAGTTTCCTTCCCGGTATTTGTCAAGCGCCAACTGAGGTCGCCGTTTGCTAAACCGCGAGACAGCTCTGCCATCTCATTCGGTTCACCACCTATCTGTCGGCGCACGCTATTGGAAATAAGAACACCGAAAAACACCACCACGAGCGTGGACACGACGGCACTGAATATCGCCAAACCGATGGTCTGCGAAGCGATTTTCTTAGCCTTACTTAACCTTTGTTCGATAAGCCCCTGCTCTTCTTCGATGAACTCATCGATCTCAGCTCGGATGGCGTCCATATAGCGTTTACCTTCGCCTTTTTGAAAGGTCAACTCCACTTCACTCAGATCTGCCATCTCCCCATTTATCGAATCAACCGGAGCTTCTCGGCGCAAGTTGATGAGCCGTTCAGCCACCTGCGTCCGCCAACGCTCTTGCATCTGCTCTATTTCCTGAAGCCGTTCAACCTGGCGGGGATTGTCGCTGACCGCCTGCTTAAGCTCCGTTATGATATCGGTGAAGTGCTTTTTACCAACCGTATAGGGCTCCAAGAAATCCTCACTACCAGCGACTAAAAAGCCGCGCATCCCAGTTTCCATATTAACCATACTACCGAGCACGAGCCGACCCTTGTCAATCACTCGGTAGGTATGGTCCACCCAATGGTGGGCGCTGATCAAAGCGTTGACATTGCTGTAAACCACCACAGCGATTGCAACGATTGCGACAACCGGCGTGGCGAAGCCAAGAATTAATTTGCTGCGTAGTTTCAAATTTTCTAACATTGGTAGCCCACTAGTCTATAGGATTTCAGCGGTTTTAAGTAACGATTTAATAATTAGTCATACAGCTTATGCATGGAATCCATTCGCATCCACAACGTAATTCCATCCACCCAGAACCTGATCATGGCGAATGAATTGCTCTTTGATGTCGCGGAACGTATCGTAACAGGCGCGACCGATCTCAGAGCAGCGATCAAGGATTTGACCGACCACGCGCAGACCGGTGTTCGTTCGGGTTTGCTCGAGAGTCGAGAGCGCCTTCTGCGGGGTCTCTAAGGATCACGCCGCGCCAGCGCCGTTCGATCTGGCTGAACAGGCGATGCTCGATGGGATTCCACTTGGGGTGTAGGGCAAATAGTGGGCAATGCGCAAGCGCAGGTCAAGCTGCGCGGACAAGGTGATGAGATCTTCTTTGAAGCGCAGAGAGCGGAGCGTGCGGCGTTGGCGCCACCGCAATCGAACAACAACACGATCTCCGTGGCGTGGGGATAGAGGGTCTTGAACAACGCAATCCAGGCCAGCGCGATGGCCTCACAGACAAAGGCACTGGTCTCGCGCGAGGTGCCCAGGGTCATCGAGATTGCGCACGCACTCGTAGACCCCGTGCGGCACTAACATCCCCTCGGCCAAATGGTGCTGTGACCAAGTGTCGGCTATTTAGGCACTGCCAGACAAAAGGGGCGGAAACAGATAAGCTGAAGCTAAAGCCATAGCAACCTGCCCTCTACCCGTCATTCCGCCCCCCCTCAGCCGCTTCCAGAATATAACGCCACATACCGCCATCCCAGCAGTTCAAGTAAGGCGTGGTGGTGGTGTTGCATATTTAGCACGAGCGGCCTGACCTGGGCAATGACCAGCACATGGAT
>NZ_NRRS01000130.1 GCF_016583795.1 Rhabdochromatium marinum | reverse complement strand
GTCATTGCCGAAGCACTTGACAGTGTTTCAAGCCGTCGAGGTTCGACGGTCGTTCTGGTCAATCCGGCCTACACATCGCAAATGGATTCCCGCAACGGAGGCCTGCTGGGCCGCCGCCAAGGGGATCGGTTTCACTGTTTCGACGGGGTTGTGTTGCAGGCGGATCAGAACGCTGCGCGAAACGTGCTGGCACGGTTGTCCGACCCGGACATCGAGCGGTTCACGCCGTATCGAGCCGTGAAAGCGATCTTGCAAGCACGGACTGAGCGCCTCCGGTTGGGACTGCTCAACCAGGACTCCAGTTGCTCGCCCGAACATGACCGGGTGCTATCAACGGAGAGCGAATTACCGAATGAGCACTTTCGAGTATGAAATTTGGAGCAGCCAGAATGCGCAAGAACAAACAGTCCCTTCGCTCGTTCACGGCCTTCATCGTGACCTGGGCCTTCGTCGTCCTCATGATCACCGGCCTGGTGCTCTACGTCGTCCCGCACGGGCGTATCGCCTACTGGACCCACTGGTCGCTCTGGGGGCTCGAAAAGGACCGCTGGGCCTGGATCCATATGACCTTCGGTGGCGTTTTCATCGTCGCCGCCTTTCTGCATCTCTATTTCAACTGGAAGCCCTTCAAGCAGTACATCGCCGACCGCATCCAGGGGCATCTGGCATTCAAGCGCGAGATCCTGATCGCCACCCTGGCGACCCTGGCGCTGGTCGTCCTCTCGGCGCTCGACCTGCCTCCGGCCAGCTGGATCATCCAACTGAATTCGGACATCAAGAACGCCTGGGTCACCGAGCCCGCGCTCGAACCGCCCTTCGGTCACGCCGAGGAGGCCTCTCTGGCCGCGCTCGCCCGACGCATGGACTTCGAACTGGAACCGGCGCTCTCGGCACTGCGCGATCAGGGCGTCACCGTCGAGAACGGTCGTGAGACGCTCGAACAGATCGCCCGGCGCAATGGCATGACACCCATGACAGTCTACGCGCTCATCCCTCGACCGCAGCCGGCTCCAGCATCGGCATCCGAGAGAATGACGCCCGAGGAGATCGAGGCGCGCTTCGCGGGAACCGGTCTGGGCCGCAAACGGCTCTCCGAGGTCTGCGAGATGGTCGGGCTGGACGTCCAAACCGGGCAGGAGCGTCTGGCGAGCGCGGGCATCGAGGCCGGACCTGACGACGGCATTCGCGATCTGGCCGACACCAACGGCAAGCGCCCGATCGACCTGCTGGTCATCATCCTGAACGCAAGTCAGTGAACTGGACGGCCTTCCGGTCAGCTGGACCCGCCTTCCCGAATCAATCCAGCAATGGTCGCCAAGGCCCGCTCGACCCGGTCGTCCCACTCGCAGGCACATGACAGCCGCAGGCAGTTCCGGTATTTCTGGGTGGCGGAGAAGATCGGCCCCGGAGCGATGCTGATCCGCCGATCGAGCAGGCGCTGGCTCAGCTCGAAGGTGTCGATCGGCTCGCCCAGCTCGACCCAGACGACGAAGCCGCCCTGGGGACGCGTGACCCGGGTCCCCTCAGGGAAATGCCGATCCACCGCCTCGATCATGCGCTCGACCGCGCGCGCATATCCGCCGCGCGCCTTGCGCAGATGCCGCTCGTAGGCACCGCTGCGCAGCAGTTCGGCCACGGCGATCTGGGGCGCGGTCGCCGTGGCCATGTTGGTCACGTATTTCAGATACTCGATCTTCTCGTGATAGCGGCCGGGGGCGATCCAACCGACGCGCAGCCCGGGTGACAGCGTCTTCGAGAAGGAGGCGCAGTAGAGCACCATGCCTGCCTCATCATAGGCCTTGCAGACGGATGGCCGGCGCTGCGAAAAGCCGATGTCGCCGTAGACGTCGTCCTCGATCAGGGCGACCTGGTGTCTGGCGAGCAAGGCGACCAGGCGCTGCTTGCGCTCATCCGGCATCAGATAGCCGAGCGGGTTGCTGTAGTTCGGCACCAGAATGCAGGCCTTGACCCGCCACTGCTCCAGGGCGAGCTGCAGCGCCTCCAGCGACAGACCGTCGCGCGGATGGGTGGGGATCTCCAGCGCCTTCAGTCCCAGGGCGTCGATCGCCTGCAGCAGACCATAGAAGGTCGGCGATTCGATCGCTACCACGTCGCCGGGCTCGGTGACGGCGCGCAGGGCCAGCACGATCGCCTCCTGACAGCCGCTGGTGACGATGATCTCGTCTGCCGGGGTGTGGCATCCGCATTCCGCCATGCGGCGTGCGAGCTGCTGGCGGAGTTCCGGGGCGCCGGGCGGAAAGGCATAGCCGATGACGCGCTGGCGGTGCAGCCTGGCGGCGCTCGACAGCGCCCGCTCCACCGCGCGCTCGGGGAGGAAGCCGGGCCCCGGAACCGCCGCGCCCAGCTGCACGGTGTGCGGCTCATTGGTCGCCTTGCTGAGCTGCATCGCCAGCTGCTGACCTGAGATCGCCCGGGGTCGCACGCTGGGCCGGGAGATGTCCGGCTCCGGGATCCGGATCCTGGGGCGAGAGCGGACGTAGAAGCCCGAGCGGGGCCTGGCCTCGATGAAGCCGTCCTCCTCAAGCCGGCGGTACACCGCGACCGCAGTCGCCGCGCTGATACTGCGCTGGCCGCTGAAGACGCGCACGCCGGGAAGCCGCTCGCCGGCCCGAAAGAGACCCTGCTCGATCTGTTCCGCAATCTCGGATGCCAGTCGTTCGTAGAGGAAGGCCATAGGGTCACCACGACAGATCGGGCGCCTTGGGAGCGATACAGATGCCCGACCGCTTCATCTGTACCGAAACAAAAACAGATAATTGCATCTGTAATGTTCATCGCCGACGCTCTAAAGTCAAGGTCGACAGGAGGATCCGTCGGCGCGGCGAACGTCCGGATCCCGTTTGGCCGGCCCATGCCGGTCTTCAAGACACGAGAGGAGAGATTCTGTGCATCGACATGCCATCTGTTGGTTGAACGGGGAGCTGCTGCCGGCGGCTCAGGCGACCCTATCCGTGCTGGATCACGGCCTGCTGTACGGCGACGGCATCTTCGAGGGCATTCGGTTCTACAACCGCCACGCCTTTCGGCTCGACGCCCACCTCGACAGACTGGAGCTCTCGGCACGGGCGATCGCGCTGCAGATCCCGTACGGGAGGGATGCGCTGATCGAGGCGATCGCTCGGACGATTGCGGCCTTCGAGGAGCCCGACGGCTATCTGCGGCTGGTGGTGACGCGCGGGGTCGGACCCATGGGGCTCAATCCGCGCGGTTGCGGTCCCGCGACCCTCTTCATCGTCGCCGACCAGCTGAGCCTAACGAGCCGGGCGGTCAGGGAAGAGGGCGCGCGTCTCATCATCGCCGCCACCCAGCGACTGCCCCCGAACGGTCTCGATCCGCGAATCAAGAGCCTCAACTATCTGAATCATATCCTCGCCCGCATCGAGGCCAATCACGCCGGCGTCGACGAGGCGGTGCTACTGAACGGTGCGGGACGGGTGGCGGAAGGCACCGCAGAAAACCTCTTCGTCGTGCGCGATGGCGCCCTGCTGACCCCGCCGACAACCGAAGGGGCGCTCGACGGCATCACCCGGCAATGCATCATCGAGGTGGCGGTGGAGGCGGGGATCCCGGTGTGCGAATGCCCGCTCGCCCCCTACGATCTCTACACGGCGGACGAATGCTTCCTCACCGGAACCGCCGCCGAGCTGATTCCGGTCCGGGACATCGGCGGCCGGCCCATGACCCAGTGCCCGGGCCAGCTCTTTCTGAGTCTGCAGGACCGCTTCGCGGCACTGGTGGAACGGGAGACCGGGTCCATGGCCGCAGACCGGTCTCCGCACCTGAGACTGGAGCGCACCTGATCCTCTGTACGCACGTTTGCCCCCTTGAATATGACTTGCAGTAATATCTGCTCCGAATTTCATACTCGAAAGTGCTCATTCGGTCATTCGCTCTCCGTTGATAGCACCCGATTTTGTCCGGGCGAGCAACTGGAGTCCTGGTTGAGCAGTCCCAACCGCAGGCGCTCAGTCCGTGCTTGCAAGATCGCTTTCACAGCTCGATACGGCGTGAA
>NZ_NRRS01000129.1 GCF_016583795.1 Rhabdochromatium marinum | reverse complement strand
CAACGCATTCCCCAATCCCCCGCAGCCCTCACAACAGCCCGGGCGGCTGTGGTGTGGATTGGGTGTGGGTCGGTTATGGCAGTCGATTGTTTCACTTACTGAGGATTATTGATACCGATGTCAACACAGCAAAAATGGGTCTTCGCCTTTCAGGATGGCGATGGCAAGAACAAAAAACTGCTCGGCGGCAAGGGCGCGAATCTGTGCGAAATGACGCAGATCGGCTTGAATGTCCCGCCCGGATTTGTGATTTCCACCGAGGCCTGCCTGGCCTACCTTGATCAGGGCCAGGATCTGCCCGCCGGCGTTATGGATCAGGTACGCGCCGAGATGGCGGCGCTGGAGCAGCAAACCGGCAAGGGCTTTGGCAATCCGGACAATCCGCTGCTGGTTTCGGTGCGCTCCGGCTCGGCCATGTCCATGCCTGGCATGATGGACACCATCCTGAATCTGGGCATGAATCAGGACACCCTGCAGGGCGAGATCCGTGCCACCGGGGACGCACGCTTCGGCTATGACGCCTATCGACGCTTTATTCAGTTGTTCGGCAAGGTGGCACTCGGCGTCGCAGATGAAAAATTCGACCATGAGTTCGATGAGGTCAAGCGCGCGGCCCATGCCAAGCAGGATGTGGATCTGACCGCTGCCGACCTGAAGGACATCAGCGAGCGCTTCCTCAAGGTGGTCGAGGACGCCACCGGACGCCCCTTCCCAAGCGATCCTTACGAGCAGCTCGAAATCGCCATCAAAGCGGTGTTCAACTCCTGGTCCGGCAAGCGCGCGGTCGATTATCGCAAGCAGTTCCACATCACCCCCGAGATGGCCAATGGCACAGCGGTCAATGTCTGCACCATGGTGTTCGGCAACCGCGGCGATGATTCGGCCACCGGTGTGGGCTTCACCCGCAACCCCGGCACCGGCGAGAACAAGCTCTACGGCGAGTATCTGGTCAACGCGCAGGGCGAGGACGTGGTCGCTGGCATCCGCACCCCCAAGCCGCTCGACCGGCTCAAGGTGGAAATGCCGCAAATGGCCGATGAACTCGACGCGCTGCGCGACAAGCTCGAATCCCACTACAAAGAAGTTCAGGACTTCGAGTTCACCATCGAGCGCGGCCAGCTCTACTGCCTGCAAACCCGCAACGGCAAGATGAACGCCACTGCGCTGGTGCGCACCTCAGTGGAAATGGAGCAGGAAGGCCTGATCAACAAAGACCAGGCGCTGTTGCGCATTGATCCGCTGGCCCTGGAGCAAATGCTGTTCCCACGGCTCGACCCCAGCTTTAAGGTTGAGGCCGTCGCCACTGGCCTGCCGGCTTCGCCCGGTGCCGCTTCCGGCATCGCGGTGTTCGACGCCGACCGCGCCGAGCAAATCGGTCATGATCTGGGTCAGAAGGTCATTTTGGTGCGCGAGGAAACCAAGCCAGAGGATATTCACGGCTTCTTCGCCGCCGAAGGCATTCTGACTTCACGCGGCGGCAAGACCTCGCACGCCGCCGTGGTGGCGCGCGGCATGGGCAAACCTTGCGTGGCTGGTGCCGAAGGCATCAGCGTCGATGTCGGACGCCGCGAGGCCATGGTCGGAGATACCCAGTTCAAGGAAGGCGACACCATCACCATCGACGGCTCCAACGGCCGCGTCTATCTCGGCGCCATTCCCACCGTCGAGCCGGAATTCACCGAGGAACTGTCAGTCTTGCTCAGCTGGGCCGATGAAAAGGCTCGCCTGAAGGTCATGGCCAATGCCGACACTCCGGACGATGCGCAGCGCGCGCTGAAATACGGTGCGGTTGGCATCGGTCTGGCCCGTACCGAGCGCATGTTCAACGATGTCAATCGCCTGCCGATCGTCATCGAAATGATCGTCGCCGAAACGCCCGAGACGCGCCAAGTCGCCCTCGACAAGCTGTTGCCACTGCAACGCGAGGACTTCCGGCAGCTGTTTGAGGTCATGGCGCCACACCCGGTCACCATCCGTTTGCTCGACCCGCCGATTCATGAGTTCCTGCCCAACGAGCACCAGCTCGAACAGGAACTGGCGGATCTGCACGGCCTGGCGCAGTCCACCCGCGGCATGACCGCTCTGGCCGGTGCCATGGGACTGCTGCATGCGTCCGATGATACGCGCCGGGAATTCGATGCGCTGCGCCACACCGTGGATCCAATGCTGGTCGAAGAAGCCATCGCCAAGAAAGAGGCCATGCTGAAAAAGGTCCGCGCGCTCTACGAGACCAACCCCATGCTGGGACATCGCGGCGTGCGCTTGGGGATCACCTTCCCGGAAATCTACCAGATGCAGATTCGCGCCATTCTGGAGGCGGCGGCGGAATGCCAGAAGGCCGGCATTGATGTGCAACCGCAAATCAAGGTGCCGCAGGTCTGCACCGCCGAAGAACTGCTTAAGGTCAAGGCGTATGTTGATGACCAGCACGAGCAGGTCAAAACCGCCTATGGTTTCCCGGTCAAGTTCAAGTTCGGCACCATGATCGAGGTGGTACGCGCCTGCATGCGCGCTGAATCACTTGCCGAAGAGGCCGAGTTCTTCTCCTTCGGTACCAACGACCTGACCCAGGCGACCTTCTCCTTCTCGCGCGAGGATGCCGAGAACAAGTTCCTGCCGCTCTACAATCAGACCAATATCCTGCACGACAACCCCTTCGAGGTGCTGGACGTGAAAGGTGTCGGCAAACTGATGGAACTGGCGGTCGAATGGGGCCGCAAGGTCAAGCCCGATCTGCATGTCGGCATTTGCGGCGAACACGGCGGCCACCCAGCCTCCATCGCCTTCTGCAACCAGGCCAAGCTCGACTACGTCAGCTGCTCGGGTCCGCGCGTCCCCGTAGCACGCCTGGCTGCCGCCCAGGCCGCCTTGCAGCAGACGGGGCGTTAAGGAACACTCAGCCCTGTGTCTGAATCGGTCCACCCCGGCGTCTTGTCGGGGTGGATCAAACTGCTGATAGCCGATTAAGGAGTCCTGGTTGCCACCCGATGACGTCTTGCGCGAGGCACCGCTGCTCGCCAACCTCAGCGACCGGGAACTCGCACGTTTGCGCGCGCGGGGGCACACCCTGCACCTGGCCACCGGACAGTGGCTGTTTGCGCAAAATGACCCAGCCGAACGCTTCTTTTTCGTCCACCACGGTCAGATGAAGCTGTTTCGGCTTTCCACCGATGGTGAAGAGAAAATCATCGAACTGATCGGCCCCCGCCAGACCTTTGCCGAGGCGCTGATGTTCATGGGCACCGGCCGCTACCCGGTATGCGCGGCGGCCCTGACGTCGAGCGAACTCCTGGCCATTGATGCGGCTGATTTCAGCGCCATGCTGCGTGATGCACCCGACACCTGCTTCGCCCTGCTCGGCAGCTTAAGCCAACGCCTGCATGCACTGATCGGCGAGATCGACAATCTGGCTCTGCACTCCGCGAGCGTCCGCCTGGCACGTTGGCTACTGGCGGAATTACCACCAGATACCGATGAACTCAGACTGGCCTGGCCCAAGTCAACGCTCGCCTCGCTCCTGACCATCAAACCCGAAACCTGGTCGCGCCTTACCCGTCGCCTGATTGAACAGCAAATCATTGCCGTCAACGGCCAGCACATTCGCATACTCGACCGCCCGGCCCTGCAACGACTTGGCGAGTTGGACGACCTGACTGTCACTGAGCCAGGTTTCCACGCCCAATAGCGACACCAAGCACCGCCAGTGTGTTTCCCAGAATATCGCCGTAATCAGGGGGTGCTACCTTTCAATAATGTCCTTAGCAAGGCTGAGCACCGAACTGATCGATCTTGTCCCAGAATTGCGCCCAGCGTCCGGTCGACTGAACCAACGCACGTAAGCTCAAAACAATCTTGGCGCCCTGATGTTTCCAGCGCATGCCCGCTCCGCACAGGCGCTGCTTGACCAGGGTTTTACAGGCCGCTTCGATGACCCCGGAGCCAATCGGTAAGTTCTCGGCTAGGTGCGCGGGGTAGTTCATGCGTGCGCGTTGATTGGTGAAGTAGGTCAGGGCCGCTTGAAGATTGGCTTTGACGGTTTTGCCCAAGGAGCGCTTATCCTAGAAAGAGCAGATGCTCGCCTGCCATAATCGGCTAACCGACTGAAATATTAGCTGAAGGAGGCGCTGATGAACGAATTATCCGCTCACCCTACGGGTGAAGGTTCGAAGCAGGCGCTGGTGC
>NZ_NRRS01000128.1 GCF_016583795.1 Rhabdochromatium marinum | reverse complement strand
GAAAGCCATGCGAAAAAATCGCCGGGGTCCGAAAAAACCGCTGACCAAACGCACTCGATACAAAGATAAGCCGCATGTCTCGACCGCCAAGCTTCTGGCCGCTGGTTAGCCCACCTTAAAAGGGCTGCACTTGAGATATAACCTATAGCCCCTTTTGCTTTTAGCGCCGATTGAATTTTTTTTTGCTCTTTAATGGTCAATATTTTTAACCAAAGTAATTTCTTCGCCAGTGAAGTATTTTTCAATGTGTTGCAGGTCTTTCTTTATAGTCTCTTGATATGATATCCGGACATTTTAAAGGAACTAAAGTCGTATTCAGCAGTCAAATAATTCAAGCGACTTTAGTATTTGGAGGTTTAATCATGAAACCAGCCTGGCTTTCTGACGCACGCTTGATTCCGGATGACGCAATGGATTATATCCGTAAACTCGCTATACGTGCTATCGAGGAAAATGGCTTTAGCCCCGAAGATGTTATTAGAATATTCGGTTTTAGCCGGAGCTGTATCTATGATTGGATAAAACGTTTTGAAACGGATGGATATGACGGTCTAGACACTAAAAAAGCTCCTGGCAATCCTGCGATTGTCACTGAAGAAATGGAGCAATGGCTAAAAAAGGTTATTCTTGACTCAAACCCAGAAGATTATGGGTATGACACGATGTTGTGGACTTGCGATATTTTGGCAGAAATGCTTAAGAAAAATTATGGGATAACTGTAACAAGCACAACAGTTAATCAGCACCTGAATCGACTCGGCCTAACACACCAAAAGCCTAACTATATTCCTGCCGAGCAGGATTCGGGTGAATTTGAAGAATACCTTAACAAAAAATACCCTAAAATTCAAAGCTTTGCAAAAAAAATTGGGGCCGATATTGGTTTTCAAGATGAGGCATCTGTAGATCTTCGGGATCGTTCGGGAAAGACATGGGGTGAATATGGTATCAGGCCAAATGTTTATGTAACAGGTAAGCGTGGTCGATTAAATATTCTTTCCGTCGTTACAGCAAAAGGGACTTTTTACTATCATGTCACTGAAGACAGAATTAATTCAGATGAGTTTATCGGCTTCCTTGATCAGATTATTGAGCAGCATGATCGACCCATTTTCTTGATTGTTGATAGAGCGTCATTTCATCTATCAAGAAAAGTTCGAATCTTCGTTTGGCATCATCGTGAGCAAATTCGACTCTTTTATCTGCCTGCTTACAGCCCAGAATTAAACCCAGATGAGCATGTTTGGGAAGAGATCAAAGACAAACAGCTTGGCCGAAAGTCAATCAAAAATAAAAGCAATTTGAAAGAGCGTTTACATGCTGCTCTAGAAAATCTGAAGGCTAATGCAAATCGGATAATATCGTTTTTTCACTTACCTAAGACGCAATATGCTGCTGAATAAGAATGTCTGGATATCATATTTAGCGGCTATAATGCTTTGGCAAGACTGCTTTTCACATCAATCTTTTTATAGCCTGAAAGCACTTCCCCTTTAAACGTAACTTTATAACTTGTTTCCATGTTCGGTCGCTCTGGTGTTTTTGACGATACTGGTTTATTGGCTCTTTGGGAGATTGGTTTAGTCTGGCTATTTTGAACCCATCGTTTAAGCTTTAAAAACAATCGCCAAGGAACCCAAACAATAGCGCCTAAGACAATAAAAAGATATAAAAGCCATTTTGGAAGCATTAACAACAGCATTGCAAGCAGATCAAAGAAATCCCCTTTGTAGCCTATTTTAGTCATGCGGCTAACTCTTTTTGTAAACTTCAATGCTCCAACATTATCAAGTAGCTTTAGTCCTTTTTTTCCAAAAACTGTTGCTAGCTTAATGGTTTCCTTACCATATTTGTTTGCGTTTTGTGCAATACCAACTGCAACATTACCTCCGATCCGATAAATTGTCGCACTTTGTGGTCCAAACGCATTAGCAAATTTAGCCATGCGCTTTAAATCTGCTGCATCTTTTGCTTTTCCCAGCAATTTAAATCCACCGGGTGTTTTTGCTAATGTATTTATGTCACCCAATACACCAGTTAGTGCGCCTAAGCTTTTCGACTGCTTCGCAGTCTTACCTGCTTTAATAATAGCTTTACCAAGCCAGGAAGGTAATTTACCTATTTTCCTTGCTGTTTTAAGAGCAATGAGGCCGCTTTTAGCAACGGTTGTTCCTGCAACAGCGGGTGTCGCAGCACCTGCTGTTGAGACTGTTCCTACTCCACTAGCGAATTGTGCGGCAGAAGCGACTAATCCAAGCGTTGCTAAAGCAGAGAGAACTTTATCGACTTCCTCGCCTTGCGCAAGATTCAATCCCTGGTTTGCTAAATCACGAATATCGCCAATGACAAAGAAATCTGTTATAACCCCGGCGGTTTTTCCGATAGCTTCATCACTGGTTCCTTTAAATAAACCTTCTCTAAGTTTATTCAGTTGATAGTTCCAACTACTGCGTTTCTCTGAAATTTGTTGATACAAAGCTCGTGCTTCAGGATTTTGATTAACATATTCATAATCCATAAAAAAGCTTAGATAACTCCCTGCCTCGGCGTATCTCTCTTCTGCCAACAAGGCACGAGTTTCAGGCACAGGATCAATGCGCGTGAGGGCCATGGCCATCAGTTGCGCTTGCTGCCACAGTACACCAGCCGAAACAGCCGCAAGAACTAATAAAGCAATCTTAAATGGAAGTTTTAATATCATTTTCAAAACACCAAATCTGCCAATTTAAGAACATACTTTACTTTAGGAAGGCACTCTAAGTATAACTTAAAAACAAAAAGCTGCACAATAAGACACTTAAAGTACCCAGCAAGCCTTGTAATTTGGCTCAAAACTAGCTCATTTTGTAGGGGGATTCTCTACAAAAACCACCTTCATGAGGAAAATGTCTCAAATCCGATTACACGGCATCAATGCTTTCAAGGTAGCCGTTCAGAGACCCCTTGACCACAGCCACCCAGCTAGATCAGGATAAGTCCATCTTCGCCGCCCGATGATACCGCGCTCCTGACCGATGCACCTCAGCGACCACAGCCTCAGCCAGCTTGATGAAGCTTACGTCCAGGCTTTGGACGAGGCTCGGCTGCGTGGTCTATCGCTGCGGCTGCTGGACGATCTGAAGGAAGCGCGCGAACGGTTGCGGCAGAATCCGACCAACAGCTCACGTCCGCCCAGCAGTCGCGCGCTCTGGGATCGCCCCACGGCGGGGGATGAGAAAGCGCCGGATGAGACGGAGGACGACGCGAGCACCTCGGCGGAGAACGACGAGTCGCCCCCGCAAGACCCGTGCGAAACCCCGGAGACGCTCGCGCCAGAGGAGCCGTCGTCCGAGACCGAGAAGCCCAAACGCAAACCCGGCAAGCAACCCGGCGCGCCCGGCTTTGGGCGCACCCAAGTTCTGAAATTGCACGAGACGCAACACCATTATTCTGAGACCTGCGAGGCCTGCGCCCGGGCGCTACCGCCCGGCGCGCCCAGTGTCGCCTACGCCGGCTTCCAGTCGATTGATCTGGTGTGGGGCAACCCAGAGCAACCGGGCATGCATTTGCATGTCACCGATCACCGTCTTCATGCAACGGACTGCGACTGCGGTCATCAAACGCGCGCGCGCCCTGGCGAAGGATCCGTCGATGATCCCGCCTTGGACCCAGTGCACTTGAGCGAATGGCGTCTGGTCGGCCCGGGCCTGGCGACTTTGATCGTCGCCCTGCATCTGCGCTTTCGCCTCTCGCGGCGACGGATGCGGGAGTTTCTGCACGACTGGCTCGGACTGACGCTGGGTGTCGGCACCCTGGATCGCACTCTGCGCGAGGCCGCAGCGGCAACCGCACCGCTGGAACAAGACTTGATCAAGGCGGTGGTGGATAGCGAGCTGCTGCACGCCGATGAGACCTCCTGGCCGCAAGGGGCCGAGTGGCTGTGGGTCTTCACCAGTGCCACCGTCACTTTGTTCGTCGTAGGCAAGCGCGGGCGCGAGGTCTTGGATCGCATTCTGCCGGGCTTTGCCGGTTGGCTGATGAGCGATGGCTGGCAGGCCTATCGCCACTTCCCCCGGCGGCTGCGCTGCTGGGCGCACCTCACGCGAAAGGCGCAGGGGTTGATCGACACCTATGATCGCGAGGCGCAAGCCTTCGGGCATCAGGTTCAAAACGCCTTCGACACCCTGATCGGCGCCATCCATGCCGCGCGTGATGGCCCACCGGTCGATCTGCGCCGTCTCCATGCCGATTTACTCAAGGAGTTGCATGCCGCGTGCGTGCCTCTGCTCGGGCACCGGCACGCCAAGACGCGCGCCTTGGCCGTGGAGCTATGGAATGACTGGGACGCCATCTTTCGCGTCCTGGACAATCCCCAGTGGCCAATCACCAACAACGAAGCCGAGCGGGCGTTGCGCTGTCAAGTCCCGGAAGATTGTAAGGCCGCTTTGAAAACAATTCTGGCTCGCGTTCGTACCATTGTTTTAACGCCTGGATGGGGGCGACATGGCCCAACGCGCGTTGAGGGATCTGTTGGTTGTAGAG
>NZ_NRRS01000127.1 GCF_016583795.1 Rhabdochromatium marinum | reverse complement strand
TCAGTTCCGCCAACCACAGCACAGGCGCGTCTCGGCATACCTCGCCCGTATCGGGGTTGATACGCTCAACATCGCGCACCAGTGCCATCCCTGTGGTCTTGCTGCCCGGATCGAGCTTCAGGCGCAGTGGCTGAATTGCCCCGCCGATGCGATCCTTGAGCCGAATGGTGAAAGGAGCTAGACGCACCACCACCGCCCGCCCACGCTGGAGCAACAGCCGAGCGCGCTTCTCCGTGCACGGCATCAGCGGGTTTTTCTGTTTGTCGAGAACAAAGACGGCCATGTTCAATTCCTGCCCTTACGGGCCTGGTGACGGAGCCTTGCGGCTCGCTCCCCTCGGGACAGTCTGCAACCGGCTCCCGCCTCACGGCGGCGATCAGAACCTTCGGCGCTTTGCCTTTCACCCGCATGATCCTGATCTTCCAGTGTCCGGGACTGAGGAAGCATCCCGGAGTGGGTCTTGACGACCTGTTACAAACGTAGCGGGTTGGATACCGCTTTCCCTGGTCAACCGAACTCTTTCAAGCTCCGGCCTTCAGGCCGGGGTAGTTGACGATGGTTTCCTCGCAATCAAGTTCGGGAGGTTGGCAGTCAGTAGGTGGGCATTGTTGGATCAACCTGCTCGGCCCAAGCCGCGATGCCGCCTTGCAGGTTGCAGATTTTCGTGTAGTAGCCCAGCTGTTCAAGGTAGAGTGCCACTTGCAGGCTGCGCACGCCATGGTGGCAAATAATCACCATTTCCCGTGTCGGGTCCAGGCTCGCGTGCTGCTGGGAAATCTTCCGCATCGGAATCAAACGCGCACCTGGAATCTGGCAAATGGCGAATTCCCAGGGTTCGCGCACATCAATGAGCAACGGTGGCTCGGCGTCCTTGGCGAGACGTTCGCTCAGTGCGGTGGGGCTGATGCTTTGCATGTGGTGGACGGCTCTGCAGGCAGTCAAGCTTAGAAGACGAAAGCTTCAGGCTGCGGTGCATTGTCCAGCGCGGGCACGCAGGTCTCGAATAGGGATTCCTGGCGGTAGCGTTCCCCGCCAAGGCGTGTGATGAGCACGGCCTCCATGATAGGGGCCTGGCCGACAAAGGCAAACAGCCGACCGCCATCGGTCAGCTGCTCGCGCAACAGCGTCAGGGGCGTATGTGTCGGTATTGATCCGGTTACCGCGATGGCGCCAAAGGGGGCTGTATCGCTCATGGCGCTGATGTCCCGCGTCTCGGTCACCCCGGAGGATGACGGGGTTTGCTTTATGCCAAAGGCGTCCAGCGCCCGGATCTCGATGCGCCCAGGCGTGCCCTCGCTAATCAGACGCTCACGGGCCTGATCGGCCAGTATGGTGTCGATTTCAACACTGTGCACGGCTTCTCCGAGTTCCGCCAGGCAGGCGGTGATGTAGCCGGTGCCGGTGCCGATCTCATAGACTCTGTCGGTGGATTGAATCTCCAACGCCTGCAACAAGCGCCCAACGATCTTGGGCGGCAGCATGCGTTGCGTCGGTCCCTCGCCGATGGGGATTTCGATGTCTGCATAGGCCAGCCCCTGATAAGCGTCGGGCACAAAGCGCTCGCGTGGCAGCCGGCCCATGACGCCCAACACCTTGTCATCCAGCACGCCCCAGGGGCGGATCTGCTGTTCGATCATGTTAAAGCGCGCGTGCTCGAAATCTGTGGTCATGGCTGGATACTCTGGGCTGGAATACTCTGGCTCGGAAACATCTGATGACTTTGCAACAGCCCTGCGGGCAAACATGCGTGACGATCTATACGGCCGCAGGCCACTAAGCTTACGGACTTTGAGTGATGCTGGCAAGCATGATGAATACGCTAAGGATTTAGTTGGGAGGAAGCGGTGTCAGGTCAACACCAGATTATCCCGGTGAATCAGCTCTTCTTCATCAACAAATCCCAGAATCGCCGCGAAATTGACGCTTGGCTGGCCTTGCAGACGGCGTGTCTCAAGGGCGTCATAATTGATCAGGCCGCGGGCGATTTCCCGGCCTTGGGCATCGACGCAGGCGACCGGATCGCCGCGACTGAAGTCGCCTGCGACGCTCTTGACGCCAACCGCCAACAGGCTGCGGCCTTTGTCGCGCAGCGCGCGCACGGCACCCTCGTCGAGGGTCAGACGGCCCCGGGGTTGCAGGTGTCCGGCGAGCCATTGCTTGCGCGCGGCCTGTGGACCCTGCACTGGCATCAGCAGGGTGCCGATGTCCGTGCCACGATGAATGTCGTCCAGCACTCCGGCGCGGCATCCGGGCGCGATCACAGTCGCGCAGCCGGAGCGCGCAGCCAGGCGCGCGGCGCGGACCTTGGTCAGCATACCGCCGCGCCCCAGGCCGGAGCGACTGTCGCCAGCGGCGGCGTCGAGGCGGCTGTCGTCAATGCGCGTTGCGCTGATCAGGCGCGCATTGGGGTGGAGGCGCGGATCGGCCTCGAACAGTCCTTCCTGATCGGTCAGCAGGATCAGCAATTCAGCTTCGATCAGATTCGCAACCAGTGCCGCCAGAGTGTCGTTGTCGCCAAAGCGTAGCTCGTCGGTGGCAACCGTGTCGTTCTCGTTCACCACCGGGATGACCCCGAGCGACAGCAGGGTTCGCAGGGTGCTACGCGCATTCAGATAGCGGGCGCGGTTGGCGAGATCGTCGCGGGTCAGCAGAATCTGTGCGGTATGCAGGCCCTGCCGTGCGAAGCCATCCTCATAGGCGCGAATCAGACCCATTTGGCCAATGGCGGCGGCGGCTTGCAGCTCATGCAGGCTGCGCGGGCGTTGTCGCCAGCCCATGCGTACCATGCCCTGGGCGACAGCGCCGGAGGACACCAGTACCACCTGATGCCCCTGTTGGCGGCGTGCCGCGATCTGCGCGATCCAGGGCGCGAGAATGTCAGGCGACAGACCCTCGCCATTGGCGGTTAGCAGCGCGCTGCCGATTTTCACCACCCAGCGCTTAATCGCAGGAATGCGCTCGCGCGCGAAAAGCGGACACGAATGTTGCGGAACGTCGGTCATGCGGTGTTAGTCAAGCGGGTGCCAGGTGTCCTCGGCGCCGGAAGCCGTCTCTGCGGTGGCCTCGGCCGGCGGGACGCTTAGGCGTTCAAGATGCTGCATCAAGGCAGCGGTCAGGTCAGCCAAGCCGGCGCCGCTGACGGTCGAGATGCAAAACAGCGGGCCTGACCAGTCGAGGCTCTGAAGGAGTTGATCGCGTGCCTCGGCCAGTGCAGCGTCGTCGAGCAGGTCGATTTTGTTCAACACCAGCCAGCGTTCGCGTCCGCTCAGGTCACGCTCGAAAGCAGCCAGCTCACGCTCAATGGTGCGCACCTGTTCAGCCGGGGAAGGGGTGTCCGGCAGTGGAGCAATATCGACCAGATGCAGCAGCAGGCGGGTGCGCTCCAGATGCTTCAGGAAGCGAATGCCCAGCCCGGCGCCCTCGGAGGCGCCAGCGATCAGACCCGGAATATCGGCCATTACAAAGTGCCGACGCTCGGAGACGCGTACCACACCGAGATTGGGGTAGAGGGTGGTGAAAGGATAGTCCGCCACCTTGGGTCGCGCGCTTGAGATGCGCTGAATCAGGCTCGACTTGCCGGCATTTGGCAACCCGAGCAGACCGACATCGGCGAGCAGAATCAGCTCCAGTGCCAGCGTGCGCCTTTCGCCTGCGGTGCCGGGTGTCGACTGACGCGGCGTGCGATTAGTGCTTGATTTATAGCGGGCGTTGCCAATGCCATGAAAGCCCCCGCGTGCGACCAGCAGGCGCTCGGCCTCATGTAGCACCTCGCCAATCGGCTCGCCGGTGTCCTGGTCCATCACCCGAGTGCCGACTGGTACCGGGATGATCAAATCCTCGCCCGAGCGCCCGGTCATGTTGCGTCCCATGCCGGAGCGACCGCGTTCTGCGCGGTGCATGCGCTGATGGCGAAAATCGACCAGGGTATTCAGACCGCTGTCGCCGATCAGATAGACGCTGCCGCCATCGCCGCCATCGCCCCCGTCCGGGCCGCCTTTGGGGATAAACTTTTCGCGCCGGAAGCTGACACAACCGGCACCGCCGTCGCCGGCTTCGACCCGGATGATGGCCTCGTCGACGAATTTCATGGGGTGATCGCAGGGGCAGGGGGATAGAAAAACCCCGTACGTGGACGGGGCTTGGCTTGAGGGGCAACAGATGTGGCGATAGTGGAAGCGTCGCCGGAGGCGTTCAGCCGGCGGCGACTGGTGCAGCCGGTTGCACAGTCACGAACTTGCGGTTCTTGGGGCCTTTCACCTGAAACTGCACTACACCATCGGCGAGTGCAAAGAGCGTATGGTCGCGTCCACAGCCGACATTTTCGCCGTTATGGAAGCGCGTGCCACGCTGCCGCACGATGATGGTGCCCGCGTTGACCTGTTGTCCGCCGAAGCGCTTCACGCCCAAGCGTTTTGATTCTGAATCGCGGCCGTTGCGCGAACTGCCGCCTGCTTTTTTGTGTGCCATGCGAGGTCTCCAGTAAATCGGCTGGATGCAGCCGGAGAGGTGCGCTCAGCCGATGCCGGTGATGCGAACTTCGGTATAGGATTGACGATGTCCCTGACGCTTCAGGTGATGCTTGCGTCGGCGGAACTTGATAATGTTCACCTTCTTGCCACGACCATGCTCAAGCACCTGGGCCTGAACTTTTTGGCCGCTCAGGAAGGGCTTGCCGACCTGAATTTGGTCGCCATCGGCGAGCAGCAGCACCTGGTCGAATTCGATGTCAGCGCCTTCGTCAGCGGTGAGCTTTTCGACGCGCAATTTGTCGCCTTCAGCGACGCGATATTGTTTGCCACCGGTGCGAATCACGGCGTACATGTTCGACTCCTGAAAGAGTAAAAATTTGACCCGCCAGTATAGCGGTTTAGACGACCAAAGGTCAAGCGCAGCAACCAGGTTTCAGCAATTCCCGCTGACCTCTGTGGCGAGCGGTTGCGATGGCCCCGATCCGCCGTTGAAAATCAACCGGCACGCGAACACCTCGCGACAAAGAAGCGCTGTGGTACGCCCGGCTTGTTCTCACCCTC
>NZ_NRRS01000126.1 GCF_016583795.1 Rhabdochromatium marinum | reverse complement strand
CTGCAAGCTCAAGCCCTTCTGAAATTGGATCGGGTTTTGTGCCATCAGCGCTTCTCCAGAAACTTGCGATGGCCTCAGTATGCGCCGTCTCAGCACTCGCAGGCTGAGATTCGTAAATAATCAGGTGTTCCCAAGCGGCATCAAGCCCGTAGTGGTCGACGATGAGCCAATCCGGCTTGGCGATGGCGGCGCCGGTTACTGGACAAGTGTCAAACTTTGGTTTTTAGGATAACGGCCCTGGCGCCACCCTCAAAACCCCACCCGCTCCAAAAACGCCAGCGCGCCCCAAAACCCCTCGCCCTTGTTCTTATGCCCCTGCCAGACCTCGGGGATGAATTGCACGCCGGGGGCGTGCTGATTGAGTTTATCCTTGAGCAGGTCAAAATCCACATCGCCCTCGCCGATCTGCACGCCTTCGCCGTCGACGCCCTTGGCATCGACGATGTGCAGATGCACGGTATACGGCAGGACGATGTCGAGAAACCGGCCGAAATCCCACTGATAGTAGTTACAGGCCATCATCGAGTGGGAGACATCCAGGCAGATTTTATGGCCATTGCGGGCGCAGAAGGCGGCGATCTCCTCGGCATCGACAAACAGATTATGGTGGCTCTGACCACCGAAGTGCCAGGGGAAAGGCGGCATGGTCTGGATCGCCAGCTCGACCGGGGAGAGATCCACCTCGGCCAGTGAGTCGGCGACGCGCTCGTAGAGGGCGGCACGCGCCTCCACCGGCAGAAAGCCGTGCGGCGTCCAGCCGCCGGCGTTAACCACCAAGGCGGGCTTGTGGGTTTTGGGGAAGTAGTGGCGCAGGGCGTCGGCGATGGCAACCACGCGCTTGAGCTCGGCGATGGAGTGGCGCCGATAGGCGGCGTCGTCACTGGCCAGATCGAGGATGTGATCGCCGGCGAACAGCTCCGGGCTATGCACGGCAAAGCCCAGGGATTGCGGGGCGCCCAGCGCTTCGGCCAGGTCGATGTCGAGATCGTGGTAGCTGAGATGAAACTCGACGAAATCCAGCTCCATCCCTTCCGTCAGGGTCTGGTAGTCGTGATAGCGCGCCGGGATGCCATAGGGGCGCGCGAAGCGATAGGCGCTCTTTTTGGCCGAGGTCGGGTTGAGGTCGGAGGGGAAGAACAGATCCCCAGCCTGAAAATCCCGCTGGGCGCGCTGGCCGACCAGTTCCTCCAGGCGATTGGGCTGCAAGCCCTGGCCGGGGCTTTTCACCGCGATCATGTCGCGTTGAATCACCGCCCCGCGCGGCAGGTCGCGGGTGATCACCAGGCTCTTGGCCAGGTTCTCGCGGTTGATCAGCTCGCCCTGGGTTAGCTCGCGCACCCCACCCTGCCCCATCGCTTCCTCGACGGCACGGATCTGGCGCACCATCTCGGCGAATTCCTCCGGCAGCAGGCTGACCTTGTGGTCGTTGCCTTCCATGCCGCGATCGACGGTGAAGTGCTTCTCGATGATGCGCGCGCCCAGTGCCACGGCAGCGACCGGGATGGCGATGCCGCGTTCGTGGCCGGAGTAGCCGATCAGAGCGCCGCTCAGTTGTTTCAGCCGCGCCAGATAGCTGAGGTTCACGTCCTTGTAGGGGGTGGGATAGGTGGAATTGCAGTGCAGCAAGGCGAAGGGCACGCCTTGGCGGCGCAGCAAGGCCACCGCGCCTTGAATCTCGGTCTCCTTGCTCATGCCGGTCGAGCAGATCAGCGGTTTGCCGGTAGCGGCCAGGGCATCGAGCAACTCGTTGTTGGTCAGATCGGCGGAGGCGACCTTATAGCCTTCCAGGCCGGCGTTCTCCAGCGCGTGCAGGCTGGCCAGATCCCAGGGCGTGCACAGCGGCAGGATGCCGCGCGCGCGGGCATGGTCGAACACCGCGCACAGGTCCGATGGCGAGAGCTGAAAGCGGTTGAGCAGATCCAGGGTGTATTGCGAACCCAGATCATAGCCGGCCTCGGCGTTTTTGCCCTGGTTGGAATAAAGCGTGGTGAGATCGCGCATCTGGAATTTGACGCAATCAGCGCCGGCCTCGATGGCCAGATCCACCAGCCGCTTGGCCAGGGCCAGGTCGCCATTGTGGTTGTTGCCGACCTCGGCGATGATGAAGGCGGGGCTGTCCTCGCCGATCACCCGCTCGCCGAGTTGAAAGCCTTCGGCGGCGCGCCGCGCCAGAGCGACGAAGCGGCCCAGGTCATCGACTAGCGGGATGATGTCGCGCTTGTGGTCGAAATGGGTGGCAATCTCCGCCGGGGCCTCGGTGACCGGGCGGGCGACGAAGGCGCGATTCATCACCGCATCGACCGGCTGGCCGAAGTCCAGCTCGGCGGCGGCGGTGATCCAGCGGCGCACGTCGCCGTCGCTGACCGCGCCGATCAGGGTGCCGCTGTCCTCGACCACAAAGACAATGCGCGCCTGGTTGTCGTTGATCCGCTTGAGCGCATCGAGCAGGCTGTCGCCGGAGAAAACGAGGAAATCCTTGATCTTTTTTTCGATGCGCATGGCGCTCTCCTGGGGTGGCGTGCGGCCAGCAACGGCCCTAATCGTTCAGTGTTCGTCGTCGGGTACCAGACACCATCAAGGCCTGCTTCGAACCACATATTTCCAGGCCTCGCGGGCAGACTCCCGATAGCGCCTGGCCAGATCGCGCACCCGTTCATCGAGACCCTGCTTGCACAGCTCCTGATACGCCTCGTTCGACAGCGAATCGACCTGGCGCGCTTGTGGCGCCCGCGCCTGCTCATCGACCAAGTGTTTGAAGTTCATCGTCGCTTCACCTCCGTTAGATTGTTGCGATACAAGTCATAGGGAGCGATGGGCACATCCAGCGCCTCCATGATGCTCCCGCTGCGATAACGCAGCCCGAGCACATCATGCCAGAACAGCCAGGGATCGCGCTCATAGGTGCCAGCGGTCGCATCGATCAGGATGCGCGCACCCGTCAATTGGCGGGCATACTGCGGCGGTGTCGCAATCTCCGCGCACCATACAAAGCGCGGTAGTTCCAGCCGCGTCAGCACATCTTTGAGCACGGCGTTCATGTGTTGATGGGTCTGAAGCTCGCGTTTCAGCGAGCGGTTCGACGTCAAATAGATCCGCAGCACAGCCGGTTCGTCGATAGCAAGGGCGCCCGCCTTCAGCAGCCCCAACACCCGTTCATGCACAATACTGGCGTTGAGGTACATCTTCTCGGACAAGGGCACAATCACATGATCGAGATCCGCAAAACCCGCCATGTCGCTCGTCCCACCCCCCCGCGACAGCCGACTGTAGGGCAAGCGATTATCGTCCACAACGATCAAGTCGTCGATGAAATCGGAGTGGAAACTCCAATCCGTTGCCGCTGAAAGCGCTGCCTCATCAACCGGGCCATGGCCTATGATGGTGACGGCGTGTTGCCTCCCGGTCATCGCCGCGACCATCGGGATGCCCGACTCAATGTAGGAGAACAGGGCGCGGAAGAACTCAAGCTCGCCTAAGGTATCCTTACTGAGCACCAAGGGAAAAAATCCATTCGCCGCAAGCAAGTCGGAGACTTGCGACAAATCCAGTCCTTCCGACGGCACCCGTCGTCCCAGACCCGGCGGCGTCTGCTCCGCAATCGACCCAATCGAGCGCCGACAATACTCCGGATACTTAAAGCCGTAGTAATTGACAATCGTCCAGACCGCGACATGGGCACAGACAGCGATATCCGTATCCTGCGCCATCCACGGGAAAACCCGCTTTGGCAGCGGCGTACCCGCCAGATGGGCCGTCATCTCCACGCCGAGCAGGTACGCACGCTCCCTGTCGATCAGATACGCGGGGTCGAGTAAGGCCCGACCACAGCTGTCGATGCGCGAATCGCGCACCACATAACTCCCGATATACTGCTCGTCGGTGAGATCCGTCCCGGCAAACAGATGCAGGCGAATGCAATCTCGTGCCGGCGGCCGATGTTTCTTGGCGTAAAAAAGCGCAAACACGCTTGAATGATCAAAATCCCGATAAGGCGATTCTAGCAGCACCGCGCGGCAGGTCAGCCCCAGCCGCTCTTTCAACTCGCCGATCAGCAACCCATGCTCCGCCTCGGGGAACCGCTGCGCTAACGCCTGCCCAAGGCGGTCGTAATCCCCAAGCTCGGCGATCTCAAGAAAGCGGTAGTCGATCATCTTTGCTCCTAAATCCTATCCAAGAACTCAACGATCTCGCTGGCACAAGGCCCTCGCCCTCGGTTACTAAGATGATACCCATGGCGCTCTCCTGGGTAGCGAAGTCGCGCTAGGACGCGAGCGAATTAGACTGGCGGGCGGCCAGGCAGCGGGCGACTGCCTCCCAATCCGCCGGTTCGTCGATCTCCAGCGCGCTGTCCTCGGGCATCTCGTGGATGCCGATGCGCCCGCCGAGGCGGCAGCCCTGTTGCTCGAGGATGGCGCGGCGGGTGATGTAGAAGGCGCCGTTTTCCATCAGGGTGCCGGGAAAGTCCTGGCGGCGCGGGCGCTGGAGGGGATTGTAATTGATCGGGGTGGCGTCATCGCGCCAGAAAAAGCGCTTGGTGCGCACGGCGCTGAGCAGGGCGTCGAGCCGCTCGCGCGCGAAGCGCTCCAGTGCGGTGTCGAGGTCCTCGGCGCGCAGCAGCGGCGAGGTGGCCTGGATGGTGACCAGCCGCTCGAAGCGCACCTGCTCCATGAAGTGCAGCATCACCGCTTCGGTCGAGGCCGCGTCGGTGGCAAATTCGGCTGGGCGCTCGATGAGCTGGACACCCAGGTTCAGGCCCTGGACGACGGCGGCGATCTCGGGGCAGTCGGTGGAGACAAAGACGGCGTCGATGTGGGTGGCGGCGGTGGCGGCCTCCAGCACCCAGGCGCATAGGGGTTTGCCGGCCAGGGGCTTGATGTTTTTCTTGGGGATGCTTTTGGAGCCGCCGCGTAGGGGGATGAGGGCTACTGTGGTCATATAAAACTGTCAATTGGAACCTGTTGCTGCGGTGCGCGTTTGATTCAATTCCTTTCACACTCAGCAATTAATTCGACTCTAACCTGAATGGTACTAATTTAAGGCATAAACAACTGAAAAAGAAAGGCAGATGTTCACAGTTACAACGGGGTAGAGTGGCCGTGTGATCCCACCATCAGCCCGAGGAGTCTCACGAATGAGAGATGCGCACT
>NZ_NRRS01000125.1 GCF_016583795.1 Rhabdochromatium marinum | reverse complement strand
TTTTTCTGTTTGTCGAGAACAAAGACAGCCATTTCAATTCCTGCCCTTACGGGCCTGGTGACGGAGCCTCGCGGCTCGCTCCCCTCGGAAAAGTCTGCAACCGGCTCCCGCCTCGCGGCGGCGATCAGAACCTTCGGCGCTTTACCTTTCGCCCGCATGATCCTGATCTTCCAGTGTCCGGAACTGAGGAAGCATTCCGGAGTGGGTCTTGGCGACCTGTTGCAAACGCAGCGGGTTTTCACCGCTTTCCCTGGTCAACCCAGCTTGTCTTCACAAGCTCCGCCCTTCAGGGCGGGGTAGTTGACGGCGCCTATTGTGCCTTAGTGAAAGCTGACAGTTCGCTGACAAGGGGCGACAGCGAACCGTCAGCCGCCCTCCCTTATGCTGGCACCAGGTCAACGCGAAACACAACAATGGAGACATCCTAATGACCACCAATGCGACTGCCACTGCACCGACGCCCGACCTTAGCGTCGATGTCGAGGCCAATTCCGACTCAGCCGCCAGCCCCCCCATCCGCGTCTGGGATCCTTTGGTGCGCAGCTTCCACTGGCTATTGGCTGCTGCCTTTGCGACTGCCTATATCGTCGAGGATCATGCCCTGGATATTCACGTCTGGGCCGGTTATCTGGCGCTCAGTCTGATCGGTGTCCGCCTGCTGTGGGGACTGATCGGCACCCGGCATGCGCGTTTTCGTGATTTTGTGCGCGGGCCGACGCAAATTCTGGCCTATCTCAAGAACCTGTTCAGCCTGCACGCGCCGCGCTACCTCGGCCACAACCCAGCCGGCGGTGCCATGATTGTACTGCTGCTCGTTGCGATTCTGGCGACCGGACTCACTGGAATAGCGCTCTATGGTGCCGAGGAGTTTGCCGGCCCCCTGGCGCCCATGATGCGCGGCCTGCCCGAATTCTGGGGCGAGGCGCTGGAGGAAACGCATGAATTCCTGGCCAATGCCACGCTGGCGCTGGTGGTGCTGCATCTGCTCGGTGTCGCGGTCTCGAGTCTGCTGCATCGCGAGAATCTGGTCAAAGCCATGATCACCGGCGTCAAACGGGGGTCATGAGCCATGCCATCAATGCCATCAATTCCTCACGCGATTACGCTGGCGGCGCTGGCCAGTTCCCTGCTCACACTGCAACCCGCCCCGCTGCTGGCCGCCGATGCTGCGGCTGGCCAGGCGGCCTGGGTCGCGGAACATCGGCCCAGCGACACTGCGCCAGCGCGCAGTTGCTCAACCTGCCATGGCACCGATTTGACCCAGCCAGGACGCCATGTCAACACCGGCAAGGTCATCGAACCTATGACACCGTCGGTGAATGCGGCACGCCTGTCGGACCCGGCCAAGATTGAGAAATGGTTCCGCCGCAACTGCCGCTGGACCTTGGGGCGTGAATGCAGCGCCAGCGAGAAGGCTGATTTCCTGGCCTATATCCGCACACAATAACCCCGGGCTCGCCACTATCAGGAGAAAACATCATGAATAAATTAATACGTCATGCCATGATCGTTGGCGCAACCCTCATCGGCCTGGCAGCAGCCGGTGTGGCCATCAGCGATTCCGACGATTACCATAAGGACCGAGACCATCATGACGAGGAGCATGACGGCTGGATTCCGCACCGTCCCGATGTCGCCCCCGTCGAAAACCCACGCTATGCAGAAGAATGCGGTGCCTGCCACATGGCCTATCAACCCGGACTGCTGCCAGCCGCCGCGTGGCAGCGCATCCTGTCAGCGGATGCACTCATCGACCACTATGGCGACGATGCCAGCCTCGGCGAAGACACGCGCCAACGTCTGCAAGCGTATCTGAGCGCCAACGCCGCCGATCAAGCCCGTCTGGTACGCGCACGCGCCTTTGCCTTTGCCGTGCCTGCAACAACTGCCGACAGCGCTGATGCCAGCGCGGGTGGCGCCCTGCCGCGCATTACCATGACAGCCTATTTCCAGCGTAAGCACGACGAGATTCCACCGCGCCTGGTGGTCGAGAACCCGGACGTCGGCAGCTTCAGCCAATGCAACAAGTGCCATCAAGACGCGGCGGCGGGCATCTATGACGAGGATCAGGTGAGCATTCCCGGTTTCGGTCGCTGGGAGGATTGACCAAAACCCCGCAACGTGCAAACCCTGCCGCTCTGCGCCGCACCCAGCCGCGCGGAACGGCATACAATCTACAGCCCAGCCTCCGACCATTCTATAATTGCCCGCAGTACGAATCCGCTCCGCCAAGACGGGATTGCGCTCCCTTTTTCTCCGGCACGGTTTTTCAATGCTGCACATAACCTCTGTCGCCACACTTTTTCCGCTGTGGGCGTTGCTGGGCGCTGGGTTGGCCTGGTGGCAGCCGCAGTTTTTCCTGCCGGGCAAGCCGTTGATTGTGCCACTGCTCAGCCTGGTGATGCTGGGCATGGGGCTGACGCTTGACTGGCGCCAGTTCGCCGCCGTGTGGTCGCAGCGCACCGCTGTAGGCTTAGGCGTGACCTTGCAGTTTCTCATCATGCCGCTGGCGGCCTGGGTCATCGCCATTGGCCTACAACTGCCACCGGAACTGATCGCCGGCATGGTGTTGCTCGGTGCCAGTCCAGGCGGCACGGCATCCAATCTGATCTGCTATCTGGCACGCGGTGATGTGGCCCTGTCGATCACCCTGACCACCTTATCAACCCTGATCGCCATCCTCGCCACCCCTGCACTCACCCTGGCCTATGCTGGCCACCAGGTGCCGGTTCCTGCCGCCGCCATGCTCTTGTCGATGCTGAAGGTGGTGTTGGCACCGGTGGCCATCGGCGTGGCGGTCAATACTTGGCTCGGGCCGCGCCTGACACACATCAAAACCTTGTTCCCCTTGGTTTCCATGCTGGCCATCGTCATTATCATCGCCATCGTGGTGGCGCTGAATCAGGCCTCGATTGCCCAGACGGGAATGCTTTTGCTGCTTGCCGTGATCTTGCACAATGGCGTGGGCTTGCTGGCCGGCTACTCCCTTGCCCGCTGGCTTATCCATGATGAGCGCATCGCGCGCACCCTGGCTATTGAGGTCGGCATGCAAAACTCAGGACTCGCGGTTGCGCTGGCCACCCAGTATTTCTCCGCCGCAGCCGCCTTGCCCGGAGCGCTGTTCTCGATCTGGCATAACCTGAGTGGCTCACTGTTGGCGGCCGTCTGGGCACGCCGCCCGCCTGCACGCTAGCGCCAAGTCAAAACAACAAGCGAATTCAGTATCGGTGTCGCCTGGAGGCTTCACGATGCCAGTGATAATTTCACCGCAATCGTGATCAATACTATACCGAAGAGTTGTTTAATCCATTTGGATTTCATTTTTTCCTTCATCACCCAAGCCCCCAGTTGAGAGGCAAGCAGCACGGCAATTGAGGCGTAGATTAACAGCGGCCAATTAAAGTGCCCGTTAGCGAAGTGTCCGATAAAGCCTGAGAAGGATGAAAAAACAACAACAAATGCAGAAGTGGCAGCAGCTTTCTTGGTGGGATAGCCAAGAGCGATCAGCAGAGGAACAAACAGAAAGCCTCCGCCAATACCCAATAACCCGGCCAGCAACCCAATGCCCAAACCGGCCACAGCGCTCAGCATAATCCGCCGCTTGAAAGCGATCAGTTCGGTCGGTTCGGCGTTGCCGGAGCTGAGTAACATTTTCGCCCCTGACAGCATCATCACCATGGAAAACAGCATCATCAGGACATCGACGGAAATGATATGCGTTAAGCGGGCGCCCAGTGGTGCGGCTATCAAAGAGGTGATCACCATCGGCAGACTGCCTGTAAAATCCACCATCCTTTTACGCGCATAAGAAACGGCAGCCGACAAGGCGGTGACACCATTGAGAAACAATCCCGTTGGAATGGCAACACTTTTGAAGTCAAAACCAAACCAATGAAACACAGGGATGTAGAGCATCGCCCCACCCAGCCCCAGCATCGAGAATATAAAAGCTAACAGAAAAACAATTACAATGACCGGTAACATGCTGTATTATCTCACTTGACACCAAACCAACCCATGCTCTGGCTGTTGCTGCGCCTGAACGGCAAGACGGTGATCGGTTCCGGTAGCTGAATGATGGTTGTGGATTCAACTCAAAGCGCATGAACACAGTTTTTTTGCATATTGGATACGGCAAGTGCGGCTCTACAGCAATTCAGCAATTTGCCTATCGGCACTTTAAGAAGAATGCAGAGATTTATCTCCCGGAGACCGGCTGGTGGCAAGAGAGGGAAGGTCATCATCACCTGACCAACAACCTGGATTATGCGGCGGATAAAGCAGCGCTTTACCACCAATGGACCCTGGTGGCGGAGGAACTGGCGGCCTCCAACGCCAAGCACGGATTTCTCACCTCCGAGCAGTTTTGCTTCATGCGTCCTGAGCAAATAGAAGTGGCCCACAGGGCATTGCGTCAACAGGACTGGCAAATAAAAATTATTTTCTTTGTGCGCTCTCAGCTTGAATTGGCACTCTCTGCCTACCTGGAGAAGTTAAAACACACACCATATCAGGAACTGGGCGATTTTGGACATTTTATCTCGCTGCATAAACAGGCTTTTAATTTCCAACTCAGGATAACCACCTGGGAAGAACTATTTGGCACAGCTAATCTGATCGTCAGACTCTACGACAGGAGGCTCTATCCTGATGTGGTAGCGGAACTGTGCCGCATACTCGATCTGAATCTTGAGATTACCGATGACCAGAGTGCCGCAAACACCCAAATCAATCAGTCCATGCTCCCGGAATTTATTCCATTAATCAAAATCATGGATGAACAAATGACCAGCCAAGCGGTCACCAGAGCGCACTACATCGCTGAAATCACCAAGCTATCATCTCAATTCAAGACCTGTTCATCCGGCCTAGGATTGTTTGCGCAGGAAATGGACCAAATGATCGAGTATTACCAGGCCGCCAATGACATCTTCGCAGAAAAGTTTCTAACTCCAGTAGAAAGGCAAACCCTGAAACGTGCGTTTGATTTGCCACCCGAGGCACGCACGAGCAAGCGTTAACTGTCAAGTCCCGGGAGATTGTTAGGACGTTTTACGAATAGATCCGGCTGCTTTTCATACCATTGCTTCAATGCCTGAATGGGAGCGACATGCCCGAGCGCGCGTTGGGGGATGTGTTGATTATAGAG
>NZ_NRRS01000124.1 GCF_016583795.1 Rhabdochromatium marinum | reverse complement strand
GATCTAACGTCAACATGAAACGATCCTGTCACCAAAATGTCGGCAAGTGCGCGTCCAAACGATGCGTGGCACAATGGAGCGCAAACTATAGCATAAGAATTACGCACCTCTAAATTGACGCGGTTTAGATCGAGATACGTAAGGAGGTTCCATGCTCATTCGCCATAAACTCTACAGTCTGTCCGCATTGTCGGTCGGTGCGTTGCTGGTCCTTATGCTCGGTGTCTGGTGGTCCTGGACCGAGATGAAGAGGCTCGACGCAGCCAAGGAGCTCGCGTACGAGCTGCACCAGCACCTGTTGCATACACATATCGATCAGCAGGCGTTCCTGACGCAGTTCGACGAGACGCATTCCCAAAAGCTGCACCAGGAGGCCACCCAGTTCGAAGAGCATCTCGCCGAGCTGCGCGAGAGGGTCGCCGGAAAGGGATTGGACGCCAGCGAGCTCAATGCCCTGCAGGACTCCTTCGACGGGTACCTGAAGGTATTCGAGCAACTGGTCGAAGAATATCGCACGATCGGCTTCGATCCGGAGTCGGGTCTCTACGGCAGCCTCCGGGAGGCCGTGCACCGTGCTGAGGAGAGCGTCAACAACCGCCAGCGCGACGATCTGCTGACTGGGATCCTGCAGCTGAGACGGAATGAGAAGGACTTCATGCTGCGATCCAACACCAAGTACGTCGACAAGTTCGAAAAGAACTACCGCAAGCTGGTCGATCTGGCCGGAAACGACCAGGAGCTGATCTCTACGCTGACGGGCTATCGTCAGGATTTCCTCGCGCTGGTCGAGGCGAAGAAGCGTGTCGGCCTAGCCCCCGATCAGGGCATCCGAGCAAAACTCGTCGCCGAAATGCAGAAGACATCCACCCTGCTCGACGGGCTCACGGACCACCTCAAAAAGACGCTGAAGGCGGAAGGGAGCACCATCGTTTGGAGGCTGCTGGCACTCACACTCCTGGTCACACTGAGCGTCTCCTCGCTCACCTGGTGGATCGTGCGCAGCCTCGATTACGGGCTGGGGCGGGCGGTCGGCGTCATCAGCGACATCGCGGAGCACCGCGACCTGACGCTGACGCTCGACCTCAAGGGCAAGGACGAGCTGGCCCAGATGGGGCGCGGATTCGATTCCATGCTCGCCAGCATGCGCCAGGTCATCCAGCAATGCCGCGACGCGGTCGATCATCTTACTCAAATCACCACCGAGCTCTCGGCCAACGCCGACGAGACCTCTGCGGGAGGACGTCAGCAGCTCGCGGAGACCGACCAGTTGGCAACCGCCATCACCGAGATGGGCGCGACCATTGAGGAGATCGCGCGCAATACCGAGATGGCCGCCGAACGCACCCGTCGCACCAGCGAGAACACCCAGCGGAGCAATGGCCAGGTGGAGAAGACCATCCGGCGCATCCAATTGCTGTCGCAACAGCTGGAGGAATCCAACGCGGCGGCTGCGGAACTGGCGCAGAGCGCGGCGACCATCGGCTCTGTACTTGACGTCATCCGGGGCATCGCCGGGCAGACCAATCTGCTGGCACTCAACGCCGCCATTGAGGCCGCCCGTGCCGGCGAGCAGGGACGCGGTTTCGCCGTTGTCGCCGGCGAGGTCCGGACACTGGCGATGCGCACCCAGACCGCCACCGAAGAAATCGCGGGCATCATCGCCAATCTGAACCAGACCACGGACAACATCGTCCAGCTCATCGACCACTGCCATACGGAAGGACAGGAAAGCGCGACCCAGGCCACCCAGGCTGGAGCCTTCCTGGCCGAGATCGCCACAGACGTGTCCTCGGTGCTCGACATGAACACCCAGATCGCCGCCGCGATCGAGGAACAGAGCCATGTCGCCTCGGAGGTGAACCGCAACGTGGTCGCCATTCGGGATGTCGCCGAGCGCTCGGCGGAGGCCGCCCACACCAACGCCGAGAGTGCCAACCAAGTCGCGAGCCAGTCGGAAGGTCTGGCCCAGGTCATCAGCCGGTTCCGGGTATGATTCGTCGTGTCGAGGCCGTCGGATGATCGGCCTCGAACGTGCAACACATCCCTCAACACACTCTTGACTATGTCGCCCCCATCAAGGCATTGAAACAATGGCACGAACGACAGCCAGAGCTGTTTTCAAAACGCCCTTACAATCTTCCGGGACTTGACAGCCGCCAGGATTGGCAGAGTTGTTGCTGGCCAGGCCGCCGTCTAAAGGTGCCCAGTCCGGTCTGGTTGTAGCGCTCCAGGATGAGGCTGTCGGCGCTGCCGCTCGGGCCGATCACGAACTCGGCGCCGCTGAGGCCAAGCGCATTCTCTCCAGTCGTCTCGAACACGAAGAGATTGCCGTCCCAATGCTGCAAGGGGAAGGTCATAGACTGCGGCCCCAGGGTGATTGACATCCCAGTCGAGCCCGCGTTCACCCGCAACGGACCGTAATAGGGGCTGTAATAGCGACCCAGATAGGCCGATTGCGCCAGTGACGGCTCGGGACTCGCGGGCGGCACGCTGTAATCGCGCATGAAGTCGCGCTCCTCGGCCCAGAGATCGGAGAAGAGGCCGAAATAGAGGCTCAGCCAATCGTTCTGCACGGCACCATCGAGTACCAGATCGAAAAAGGTCTGCGACGTCGCTTCCGCAAGTCCATAAGGCGCACCATTGGTCAGGACCAGAATGCCGAGGTCGAGCTCCGGATAGAGGGTCACGCTCGTGGCGACCCCGAGCATGAAGGCCCCGGAGTGGCTGAGCTTGGTACGACCGGCATCATCGTAGCTGACGTTCCAACCCAAGCCGTAGAACCCGGAGCGTCCGCCCGCCGTGGGTGCCGGATTGCTGATCGATTGCGGCAACTGCGTCTGCAACAGTGCGGCGGACTGGACCACCGGCTCACCCTCATAGCGACCCTCGTCGAGCGCAAGCTGTGCCCACTTCGCCAGATCGCTCACACTGGCGCTCGCCCCGCCCGCCGGCGACTGGGCATCGGCATCGCGCTCATAGAGCGGCTGGTAAACCCCGTCCACATAGGCGTGAGCGACGGCGCGGTTGATCCGGCTCAGATAGTCCGCATAGCGGAAGCTGCTCTGGTCCATGCCGAGCGGCGCGAACAACCGCTGCTCGGCGACATCGGGCCAGTCCATTCCGGCGGCCGAGGCACCGGCCAGAGCACCGGCCGTAAAGCCGAAATTGGTGTAGGCATTGGTGATGCGGAATGGCGCGAGCGGCACGCACCGCAAACGTTTCAGAATCTCGTCCCGATCGAAGCCCAGATCCTCCAGCAGATCGCCCGCGTGATCGGGCAACCCGCTACGATGCGAGAGCAGATCAGCGATAGTCACTTTTTGTGTGACCCAGGGGTCGGACAAGACGAAGCTCGGCAGAAAACGAAAGACAGGCGTATCCCAGGCGACGAGACCATCCCCAACAAGTCCGGCAACGACGGTGGCCGACAGCGGCTTCGAGACCGAGGCGAGCTGGAAGACCGTCTCCGTATCGACCGGCTCGCCGCCGCCAAGCGCACGGATACCGAAGCCACGCTGGTAGCGGACCCGGTCCCCAGAGATCACGGCGATCGCCATGCCGGGCACACCGGAGCGCTGTAACAACTCCGGCGCCATGCGATCCAACGCCTGGATCGCACTACCGATCCGATCCTCCGTCAGGTCCTCCGCGCCGACCGGCGACACACCAACGGTCGAGATCAAAAGCACCGCACAGGCGCGTCTCGCCGAATTCGCGACATCACTCACCCACATCCCCATAACACCCCCTATCGTATTGTCAAACCATCGGCGCATCCGCACGACCGCATCAAGGGGACAAGTTTGCGCCCAACTCAGGGGGAATCAATATCAGGCAGCCCGAGTTAAGCGCTTTGTTCGGCATTCTTATTTGAATCAAGGTATAGCGTGTCGGGACAAATGTCTTGCTCGTGTGGCCAAACGACAGTTCCATCCCATGCTTTTGCCTGCAAGAAATAATTAACGTCTCTTAGCTCTCTGAATACGCCGAAATCGAGAAGTGGTGCACAATCATAGATTCCTTTTTCACCATTACTGAATTTGATTCTCAGCTTGTAGTCAGCCATAGCTGCTACAGCCTTCACCCTCGGGTTCATATTTACTACCTCAACGGATCGATTTTGTATGGCTGCTCTCCAGAAACAGCAAGCTTCCAGTCTGCCATAAGTTCTTCTTTGTGCAATTCGATCCACGCTTGAAGCAATTTCATTTTGGAAGCTGGAATGCTCCCTTCGAGAACATCGCCATCTGGGATTTGGACAATCACCTCGTCGTCTTGGTACTTTACATGGATGTGTGGCAGTTTGTGCTGCTTGTTGTCCATGAAATACATATAGACGATCAGACCGTAAAACATCGATATTGATGGCATATCGTAACCTGGTTGCTATTCTTGCTGAACGATCAAGGTAAGCCGACCCGCGCATGGCACATGCGATTGAGACTAGCCCACGACGCCGGCCGCGCGGAGTCGGCTTTACCGCCGTGTTAGGCGCCTTTCACTTTTCCGGCTGGACAAAATGGCCTCGATCGTCCTTCCGGCCAGCGGCGCTTGGTCCGCACAGCGGACCCTACTCGAAACCGCGATCCGTAGGGTCCGCTGTGAGGACCTTCGTCGGTTGAGCAGCCGGGTAGCCGAAAGGATGACCAAGGCCGACAAAATAAATCTAATGGGATGGTCCGCCCCGCTCCTAAAAACCCTCTGAATCAAGCAAAATGGGCTATCGACAACCATCTAATTGTCAACCGAAAACTTCAGAGAAGAGCCATGAAAAAAGCGAAGAAAAAATCCGTAAAGACGTTTAAACCGCGCCTAACCTGGAATACGTAGTTTTTCTTCCTCTGGGTCGAGGGCGATCTTTACCCACAGGCGATCCGCTATTTCAAAGACGTTGCGGTTGATGTTCTTGGCGAATTGATGCACGCGCTGAACCAACGCTTCAGCCGTTGCATGGCAGTGGTGATAGGTCACCTCTTCGCGCAACCAATGCCAAAGGGCTTCGACCGGCATGAAGTCAGGACTGTAGGGGGGCAGTGGCATCAGTGTGATGTGCAACTGCTCGGCCAGTCCGCTGACATCAAGCGAGCGGTGGTAAGAGGCGTTATCCCAAAGGACAATCAACTCACGATGGGGGTGAAGTTCACGCAGGCGCTGCAAGACGGTGAGCGTATGCTCGGT
>NZ_NRRS01000123.1 GCF_016583795.1 Rhabdochromatium marinum | reverse complement strand
CCGTACCGAAAGGTAAAAACGATCTTGCTGGAACGGACTGAGCGCCATCGGTTGGGACTGCTCAACCAGGACTCCAGTTGCTCGCCAGTCATGGTGCTATCAACGGAGAGCGAATGACCGAATGCGTGCATTTGAGTACAAAATTTGGAGCAGGTTGAACAGGATGGCTAGACAGTATCGTAGCGACGCGATGGCTTCGATTCACGAGACCATGGAGGCCCTCCAAGAGGTAGGTGCCATCGACAAGCAGACAATGCGCGAATTCGATGACGCTTGTCTGACGCCAGTCGAGCCCCTCTCTCCTGAGGCCATTCGCGCTCTGCGTGAGCGCGAGCATCTTTCTCAGCCAGTTTTTGCCCGTTACCTTAATGTAAGCAAGAACTTGGTCTCGGACTGGGAGCGAGGCGTCAAGCGCCCGGGCGGGCCAGCACTTCGGCTTCTGACCGTCATCGAGAAGAAGGGGATTCAGGCAATCGCCTGAACGCCCGGTTCAGTCGAAAGGAAGCTCGAGGCGCTAATCCCTTGCTGATCGGCTCGGAGAAACGCAAGACAAGTAGGACCTAAGTCTTGGCGGTCAGGGTCGTAAAGGGGAATGGCCTCCGTATCGGTCGGCCGCAGACGGACTCCAACGTCCACTGAAGAGGCCACTGCGGTCGCTCGCTGGCGTTGGCCTGGGACGACTCTGCCGGTCCAGCCCCCGCGCAGCCCCTCCGGAAAGCCCCTCGGCCTATCGCTTCACGCGGGGAGCCATCACAGAAAGGGGACTGCGTGTGCTGCATCAAAAATGGCATAGTAGGCGCGATTGCAGGCCCCTTCGGTGTTGCCATCCGCCGGAAGCAAAGGCGCCGAAGCGAGCGCAGGTCGCGACTTGGCCAGATACAGATCAGGGGTCACAGACGCATCCCGTCGCGATGGATGTTAGCGATGAGCGCCGGGTTCTCGAAGCGCTCGGGGTGCGCCCATTCGTCCTCCCACAGCAGCAAGGGATCGATGAGCACACCTGTTTCGAGCATCACGTCGAAGGCGATTCCGGCCATGTTCACGGCGGCATCGACGCGGGCACCGGGGGCGCCTCGAGCGCCACGTAAGAGCACGGCGATGTCGGCATCGCTATCGCCGCCAGCCGTCTGTCTCGCCTGACTGCCGAAGAGCCAGGCATCGCTCAGATCGTAGCGTTCGCGGACCCGTTGCAGAAAGATACGTGCGGCCTGCTCTATGGTTGGATGCATTGAAGCCTCCTGCTCATCCTCAGAACCCTCGGCGAGTTACAGCTATACGCGGGTAGCGGCAAGTCGGCGATACGCTCACTCAGACCGCTCACGAGCCAAAGCTGCCAGTCAAGATGGGGTAATCTCCTGATTGGTTTGTTCTCGTGCTGCGTTGCCTGCCGATTACAATCGAAATTTTGCCCGTCGACCATTGACACGCCGAAATGCCATCTCTTGTGACACAAACACGCGAGCAACTCAGCAAACTCGCCTCTCCCGAAGAGTTCGAGGCGCTGGCCACTGCCGTGCTGCGCGCAGCAGTTCCTGCTTATGCGTCGCTCCTGCACGTCGGCACGAACGCGAGCGGTAGAACTGTACGGTCACCCGTCGATGGCATCGACATTTATATCGATCACGATGGTCGTCACCTCCTACTTGCTCAGCATACGATCACCGCGCCTAAGGACCTGCGTGGGAAATGGCTAGATGACAGGAAAGGCGATGTGGTTAAGGCCAAGGCGATTTTTGAGGCAGAAGTCGTGCGCGAATCAATTCAGGACGGGACACTCGTGCTTACTAGCACGACCGATCCGAATGAGGCACTGATCCGCGACGTTCACGCTGCTGTTGGCGACGGATTAAGGATCGATCTCTGGCCAGCTTCACGGATAGCGGGTTTCCTCGACCACGACCCCGAAGGCCAATGGCTGCGCGAACAGCAGTTCGGGACTGAATCAATACGCCTTTCAGCTTCGCAAGCCCGCGCGATCTCGAAGCAATCTTTGAATGACCATCTTCCACTGGTCGCGCGCGGCGACACGGTTCCCCGTGCGCTCGATGTAGCACTTGCCGAATTCGCTTGGATGGGCTGCGGCGCGGGTTTTGTCATCGGCGAATCCGGTCTCGGTAAAAGCACTGCCCTGCGCCGATTGGCCGACGATTGGCTCACGCAAGGTGGTATCGCCTTGGTCCTGGCGCACGAACTCATCGAGCAGGCAAGTACTATCGAGCAAGCGGTCGCACTAGGTTTACGCTATTGGGCGCCAGCGCTCAACAGTGGATGTGGTTGTTCGGCGCTCGCCTTCGCAACTCCCGAACAGCCCATCCTGCTCATCGTCGAGGATGTCAACCGCTCGACTAACCCCCGGCGGATTATCGAACGTCTCGTTGGCTGGTCAGTCACGGGGAAGTCAGATGCAGAATGCAGCACACCCGCACGGCAATGGCGCCTGCTATGCCCTGTTTGGCGCGGCAATGCTGGCCTTTCAGACCCGCAGCTACGGGATCATGTGATTGGCAACTCGTTCATGGTGGAGCGCTTCGAGCGTTCGGAAGCCGTCGAAGCCATCGGGGCGCGAGCGAGTGGTTCTGGCCTCAAACTGACCGCTCTTCAGCGCAACGATCTTGCGATGGCGCTTGGTGACGATCCATTGCTCATAGGGCTCAACCGCGACTGGTTGGCACCAAGCCCTCAGAGTGCGATCCAATCCTATTTGACCGCGAATATCGAGGAGGCCGCTAACGACAGACTTCTCGCGAGCGATCTCCGAAACGCGCTCGACAAGCTTGCTGAGCAACTGGTCGAGGAGCGAACGATTTACCCAGAATGGTGTGAAGTTAGGGACTGGTTCTCTGGAGATAATGACACGCTGGCGGCGATCCGCCGGCTGATTGGTCAGGGGAGAATCATCCGTCTTCGCGCTGGGACCGGCGACGAACGGCTCATGTATCGGCATGATCGTGTGCGCGATCACTTGTTGACCCAAGCCATAGCGCGGCTTATCAAGAGCGATCACTTCACCAAGGAGCTTTGGTCCGAACCTTTCTATGCCGAACTGATTGGAGGTGCATTGCCAGTTCTTTCCGAAACATCTATAGCTCAAGCTGCGAGACGGAATCCGGTCGCGCTGTTCGCGGCCCTCCAAGGTGCGACCCTCGACGAAGTGCGCCAGGGGCTACTTATCGAAGCCGCCAAGGAATGGATTCAGTCTTCGGACTTCAAAGCGGATGGGGCCGAGCAGAAGAAGCACCATGCGATACGCTATCTGGCGCGCGCGGACGGTGCATTCATCGCCGATCTCGCGAGGCACTTCCCGGTCAGCTTTCCGCAATTGGAAGCGCTAGTTCGCAACGGCGACGCCCACGCTGGAGCGTCGCTTTGTGCGAACTTAGAGCCAGCTATCAACGATCCTTGGCGCGACCGCATGATTGCGCACGCGCTCTCGCGCCACGCCAATTTCATCCCGGATCTAGCGGAATTGATCGGAAACAGCGACCTTTCTCCCAAGTTGCTCGAAGGTGCACTCAATCTCGCTGGAGAAATAGGTACCCCCGAGTTGTGTGACGCTCTCACTGCTCGATGGGCGCGCAGTGACGAAAAGTCATTGTCGACTGGATGGCTCTGGGCTGCGCTTCGATGCTGCCCACCCATCGCTCACCCGCTAGCCGAAATGCTGTGCGATCTATGGGCAGAGTTGCCGACCAAGATCAAACACGGCGAGGATAAGCGCGACCGCAATCCACGCTGGGAAATCGCAGGCTATTCGCTTCCTTGGGCATTCAGCCGTAAGCCTGAGCCAAGCACGATCAATTTTCTGGTAGTACGTGCCAAGCGAGATAGCAGGCTTGCCCATGTCCTGGGCTCGATCCTAAGCAAGGTCGATTCTCCTGAAGCGGTGCTCTACTCAGTAAATGTGGCTGCCGAAATTGACCGAAAAGCGGAAAAGAACCGCGGCCTCAATCTATTCGCATACGACCTCGAACTTACTTGGTCTAATGAACGATCTGGAAGGACTCTGAGCGCGCACTCCCGCTCAGCGATCGAGCAAGTCTGGCGCAACCGGCGGATCAATCGGTTCGAACGCAAGACGGCCTTCCGCATCTGGTGTCAAACGCCGACCAGCGATGAACTTGCCAGTCTTGCAGTGCTTGAAACCGATCCAGTGTTGGCAGATCTCGCGCTGACGACAAGGCTGAAAAAAGGGGATCAATCAGCCGTTCCACTGCTCAAGGAGCGCATCTGGAAGACCCAGGGCGGACATTACTGGTGGCAAAGTGCCCGGCGCGTGGGTCTTGCCGGCTTGCACGAGGACGTGCAGCGCTACTTTGATGAGCGCCGCAGCAGTCCACCTGCCGCAGGCAAGATAACCGATACTGATTACATCCTCTCCGAACTGCTCATGGATGCGCACGATGAGTTCGCCGTCCAGACCATCATTGAAAACTGGGATCAGCTTGAGACGAGTCGGTTGTTCGTGCAAGCAGCACTCTACCTAGCCACGCCCGAAACGTTAGCCCTTGCTCGATCGGCGATAACCAGCTGCGAAGATCCCGAGAAGATGCTGAAATATATCGACATGCATTGGGGCATACGAACCAACGGGCGCGTGGGAGTTACTGACCTTGCACAATTACGAGCGCTTGAACCCTACTACGTTCATATGGATGAGATGCCCCTCATCAGTTTCTTTGACGTCGCGAATAAGCTTGGAGAACTTAGCTGGCGGAAGACGCACCTCGACCCGTTGATCGAAAAATTAGAACGTGGCTACTGCACTTCTGACAAGCAGCACCTGTTTGCTTCGCTCGACAGCGAAGTGTCGGATTACTTCAAGTTTGACCGCCCTTGGTTCTCGATCGATCATTGGTTCAAGCGACGGGAAGAGGAACTATTGAAACGCAGAGAACTTCTCGCAATCGTTGGCGAATGGACATGTGATCGTGCGAGCGAACCCGCAGTGGCATTGCTATGCGAAACACTTCTGAATTTCGGCGAACGGCCTGATCTTGCATTGCTCGACTTTGTTCCATCTAAGCTTCGGGCATCCTGTTGCGACAGGATCGCTGATTGCGTCTATGGTGTTCAACAGCGTTCCTTGGCGCGCGGATAACAGCATTCTTAGCCTTGACACCGGCTGGCGAAAGATGTCCGAGCAGCTTTTTTGCTGGCTAAACCGCGTCAATTTAGAGGTGCGTAATTCTTATGCTATAGTTTGCGCTCCATTGTGCCACGCATCGTTTGGACGCGCACTTGCCGACATTTTGGTGACAGGATCGTTTCATGTTGACGTTAGATC
>NZ_NRRS01000122.1 GCF_016583795.1 Rhabdochromatium marinum | reverse complement strand
TCCTCACCGACACCTCCGACAAACTCAAAGCCAAATACCAACGCCGCGCCAAGCTGCGCGCGTGCGCCAACAACACCCGCAACCCGCGCAAGCGCGAGCACATTCGCCGGTTCAACCTCGGGCGCAACAAGCTCAACCGGCAGATGGACAAGACGCACGCGCGCATCCGCGACCTGGTGTTCCAGTCGGTCAACAAGGTGGTCGACAAAGCCGCCGTGATCGCAGCAGAAGATCTCACCGCCCCGATGGCGGGCAAGTCCTTCGGCAAGAACGTCAATCGCCGGCTGGCCAGCTGGACGAAAGGCGTCATTGCCGAAGCACTTGACAGTGTTTCATGCCGTCGAGGTTCGACGGTCGTGCTGGTCAATCCGGCCTATACCTCGCAAATCGATTCCCGCAACGGAGGCCTGCTCGGCAAACGCCAGGGGGATCGGTTTTACTGTTTCGACGGGGAGGTGTTGGACGCCGACCAGAACGCCGCGCAAAACGTGCTGGCACGCTTAACTGATCCGGACATCGAGCGGTTCACGCCATATCGAACGGTGAAGGCCATCGTGCAAGCACGGACTGAGCGCCTCCGGTTGGGACTGCTCAACCAGGACTCCAGTTGCTCGCCCGGTCAATCCCGCGTGCTATCAACGGAGAGCGAATGACCCAAAAACCACTATGAGCAACTTTGTTTAGGTTTTTAGGAGCAGCAGACGAGCATGGCGGACACTAATCCTTTCCCTGGGGAAAACAACACCGGACATTTTTGGGACGACAATCTGCGCGAGCTGAAAAACCCGCCGCCGCGCTGGTGGATGATCGCCTTTTGGTTGTCGCTGGCTTGGTGGGTGCTCTATGGGTTGCTCTATCCCATGTGGCCGACACCACCCTGGAAGCTCGACGAGACGGATCAGGAATTCACCCAAGGCATGCTGGACTGGAGTTCCATCAAGGAGTTTGAGCGGGGCATGGCGCAGGTCGAAGAAGTTCGGGCCGAATATGACCAGCGCATTGCCGCCATGTCAGCCGAGGAGATTCTGGACGATCCCGGTCTGCTGCAATACACCCTGGCGTCCTCCAAGGTGCTCTTTGGTGATTATTGCGCTGCCTGTCATGGCAGTGGCGGTCAGGGCAATCCCGGCTATCCGGTGCTGGCCGATAACGACTGGCTCTATGGCGGCACCCTGAGCAAAATCATCGAGACCATCACTGGTGGTCGCAAAGGCAACATGATCGCGCATGAAAAGATCCTCAGTGAGCAGGAAGTCGATACGCTGGCCAACTTTGTGGTCAATTTGAGCAAGGGTCAGCCAGGCAGCGAGGAAGCCTGGGCACTGTTCCGAGGCAAGGGTTGCACCGGCTGCCATGGGGCCGAGGCCACTGGTGTGATTGCCACCTTGCCGAATGGATCCATCGTCACCGTTGGCGCGGCCAATCTCACCGATACCCTGTGGCGCTTTCGTCCCGGTGGCTACGAAAGTGCCAAGCACACCATTCTCTATGGCGTAAACCAGACTGGCGTGGAGCAGACGCGCAATGCTGTGATGCCGGCCTTTGGTGGCGCGGGCAGTGCCGAGGGCCGGCTGGATGCTGAGCAGATCAAAAAGCTCGCCGTCTATGTGCATGAGCTGGGCGGCGGTCAATAGGCGCGTGGTGGAGCCAGTCGACGATCTCTATGCCGATGCCGAGCACTGGCAGGTCAATGCCGGTGACGAAACCATCCATGCCAAGCGCCTGCCGGGGCGCTGGCGGCGGATCAAATGGCTGGCGTCCTCCGTGTGGCTGATCTTTTTCCTCGGGCCCTATGTCCGCTGGGATGGACGCCAGGCGGTGCTCTTCGATATTCCCAGTCGTCAGTATCACCTGTTCGGCGCCACCGTGCTGCCGCAGGACTTCTGGATGCTGTCGCTGCTGCTGTTGTTTTTCGCCATTCTGCTCGCTGTTGCCACCGCGCTGGCCGGGCGGGTGTACTGCGGTTTTTTCTGTTTCCAAACCGTCTGGACCGATGTCTTTACCTGGATCGAGGAATGGCTCGAAGGTGACCCGCGTACGCGCCGTCAACTGGACCGGGCACCCTGGAGTGCACAAAAGCTGCGCATCAAAAGCCTTAAGCATCTGTTGTGGTTGCTGATTGGCTTTGCCACCGGTTGGAGTTTTGTCGCCTGGTTTTACGGCATCTTTCCGCTGTGGCGGGATTTTTTCACCGGCCAGGCCAATGGTGTCGTGTACTCCTTTGTCGCGCTCTTTACGGTCGGCACCTATGTCCTGGCTGGCTGGTTGCGCGAGCAGGTATGCTTTTGGTTGTGTCCCTACGCGCGCATTCAGGGGGTAATGCTGGATCGGTCTACCCTGGTGCCGGCTTACGACTTGCTACGCGGCGAGCCGCGCGGGCGTCTGCGCAAGGATGCCGAACCTGAGTCAGACCCGCATGGTGATTGCATTGATTGCAACCAATGCGTGGCGGTCTGTCCGACCGGGATTGATATTCGCGCTGGTCAGCAGGAGGGCTGCATCACCTGTGCGCTCTGCATTGATGCCTGCGACAGCATCATGGACAAGGTCGGGCGGCCGCGCGGTTTGATTCGCTATGCCTCGCTGGATGAAATCGAAGGTCAGCCGGCCCGTCCCCTGTTGTTAAGCGTGCGCGTCTGGCTCTACCTCGCGATTCTGCTGCTGTCGGTGGTGGGGATTGGCTATGGGTTCTCGACTCTGACCAGCATCGAACTCAAGGTGCTGCATGAGCGCTCGCCGCTCTTTGTGCAAATGAGCGATGGCTCGATTCAGAATCAATACACCCTTAAAGTGCTGAATAAAGCCAATGTCGATTTGACCGCGCACATCACCGCGACCAGCCCGGTGCCGATGGAGGTCAAGGGTGTTGAGGACGCGCTGAGCGTCAAGCATGGTGAAGTCACGCCGATGCGGGTGTTCGTGCGCATCGAACGCGAGCATCTGAGCGGAACAAGTCTGCCAATCTTCTTCACGGCCGAGGGGCAGTTCCCGGATGGCACCCCGGTGCGCGCCGAGCGGGAAAGCGCCTTTTTCGCACCCGCTCCCTAAGCCGTATCCAGCATCCATTGCAACGCGAGAGAACACGAGCCATGACAGAGACTGCGGCACTGGAGCCTCATTCAGCCCCGACCGCCCAAGCCGCCGCTGCGTCCCTGTCCGCATGGCGCAGTCCCTGGGTGATCGGCTGGATTGGGTTGATCAGCGTGGTGCTCCTGGTGAATCTCACCATGGTGACGCTGGCTGTGGTGACCAACCCCGGTCTGGTGGTGGATGACTACTACGAGCGCGGTCGTGCCATGGAGCGCAGCATCCGGTCGCGCGCGACCACGACGCCCGGCTGGACGGTCGCGACGGACATTCCGCCAGATCTCAGCGCCGGACAGCCGGCGACCATTCGTTTCTTCGTGGTTGATCAAGCCGGGCAGCCAGTGACCCCGGAGACCGTGACCCTCTTCGCCTATCGTCCCGCCGATGCCGGGCGCGACTTCTCGCTTCCCATGGTGCCGGAAGCCCCAGGCCGCTACCGCGCTGAGCTGAGCTTTCCGTTGCCGGGGGTGTGGGATGTGCTGATCGCCGTAACCGATGGCGAGGCTGAATATCCGTTCGACCAGCGCCTGCGTATTGGATTCAGGCGCGCTCATGCCATCACCCCCAGCGCGGAGCGGTAGTCGGTCGCCAGCGGGTTGCCTTTTCCAATCCGGAGGAAGCGCCCCCGTGCGAACCCGCATGCGGGGTGCTGTGGGGGCCGGGGGAGAAAAACCCCCGGCGACCCGATTAGGCGGTTTATGCGACCTCGCGCATCGGGCGAACTCGCGGTTCCGGTAACGAGCGACCCTCAGCATTAAAGTGGTCAATCACATCTTGAATAACTTCGCACAACTCCTTGTACAGAAGAATAGGATTTTCTCCGTGAATTCCTGTTATAGCCTTTTCATTTAATACACAGACATTCATAAAATATAATTTTTTATAAATTACAGCTACTTATGTCTAAATTGCTCAATTAAAATGTCTGGAGATCATATATAACGGCTATATACACCGTCGCCAGGGACAGCCCTTCCTGCTCAGCAACCGCCTGCGAACTCAGACTTTGCGGTGGGAGCAGTTTTGCCACAACAGCGGCGCGGTGCTCCTCGGAATAACGAGCCATGATGCGTTCCTCGCGCCCTCGGATTTTCTTAAGAAGGTTAGCAAGGGAGGGCGACATCTATCCTGACACTGAGGGTCCTCGACACGCTCGATTTGGTGCATCGGCTTCCCGATCCTCGCACACGCAAGGCGAAGGCGGGCACCCCGGCGCTGCGGCTGTAGCCCTGGTCGCGGAGCACGGCCTGGCGGCGGGTGCGCGAGGTGATGGACGCGGCCGGGATCAGCGATGGGCCGCACCGGTGCCCCAAGGGCCTGCGCCACGGCTAAGGCGTACATGCCGTGGGCAGCGGCGTCCCGCTCAATATGCTCTCCAAGTGGATGGGGCATGCGTCGCTCTAGGTGACGGCCATCTATGCCGATGCCTTGGGCGAGGAACAGCAGGCGATCGCCGCGCGGATGTGGTGACCCCCGAAGCACAGTGACTAGCACCAGCTTCTCTGCCTCAACTGTCCAGCTTTCTCTTCAATCGCTCTCTTTTTGCCTTCACCAGCCTCGTCATCTCTTTGAGGTCCTCTTCCGAAATTCCCTCTGTTATTTTGTCAACACGAGCACTTCTCGGCGGAACAATATCTCTCACCTTTATTTTCATCGTACCTTTCCTATTCCGATAACCGACTTGACTAGTGAGTGCCGCCATTAGTGACGGATCGCGCTTCCTCAACTCGTCTTGAAAAAGCACATTCCTTCCTTCCGAGAAATAAGCAAGATATTCTCCCCAGTACTTCTCTAACCATTCAAGCGCGTCCACTCTACCAGGATACAAGGGGTAACTCTTACCAGTATCATCTAACGGCGGAAGTTCGTTGCCTTCGCGATTCTCCAAGTCTTCCAATTTTAATTTGACTAGTCTTGCAAACGCGTGTCGATCTTCATCGCTCACTCTCTCTACAACAGCAAACGCTTGCTCGCTGAGAAGAATCGCACTCTGTAACGAAGCAGGCTCGTCTAAGCAATTATGTCCTACATTAAAATCTACTTGCCTATTTCTTCCATGTATGGGCACATTGAGATGCAAATCTGTAACGCCAGTATCTTTGACCTTTTTAACCGCCTTCTGTTTAACAAACGATTGCCGCGCCCTCTCTTTCTCCTTCCCACCTGGGACGTCGGGCTTCACATATGCTCTGGCCAATGCACTCTTGCTACTCATTTTCTCTCCTCCTAAATTTTAGATACCATCGAGACTATCGAAACCATCGATGTAATCAAGGTACCTGTCGATCCGGTGGTTAATCCTCTCCACCGCTCTTTCAAGAACGTTTTTTACCTGCCTGTCATTTAGGTACGCCTCTGCCGCCAAGAACTCTTGATCGACTCCAGTTAACTGCCTCTTATCAAGGGGCACCCGGAATCGCGGAAAACACTCATCATCTTCTATAGTGAAATATATTTTCGCTTCTTTGGCGCGCACCCGTAATGTTACCGAATAACTTTCCTTTCCTGGGAAAGGTCTATCTTTCAGGATTATTCTCTGATACGGCACCCTCCTAGTTAGAACTTTGATAAAATTATTTGTCTCCTTGATCGCTTTACGCCAATTAATCGTGATCGAATCCTCAGATGACTTCTTTACCGCCCCCGGATTCTCATGCAGTTGAGCATCAAACTTTGCCACCAAGAATTCCTGAACGCGGCCAAGGTAGAAGCTGCGAACATCTCTCCGAAAGCGACGCAGCACTACACGCGAAAGAATCATTGTATAAAAATGAAACGTTCTTAGCCAAGAAATATCTGAGAAATCATTACTTCTAACAACACTAACCGCGCAAGCATAATGCGTACCCGCTACCTGCATCGGCACAATAATCAAGCGCGCGTTCTCATCAGCTATTTGATGAAACATACAGCACGTCGCATAGAACCGCAATTTATCCAGAGATAACGCTATCGGCTCCGAATACTCTTTCGTCTCCGTATGCACCCTCGATAAACCATCTGGAGAAAGCGTTTCTGCAAAGAAAATAGTCCCAAGCGCAATGGCTGTATCAACAACCGAACGATAATTGTCCCCGAAGGGCTGTTCCACAAGTTCTATAATACTATGATCTTCGCTTTTCTCTCGCTCATATTCTCCTAGGGTTTTTTCCCATGCCCATGTTTTTTCTTTTCCATTCCAAGCACCCGGACGAACATCCAGGATGCATGGCATTTCATTTTTGTGCAAATCACATAACCCATCATCGGTCCTATGCCCGCATCCCTTGACACTAGACAGTTTATGGAAATGGTCTCTAATTCTTTCGCGCTGGACATCTGGGATAAGGTATTTGAGAGTATAAGGTATACCAGCCCTTTTAAGGTGGGCTAACCAGCGGCCAGAAGCTTGGCGGTCGAGACATGCGGCTTATCTTTGTATCGAGTGCGTTTGGTCAGCGGTTTTTTCGGACCCCGGCGATTTTTTCGCATGGCTTTC
>NZ_NRRS01000121.1 GCF_016583795.1 Rhabdochromatium marinum | reverse complement strand
CATCGGCGCTGTCCTTGGGTTGGGTTGCACCTCCAAGACTACGCCTTTCCCGGACTCCTGCCGCCCCATGCCTCGCGCTGATCACCTACTGAAATTGTTGGTTTTGGACCGAGGGATGATCAAGGCCGGGAACAGCAAGGCGATTAGCCAAAGATACATAAAGTTGTGTGGCAATTTGTCGGTCACTCGCGCGGCTATCGCATCACTTTGGTCAAGATAGTCTAAATACTGCTGCGCGAGCGCTCGCGTTTTTTCCGGAGAAATCGAGCCAATAGGCGACGCAGCTGGAGTGTCGTTACTTGATATCATTGAAGACGCGGTCTGTTTTATCCATAGCCGTTCTCCTGCTCCGTAAACGTCAGAGTGGCTGGATAAAATCTGCTCTACGAGCGTCGTCCCCGAGCGCGGCATGCCGACGATAAAAATTGGTCGTTTGCTGTCATGGCCCCAGCCATAGCGTTCAGCAAAAAAGGCCGGCGTCATCGTTTTGCATAACCAGTCGATCTTGGTGTCGGTGCTGCCCGGATCCCAGGCCGAACCAGCGTTCTGGGCGTTTATCTGACGCCCCTGGCTGAAGTGCGCAAAAGCCGCATCATAATCGGCCATTTGCTCATATATGTTTGCAAGTGAAAAATGAATTTGGGATAGATCTATAAAGCTCTTGTTTTTCTCTGAAAAAGCGTTTTCTAATCGACTAATCGCGTTTAAAAAGCCTGTTTGGTCTTGACCGTTGCATCTATGCTTATAATATTTCGAAAGTGCTGCTACGTGATCAGGCTGCAACTCTAATGCGCGTCGAAAATTCTCGCACGCACGACTTATAAAACCAAGTGAATGAAGCACAACGCCTCTACCGTTATACGCATCAGCACAGTCCGGATTCGCATGGATCACCAACTCGTATTGTTCCAGCGCTTCTGTATGACAGTCGCGGTTTTGGAGTAATTGAGCAAACCGAAGCCGCACTTGTTCAGCATCCGGTTTAATCTTGAGTGCAGCTTTGTAATCCGCCAGCGCGTCTTCCTCGCGCGACTGCATTTCAAGCGCCGCTCCTCGATTATGGAATGCTGCGTCATAGGCAGCGTCAATCGTGATCGCTTGACTAAAAGCATCGACGGCCGCGTCCAGCTGATTCGCTTTGTTAAAAGCAACTCCCAGCGTATTCAGAATATCAGGCTTCTCAGGAGCAATAGAAAGCGCGCTCTGACAAGCTGCAATAGCTTCCTCATAACGCTCAAGCCGAATCAAGGCTTGGGCATAGCCGTGATGCGCCTTGACGGCACTCGTCGGAACATGAAGAACGCGCGCATAAACTTGGCAAGCCTCTTCATATCGACCGAGATCGAAGAGGGTATCGGCATATTTTACCGTTGTGATACTGTCATCGGCGTTGAGTGACAGGGCTTGCGCATAGGCCGCACCAGCGTCCGCATGGCGACCGCTTTGTTTAAGAAGATCCCCGAGGGCCACCGAAAAATCCGCAACCGCCGGATTCTGCACGATTGCGTCCCGAAACAAGGCCTCGGCTTGGTCGTCATCGCCTTGCTGAAAAAGGATCGTCCCGAGGAGATAGGTTGCGGTCGCGCACTGCGCTTGGGGCAAGTGTGGTATCGCCTGTCGATACAGGGTGGCGGCCTGATCAAGCTGACCGGCTTGGTGGTAATCCAGTGCTTGTTGAAGCTTGTCTTCCATGGTCTAAATCTCCGACTCTTTTAGCTGGCCATGCAATGCGTGATGTAAATCCATCAAATAGGGTTTATAGTTTTGCCAATAATCAATTCGATTCGTATAGATTGGTTTAATAACTTGATTAGAGCTAGACGTTTGAACTGGCCGGTCATTGAGATGCGGCGCAAGACATGCTTGTTCAAATGAAAGCCGGCAATGATCAAGCAGCGCCCGAATTGTCGATATCGGCTCCCGTACCAGTTGTTCATACCGCACCGAATAGATCGGTATAGGAAGCGCCTGTTCCCAATGCGCCATGAGCACCTGATATTGCCGGTAATGCTGACCGAGGGTATCGAGTCGGTTAGCGTAAGGATGCCCATGCCTAAACGGGTGGCTAAAAATCGACCAACAGGTTGCCATTGGATCGCGTTGGCAGTGAATGATCGTCGCCTTTGGAAACAGCAAGGCAATCAACCAAAGATACAGGAAGTTATGTGGAAATTTGTCGGTCACTCGCACGGCTGTCGCGTCACTTTGGTCGAGATAGGCTAAATACTGCTGCGCAAGTGCTCGCATCTTTTCTGGAGAAACCGGGCCAATAGGCGCATTGTTGTCCGCCACCAGCGGTGACGCGGTTTGGTGTATCCACAGCCGCTCTCCCGCCCCATAAACGTCAGAGTGGCTGGATAGAACTTGCTCCACGAGTGTTGTCCCTGAACGCGGCATGCCGACGATAAAGATTGGCCGTTCGCTGTCATGGCCCCAGCCATGGCGTTCAGCAAAAAAGGCCGGCGTCATCGTTTTGCATAGCCAGTCGATCTTAGCGAAGCCCGGGTCCCAGGTTGATTCAGATGCCTGAGCAAGTACCTGACGCCCCCGGCTGAAATGCGCAAAGGCCATGTCATAATCGGTCAGTTGCTCATACATCTTTGCAAGTGTAAATTGGATAAAGGCTGGATCCCCAAAACTTTTGTTTTTTTCGGCTAAAGCGTCTTTCAATCGACATATTGCGCTTAATATGCACGATTTGTCTTTAGTTTCACACTCATATCCATAATAGTCCACAAGCACTCTCAAGTTATCAGGCCGCAGCTCTAATGTGCGTTGGTAACTCTCGCATGCACGCTTTGCAAAACCAAGCCTACGAAGCGCTTCGCCTCTACCGTGATGCGCATCAGCACAATCCGGATTCGCCTGGATTACCAACTCGTATTGTTCCAGCGCTTCTGTATGACGGTCGCGCTTTTGGAGTAATTGAGCAAACCGAAGCCGCACTTGCTCAGCATCCGGTTTAATCTTGAGTGCGGTTTTGTAATCCGCCAGCGCGTCTTCCTCGCGCGACTGCCTTTCAAGCACCGTTCCTCGATTATGGAACGCTACGTCATAGGCAGCGTCAATCGTGATCGCTTGGCTAAAAGCATCCACGGCCGCGTCCAGTTGATTCGCTTTGTTAAAAGCACTCCCAGCGTATTCAGGATCTCTGGCTTCCCAGGAGCAATAGAGAGCGCGCTCTGACAAGCCGCAATGGCCTCCTCATAACGCTCGAGTTGAATCAATGCTTGGGCATAGCCGTGATACGCCTTGACGGCACTCGTCGGGACATGAAGAACGCGCGCATAAACTTGGCAAGCCTCTTCATATCGACCGAGATCGAAGAGGGTATCGGCATATTTTACCGTTGTGATACTGTCATCGGCGTTGAGTGACAGGGCTTGCGCATAGGCCGCACCAGCGTCCGCATGGCGATCAGTCTGTTTAAGAAGATCGCCGAGGGCCACCGAAAAATCCGCAACCGCCGGATTCTGCACGATTGCGTCCCGAAACAAGGCCTCGGCTTGGTCGTCATCGCCTTGCTGAAAAAGGATCGTCCCGAGGAGATAGGTTGCGGTCGCGCACTGCGCTTGGGGCAAGTGCGGTATCACCTGCCGATACAGGGTGGCTGCCCGATCAAGCTGGCCGGCTTGGTGGTCATTCAGCGCTTTTTGAAGATTGTCTTCCATGGTCTAAATCCCCAGCTTTTTTAACTGGCAATGCCATTTACGATACTTTGTGAGTTGCGACAGAATACTGCACGATGAAACTATCTGTGGTCATCAGCGTTAATCCTTCCACCATGGCTTGCGCAATCAGTATGCGATCAAAAGGATCTTTGTGAATTCCCGGTAAATTTTGCACCATCAGCGCATGGCGACTGTCGATGGGCAGTTCTCGGTAGCCATTGTCGAGCAGACCGCGACGGAGTGCGTGCGCATCGACCTGAAAATCCTCGCGGCCAAGCCCGCATTTGATCACGACTTCCCACAGATTAGCGGCGCTAAAATGAAGCAGATGCTCTGGAGCCTCAAGGAGAGCGCGCGTTTCGTCCGGGAGTCGCTCCGGGGTGCCGGCTGACCAGAGCAGGATCTGGGTGTCCAGTAACAACCTCAAGGTTGCTCTCCAAAGAGCGCCAGAATGGCATCCTCGCCCATGCGGTTAAAATCATCGGGAACCCTGATCTGTCCGGCCATGAAGCCAAGACGTTGCGGAATCGCAGGTTCGCCGAGCGGTATGACCTTGACCATCGGGCGTCCGGCTTTGGCAATGACGAAAGCATCGCCGTTCGCCGCCTTGTCGACGAGATGGGAAAGATGAGTTTTTGCTTCGTGGATATTGACCGTGCGCATCGTCTTTCCAAAAAGACCAGACTAAGTAAACTTAGTCTATTTGGATGCTTCAACCTCGTCAAGCAACAGTTTGGCCAAGCCACATGGCCGCAAAAGCCTTTTGCAGCACGCGCGCCAGCCCGGCCCCGTCACACAGTTCGCCACCGCACATTTGTGTGCCAGCGCTTGCAGATACGCCAGCCGAGCCTCCTTTGGGCGGGCCAGGGCGCGCGCTTGATTGCCCTGCTGATAGCAGGCGTTGGCTTGGACGGGAAGTGCCAGGCGGGTCCGCGACTTAACCATAAGGAATGTAACTTCTCAATAAGTCACGGCAGCCTTGGCTAAAGATATCCGTTAGAGTACCTCCATCGCCCCCCAATCGTTTCCCGCGACTCGCCCAGCCGTCATGCCCAGCCTGATCGAACTTCCTGACATCCCAGAGGCGGAACGCACCGCGCTGGTCGAGCAGTTGGTGGAGCTGATCGAAACGCTGGCCGAGGAGAGCCAACGGCAAGCGGAAACCATCCAGCAGCTGCGCGATGAGATCGCGGTGCTCAAGGGCGAGAAAGGCAAGCCGACCTTCAAGCCGAGCGGGATGAAGGATCAGAGCGATCCAGACAAGAAAGGGCAAGGCAAGGGCGAGTCCACAGGCCAGCGGGCCGGCTCGAGTAAGCGGAGCAAAACCCCGGATGTGCCGATTCATGAGGAGTGCGTAATTCGCCCCACCGAGGAGCCGCCGCCTGACGCGCGCTTCAAAGGCTATCGCGACTTCGTGGTCCAGGATCTGAAGATCGAAGCGCACAACACCCGCTATCGCCTGGAGGTGTGGCAGACCCCGGAAGGGGAATGGTTGTGTGGGGAACTGCCAGCGATCTTGCAAGGCGGGCACTTCGGCCCGCGCCTGCGGGCTTACCTGCTCTACCAGTACCATCACTGTCAGGTCACCCAACCGTTGTTGCGCGAGCAACTGCTTGAATGGGGCATCGACTTGTCGGTCGGGCAGATCGACGCCCTGCTCAGCGGGCACAACGAACCCTTCTTTGCCGAAAAGGATCAGTTGCTCGCGGTGGGTCTGGAGGTCAGCTCCTTCATCACGGTCGATGACTCAGGGGCGCGCCACCAAGGGCGCAACGGCTACGTCACCCAGATTGGCAACGACTGCTTTGCCTGGTTCTCCAGCACCGAAAGCAAGAGCCGGATCAATTTCCTTGAGCTTCTGCAAGCGGGCGAACCCGTCTATTGCCTCAATGATGAGGCCCTGACGTACTGGCGCGAACAGGGCTTGCCCCAGGCATTGCGCCAAGCGCTGGTGGCTTCACCGATCCTGGAGATCACGACCACGGCGGTGTGGGAGGCGCATCTCAAGACCCTTGGGATCACCAAGGAACGCCATCGGCGCATCGCCACCGAGGGAGCGTTGCTCGGTGGACTGTTGGAGAAAGGCCTCTCGCGCGAGCTGGTCATTGTCAGCGATGGTGCCGGACAGTTCGCCATTCTGCTGCATGCCCTGTGCTGGGTGCACGCCGAACGCCTGATTCACAAACTCATTCCGCTCAATGAGCGCCAACGCCTGGATCAGGAACGCGTGCGTGATGAGATCTGGACGCTGTATGCCGACCTCAAGGCCTACCAACGCGCCCCCGATCCCGCCGCCGTCGCGGATCTGCGCGCGCGTTTCGAGACCATCTTTAGCCAGAAGACCTCCTTCGCGACCCTTAATCAAACCCTCAAGCGCCTGAAGACCCATCAGAGCGAGCTGCTGCTCCTGCGCCCGGACATCCCGCTTCACACCAACGGCAGCGAGAACGACATCCGTGGCTACGTCAAATGGCGCAAGATCAGCAGCGGGACGCGCAGCGATCTGGGGCGCCGTTGTCGTGACACCTTTGCCAGTCTCAAGAAGACCTGCCGCAAGCTGGGGATCTCGTTCTGGGATTATCTCAACGACCGCATCGGACAGGTCGGAGACATCCCGCCCTTGCCGGAAATCGTGCGCGAACGGGCCTTGGCCGCGTCGGCTGGGCCGTGAGTTATTGAGAAGTTACTAAGGGATTGTCACAAAATAAGTGTTCCATTTTGTGCTGGTGAAATAGTGTAATTCCAGTCGCCATGGAAGTCGTGTCGCTTGATGTTGACGGCAGCCAACTCAGCGGCAGTGACTTTTTGGCCGAG
>NZ_NRRS01000120.1 GCF_016583795.1 Rhabdochromatium marinum | reverse complement strand
GCCAAGGTCAAGGCGCGCCGCTGCATCTGGCGTCACACCCAGGATCAGGCTGAGCAAAAACGCCTGTTCACCGCGCTCAAGCGCAACGAATGGACAAGCGATCCCTACCTGTGCCGGATCATGCGTCAGGACTGGGCGCGCGGGCATAATCACACCCACAACCAGATCATCGTCCGCTCAGACAACTACACCACCTTCCAGTGCGGCGGGCGCGCCTGGATCAAGATTCCCGGCCTCATCAAAGGCACTCGCATCGCCATCCCGCTCAACACCACCGTCGAGCCGACCGGCACCCTGCGGATCATCATCAAAAACGATGATCGCATCGAAATCCATACCACCATTGAGGTCGAGATCACCCAGGATTGCGGCATGCGCACCTTGGGCATCGACAAAGGCTACTCCGAGGTGCTGGTTGATTCCGACGGGGAACATCATGGCACGGAGCTAGGCGCGATCCTCACCGAGCAATCCGACAAGCTCAAAGCCAAGTACCAGCGCCGATCAAAACTGCACGCACTCGCCAAGAACAGCCGCAACCCGCGCAAGCGTGAACACATTCGCCAGTTCAATCTCGGGCGCAAGACGCTGAATCGACAGATAGACAACACCCATGCGCGCATCCGCGACCTGGTGTTCCAGTCGGTTCACAAGGTCGTCGACAAAGCCGCTGTGATCGCGGCGGAAGATTTAACCGCCCCGATGGCGGGCAAGTCCTTCGGCAAGCACGTCAATCGTCGGCTGGCAAGCTGGACGAAAGGCGTCATTGCCGAAGCACTTGACAGTGTTTCAAGCCGTCGAGGTTCGACGGTCGTTCTGGTCAATCCGGCCTATACATCGCAAATGGATTCCCGCAACGGAGGCCTGCTGGGCCGCCGCCAAGGGGATCGGTTTCACTGTTTCGACGGGGTTGTGTTGCAGGCGGATCAGAACGCTGCGCAAAACGTGCTGGCACGGTTGTCCGACCCGGACATCGAGCGGTTCACGCCGTATCGAACGGTGAAGGCGATCTTGCAAGCACGGACTGAGCGCCTTCGGTTGGGACTGCTCAACCAGGACTCCAGTTGCTCGCCCGGACAAAATCGGGTGCTATCAACGGAGAGCGAATTACCGAATGAGCACTTTCGAGTATGAAATTCGGAGCAGTTCGTGGTTATCCTCAGTGAGACCGACGCCACCGCGTTGCCCGCTCTCGCCAACCAGTTGCGCGAGCAGGTGCATGACATGCGCTTGCGGCACGAGGACTCTCCCCAGAGCGTGGTCACAGTGAGTCTGGGCGCCGCCCTAGCCGAGTCGATGCAAGATGTCGCCCCTGAATTCGTATTACAGCGGGCGGACGAGGCCCTCTACGCGGCTAAGCAAGGCGGGCGTAATCGCGCCGTTGTGTTTGCGGCCTGCCCCGTGATCCCAAAAGAAAACACGGCTTAACCGAAATCACCAAGCAAAGAGTCAGCCATCGGATCATGCCCCAGGGGTGCAGAGAAAATAATAGGCGCATCAAAGGCGCCGGCCAGCGCGTCCAGAAGGCAATCACCGTCTTACACCTGCCCGATCAATTCATCAATATGGGTGCTGACGGAGCGTCCGAGTGCAGACAGCGCATAGCCGCCTTCAAGCACCGAGACAACGCGTTCCTGGGCGTGGCGGGCGGCGAGGTCATGCAGCTCGCGGGTGACCCAGGCGTAGTCCGGCTCGCGAAGCATGAAATGCGCCATGTCATCCTCGACATGGCCGTCGAAGCCGGCGGAGATCAGAATCAGCTCGGGCTGGAAGGCGTCAAGTCGTGGCAGCCAGGTTTGCTCGACCGCCGCGCGATAGGCGTTACCGTCGGTGCGTGCCGGTAGCGGCAAATTGGCGACATTGGGCGCCTGACTGTCGGCTCCGCTGCCGGGGTAGAAGGGATGCTGAAAGCTGGAGCAGAACAGCACCCGCTCATCACCGGCGAAAATATCCTCAGTGCCATTGCCGTGATGCACATCAAAATCAACAATAGCAATGCGCTGGAGACCATGCTGAGCCAGGGCATGGGCGGCGCCGACGGCGACATTGTTGAAAAAACAAAAACCCATCGCCTGATGGCGCTCGGCATGATGCCCAGGTGGACGCACGGCGCAAAAGGCGGCATGGTGCTTGTCAGTCATCACCAGATCAATGCCGAGCATGGCAGCACCGGCGGCACGGCGCGCGGCGTTCAGGGTGCCGGCGTTCATAGCGGTGTCGCCATCGACCCAGGTCAGCACGTCGGAGGCATGAGGGGCGTTGCTGAACAGCATTTCAACATAGTCGGCGTCATGCACCCGCAGCAGGGCTTCGCGCTCGGCCATGGGCGCGTCATAATGGGTCAGTAGCATCTCCATGCCAGAGGCGATCAACCGGTCGGTGATCGCGTGCAGGCGCTCGGGTACCTCAACATGGTGCGCGCCCATGCGATGCTCCAGACAATCGGGATGAGAGATGAAAGCGAGATTCATGATGATGGCTGTGCAGTGCTCAGTAGTGGGTAATCCGTTCTGCTGACCCTAACTTTAGCCGCTTTGCCCCAGGAGGGCACCCTGCAATGCGTTTGTCGGATGTTGATCAGTTATTTGTCCCTACAGCGGTGGCGGTGTTTGGCGCCAGTGATCGCGAGGGGTCGGTGGGTGGCTTGGTGTTTCGCAACCTGCTGACCAGCGAGTTTAAGGGGAGTTGTTACGCGATCAACCCCAAGTATGAGCAGGTTGCCGGGGAGCCTTGCTATCCGAGCCTGGCCGCATTGGACAAGCATATCGAGCTGGCGCTGATTGCAACGCCGGCGGACAAGGTCGCCGGCATTCTGGATCAGTGTGGCGAAGGTGGGGTGCGCGCGGCAGTGGTGCATTCGGCCGGCTTTGCCGAGCGTGGTGAGCGCGGCGCGGCGCTGCAAGAGAAACTGGTCGCGGCCGCACGGCGCAATCGCATCCGGGTGTTGGGACCGAACTGTCTTGGGGTCATGCGTCCCGCGCATGGGCTGAACGCCACCTTTGGCAATGAGCCGGCGCTGGCCGGTCATGTCGCCCTGGTGTCGCAGTCCGGCGCCGTCTGCACCGCTATGCTCGACTGGGCTGGGCCACGCCGCATCGGCTACTCGGCGGTGGTGTCACTGGGCGCGGCAGCGGATGTCGATTTTGGCGATGTGCTCGACTATCTGGCGCTGGATTCTCAGACTCACAGCATTTTGCTCTATGTCGAAGGGATTCGTGATGCACGCCGCTTCATGAGCGGGCTGCGCGCGGCGGCGCGGCTGAAACCGGTGGTGGTGGTCAAGACTGGCCGCCACCCGGCTGGTTCGCGCGCGGTCAAGTCACACACCGGCGCCTGGGTGGGCTCCGCAGAGGTGTTTCGCGCGGTCATGGAACGCGGGGGCGCGGTGCAGGTCGATACCCTGGATCAACTCTTCGCCGCAGCGCAGGTGTTCGGCGCCGGGCGACGGCTGCCGGGGCGGCGCATCGCCATTATTACCAACGGCGGTGGACCGGGTGTCTTGGCGGCGGATCGTGCGGTGGAGCTGGGACTGAAGTTGGCCACGCTGAGCGATGCGACCCGGGCTGAGCTGGAAAAGCTGCTGCCCGAGTACTGGTCGCATGGCAATCCGATTGATGTGATTGGTGATGCGCCGGTGGAGCGCTATGGACAGGCGTTGCGTCTGTGTCTGGAGGATACGCAGGTCGATGGCGTGCTGGCGATTCTGGCGCCGGTGGCCAGTGTGGATGCAACGGCTGTGGCGCGCGAGGTGATCGAAGCAGCGGCGAAAACCCGCAAGCCGGTATTGGCCTGCTGGATGGGGGCAACTCGGGTGGCTGAAGCCCATGCGCTCTTCTCCGAACATGGCGTGCCCTGTTATGACTTGCCCGAAGCGGCGGCTGAGGCGCTGTCTTTCCTCGGCCGTCAGCAGCGCAATCAAAAGTTGCTGATGCAGTCACCAGGGCCACTGTCACAGCAGTTGATGCCGGATGTCGAGGGCGCGCGCCTGATCATCGAAGGCGTGATGGCCGAGGGACGCAAGACGCTTGGCACCATCGAGGCCAAGGCGATTCTGGCCGCCTTTCGCATCCCCACCACCCAGACGGTGCTGGCGCGCACCCCCAATGAGGCGCTGATCGCTGCTGAGGCGCTGTCTTTTCCGGTGGTGATGAAGATCAACTCGCCGGATATTCGTTACAAATCCGATGTCGATGGCGTGCGGCTTAATCTGAATCATGCCCAGAGCGTGCGCCGTGCCTTCATCGAGCTGACCGAGCGCGCGCGCAGTCTGCGTCCGGAGGCGACGATCGAAGGGGTAACGGTTGAGCACATGATTCCGACTCGCGCCGCGCGTGAGCTGATGGTGCGGGTGGCGCGTGATCCCATCTTCGGTCCAGTGATCAGCTTCGGCGCCGGTGGCACTGACACCGATGTGCTGGAGGATCACGCGCTTGGCCTGCCGCCGCTCAACGCCTTTATCATTCAGACCATGATCGAGCACACTCGGGTGGCGCGTCTGATGGGCGCCTTCGGCAACATGCCGCCGATGAACCGTCAGGCGCTGGCGCGGATTCTGCAGCGCGTCTCGGAGATGGTGTGCGAACTGGCGGAGGTCATTGAGCTGGAGATCAACCCGCTGATCGGCAATGATCTCGATGTGATTGCGGTGGATGCGCGCATTCAGGTCGCCTATCGTCCGCCACAGATGCCGGTCTATGGCCACATGGCGATTCATCCCTATCCGCAGCATTTGATCGAACGGGTGCCGCTGCCGGATGGCGCCGATCTGACCATCCGCCCGATCCGCCCCGAGGATGCGCAGATGGAACAGGACTTTGTGCGCGGTCTCTCGGAGCAGACCAAGTATTTCCGCTTCATGCAGGCGATCAAAGAACTGACCCCGGAGATGCTGGTGCGCTTCACCCAGATCGACTACGACCGCGAAATGGCGCTGATCGGGGTGGTAGTGGATCAGGGCTCGGAGGTTGAGGTCGGCGTGGCGCGCTATATGTCGCGTCCGGGTGGGGATACCTGTGAATTCGCCATCGTGGTTTCGGATGAATGGCGCAATCGCGGCATCGGTGCGCGCCTGATGCGCTCGCTGATGCAGAATGCTCGCGCCAAGGGGCTGCGCATCATGGAAGGCGAGGTGCTGAGCGCCAATACCCGCATGCTGGCGTTGGTGAAATCGCTCGGCTTCCGCATCGAAAGCGACAAGCTGGATACCAGCATCAAGCAGGTGACCAAGGTGTTGTAGGGTTCGTGTATAGCGTTTGCAATCGCTGGGCCTTAGGAATCTGCAACGAACACGCATGGAAAAACACTGATGAACTACTCCAACATTGAATCCCTGATCGGCAACACGCCGCTGGTGCGTCTGCAACGACTGCCAGGCAAAACCAGCAACTGCATTCTAGCCAAGCTGGAGGGGCAGAATCCCGCCGGTTCGGTGAAGGACCGTGCGGCACTGAGTATGATCCAGCGCGCTGAGCAGCGCGGGACCATTCAGCCAGGGGATACGCTGATTGAGGCCACCAGCGGCAACACCGGCATTGCGCTGGCGATGGCGGCGGCCATGAAGGGGTATCGTTTGGTGTTGGTCATGCCGGAGAATATGAGCGTCGAGCGGCGCCAGTCTATGGCCGCCTTTGGCGCCGAGATTCGCCTGACCCCCAAGGAGGGCAGTATGGAGGCGGCGATTGACCTGGCCTGCGAGCTGGAGTCCCAGGGGCAGGGCGTGCGCCTGGATCAGTTCTCCAATCCGGATAATCCCGAGGCGCATTTTGAAACCACCGGCCCGGAGATCTGGCGCGACACTCAGGGCACGGTGACGCATTTCGTCAGTGCCATGGGCACCACCGGCACTATCATGGGGGTGAGCCGCTATCTGAAAACGCGCAGCCCGAGTCTGCGCATTGTGGGTGTGCAGCCGCAGGAGGGCTCCAGCATTCCTGGCATCCGCCGCTGGCCAGCGGCCTATCTGCCTAAGATTTATGACGCCGCGCGGGTGGATCAGGTGATCGATATCAGTCAGGCCGAGGCCGAGGAAACCACCCGGCGTCTGGCGGCGGAGGAGGGCATCTTTGCCGGGATCTCCTCGGGTGGCGCGGTGGCGGCGGCCCTGAAGCTGTCGCGTGAATGCGAAGCGGCGGTGATCGTGGTCACTATCTGTGACCGTGGTGATCGTTATCTGTCCACCGGCGTGTTTCCGGCCTGAGCCTTTGTAGGAGTAATTAACAGTTGCTTGATTTCTTCCCAGAGCTGTCTATAATTATGTAATATGAGCAGCTACTACAGCATCGGAGAATTTGCCAAGCGGATTGGTCGCTCGGTGCAGACCGTGCGGCGCTGGGAGCGCGAAGGGAAGCTCGCGGCCAAGCGCCATCCGTCCGGGCATCGCTATTTTGACGAAGCGGATGTGCGCCTACTGACGGGTGGCGCTCCGGAGAAACGCGACGTCGTGGTTTATTGCCGGGTTTCCAGTGCTGGACAAAAAGACGATCTCGCCTCGCAGGTGCAAGCGATGGAAACCTACTGCCTGGGTGCGGGAATCGC
>NZ_NRRS01000119.1 GCF_016583795.1 Rhabdochromatium marinum | reverse complement strand
GGCTCACTTCGATGGTGATCTCTTCGCCCGAACGCCGAACAACCGTGGCCATGATCGCTCCTCGCCTCATCATTTACAGAGGCTTAGAGCATACTCCTCGAAATAACATCTTGTCGAGGCCGCACCCGTCGCTGAGTGGTCAGCAGAGCGATGCACCACACAACCGGTTGTCGGGGCATCACCTCAAGAAATCACGCACCTTGATGTTCTCTGAGCGCACGCTTACCGGCAATCAGCGGCCGCTATATTCAGCGTCATGAATGGCGGGGATTCGCTCGATTCTTCCATTACTGTCTCTCTGCCCGAATGACCGCTCATGGGGCGGACCGGCCACCTTTAGCGTATTTATTAGCGTATTTAAAGGTGCTTTTAAATTGCTATGACGAATCGAATTCTAGCCGAGACGACTGCGAGCATCTCGGAGCTGAAACGCAACCCGATGGGTACCGTGGCTACCTCTGTGCCGGCCTCCCGGTCGCGGTCCTCAATCGTAACGAACCGGCCTTCTATTGCGTGCCGGCAGCAGCTTACGAGGCGCTCATGGAGCGCTTGGATGAGCCTCACATCCCAGCCTCAAGGCTCGCTGGGCGGCAAGGCCGTTATAAGATCAAACTGAGGACGGCTGGGTGTTTCTTCCCTGGTCCACGATTCCTTCCGCGCGGTCTGATTGACGCGGGTTTTCGGGTTTCAACAACCGTTGCCGAGCGTCTTTTAGGATCCTTGCGTCGCGCGATCGCTGCCATCGCGGTGTGATTCCGGTATGGTGCCGTTACTCTGACAAAAGCCTGCGCATTCCTGATGGCCGACCACGATCCTTCCTACAAGCTCCTGTTTTCACACCGTGATCTGGTGGCAGACCTGATCCGTGGCTTCGTGCAGGAGGACTGGGTCGAGCAGCTGGACTTCTCCACGCTACAGCGGATCAGCGAGATCGGCATCAGCCACGACCTGCGCGAGCGCGAGGACGACATGATCTGGCGGCTGCGCTGGGGCGAGCGCTGGGTCTACGTCTATCTGCTGCTGGAGTTCCAGTCGACGGTTGATCGCTTCATGGCGGTGCGGCTCTTGACCTATGTCGGACTGCTCTATCAGGATCTGGCTGCGGCCGGGGAGATTCCGGCAGGGAGTCCGCTGCCGCCGGTGCTGCCCATCGTCCTCTACAATGGCGAGAAGTCCTGGTGGGCCAAGACCAGTCTCGACGAGCTGATCGAGCCGGACTTGCCCGATCAACTACGCCGCTGGCAGCCGCAGATCCGCTATCTGCTGCTGGACGAGCAGCGGCTTGCAGACACCCCGATGGCGGGGCAACGCAATATCGCCGCCGCCCTGTTCCGGCTCGAGAACAGTCGCCGACCGGAGGATATCGAGCGGGTGCTGGCGAGTCTGATCGAGTGGCTGGCCGCCCCCGAGCAAGACAGCCTGCGCCGCGCCTTCGTGGTCTGGCTCAAGCGCGTGCTATTACCGGCTCGGGTCCCAGGTGCCGAGCTACCGAATGTCAACGATCTTCAGGAGATGCGTGCCATGTTGGCCGAACGCGTAAAGACCTGGACCGAGGAGTGGAAACAACAAGGGCTTGAGGAAGGGCTGAAGCAGGGCGTCTACTGCGGCGAGGCTAGGCTGCTGCGTCGGTTGTTGATCCGACGCTTTGGTATCCTGCCTGCCTGGGCTGAGGTGTGCCTCGAGCAAGCCAGCGAGGCCGAGCTAGAGATTTGGGCCGATCGCGTCTTGGATCGCGACACGTTGGAAGAGGTGCTCAAGGAGCCGGTGTGAGGATCGGACCAGGCTCAAGTCCGCGCCGCGCGATCGCTGTCATCTCGATGTGATTCCGGTATGGTTTCGTCACGCCGACGACAGCCTACTCATCCTCGATGGCCGACCACGATCCTTCCTACAAGCTCCTGTTCTCGCACCGCGACCTGGTGACGGACCTGATCCGTGGCTTCGTGCAGGAGAACTGGGTCGAGCAGTTGGACTTCACCACACTACAGCGGGTCAGCGAGATCGGGGTCAGCCAAGACCTGCGCGAGCGCGAGGACGACATGATCTGGCGGCTGCGCTGGGGCGAGCGCTGGGTCTACGTCTATCTGCTGCTGGAGTTCCAGTCGACGGTCGATCGCTTCATGGCGGTGCGGCTCTTGACCTATGTCGGATTGCTCTATCAGGATCTGGCTGCGGCCGGGGAGATTCCGGCAGGGAGTCCGCTGCCGCCGGTGCTGCCCATCATCCTCTACAATGGCGAGAAGTCCTGGTGGGCCAAGACCAGTCTCGATGAACTGATCGAGCTGGACCTGCCCGATCAATTGCGGCGCTGGCAGCCGCAGATCCGCTATCTGCTGCTGGACGAGCAGCGCCTCGCGGACACCCCGATGGCGGGACAACGCAATATCGCCGCCGCCCTGTTCCGCCTCGAGAACAGTCGCCACCCGGAGGATATCGAGCGGGTACTGGCGAGTCTGATCGAGTGGCTGGCCGCCCCCGAGCAAGACAGCCTGCGCCGTGCCTTCGTGGTCTGGCTCAAGCGCGTGCTATTACCGGCTCGGGTCCCAGGTGCCGAGCTACCGAATGTCAACGATCTTCAGGAGATGCGTGCCATGTTGGCCGAACGCGTAAAGACCTGGACTGAGGAGTGGAAGCAACAAGGGCTTGAGGAAGGGCTGAAGCAGGGGCTTGAGCAGGGACTCGAGCAGGGCGTCTATTGCGGCGAGGCTAGACTGCTGCGTCGGTTGTTGATCAAGCGCTTTGGTGTCCTGCCCGCCTGGGCCGAGGCGCGCCTCGAACAAGCCGGGGAGGCCGAGCTAGAGGTTTGGGCCGATCGCGTCTTGGACCGCGACACGTTGGAAGAAGTGCTCGAGGAGCCAGTGTGAAGATCGGCCCAGGCCCAAGTCCGCGTAGGGCGTAAATCCCTTCCTGCCTTTGCGGTTCAACAGCCCCCCAATCGATGACCGAAATCCACGACGTCCCCTTACCCCTGCGCCTGGGACTGGTGGACCTCTTCTACTACGACGACGAGGAGATCTGGCTTCGGGACGGCAACCTGCTGCTGCGCGGCAACAACGGGACCGGCAAGTCCAAGATCCTGGCTATGACGCTGCCCTTCCTGCTGGACGGGCAACTGATCCCCTCGCGTGTCGAGCCGGACGGCGATCCGGGCAAGCGCATGGAGTGGAACCTGCTGCTCGGCGGTCAATATCAGGAGCGTCTGGGCTATGTCTGGATGGAATTCGGGCGGGATCACGAGGGCACACCCGAGTTCTGCACCCTGGGCTGCGGCATGCGCGCCGTCGCCGGGCGCGGCGCGCCGGAGCGCTGGTTCTTCATCACCCCCCAGCGCGTGCGCCGCGACCTGAGGCTGGTGGACGGCAACGGCCGCGCGCTGTCCAGGGACCGGCTGCTCGAGGCGCTGGGCGATCGGGGCGAGCTCCACACCAGCTCCATGCAGTACCGCGCCCGGGTCGACGAGCGGCTCTTCCGGCTCAGCCCGCAGCGCTTCGAGGCCTTGCTTAATCTGCTGATCCAGCTGCGCCAGCCCCAGCTCTCCAAGCGTCCGGACGAGCGGGCCCTGACCGAGGCGCTGCCGCCCCTGGATCAGGCCGTGCTCAACGATGTGGCGGACGCCTTCCGCAACCTCGAGGAGGAGCGCAACACCCTGGACGGGCTCAACGAGGCCCGCGCCTCGGTGGGCGAGTTCCTCCAGCATTACCGGGGTTACTGTGCCGTGGCGGCCCGGCGCCGGGCGCAGGCCGTACGTCAGGCGCAGAACACCTGGGACAAGATTGGCGCGGATCTGCGCGAGACCGCTCAGGCTTTAACCGAGGCCGAAGCGGCTACAGCCTACGAGGATCGGCGCCAGGAATTCCTCGACCTCAAACTCCGGCAGAGACGCACCCAGTTGCAGACCCTGCGTGACAGCCCCGAGATGCGCGACGCCCATCGGCTCAAGGAGGCCCAGGCCCGCGTGGCAGAGTGCCGCAGGCTCTATCGAACCACCCAGGTCAAACTCGAACGCCTGATCAGCGACACCAATCGCGAGGAAGCCCGCTTGGCCGCAGAACGGCAGGCTTGCGCCCAAGAGCGCGAGGCACGCCGTCAAGACCTGCACGCCTGGCTTGAACCAGCGCGCGTGGCCGGCATCGCCAATGCCCATGACGGCGCGCTCGCTCCTTTGGATCTGCCCGATGGCGGTCCGGGTCTGCGGTCCAGCTCGGACCTGGCCATCGGCCAGGCCGCCGAAGTCGTCCGGTTTCAAATCCAGCGTCGCACGGAGGCCATCGCGCAAGTCCGTGGACTCATCCAGGCACTGGAAGCGGCCGAACAAGGGGAACGACGGGACCGGAAGCGCCGCGAGCAGGCCATTGAACAGATGGAACGTCTGGATCAGGATCGTGTCCAGGCCGCCGAGGTCGTCGACCAGCAAGGCACGGCGTTGGTTTCGGCCCTGCGTCATGCCCTGGACGCCAATCGTGAATTGCGACTGCAGGACCCGGAGGCCTTGCTCGCCGAGCTGGAGGACTGGTGCCAAACGCTGTCCGGTGACAACCCCGCGCAGCACGTCCTACGACAGAGCTACAACAGCGCCAGGGACCGCCTGCGCAGTGCGAAAGACGCGGCTGAACGCGAGCACCAAGAGGCCCAAGCCGCCGTCAGCGCACTCAAAGAGGAACAGGGTCGTATCGAGCAGGGCGAGCTTGCCGAGCCGCCGATCCCATACACCCGCGATCCGGAGGTACGTAAAGATCTGGAAGGTGCGCCCTTCTGGCAGCTCGTGGACTTCGCAGACAGCCTCTCCGCCGACCAACGGGCAGGGCTTGAGGCCGCTCTGGAGTCTAGCGGACTGTTGGACGCTTGGGTCATGCCCGATGGGACCTTGCGCGACGGCAAGACCTGGGATCGGATGCTCGTGCCGACCGTACCCGCAGCCCAAAATCTGCAGCGGGTCCTCAAGATCGCCATCGACCCCAAGGATGCCGCCGCAGCCCGGGTCGAGCCGGAGACGCTGGCCGGTATCCTGTCTGGTATTGGCTGGGGCGAGCAGGCGCATCACGCATGGATCGACGGCGCGGGTCGCTGGTGTATCGGTCCCGCCTCCGGTGCTTGGGGCAAGCCTGAGCGAGGACATGGATCGACTGGATGGCCAGCTGATAATCCTGGAACGCGAATGGCACGCCGTTCCAAGCGACCAGGCGGTGCGCGCAGCCCACCAAAGCCATGACGCCCTGCGCCAGCGCCTGGCCAAGAGCCGGGAAGATGTTGATCATCTGACCGGCCTCCTGGAACAAAGCCAGGCCGTCAGCGCGCGCTGCCGGGATGCGCTACAACCATTCGGCCCATATCGAGCAGGACGGCGAGCTGCTGCTGGTGCGAGTCATCTTCCAGTCCCGTCCCTGCGGACCGGACGCGCTGGCCGAAAACCTGGATGCTGAGGTCGCCGAGCGCAAGGCCCTGCTCGACGCCAAGGAGCGCGAGCTGCTTGAGGCCCATCTGATGAGCGATGTGGCCACCCATCTGCAGCAGCTCATCGGCGACGGCGAGCGCATGGTGGAGCGCATCAATCAGGAGCTGGAGCACCGTCCCACCAGCACCGGCATGAAGCTGCGTCTGGCCTGGGTGCCCCTGGACGAGGAATCCGGCGCGGCCCCGGCTGGTCTCGCCGAGGCCCGCAAGCGCCTGCTGCGCCAGACCGTCGCCGCCTGGTCCAACGATGATCGCAGCGCGGTGGGCGAGTTCTTGCAGCGGCGCATCGACGAGGTCCGCCAGTCCGACGACGGCGGCACCCTGATCCAGCATCTGGCCCATGCCCTGGACTACCGCCGCTAGCATCGCTTCACCGTCGAGCGCTGGCAGGGCGGGCGCTGGCGTCCCGCCTACGGACCCGCCTCCGGCGGCGAGCGCGCCCTGGTGGTCACCCTGCCGCTGTTTGCTGCCGCCTCCAGCCACTACGGCAGCGCCGCCCCCGAGGCGCCGCGCCTAGTCATGCTCGACGAGGCCTTTGCCGGTATCGACGACGACTCGCGTGCCAAGTGTCTCGGGCTCATGGCTCAGTTCGACCTGGACTTCATGCTCACCAGCGAGCGCGAATGGGGCTGCTATGCCGAGGTGCCGGGCCTGGCCATCGCCCAGCTGGTGCGCCACGAGGGCATCGACGCCGTCTATCTCTCGCGCTGGACCTGGGACGGGGCCCAACGCCGTCCCGACGAGCCGCCGCCGATGAGCGCACCGGTTGCCGGGGAGGCCACTCGCGTGCATCAAGACGACCATGATCCGCAGCCATCTTTATTCTGATCATTCCGGGGTCGATTTGCTGCGGCTCAGATCCTTGCTGGATCGCCCCGAACTCAAACGCATCCTGCAGGCGGTCCGGGTCGGACTGGAACGCGGCGGCGCGGAGCGCGTCTCTATCGCCAATCCGACCGAGCAGGAGCGCCGGGCGTTGGACGAGCTGCTCGGGCGCCGGCCCAGTACCGGCAAACGGCTCGGCCTACCCTTGCAGCACTTGGAAGACATCCTGCAACGCGCCAATCTGGCCCCGGATCTGCGCACGGCCATCGCAAGCCTTGGTGGACCGCTCCGCGATCTCGGCGCGGAACGTGAGGATCGACAGCGGGCTTGGCGGCAGGTCTTCGATCGCCAGGATGCGGAGGCAAAACGACTCCATGCGATCACCGGGCTCGATGCGGTTGCATGGCTTGCGGCATTGGAGCGCGAGGGCCTCTTGAAGCGGCTCGCCGGCCGGGACCCTGTGCGGGCCGAAACGCTCTTGCGCCAAGCCTTGAGCCTAGATGTCAAGTCCCGGAAGATTGTAAGGCCGCTTTGAAAACAATTCTGGCTCGCGTTCGTACCATTGTTTTAACGCCTGGATGGGGGCGACATGGCCCAACGCGCGTTGAGGGATCTGTTGGTTGTAGAG
>NZ_NRRS01000118.1 GCF_016583795.1 Rhabdochromatium marinum | reverse complement strand
GATCTAACGTCAACATGAAACGATCCTGTCACCAAAATGTCGGCAAGTGCGCGTCCAAACGATGCGTGGCACAATGGAGCGCAAACTATAGCATAAGAATTACGCACCTCTAAATTGACGCGGTTTAGAGTGAATCCGGCAGTGCTAATCGCTTGCTGAGCTTGACGGGCGGAAATGATCGAAGCCGGTAAGTTCCGCATGCTGCGCATCAGGGTGCCAAGGCTGCCCGTCTTCTGCAAGGAGTCGGATGCCGTGCTGATCAGTGATGCTGCCAATGACAGTAACGGGACAAGCGATGGCTGCGGCGATTTCATGCACGGCAGCCAGTTTATCCCGTGGAACCGTAAAGCAAAGTTCATAGTCATCACCACTGCTGAGCGGCAGTGACCATTGATCCTGCTGATGGACAACCGCAGCGACCGCATCGCTCAGTGGCAGTCGCTTGCATTCGATGTCGGCGCCACATTGACTCTGCTCCAGCAAATGCCCCAAATCGGCCAGCAGTCCGTCGGAGATGTCGATGGCTGCACTGGCCAGTCCGCGCAAATTCAGGCCAAGTTCAACTCGGGGTGTTGGGCGCTCCAGACGCGCGCGTACTCTGGGATCGATTGTGATCGGGGAATGTGACGCGCTCTGAGCTGACAGCAGTTGCTGTAACGCCAGTCCCGCATCGCCCAAGTGGCCGCTGACTAGGATGGCATCGCCCGGTTTGGCTCCAGAGCGCAAAATACCCTGACCTGCTGCGACAAAGCCCATGACCTGAAACGAAATACTCAGGGGGCCGCGAGTGAGATCCCCCCCGATCAGTCGCAAGCGGTGATAACAGGCCAGTTGGTGCAGTCCTTCTGCGAAGCTGTTGAGCCAGGATGCGTCCGCTTGAGGCAGAGTGAGCGCCAGGGTTGCCCAAGCAGGTTCGGCACCGACGGCTGCCAGGTCGCTGAGCCCGACGGCGAGCGACTTGTGACCCAGGCTTGCAGGATCGCAGTCAGGAAAAAAATGTATTCCGCTGACCAAGGTGTCGATGCTCATCGCCAGTTCCAGCCCAGGTGGCACCCGGGTGATGGCGCAGTCATCCCCAACATCGGTAACAACATCTGCGCGTGGCGCACCGAGTCCAGTCAAGGAATTCCGGATGAGTGCAAATTCGCCCTGTGGAGTCGGAGGAGTCAAAATCCGTTGCTGGGTCTGTGTTGAGCCAGTTTATCGAGCACACCATTGACGAACCGGTGCCCCTGCTCAGCGCCAAAGGTTTTGGCCAAATCAATGGCTTCGTCCAGAATCACCGCTGCGGGCAACTGCGGGCTATGCCATAACTCGAAGGTGGCCAGGCGCAAAATGGCCCGTTCGACTGGATCGATGCTCGTAGGCGAACGACTCAGGAAGGGTTTGAGGCATTCATCCAGTGCTTCAACTTGCTCGGTAACGCCGCGCAGGAGTTCATCGAACAGCTGCAGATCATAGTGCGCATTCTCGGGTAGCGGATCATCATCGGCTCGATGGGCCAGACCGCGCGCTAGCGCGTCCATCCACAAGGGATCGTCATAAAAATGCTGGGCAATCTCAGCCGCCGAATGTCGTCCGAGTTGCCATTGATACAGAGCTAAGAGTGCGTAACGACGCGCCAAACTGCGAGGACCGGCCATGATAATGTTTGAAGTTCCGTCGCGGGTTCAGCTGATTTGACTGAACAAATTTGCCATTTCCAGCGCCGAAAGCGCCGCTTCAGCCCCCTTGTTGCCGGCTTTGGTACCCGCGCGCTCGATTGCCTGTTCAATGGTGTCGGTGGTTAAGACCCCAAAGCCAATCGGCACGCCCTGGCTCAGGCTGACTTGTGCAATACCTTTGACGCATTCTCCAGCCACATAATCAAAATGCGGTGTGCCGCCGCGGATGACGGCTCCCAGCGCAACAATGGCGTCGTAGTTGCCGGTTGCGGCAATACGCTCGATGGTGAGAGGAATTTCAAAGGCGCCCGGTACTCGCACCAGGGTGATATTTTGTTCTTCAACGCCATGCCGTTTGAGTGCGTCAAGAGCACCTTGTTCAAGGTGATCGACGATAAAGCTGTTCCATCGCGCCACCACTAGGCAAAACCGGACTGAACCGGGGCGAAAGGCGCCTTCGATTGTGTGAATCATAGTTGGGAATATCCAATTAATTCAGATTTCTAAAGATGTCGCGGTGAAATCATCCATGCCATCCTGGCACGCTCCAGGTATCAATGCTGACCTGCAGCGGTCTCGGTGTGCTTATTGCGTCCGTTACTGACGTATTCTACAACTTCGAGATCGAAGCCAGAGATGCCGTGCATGGCTTTGGGGGCGCTCATGACCCGCATTTGATGCAGGCCAAGATCAGCAAGAATTTGTGCGCCAATGCCATAGGTGCGTAACTCACTGCGCTTGGCGCGTCCAGATGATGTTTGCCCCTGATGGTCGGCATCGCGGATGTGACGCAATTTGGCCAGGAGATCTTCTCCAGTGTCACGATTGCGCAATACCACAATCACCCCTTCACCGGCGGCGACGATTTGCTGCATGACATCCGATAACGGCCAGCCGCAGCTTAAATGATGACTAGCGAAAAGATCGCACAGGCTGTTTTGCAGATGGACTCGCACCAGCGTGGGGCGATCCGGTGAGATGTCACCATAGGTCAGTGCCAGATGAATCTCGCCATCAATCGTGTCGCGATAAGCTGTCAAGGTGAAGGTGCCGAAATCTGTCGGTAATTGGCAGCGGTCAAGGCGTACAACAGTTTTTTCATTGGCGACGCGATAGTGAATCAAATCCGCAATGGTGCCAATTTTCAGCCCATGCTCACTGGCAAAGCGCTCCAAATCCGGGCGTCTGGCCATGGAACCATCTTCGTTAAGAATTTCAACGATGGCAGCTGCTGGTTCGAGTCCAGCCAGACGCACGAGATCACAACCGGCCTCGGTATGACCCGCGCGTACCAACACACCACCTGGCTGGGCAATGAGCGGAAAGATATGCCCGGGTTGGACCAAATCGGTTGGCTGAGCATCAGCCGCAACGGCGGCTTGAATGGTGCGGGCGCGATCAGCAGCCGAGATGCCGGTGGTGACGCCCATAGCGGCCTCAATGGAGACCGTGAAAGCTGTGGAGTGCGGGGCACGATTGTTATCGACCATGAGCGGCAGCCGAAGCCGCTCTGAGCGCTCCTTGCTTAGGGTCAGACAAATCAGACCACGGCCAAATTTGGCCATAAAATTGATCGCTTCTGGCGTCACGCACTCAGCGGCCAGCAGCAGATCGCCTTCGTTTTCACGATCTTCATCATCCATGATGATGACCATGCGACCTTCGCGCAGATCCTGGATGATTTCTTCAGTGGAGTTAATAGTCATGGGCGCCGGAGCTGATGGGTAAATGGAAGAGCGGCAAGGCTTACAAAAATCCGTGTCGTGCGAGCAGTTCTTTGCTGAGAGAAGCATTTTCCCCAGCGCACGCATGCGAACTGAGCATCAGGCGTTCAAGATAGCGGGCAATGAGATCCACCTCAATGTTGACCTGAGTGCCAACGCGATAATGAGCGATGGTTGTTTTCTCACGGGTATGAGGGACGATATTCAGGGAAAAAACGCTTCCGGTAATCTCATTGACAGTCAGACTGATGCCGTCCAGTGCGACCGATCCTTTGCGTGCGATATAGGGTGCCAGCTCGTTGGGAGCATGCACCTGCAAGCGCAGGGAGCGCGCTTCCTCGCGTACCTCGACTAGCGTGCCAATACCATCGACATGCCCACTGACAAGATGTCCGCCCAACGGAGTTGCCAGTGTCAGAGCGCGCTCAAGATTGACTGGACTGCTCATGGGCCGTGAGCCGAGGGTGGTGAGTGACAAGGTTTCACGTGAAACATCGGCAGAGAAACCATCGGTTTCCAGGCTGACAACCGTCAGACAAACGCCATTGACGGCGATGCTGTCGCCAATCTGGGTTTCGCTGAGATCAAACTCTGCCGATTGAATATGCAGACGGGTATCACCCCCACGCGTTTCAGTGCGGGCAATGCGACCCTGGGCTTGAATAATACCGGTAAACACAGAAGCTGATTGCCATGTGGTGGAGAAGCCGGAGTGAATCGCCAGCCACCGGCCGCAACCGGTGACTGGCTGGTTTCACAGCATTTGGCTCGGACTAGACGTTGCGGGAGTCCATCATGCGTTCGATGATCGGTTGCAGAATGATTTCCATCGCGAAGCCCATTTTCCCGCCTGGCACGACCATGGTGTTGCGCCGGGTCATGAAGGAGTCATGGATCATACTGAGCAGATAGGGGAAATCAATCTGCAACTGTTCCGGGTCACGGAAGCGGATGATGACAAAGCTCTCATCCGGCAGCGGGATATCACGGGCAATAAAGGGATTGGAGGTATCAACCGTGGGCACCCGTTGGAAGTTGATATCGGTCAGCGAGAATTGGGGCGTGATGTGGCGGATGTAGTCCGGCATGCGGCGCATGATGGTATCGACAATGGCCTCGGCCGAGTAGCCGCGCTCAAGATTGTCGCGATGGATTTTTTGAATCCACTCCAGATTAACGATGGGAACCACGCCAACGCCAAGATCGACATGCTGAGCGACATTTTCTGTTTCTGTGACGACCAGCCCGTGCAGACCCTCATAGAACAACACGTCGGTATCCGGTTCGATCTCTTCCCAGGGAGTGAACTGTCCCGGATTCAGGTTGGTACCTAGTCGTTTGTTATGCTCAGTCGCTTCTTCCTTGCTGTGCAGATAGTAACGACGTTTGCCGTTGCCCGTATCGCCGTAAGTCTGGAAGAGTCCTTCCAGCAGATCAAAACAATTTGCTTCCGGCCCAAAATGGCTTAGATTCTTGTGATGCTCAGCCGCCTTCGCCATTTCGGTCTTCATCTCAGCGCGATCATAGCGGTGAAAACTGTCGCCCTCAATGACCGCCGCTTGTATACCGTCACGGTAAAAAATATGCTCGAATGCGCGTTTAACCGTGGTTGTTCCAGCGCCAGATGAGCCCGTAACCGCGACAATTGGATGCTTTTTCGACATAAATAACTCCCGTCGTTGTCCCATTTCCAAGTCAAGTGGTGAAAGGGTGTGTGGGCATGAACCAGCGCCCGAACCCGCTATTGTACCATGAGCCACCGCCTTGGAATCCATTCCATTACTGGAGACTGCCGTTATGAAGATGATACTCGATGAAATTACTCTCCCCACCCGGCAACCGATCGAGATCATCGACATGACTCAACAACTGCGCGAGCGTTGTACTCAGTCTGGTATCCGCTCAGGTGTAGCGACGCTGATCTCCCAGCACACCACAGCCTATGTCAATCTGAATGAACGTGAAGCACGGTTGCAGCAAGATATGCTGACCTTCCTGAAGCGCTTCATCCCGCGTGATGGCGACTATGCTCATAACATCGCACCGGTTGATGATCGCGATAATGCCCATGCCCACTTGTTGGGACTTTTTATGAACGCTTCTGAAAGCATCCCGATCAGCGATGGTCAGCTGATGCTCGGCGACTGGCAATCAGTGTTTTTTATCGAGCTTGACGGCCCCCGAGCCTCGCGCACCCTGACACTTCAGTTTCTCGGAGACTCCTGATCATGCAAGCAACCGATGTACGTGGCTTTTTTGCCTCCGCCGAGGCGCTGGACCTGGAAGACTATCTGCTGCTCGATTATGCCTTTGAATGCCGGGGCGATCCGGAACTGGCGGCCGCTCATTTGTGCAGCGAACAATCCACGGCGCAATGGAAACGGGTTGATGTGACCGAGGACTATCGCCCGCGTTTTGCAGCGAAAGTGCTGGAGCTTGAAGTTCAGCACTCGGCGGATGAGTTTTCCATTCCCATGCCGCACAGCCGTGGCACCGGCCAGGTGCATCACTGCCATGTTCGCATTGCCCATCCACATGCGAATTTTGGTCCGCGTCTGCCGAACCTGCTCAGTGCGGTGTTGGGGGAAGGCGCATTTTTCGCGCCGGGAATTCCCTTGATCAAGCTGCTTGACATCGCGTTTCCTGCCTCGTTTCTTAGCGCTTTTCAAGGCCCCCGCTTTGGCATTCAGGGATTGCGCGAGCAGCTCAAGGTCTATGATCGCCCAATTTTCTTTGGTGTGATCAAGCCCAACATCGGGTTGACACCGGAGCCCTTCGCGGAGCTGGCCTATCAGGCTTGGCTGGGCGGTTTGGACATTGCCAAGGATGATGAAATGCTGGCCGACCCCGAGTGGTCGCCGCTGACCGAACGCGCGCGCCTGCTGGGTGCCGCTCGCACCCGCGCTGAACAGAACACCGGAACGCCGAAAATTTATCTGGCCAACATCACCGACGAGGTGGATCGGCTCATTGAGCTGCATGACACAGCGGTGGCCGCCGGGGCGGGTGCCCTGATGCTGAATGCCTGGCCCCTGGGGCTGAGTGCCGCGCGTATGCTGAATCAGCACAGCAAGGTGCCGCTGGTGGCGCATTTTCCGGTGATGGCAGCCATGACGCGCGTGCCATTCTTTGGAGTGCATTCGCGCGTGTTGACCAAGCTGCAACGCCTTGCCGGCTTCGATGTCATTATCATGCCCGGATTTGGTGAGCGCATGATGACGCCAAGTGAAGAAGTCTGTGCTTGCATTGAGGCCTGTCTGGATCCGAGCTTTGGCCAACTCAAGCCCAGTTTACCGGTGCCGGGAGGCAGCGATTCCGCCGCGACACTGGAGGCGGTCTACCGACAGGTGGGCAGCACCGATTTTGGCTTTGTTCCCGGTCGTGGTGTCTTTGGCCACCCCGGCGGGCCAACGGCGGGGGCCAAAAGTTTGCATCAAGCCTGGAACGCCATCGCAGCTGGCATTCCAGTGGCACAGGCCGCATCCCAGCAACCTGAGCTGCAAGCAGCCCTCGAAACCTTCGGTTCTGCCACGGCTCCATGAACATCCTGTTCATTCACCAAAATTTTCCCGGCCAGTTCAAATTCCTGGCACCAGCACTGGCTGCTCGCGGTCATCGGGTACAGGCATTGACCATGAAAACCGGACAGCCGCACCGCTGGCAGGGAGTGGAGCTGATCTCCTATGGCGTCACACGTGGCACCACAGCCCAGGTGCATCCCTGGGTCGGGTGCCGCCTTTCAATGATGTCAATCATGAGCCATGCTTAGCCCATCATCCAAATGCAGAAAGAGGGCTTGGCCATAACAGCGCAACTCATTAACATCGACGGTCATCAGGCGACTTTTCAAGTCA
>NZ_NRRS01000117.1 GCF_016583795.1 Rhabdochromatium marinum | reverse complement strand
GGCTCACTTCGATGGTGATCTCTTCGCCCGAACGCCGAACAACCGTGGCCATGATCGCTCCTCGCCTCATCATTTACAGAGGCTTAGAGCATACTCCTCGAAATAACATCTTGTCGAGGCCGCACCCATCCGCAGTATTGCCGAGCAAACCAACTTGCTTGCGCTGAATGCGGCGATCGAAGCTGCCCGTGCGGGCGAGCAGGGGCGGGGCTTTGCCGTGGTCGCGGCTGAAGTCCGTACTCTGGCATCACGCACGCAGTCTTCTACGGATGAAATTCAGACGATGGTGCAGCGTTTACAAACGGGGGCGCAACAGACCGAGGCGCGAGTGCTTTCCGGGCATGACAAGGCCCAGGATAGCGTGGAGCAAGCCGAACGGGTTGCAGCCTCGCTGGGTGAGATCGCCGGTTCGGTGGCACGGCTTCATGAGATGAATGCGCAGATTGCCTGCGCCGCTAGGCAGCAGAGCGTAGTGGCCGGGGATGTGAACGACAACGTGCGTCAGATCACCCAAGTGGCGGAGTTGACCAGTCAGAATACGCAACGCACGGCGGTGGCGGCCGAACAGTTGAGCGGATTATCCAGTCAATTGCGTGATGTGGTGCAACGCTATCGGATCTGAGGCGATTATCCGGTATCACTGCCATCCGGCGGCGCTTCATTTAGCATCCATTGCAGGGTGTCGCCTGCATGATGCGCAAGGCCGTGGCAGGGGAGGATGATTGCGGGGCTTTGGTGTCCGCAACGGGCGGCTCCATGGCCAAGGCTGTCTTGGTCTGCGCTACGGTAGCCCAGGTATCGCGAAACGCCGCCATTCCCGCACTGCGTCCGCGCCTGGTGGCGTTGTGATCGGCGATACGAATCACCCATTGCCAATTGGCTGGAGCATCGGTGGCCTGATCTAAACTTGGGTGTGGCTCCAGGGGGTGATCTGGTGCAGCGGTCAATCGCGGCAACACATCGGCGGCAAGGAGGCGGTAGCCGCTGGCATCAAGTTGCGAAAGACCGGTGTCTGCTGGCCATTGGTCGGCGTCCATGCGCCAGCGCAATTCGAGCGCACACCCCTGGGCTGGGCAATGTTCGAGCGGAATCGTCAGCCGCCTGTCCTGCTGGAACGCTGTGACCTCCATACATTGCAGCGCCACCTGTACCGCTCCGATGGTACCGGGTGGCAAGGTGGCGAACACGTTTCCGCTGTCGCTGTGGGTACCAAACGCAATCAGCCGTCCCTCAATTTGGCGCAGTTCAGGATGCACATCCAACTCGATCCATCCCCCGTTAATCGTCAACTGGGGTGCGGTCATCACGGGTGTGAAGGGTACAGTCAGTCCGAAACCAATCCCAACCGCAAGTAACAGCCCCGTGCCCGCCCCCAAGGGCAGCAGGTGCGACATCACGCGTGCGAACAGGCACTGCATCTGTGACATAGTTCATCAACTCCTTCGACCGGTGTAACCCGGGTATCGCGACAGTTCTTGACAGGATTGAGGGAGCTTACCAAAATGCGAATCATTCTTGTTAATAATTTTATGGTGCTTGGAGGTCTTTCCTGATGACTCGACCCTTTGTCCGTTCTTTGTGGATGCTGACGGCCCTGCTAACCCTCGCAGCGGGCGTGCCGGCACGAGGCGATCTTGCCTGGGCGCAACAAAGTCGTGGGTCTTGAATTTGTGAGTCAGGGGGGCGGGTTCGCCCGTCGCGCACCACCGATCATGTCCTTGCATCGGACGCCCCACATCCTAGTGGTCGATGACGACCCGGTCACACAAGTACTGATCGCCTCGGCGTTGGCCGAGGGATTTCACCTGGAGGAAGCCTCGAGTGGTGAGGAGGCCCTTACAGCCTTTGATCAGCGCACGCCCGATCTGGTGCTGCTCAATGTGGTGATGGCCGGGCTGGATGGTTTCGCTGTGTGCGCAGCGCTACGCGCCCGTCCTGAGGGAACATCCCTGCCAATCGTGATGATGACTGCGCTGGAAGATGTTGCGTCCATTGCGCACGCCTATGACGCGGGTGCGACTGCTTTTATTAGCAAACCGCTGCATCCGGTGCTGCTCAACCACCGGTTGCGCTACCTGCTGCGCGCCCAGCAGACGCTCGCGGCGCTGCATCGGCGCGAGCACCAACTCGGCCATGCCCAGCGCATCGCCCGGTTAGGTGACTGGGAGTATGATCCGAACGCGCACTGTTTTCATCTCTCCATCGCTGCCAGGCACCTGTTGGGCCTCGACGAGAACCTGGACACGGTGACACTCGAACAGCTATTGGCGGCCATTCACCCAGAGGATCGCGAATCGACGCGACGCGCGCTGGCGCAGCTGGTCCCCACGCCCAAGACCATGGAATGGCGCTGCGAGCATCGACTCGCAGTCGATGACACGCGCGTCATGGCGCAAGTGGGCGAATACCACCCCGGGCCGCCGGGACATTGGCATGGGGCGGTACAGGATGTTACCGAGCTGCGCCAGTCGGCCCGGCGCATTCTCCATCTGGCCTATTACGACGCGGGCACCGGCCTGCCCAATCGGGCCTTCCTGCTCGAAGCTCTGCAGCGGCGCCTGACCCGCCGTCCAGCAGCGGCACCGGCGCGCGGCGACTGTCTGCTGGTCATCGACATCGGCGCCCTGCGCCGGGTAGGTGCTGGCTGGGGCCAGGCGGTCACCGACACCCTGCTGCGCGATCTGGCGCAGGTGCTCCTGGGCGATCTCGGGGCAGTCGCGCCCCGCACGAGCCACGATGCGCCTCAGGACTGGAATGGCGAAGTGCTGCTGGCGCGGGTCAGCGATACCGCCTTCGCCATTCTCCCGGCAGTCACCGATCCGCAAACCCCCGAAGACATTGCCCGGCGGTTGCTCGCGCGTCTGCGCCAGCCAATGGCAGTGGCCGGGATCGATCTGCTGGTCAATGGTGCCATTGGCATCGCCAAGGCGCCTGCGCATGGCGATGACGCCGATCAGCTGCTGCGCCGAGCGATAACCGCCGCCCTCAGTGCCGCTGCCGAGTCACCGGCGGCGGGCGATAACCGGCGGGTGTGCTGTTACCATCCAACACTCGACCGTGGCGAGCGCGACCGCATCACCCTGGAAGCCCGGTTGCGCCGTGCCATCGACGCATCGGCGCTGGAGCTGTGGTATCAGCCCAAGGTCGATGCGCGCGACGGGCGCCTTGTAGGCGCCGAGGGACTGGTGCGCTGGCGCGATCCGCAGGCGGGTCTGATCGAACCCGGGCGCTTCATTCCCCTGGCTGAGGAGACCGGCCTGATCGTACCCCTGACCGAGCGGGTGCTGGAGTTGGCCTGCGCGGCACTGTGCGATCTGCACGTGCGTGGACACGGCGATTTGACCCTGGCGATCAACATCAGTGCCGCCCAACTCGATCACCAGCACTTGGCCGAGGAGATCGCCGCGCGCCTCGGTCGCGCTGGCATCGCCCCGGCGCGCCTGGAGCTGGAAATCACCGAGCGTGCGTTGATGCCGCGCCTCGACAGCGTGTTGGGTACCCTGGAAAAATTGCACGAACTTGGCGTTGCCCTGTCGCTGGACGACTTCGGTACTGAGTACTCTTCGCTGGGTTACCTGGGGCGCTTTCCGCTCGATTCTCTCAAAATCGACCGATCCTTCATCGCCGAATTGGGCCGCAGGCGTGCCGGCGAGGCGGTGGTGTCAGCCATCATCGCTCTGGCGCGCGGCTTGCATTTGAAGGTGATCGCCGAAGGCATTGAGACTCGCGCCCAGGCCGACTGGCTGCTTGCCCAAGGTTGTCATTGGCATCAGGGATTTTTTTATGCCCGACCGCTGCCCTACGCGGAGTTTCTGACATGTTCGCACCGCCTGCTATGCTGATTCTGGCCACGGCTCTGGCACTGATCATGGTGCTGTTGGTGATTCTGGCCATCGCCAATCGCCGTCTGCGCGCCACCCAGGCGCGCCTGGCCGCATCCGAGCACCGCTGGCTCAGGGCGTTGGATGCCGCTGGCCATGGCGTCTGGGATTGGGATACGCGCACGGATCGGGTGTTTTACTCTCGTTGCTGGAAGCGCACCCTGGGCTATGACGAGGCTGACATCGAGCCAAGGTTCGAGGAATGGCGCTGTCGGGTGCATCCGGAGGATCTGTCGGTGGCGATGGAGAACCTGGAGCGGCATCTGCGTGGCGGCAGTGCGTTTTTCAGTATTGTACACCGTTTGCGCGCCAAAGACGGCCACTATCGTTGGATTCTTGGCCAGGGGGCTGCACTTGAGCGGGACGACCAAGGCCAAGTCCTGCGCATGATGGGTACCAACACCGACGTGACCGCCTATCGCCAGCTCGAACCCGAGCGCGAGCAGGCGCTGCGCGAAGCCGAGCGTTTAGCGGCACTGAAAAACGCCTTCTTGGCCAACATGAGTCACGAAATTCGCACCCCGCTCAATGCGATTCTGGGGCTAACCCGGATGGGCCGTCGCGACTACGACACCGAGGCGCCCGGGCCGCTGTTTCGCCGTATCGACCAGGCCGGTCGCCATCTGCTGGGTTTGCTCAACGACGTGCTCGACTATTCCAAGATCGAAGCCGGCAAGCTATGTATTGCACCCGAGCCGTTCCGGCTGGCCGACTGTCTTGCCGAGGTGCAGTCGATCATCAGCCCTCAGGCCAGTGCCAAGGCGTTGCGACTCACCATCGAGTCGGCGCCAGATTTGCCCGAATGGGTGCAGGGCGATGCGCTGCGCCTGCGCCAGATTCTGATCAATCTGCTCGGCAATGCGGTCAAGTTCACCTGTGTCGGCGACGTCTGTTTGCACATTCGACGGCTGGGCGAACCGCTTAGCTTCACGGTGACCGATACCGGCATTGGGATGTCCGCTGAGCAGATCGAACGTATTTTCCAGCCCTTCGAGCAAGCCGAACGCGGCACCGCACGCCAGCATGGCGGCAGCGGACTGGGGCTGGCCATCAGCCAGCAGTTGGCGCGTCTGATGGGTGGCTCGCTGGACGTGGACAGCGAGCCGGGTTTGGGCAGCCGCTTCGAGGTGCGGCTGCCGTTGCCAGCGACCGAGGCACCAGCACGCCCTCTAACGGACACTCATCCCGAACACCTGGCGCGCCGCCTGAGCGGACTGCGCGTTTTAGTGGTGGACGATATTGAGGTCAACCGGCTGGTGGTCGAGGATCTGCTCAGTCACGAGGGGGCTAGTGCGATCAGCGCCGCCAGCGGACAAGAGGCCCTGGCGCTGATCCAGGCGCGGGCGGCCTCCATTGATGCGGTGCTGATGGATGTTCAGATGCCGGAAATGGATGGCTACGAAGCCACCCGGCGCTTACTGGCGCTGCGCCCCGACTTACCGGTCATCGGGTTAACCGCCCATGCCCTGGCCGATGATCGGCGGCGGAGTCTGGAGGCGGGCATGCTGGCGCATTTAACCAAACCCATCGACAGCGAGGCGCTCGTGGAGGCACTGCTGCGCTGGCGACCCGCGACCCTGTCGGCGGCGCCGGTCGAGCCAGCGCCGGCGCCGGCACCGGCACCACCACTGAATGTCGTTGTACCCGATGCCGCCGCCGATAGGGTTCCGGCGATCGATTGGAATAGTCTGACTCAGCGCTTTCAGCAGACGCCCAACCTGATCGAGCGCCTGTTTGCCGCTACTCGCGCCACACAGGCAGACATTCCAACTGCGTTGCGCGCCGCAGCGGCGGCAGGTGATCTCGATGCCTTGTTTCGCAAAGCCCACGCCATCAAAGGGCTGGCGGCCAATTTATGCGCCCATGCGTTGCGCGATCAGGCCCACGCTCTATGCGAGCGCGCCCGCGCCGGTGAACGGGACGCGCTGCAGGATGCCGAATCCCTGGCCAGCGCGCTGGAACACATGCTTGAACAACTGAAGCGTCACGCGGATCAGGACTGAAACAGACCTAAACTCAAGGGATCGACAGTCGCGCCGCCCGCATGCTTAAACCCGCTGAAATCCTATAGACTGGGGCACTACCGCCAATCGGGACTCACTCGACACTCGACTGGCCGCATGATCATGATTTAGTTGAACAGAGTGTGCATCAATTCTGGCGGACGGGTGCCGTTGCGCGAGGCGATCTCCTCAATCGACTGGGCGGTGCTGGCAACCTTGAAACCTTTGGACTGGAGCTTGGCGGCCAGACGGTCGGCGCTGTCGTCCAGTAAGGGGGCGATTTCGGTCAGCGGGGCGCGCATGAAGCTGTGAAGGATACGGTGACGTGCGTTGCTACCTTCGTGACCAACGGAGACGGCTATCAGGGACACCGTCGCCAGCGCTATGACCCCGATGATCCCAAGCGCCATGCGCTGGCTGAAATAGTTTTTGACGCCACGCCAATGGGTAGCGACGTGCAACCCGACCAAGACCGCGAACGCTAGGCCGATCCATTCGTGGGCCAGCTTGACCGGGTCGTGCATGCCGAAGAACATGAGCACGCCGGAGACAGACACGAAGACTCCGGCGGCGATAATGCCCGGGGTGGACCATTGACGGGTGTTTGAACTGATCATGGGAGAACCTCTCTCGATGTGGGGGGGGGAATCGGATGGGGGCTATTTCACCGCGCCTCTGTATCCAGAATTTGCCGAGAGAAGGCGAGTTTTGTGACTTTGTGTGACAAGAGGCGGGATCGATACAGGTTGTCACTTATTTGGGCTATTCGGCGCGAGCTTTGTAACAGGCGGTTCACCACCCATCCACGTTAAAGTAACGTGGCTCAAACGTTCGAGACTCATTGCGCTGCTTGGATATTTTTGAGTTCAGCCAATGGCCAAGGGCATTGCTTACAAGTTAACCCAAGTTGCCACCTTGGCTGATTCAGAAAAGGAAATTGAGGCTACAGGCCAGGATAAAGAATGCTGTCTTGAGTTCAAAACCGGCAGCGATCACGCTGTAGATATGCTTGGGTAGCAATCGTTCGATGAGGCTCAGGCTCAGGCTCGGGCTCGGGCTCGGGGTTAGATCTCGCCTTTGCGCCAAGAGTGCGTCATCTGCGCAGGAGGAACGCCGATCCATCTGACCTGACTGTTCGCCTCTTTGGCTCATGCCCATCAACCCTAGCTCCCGACCGCCTCGAGGCTGGCAGTCACAATGTCCCCTCACGGGTTCGTTGCCCGCTCATCAGGCGGAGATTACAGCTCTCCCGAGCGCTTCGCACCCCGAGGTTACCCTCGACGCACGGTCCGGTAGGGGATCGGTGGCAGAACACCGGATCTGTTGTTTCCTTGATAAATACAGGCGCGACCTCGTGTCGGATGCGCTCTGCATCTCGCCTTCGCCGACGTCTACCGGGGGGGCTCGGTTTCGTTTCGGTCTCCATGCCTCGCGGAGGTGTTGGCCCCAGCGCGATCACGGCTAGTGTTAGCCCCAGAAAAGCCCGGGGGCTCCTTCGAACGACGGCCAAAGCTTGAACAGCAATTCCCGCCGAAAAAATTTTCGGCGTAACAACAGCAGGTTGGCCCAGGCTCAAAAAAAGTTTTTCGTAAACTTTTGGCGCTGATTCGGTAGACTGGCCGGCATCGTTCAATGTCAGATTGCGAGGGTGGTGCTGATGAGCACGCCGTTTTGCCGCAAGCATCTCAGCATTGAGGGGCTGCTCAAAGAAGCGCATCAGGTGTTTCGTCGAAT
>NZ_NRRS01000116.1 GCF_016583795.1 Rhabdochromatium marinum | reverse complement strand
ACGAGGACCGCATCGAAGTCCACTACACCATCGAAGTCGAAGCCAAACAGGACAGCGGCAAGCGCACCATTGGCGTCGATAAAGGCTACTCCGAGGTGCTGGTCGATTCCGACGGCGAGCACCACGGCCAGGAACTGGGCCAAATACTGACCGAGCAATCCGACACGCTCAAAGCCAAATACCAGCGCCGCGCCAAGCTGCGTGCGCTCGCCAAGAACACCCGCAACCCGCGCAAGCGCGAGCACATTCGCCGGTTCAACCTCGGGCGCAAGAAGCTCCACCGGCAGATGGACAAGACGCACGCGCGCATCCGCGACACCGTCTTTCAGTCGGTTCATCGTGTCGTCGATAAAGCCGCCGTGATCGCGGCAGAAGATTTAACCGCCCCGATGGCGGGCAAGTCCTTCGGCAAGAACGTCAATCGCCGCCTCGCCAGTTGGTCAAAAGGCGTCATTGCCGAAGCACTTGACAGTGTTTCAAGCCGCAGAGGTTCTGCGGTCGTGCTGGTCAATCCGGCCTATACCTCGCAAATCGATTCCCGCAACGGAGGCCTACTCGGCAAACGCCAGGGGGATCGGTTTTACTGTTTCGATGGGGAGGTGTTGGACGCCGACCAAAACGCCGCGCAAAACGTGCTGGCACGCTTAACTGACCCGGACATCGAGCGGTTCACGCCGTATCGAGCGGTGAAGGCCATCGTGCAAGCACGGACTGAGCGCCTCCGGTTGGGACTGCTCAACCAGGACTCCAGTTGCTCGCCCGGTCAATCCCGGGTGCTATCAACGGAGAGCGAATTACCCAAAAACCACTATGAGCAACTTTGTTTAGGTTTTTAGGAGCAGCTTAATCGTAAACGACGGGCGGCTTGCCGAGGCTTTGCTCGGCGATCCAGTCGCTGATGTGCTCCTTGACGTAATCGCCGATTTGTTGGAGGTTTTGCTGGACTAAGGGCATGGGAGTGTCTCCAGATTGCTCGCGGTGCGCGGGCGTCGGGCTTGAGTGACGGGAGTGACGTCTGGGATCATGGCAAGAAAACGACACCAATCCAAATCCAAACACGCTGATCGAACCGGCGCCCGAGGTGCTCGCTCCCTAGTTTCCTGATATTATCCGTATAAAGTCGTTTGGCGTTGGCACAACAGGCCTGAATGCCGCTCATCGCATCCACCACCGCTGACCACCACCATGCAGCGCCCACGCCGGCTGGGCCGGCGCCCCGGGCGCAGCTCGACAGGCGCGAGCACCACAGCAGCGCCCGGCTGCTGATTAGCGGTCGCTGGTGTATGGATACCAGCCCGCCAGAGCCTGAGAATCTGCTTGACCAGATCGGCCAGGCACAGGAACTGCGCGAACTGAGCTTCGACACCAGCGCGCTCACCGATTGGGACTCAACCCTGGTGGTGTTCATCGCGGCCATCCTGCGGGTCTGCGCAACGCGCGCCATCGCCTGCGAGATTGAAGCCCTACCCGCCTCCTTGCAAGCGCTGCTGGAGCTGATCCAGTCCGCCTCCGGCGCCCATGCAACCGAGCCTGCCGCCGCGCCTGACACCGAACAGGTCCGCGACCCGGCCCAGTCCGCGCAAGCGTCCTTTCTGGTGCCCCTGGGTCAGGACTTCATGGCACTGGCCAGCGCCACCGGGGAGATTATGCGCTTCTTTGGCGAGGGGGCCTTGGCGGTGCAACGCCTGATGCGCGGTCAGAGCCGGTTTCGCTCCACCGATTTCTGGCTGATTGTCCAGTCCGCCGGCGCCGATGCGCTGCCCATTGTCAGCCTGGTGTGCTTTCTGGTTGGCATGATTTTGGCCTACATCGGCAACCAGCAGCTGGAGCCATTTGGCGCGCGCATTTATATCGCCGATCTGGTCGGCCTGGCGATGGTGATACAAATTGGCGCCCTAATTACCGCTATTGTGCTGGCCGGGCGCACCGGCGCCGCCTTCGCCGCGCAGATTGGCGCCATGCAGGCCAATGAGGAAATCGATGCGCTGCGCACCCTGGGCCTGGAACCAATAGATTTTCTGGTGCTGCCACGCATGCTGGCGCTGATTCTGATGACCCCGCTGCTGACCATCTATGCCAACCTGTTTGGCATTCTCGGCGGCGCCTTCGTTGGCACCACTGTCGCCGGCCTCACCGTCAGTGAGTATTTTGTCGCCACCGGCACGGCGCTGGCATTGAATCATCTGGTGCAGGGGCTAATCAGCGCCACCGTCTATGGCGCCATTGTTGCCGCATCCGGCTGCCTGCGTGGCATGCAGTGCGGCCGCAGCGCCGCCGAGGTGGGACGCGCCACCACCTCAGCCGTCGTCACCGCCATTTTGTTCATTGTCATCGCCGCCGCCGTACTGACGGTGCTCTTTCAGGCCATCGGGCTGTCCTGATGTCAAAGCCAGACGAGCGCGCAGCGGCGATTGAGGTTCGCGATACAAGTCTGGCCTATGGCGAGACGCTGATCCAGCAACAGCTGAACTTCAGCATCCGCTGCGGCGATATTTTCGTCATCATGGGCGGCAGCGGCTGTGGGAAAAGCACTCTGATGCGCGCCCTGACCGGCCTGCTGGAACCCAGCCATGGACAGATTCTGATCCAAGGCGTCGATCGCTGGCGGACCCCTAGCGCCGGGCGTCTGGCGCTGATGCGTCGTCAGGGGGTCATGTATCAAAGCGGCGCCTTGTGGAGTGCCATGACGCTGCGCGAGAATGTCAGCCTGCCACTTGAGGTTCACACCCAACTCAGCAAACAGCAGATTCGCGAGCTGGCCGACTACAAATTGGCGCTAGTCGGCTTGGCCGGTTTCGGCGACCATTACCCGTCTGCCATCAGCGGCGGGATGCGCAAGCGCGTGGGCGTAGCACGCGCCATGGCACTGGACCCAGAGATTTTGTTTTTTGACGAACCCTCGGCCGGACTGGATCCCCTCAGCTCCAGGCGCCTGGATGAGCTCCTGCTCCAGTTGCGCGCCAGCCTGGAGACCACCCTGGTTGTGGTCACCCATGAGCTGGCCAGTATTTTCACCATCGCCGACGATGCCGTTTTCCTTGATGCCGAACAACATAGCATGCTCACCACAGGCAACCCGCGCTGGCTCCGGGATCACTCGCCACTGCCTGAGGTGCGCCATTTTCTCAACCGAGGCGAGCCTGAGTCTGAGCCCGGCATGAGCAAGTCATGAGCAGACCATGAGCAAGCCATGAGTAAACAGGCCAATCCGGCCATCATCGGTGGCTTTGTACTCGGTGCACTGCTGCTATTCGTCGGAGCGCTGATCGTGCTGGGTAGTGGCGCGTTGCTGCGCGAACGCATTGAGGTGGTGACCTTTTTTCCCGGCTCGGTGCAGGGGCTCAATACCGGCACCCAGGTACATTTCCAGGGCGTTCCCATCGGACAGGTAACCAAGATCAGCCTGGACTATCTGCCCGGTGTCAACAGTTTTCGGATTCCGGTGCGCTATGATGTTTGGCCGCAGAACGTCGATGTGATGAGCGGTCGCGCCCGCCAGGATGCGCGCTCAGTCATCCGCAAACTGGTCAAGGAGCGCGGCCTGCGCGCCCGGCTGGAGTCCATCAGCCTGGTCACCGGGCAGTATGTCGTGACCTTGAGCCTGAATCCCCGCCTGCCGCCCCCAGCGGAAACCCGCGATTATCAGGGCGCCATTCAGGTACCTGCCATTGAGGCCACGCGTGACCGGGTCGAGGAGTTAATCACCAATCTGCCACTGAACGATCTGGTTGATCAGACCACCGGCACCCTGACGGCCATTCACCAGTTGTTCGCCTCCGGGCAACTCGACCAAGCCGTGAGCAGTCTCGATCAAACGCTGACGCAAAGTCGCCTCATGCTCCAGACCCTCAACCAGGATCTGCCACCGCTGCTCAATACTCTGCAACAACTGCTCACCCACTATGACGAGCTGGCTGTGGCCGCACATGAACAACTCGCCGCCATCGCTCCTGCCGTGCAACAGGCCGCAACCAACACCGCTCAACTCAGCACCCGACTGGAACAGGACTGGGGACCCCTGAGCCGCTCGGCGCGTTCAGCGCTGGATCAGGCCAGCCACACCTTGGCCACAGTGGATCAACTGGTCGCCCGCGACTCCCCCACCCGCTATCAACTCGATCAGTTGCTCCGCGAAGGCACGCAGGCTGTGCGTTCCATCCGCACCCTGGCCGAGTATCTTGAACGTCACCCGGAAGCCCTGCTAAACGGCAAGCCGGATGCGGGTAGCCGTTAAGGTCTCAGGAGAATTCTTCCAGCAGCCTTTGCTTGGCTGCATTGATCTTGGCTGCAAGATAATCCGAGCCGCCGCGATCCGGGTGCAGCTTCTGCATCAGTCGTCGATGCGCGTCGCGAATCGCGGCAGGATCGGCCCCGGGACTCAAGCCCAAGATGGCACCGGCCTCTTCCAGCGACAAGCGCCCCGATGTCGGCGCCGCTTTTCCTGCGCCAGCGCGACCGCTGTCATGCTGCGATCCCTGCGAGGCACCGGAAAAGCGGCGCTCCAGATAGGCGCGCAGCACCGCCGCTGACTGAGCATCGCTATCCTGATAAAACTCAAGCATGCGCTGTAACTGCGAGCGCTCCAGCGCCGCAAGCGACTCACCTTTGAAGGGGCCATCCAGCACCCGGCCCTCCATGTGCCCACTGCGCAGATCCAGGGCTATCCTCAGGTAGCGGGTGCGAATGCGCGACTGCCCCGCCTGCCGGCTCGTCTGACCTGCATTCGCGCCAGCGGTCTTAAAGCCCAACGCCTGCAAGGCTTGCTGAATCAGCGGCAGCAGGCTGAGCAGATGCAACAGGCGCAGCAGCATGGGCACAGCCGCCGCCGCTACGGCAAACAGCAGACTCAGGCGCCCGCTGGCCACCGCCACCAGCAGCACCCCCAACCCGCCCCACAGCAGCACGCGGCGCAGGATCCGCTTAACCTCGGGGATGGGGCGCGTGCGCAACCAATGCAGCCCCCACAGCAGCAACCCCAGCAGCACAACCAAGACCAACAACCTGGCCATGGAATCAGGTTCCGAGTTGGGCGGTCAATGCTTAGTCATCCTGCTCCAGATTATCGAGCGCTTTTTGAAAGCGCTTGGCATGAGAACGCTCGGCCTTGGCCAGAATCTCAAACCAATCAGCAATCTCATCAAATCCCTCCTCGCGAGCGGTACGCGCCATCGCCGGATAGCCCTCGGACGCCTCCATAGTTTCCCCAACAATAGCGGAGTGCAAATGCCGTACCGTTGACCCCATCGACTGGCCGGTATCCGGATCACCAATGCCCTCCAGATACTCCAGATGCCCATGGGCATGGCCGGTTTCGCCGTCCGCCGCCGAGCGAAACAGGGCAGCGACATCGTTAAAGCCCTCCACATCGGCCCGAGCGGCAAAATACAGATAGCGCCGATTGGCCTTCGCCTCGTTCGCGAAGGCCTCGCGCAAACATTGTTCAGTCTTGCTGCCTTTCAGTTCCATCCTATCCTCGTCAATACCTCGCGTCATTTATCAACCGGTGGTAAAGCCAGTCACAGCGCGCCATTCAAGCGGCTCACAGGACAAGTCATCAACCCGCGCCTGTGGTGGCCCCTGCGCCAACCAAGCGCGCAGGGACTCCACGGCCTCGGGCGCGCCACACGCCAGCACCTCCACTCGTCCGTCCGGGCAATTGCGCGCATGACCCGTCACGCCAAAGCGCTCAGCCTGCTCACGCGTGGAAGCACGAAAAAACACCCCCTGCACCCGACCGCTGATCAGGCAACGGTAGCAAACCTGCGCTTCCCCGCGTTCATCTCGCTGTGCCATGCTGTCTCCTCTGTCTGCATCAACTCCAATCTCAACCCTAACCCCAGAACCTTCAGCGCCTTAATCAGTCGGTTGGGAGTTTTTATATTGGGTAAAGCTGGTCGTTTCATAAGCGCCCTCGGTGACATAGTGGCCGAGCTGCATAAATTCATCCGCATCGCGCGTAGCGCCGGTATAGCGCGCCACCAGCTGACCATCCAGATCGAAAAAGGCAAACACTGGCGTGGCACGCACGCGAAACTGCTTGAGAGCAAAATCTTTCTGCGTGGTGGTCTGGCCATCGAAATCGACCACCTCAAGATCGCCCTCAATATCCACCGGAAAAACCAGAAAGTGCTCACCAAAGAACGCCTGCACCTCGGGCTGATTCAGCACCGTGGCTTTCATGCGATGACAAAAGGGGCACTCATCCATCTCGAACATCAGTAGCAATCCCTGCTTGCCCTCTGCCCGCGCGGTTTCAAGCTCCTCGGTGAAGTCGCCGAAGGTCTGATTGAAAAAAGCGTCGGATTCGGCTGCCACCCCGGTCAGGGCAACCAAAGCCAACCCGAATCCAAGCAACCAAACAGCCAAGGCCGGCACGCTCGCTCTGGCACGACGCATCGCCGCTTTGCTCATTGTTGTCATAATCCCAACCTCCCGATGGTTTCTGCTGATTTTTTGCTGATCCGCAGTGGATGATTCTTGCATAAAGCCACCTGAAATTGTGCGCGCCACCGCAGCGGCTTTCAATCCCGTTGCCGCTGAGACTTGAGTCACACCAGACTTTTCTTTCCAGCCAAAGCCGCCTAAAGTGCGACACAAAAGCAAAGCTTTCTGTTCATTAAGCTCGTTGAACGTCTCACCATGCCTGAGTCCATCATGCAAACCCTGCAAGCCCTCCTGGGGCTACTGGTCCTGCTTGGGATCGCCTGGCTGCTGAGCGAAGCGCGCCGCTCCATCTCGCCGCGCCTGGTGGTCGGTGGTCTGGCCCTGCAACTGCTGCTCGGCCTGCTGCTGCTTAAATGGACACCCTCGCATCAACTGTTCCTGCTGCTCAACGAGATGGTTTTGGCGCTGCAACAGGCCACGGATGCGGGCACGCAATTTGTCTTCGGCTATCTGGCCGGCGCCGCTGCCCCCTTTGAGGTCACCGCGCCTGAGCATGGCTTTGTGCTGGCCTTCCGTGCCCTGCCGCTGCTGCTGGTGGTCTCGGCACTGTCGGCGCTGCTGTTTCACTGGCGCATTCTGCCACGGCTGGTACAGGCTTTTGCCTGGGTACTGCGCCGCACGCTCCACACCTCGGGCGCCCTGGGGCTGGCCACAGCAGCCAATGTGTTCATCGGTATGACCGAGGCCCCATTGTTGATTCGCCCCTACCTCAACAGCATGTCACGAGCGGCGCTGTTTGCGCTCATGGTCAGCGGTATGGCGACCATTGCCGGAACAATGATGCTGCTCTACGCCAGCATTCTGAGTGATCTGATTCCCGATGCCATGGGACAAATCCTGACCGCCTCGCTGATGAGTGCTCCAGCGGCGCTGGTCATCGCCGGTATCATGTTGCCTGAAGAAAACGTAACAGTGCCGTTTGATGCACAGGGTGCTACCTTTCAATAATGTCCTTAGCAAGGCTGAGCACCGAACTGATCGATCTTGTCCCAGAATTGCGCCCAGCGTCCGGTCGACTGAACCAACGCACGTAAGCTCAAAACAATCTTGGCGCCCTGATGTTTCCAGCGCATGCCCGCTCCGCACAGGCGCTGCTTGACCAGGGTTTTACAGGCCGCTTCGATGACCCCGGAGCCAATCGGTAAGTTCTCGGCTAGGTGCGCGGGGTAGTTCATGCGTTCACGTTGATTGCTGAAGTAGGTCAGGGCCGCTTGAAGATTGGCTTTGACGGTTTTGCCCAAGGAGCGCTTGTCCATCAGGCGTTTGCCTT
>NZ_NRRS01000115.1 GCF_016583795.1 Rhabdochromatium marinum | reverse complement strand
CATCGGCGCTGTCCTTGGGTTGGGTTGCACCTCCAAGACTACGCCTTTCCCGGACTCCTGCCGCCCCATGCCTCGCGCTGATCACCTACTGAAATTGTTGGTTTTGGACCGAGGGATGATCAAGGCCGAGAATTTTTTATCCCAATGAATATTGATCATGGCGCGCGCTCGATATGCAGACAGGACAAGCTCGGGAATATCTGATCGGCTGCTCGCGGGGGAGGTTATTACTCCACATCCAAGTATTCCCGCTCAATTGCAGTCTCGATTGCCTGTGTCGCCGTGACCAATTCTTGATAGACCTGCCGCAAATCGGCGAGCCGTTGGATGTCCTCCGGGCTGGGGGCTCGGTCGTTTGTCGCCGCTCGACCGATTTCAAATAGTGTTTTCAAATATTCAGCTCGCGCCCGTGCCACCATCTCCAATATCGGAGTGAGATCCGAGAGCCGTAACTCCGGCAGTATCGGGTGTATGATACTGCGGTTGATCTCTTTGATCTTTGCATCAAGTGCGACGAGCAGGCGTCGGTTATAAGTGGTCATATTCGATTACTCCGTTCCTAATTGTCCCGTACCGTGTGATTATTTGCGCAAGGCTGGCGGCTCCCATTCGAATCACACCTTGAACTGACCGACGAGCGTTTGAAGCTCGGCCGCCAGCTTGGAGAGACCCTCGCTCGATGACGCGATCTGAACGGATGACTGCGCGGTACTGTCGACGACTTGAACGATGTTGGTCAAATTACGATCAATCTCCTCGGCGACTGCGCTCTGCTCCTCTGCGGCGCTGGCGATCTGGGTGTTCATGTCATTGATGCGGGTGATTGCCTCACCGATACTGGCCAGCGACTGCTCGGCCCGCCCCGCCTTCTCGACCGTCTCGTTCGAGCGCACCTGTCCCTGCTGCATTGCCGTTACGGCGCTATTCGCTCCGCCCTGGAGACGCTCGATCATCGATTGGATCTCCTTGGTCGAGTCCTGGGTGCGCGAGGCCAGGCTGCGTACCTCGTCGGCGACAACGGCGAAACCTCGGCCTTGCTCGCCGGCACGGGCGGCCTCGATCGCGGCATTGAGGGCGAGCAGATTGGTCTGCTCGGCGATCCCGCGGATCACGTCGAGCACCTTGCCGATCTCGTCGCTATCCGCCTCCAAACGATGGATCACACCGGCCGCCTGCTCCACCTCGCGGGCCAATGCCTCGATCGCTTCGATGGTCTCCCGCACCACACCGCTGCCCTGCCGGGCCTCCAGGTCCGATTCGCGCGCAGCCTGGGCCGCACTGTTTGCGTGGGCGGCGACCTCCTGCACGGTCGCCGTCATCTCGTTCATGGCGGTCGCAACCTGATCCGTCTCGGCCTGTTGGCGTTGAATCTGATCCTTCGTCCCCTCGCTGGTCATGTTGAGCTGCTCGGCCGCTGCCGCGAGCTGGCTGATTGCACCTGTCACCTGGGCAATGAGGGTCTGAATCTTGCCTGCGAAGGCATTGAAGTTGGCCGAAATCAAGGCGATTTCGTCCTTGCCGTCAACCGGCAGACGCCGCGTGAGATCGCCCTCTCCGCTGGCGATATCGCCCAGCGCGGTACCCACGCGACGGAGAGGAACCGAAACGCTGCGACCGAGCAACAGAATCACACCGATCAGCAGGACCAGACCAGCAACACCGATCAGCGTCAGCTGGAAAATGAGCGCATTGCTATCGGCCAGCACCGCATCGAGCGGCAGCGCCATGCCAATCGACCACTGCCCCTCATTGCCGGCCAGGGTCAGGGGAGCCGTAATCACCAGGCCCTGGCCTTGAAAAAGGTCGCTGTACCGGATGGTGGTAAAGGGCGTCCCCCGTGCCAGCGCTTCGGCTAATCGAGGCGTATCCTCACCCAAGGACTCCTTCTCGACCTCGGCCACATTCTTGCCCAACCGCGCCTCGTCCGCATGAGCGATCACCATGCCATCATGGGTGAACAACGCTGCAGCTCCACCGAAGGGGGTTATGGAGGCAATGATTTTCTGGATCGCCGAGATCGCCATATCGACGCCCAAAACGCCGACCACGCGTCCCTGCTCGCTCAGCGGTACAACGATCGAGGTCATCAGCACCGGCTTGCCACCAACCTCATAGCTGAAGGGATTAAGAATCATCAGTTTGCCGCTGTTGCGGGCCAACAGATAATAATCGCCGTCCCCAGGCGTTTCATAGCCCTTGAGCGCCTCCATCGCCACCTGCTCGCCGTCGCGGTACCAATAGGGGATGAACCGCCCGCTCGCGTCGTGACCGGGAGTTCCCGCATATTGAGCATCCAAGCCATCGAAAGCGTCGGGCTCCCACAGCGTCCAGACGCCGAACAATTCAGGATGCCCCTGCAGATAGGTTGAAAGAATATGATTGAATCGATCCCGACGCCTCTCAGCTGGGATCTGATCGCGCGACTCGACAACCGCCAACAGGGCTTGTAGTCCGCGCAATTCACCGTTGAGTTGCTGCTGGATCACACGTCCCTCAGCGCTTGCCATTTGATGGGCCGATGCAATCGCGCTCTCGGTGACCGCTTCCTTCAGGACCAGCTGCATGAAGACGATCATCCCGAGCAGCAGCATCAACGTCGTTGGAACCAGCGTAACCAACAGTTTTTGCATCATGGAAAAGCGCGCAAGCATGTAAATATCCTCGGTAGGTAGGGCGGACAGTCGAAACAGGCGTTACCTTCGTCAGCTGCTCAGGTTTCAGGGACAGATGGTTTCATTCGCTAAGGCTTTGATCGTCGGTTGATTCGCTCCAGGCGTTTCCATTGGAAACAGAAAGTTTCGGAGGGAGGCGGAAGCACCGATACCCGATGTTCTTGCCGAGGTTGACTGTAATGCAGATGGATGTGCAACGCCAGCTCACGCTCGGTTGTTATCCTTCATGCGTTCCTAAACGAGGGGTGTCATCAAGTGCCGGCCGATTCGGCGCTTCGCACGGCAAGCTGATGCTGAAGGTCACCCCCGCGCCGACCTGACTGGAAACCTTAACGCTGCCGCCGAGTACGCTGCTAACCAGGTTGTGAACGATATAGAGTCCTAGACCACTGCCGCCTTGGCCCAAGCGGGTGGTGAAGAAGGGCTCGAAAATGCGTGTTTGCTGTTCCGGCGGGATGCCGACACCATTGTCCTGATAGATGAGCTGGATGCTGTTGACGCCATCCAGGCGTCCTTGAATCTGGATCAAGCCACGCTCGATACCGGCAAAGCCGTGGGCCAAGGAATTACCAATGAGGTTGGCGATGATCTGCTCGAGCGGGCCGGGGTAGCTGTCCAGCTCCAGATCCGGGGCGATGTCCAGCTCAATGCGATGGGCTGTGCGTTTGAGGGTCGGCCGCAGGGTTGCAAGCACCTCGTTGACGGTCTCCAGCAAATTGAAGCGGCGCCGTCGCACGCTCGTCTGATCGACGGCGATCTCCTTGAAGTGGCCGATGAGATTCGCGGCGCGAACCGTGTTGCGTTCGAGCAAATCGACCGCTTCTCGAGTGTGTTCCAGAAAGTCGGCAAGCTGTGAGCGACGCATGGCGCCGGAATTCCACGCATTGGTGAGCTCATCAACCTGATCGCTCAGCGTGCTCGCGACCATGCGGGCATTGCCGAGAGGCGTGTTTAGCTCGTGTGCGACACCGGCAACCAGATTGCCTAAGGCCGCAAGCTTCTCCACTTGCATCAGCTGAGCCATCGCGCGCTGCAAAGCCTCCGTGCGCGCTTGCACAAGTTCCTCCAGATGCTCGCGATACTGACGCAGCTCTGCTTCGGCCTGGCGACGCTCGGTAATATCCATACTGAGGCCGACGACCCCACGCACCGACGCCCCATACCTGACTGGAGCAATCACATTGTGGAAATAGCGCTCCGCCCCGTCACTCACCACGCGGGCCTCTTGATCGACGAGCTCGCCCGCGAGTGCCCAACCGAGCATGGCCTCCAAGCGAGCCGAGATGAGTCGGCTCGCCGCTGCCTGCGCCGAACTCTGACCAACCAAATCGCCCAGTCGTGCCTTTGAAGCCAAATTCTGCAGCACGAAGCAACAGTCGGCATCGAGTACGAAGAAGTCGAACGGAATGCTCTCGATGGCCGTGCGAAGCCTCGCCTCGCTCTCCCGCAGCGCCCGTTCCGCGCGCTTCTGATTGGTGAGATCGTGCACTGAGGACAGCAAGACTTCCTCATCGCCAAACATGACGATCTCGGTGGACCAGAGAATTTCGCGACGCTCGCCATTGCTATTGGAGATCACAAAGGGCATATCTTTAAATGGACCGTTCTCTCGCAACTGCGAGACGATGTGCTCACGCGATGCGGCATCTGCCCAAAAGCCAACCTCTTGCGTTGTGCAACCCAGTAGATCCTCGCGCGTGGAGCCGATCATGCTGGCCCAGCTCGCGTTGACATCGATAATCCGGCCCTCGGCGAGGGTCGAGATTACCATCGGCGCCGGACTTGATTGAAAGGCTTTGGCGAACCGTTCCTCGCTCTGGCGTAGTGCCGCCTCCGCCCGATTGCGCTCAGTGACGTCCTGAAGGTAGGAGATGCGCACCATCTCGCCACTCAGCTCGATGGTATTTGCAGACCAGAGATAGTCGCGCGGCTCGCCGTTTTTCAGTGTGACGGGAATCGGAAAGTCGTGCAGGGTGCCCTCACTGTCGAAGGCCGCGTAGGCGGCGGCCAGAATGGAGGCATCCCTCACATGCCCGAGTTCGAGAAGGGTGCGTCCCACCACCTCCTCACGTGCGTAGCCTGTCGCACTCAGCCAACGGTCGTTGACGTCGATGAGACGACGTCTCTGAATATCGGCAATCACCGTCGGCGCGGGACTGCAACGAAAGGCCTTGGCAAAACGCTCTTCACTCAGGCGCAACGCCTCCTCGGCACGCTTGCGCTCACTGATGTCGGTGACATTGGCAAGGATGGCCGGTTCATCTCCGAAGCGGATTGCGCGTAGCGTGACCTCGACGGGAAAGAGGCTTCCATCCCCTGGCCGCTTCGCGATCCATTCGAAGCGCTGGCTCCCCAGCCTGAGGGCACGCTTACAATGATCGATCACCTCGCTTTTGGATTGCTCTGGTCCGGAAATGTCCGTGACGTCGCACGCCAATGCATCGCGATGCCCCAGCCGATACATCTCAAGCATGGCCTGGTTCACCGCCAGAATCTGGCCTTGGAACGAGTGCACCATAATGGCGTCGAAGGCGTTGTCGAAGACGGTACGGTAGCGTGCCTCGCTCTCCTTGAGTTGGGCGAGCAAGAGCTGGCTATTGAGTGCCTCTTCGACCCGCTCGGCGATGCTGCGCAACAACCGCTGCTCCGCCGATGTCCAGACGCGCGGCCCTTCGCACTGATGAATGCCCAGCAGCCAGGGCCGATCCGCTCGTGGACGCAGCGCCATCGCCATTTGGCTGCAGATACCTGCGGTACATGCGGCAATCGATGACGCGGGAAAATCCCTGATCACGGGGGCGTCTTGTGCCAGGGCGGTGCGCATGATCGCTCGGAAATCATTATCCAATGGAACCTCCCGTGCCAACACATAAGCTCCGGGGTAAGCCTCGTGGGTCGCTTCCATGGTGATACGAGCGACGGTTGCCTCGGGATCGCAGGGGGTCAGGAAAAAGGCTCGATCGGCCTGAAAGATGTCCAGAATCGCTTCGACCAGCTCTTTCAAAACATCAATGTCGGGCGATCTGCAGGTGAGAATCCGCGAGACGCGATCCAGGTTCTCCAGGAAGTGGGTCTGCGCGCGCAAGGCCAGCTCGAATTCGCGGCGCTGCAGGCTATGAGCGACAATCTCGGCCACCATGCGCGGCAGCCTGATCTCCTCGTTGGACCAGACGCGACTCGGTCCCGCCCCCTCCAGACCAAGAAACCCGCGCAGACGCTCGCCCCAACGCAGCGGGATACACATCAATGCCTGGGCGTCGGGCTCGTCTGGTATCGCTTTGGAAGCGGTCTCTTGGTCCGGCAACACCAGATCCGCGATTGCCACCTCACCACGTTCGAGACGTCCGAGGAAGGCCCGACCGTCGCCGATTGGGAGATCTTGCAGCCCCCGCATTCGAGGTGCGACGCCCTCAGCGCACCATTCATGGACTCGACTCGCTGTTTGGTCGTCCGCGTCCATTTCGACGAGGAAGCCCCGCGCGGCGCCCGCGAGCGAGCCGACACACTCCAGCGTCCAATCGAGGCGTGCGTCCAGGTCGTCCCAGCCCGGCTTAATCATCAAGGCCGAGATATCGGCCAATGCCTTCTCGGAGCTCAGATGATCGCGCAGCTTGGCTTCGGCGTCCTTACGGCTGCTGATGTCGCGGGTAAAGGCGACGTTGTAATTCTTGCCATCCGCCGAGATGTAATTGCTGAAGACCTCGACAGGGAACATGGAGCCATCCTTGTGCCGGTGCCTGGACTCGAAATTCAGAGAGCCGGCCGCGCGCAGGCGCTGCAAGAACTGCGCAGTCTGTTCGATGGGGAAATTCGGATCGAAGGTATCGACTTGGCAGCCAAGCAGTTCCTCTCGACTGAAGCCCACCGAGCGGCAAGCCTCGTCGTTGACGTAACAAATCCTGCCATCGGCATCGAACCAAGTGATCGCGATGACGGCCCGATCGACAGCGGCTTGGGTCAGCCTCAGGGATTTTTCCGACTCCTTACGTGCGGTAATATCCAAATGAGTGCCGAGCATGCGCAGCGGACGCCGTCTCCCATCCCATTCAATCACGCGCCCCACCGAGCGCAGCCAAACCCAGTCTCCGGCTCCCGATATAAGGCAAAAGTCGGTCTCATACTCGGAGCGTTCGCCCGAGACCACCTCCTGGTGGAGTTTCAGCACATGATCGCGGTCGTCGGGATGCAGCCATCCGCGCCAAGTCTCGAAGCTCGCGGACCGCTCATCCGGATCTCGCTTGAGCAGGCGCACATGGGCCGCGTCGAACACCACATCGCCGCTCGTCAAATCCATTTCGAAGAGCGCCTGACCGGAGACTTCGAGTGCGAGTGCCAGGCGTGCCTCGCTCTCCCGTAGCGCCCGTTCGGTGCGGAGCTGGTCCGTCATCGGCCGGACCAGCGCGCAACAGCACTCAACAGTCACGAGATCGAGATGCTGGCTATAGATCTCGACCGAGGTGATCGAGCCATCACGGTGGCGGTGGCGAGTGAGAAAGCGCAAATGCCCAGCACGACGCAGTTCCCACCAGTGCTCGGGCCAACCCTCTTGCGAGAAATCAGGATCGATATCCCAGATAGACATCTGTCTGATCGCATCGCGGCTGTACCCCAAGGATCGGCAGGCGGCCTCATTGGCATCAAGCAGGCGCCCATCGGGACGGATCCAGAACAGGAGTTCACGCTCAACGGGCACAATGTCAATGGGGTTCATGCGCTGCCTGTTCCTAAAAACCTAAATAAAGTTGCTCACGTTGGTTTTTCGGCACTTCGCTCTCCGTTGATAGCACCCTTGCGGGCGAGCAACTGGAGTCCTGGTTGAGCAGTCCCAACCGGAGGCGCTCAGTCCGTGCTTGCAGGATCGCTTTAACCTGTTTGAACGGCGTGAACCGATCAATGTCCGGGTCTGACAGCCTCGCCAGCACGTTTCGCGCAGCGTTCTGATCCGCCTGCAACACAACCCCGTCGGAACAGTAAAACCGATCCCCTTTGCGCTGGCCGTCGAGACAACCGGTTCGGGAATCGATTTGCGATGTGTAGGCCGGATTGATCAGAACGACCGCAGAACCTCTGCGGATTGAAACACGATCAAGTGCTTCGGCAATGACGCCTTTCGTCCAGCTTGCGAGCCGGCGATTGACGTTCTTGCCGAA
>NZ_NRRS01000114.1 GCF_016583795.1 Rhabdochromatium marinum | reverse complement strand
GGCATGCGCTGGAAAACCAAAGGCGCCGGGATTGTACTCAGCCTGCGGGCGCTGAGCCAAACGACCGGGCGCTGGCAACAATTTTGGCAGCGAATTGATCAATTCGGTGCCGCCTGTTTCGGGTGATGACATTATTCAAAGGCCGCACCCCTGGCAGTGTTTCTCAGTTCAATGCCCTTGATGGTTCAGCCATTTCTCCCGCGAGCGGCTACTTCGGTCCCTATCGAGTGCAGGCGATCGAGCCGGATGCGTTCGGCAATCTCTGGATGGCCAGCCTGGGCGATGAGAATGTGCGCGGCGGTAGTGGTGTCTGGGTGTTTCGCGATGGTAATCCCAGTGATGTGGTGTCCTCGACGGTGGCTTGGCAAAACGCGCCCTTTGGCGTCGCGCCTATTCCCGGACAAAGCGCCGCCTGGGTGACCTTCTCCGGCGGCTTGGCTGGAGAGCATCAAAGTTACATCGCGCGCTATGCGCTGGATCGAACCACCGGCACCTTGGAGCAGACGTTCATCGATCCAGTGGGAGATACCCTAAAAGTGGTTGCGGTGGACTACAGCGGCAACGCCTGGTTCGCCTCCCAGGGCACTGACTCAGTGTTTGCCTACAGTCCTGAAGGTGAGCGCTTGGGCGAGTTTACCGGCGGTGGCATTGATGGCCCCTGGGGGCTGACCGTCGATGGCGAGGGCAACATCTGGGTGTCGAACTTCGGCGACCTTGCGCTGAACAATCAGTTCAACAGCGGGCGATTGTCGAAACTCTGCGGCGCCAATCTCACCGCCTGCCCGCCGGGATTATGCTTGGGCGACCCGATCTCTCCTGCTACTGGCTACACCCTGCCGAGCGCTGGCGCCCCCGTTCTGCTGCCCAATGGCGATCCGCTCTACGGCCCGGGCTCGCTGCCGAGTTATACCCCGATGATGCGTCAAACCAGTGTGCAAATTGATGCGGCAGGCAATGTTTGGACCATCAACAATTGGAAACCTCGTTTCGACGTCGATGTCACCGTCAATCCCGGCGGTGATGGCATCGTGATCTTCGTCGGCTTGGCACCGCCGCCACCCGAGTCCCATTAGGCGACTAAGAACGAACGCCGAGCTTGGTGCTCCCCGCACATTGGCGTTCTTTTTGCATTACTTGGCCTGGGCCTGGTGCCCCAAAACGCCCTTCGACTCTGTACGGGGTGTCAGGCTGTTGATCTTCCATCGACGTCATTAAAAGGAGACTTTCGAAATGATCCATCCCTTGATTCAGCCGGTGATCGCACTGGTCGCCGGTATTCTGATTCTGGTTCGCCCAGCGCTGCTGAACTATGTCGTGGCGATCTATCTGATCCTGGTCGGTCTGATGGGGTTGCTGCGCATTTGAGGTAAATGCTCCAGGCGCTCGCGGGCGCTCTGAGGAGAGGCGTCGATCCCCTCATGCACCCGCAGCCCATTTAATGCGCATGCGCTGCCTTGGCGCGCGGGCATGCCGGCGCGGCGCCACAGGTCATCGCGCGGAATCTGCTTGCGTCCCGACCAGAAATACAGCCCGAGTCCGAGCGGGCCGGAATAGGCCACGGTGAGCAGCCAGACCCATTGCATCAGCCCGGCGATCTCCGGATTGGCGCGCTTGAGATCACGCATCAGCACCATGAGCGAGCCGACGACCAAGACGAGCCAGATCGCCAGGGTCAGCGGGCTCGGCTGACCAGGCGCGAAATGGATCTCCTGGAATGTTGTCGGTTGGCGTGGCTCGATGGACATGTTCAATCCGTCCAAGACCCAAAACCAGGAATGTCCACTTGGCTCTCGTCGAAGACGCCCTTCTCCGCGCCGATGTGGCAGCGATTGCACTGGCTAAAGCTGCCGACCTCGGGATTGTCCGTGACCAGACGCGCCGGAACCTGATTGTGCTTGCGGACGAAATAGGGCGTCTCGGTGATGCGCGGCAGACTGGCGTCGGATCGCGCCGCGCCGGGCACGGCAAACGCCAGCTCGCGGATTCGCGCGGATTTGTCAGCCGCGTTAGTCATCAGATAAGCCCGCACCTCTGCGACCAGGTTCTCCGGTAACCAGGCGTCATCGCCATAGTGATTGGCGAGTGACGCGGGTGCCAGGATTTGCTTCCAGGAGTCCGCCGGCAGGACTCCAGGTGGATAAGCCAGGTGACAGGAACCACACTCCTCGAGATAGGTCGGCTGGATGGCTGGCGCAATGTTCGGAAACTTCCGCAGCCAACCGCGCCAATCGCGCGTCTCACCGTCTGCGGCCATCACGGCCATTCCGACCGCGACGAGCCATAGACTTGTCAACACAAGCAAGGGGATAGAAGAATGTTTTAGCATGGTATCGAGGCTCCAGCTCCAGCGAAATGCGGGAGGCATTTATTGAATCTCCGCGCGCTTGTAGCCGCTGATCATGCTGCCGATCAGGTTCTCGCGATGCAGCAGACTGGAGACGAGCACCCCAACCACGTGAATCAGGATCAGACCGAGCGTGACATAAGCAAACACCTCATGGCTCTCTTCCAAAACATCACCCAAGACGGGTGGCAGACCACGCATCATACCGGCTAGTGGACCGGCGAATTCCTCGGCGCCATAAAGCGCCAGGCCGCTGATGCCGGTGGCGGCGACACTGATCAAGAGCAGCACAATCATGGCCCCACCCGCCGGGTTGTGGCCCAGATAACGCGGCGCCCGCAAGTGCACGACAGCGCGCAGATACCCAAGCACGGCGCCTGGACTGCGGACAAAGTCGCTGAAACGTGCATGGCGCGTGCCGATTAACCCCCAGACCAGGCGTACACTAATCAGGGCGAGCACCAGATAGCCGGCCCAGACATGGATGCCGAGCAGATCGTCCTCGACGATGAAGGCGGTGGCAAATCCAGCCACCAATGACCAATGAAAGATCCTGACCAGCGGATCCCAGACGCGAACTCGCTTGGGGGCGTCGCTTTCGGGGCCATGGGCAAGGGGGGCGGTGTCATTTGGTTCTTCGTTCGACATGCTTGGGTTCTCCGGTTCAGGTTGGATGCTCAGTATCTCGGTTCAGGCGTGTCGGCGCCTTGGCCGGGAACATTCACGAACAGCGAGCGTAACCAAGCGCGCCTGACCGAACGCTGACGAGGGCTGTCAGCCTTTTGTCAGGGTGCTCTCGCTAGGCTGTCGGCACAGTCCACAAGGACTCCTGGAAAGCCTTGATAAGAATCAGGCTGATTGCCAACCAACGGAGAACCGAGACATGAAACGACACCTCGCCACGGCCCTGCTCAGTGCCAACCTCCTGATCCTGCCTGCCATCCCCTGGGCGGCCGACCCAGTCGCTGGAGCCGCAGGTTGGATCAAGGAATACCCCCAGACCGATGGTTCCAAGCCGCGCAGTTGTTCCACTTGTCATGGCCGCGATTTAACACAACCGGGGCAACATGCCAAGACCGGAAAGGTCATCGAACCCATGGCCCCCTCGGTGAATCCACAGCGCCTCACCGATTCCGCCAAGATCGAAAAGTGGTTGCGGCGCAACTGTCGCTGGACCATCGGGCGCGAGTGCAACGCCGCCGAAAAAGCTGATTTCATCGCCTACATCAAGACCCAATAAGCCAGGAGAATCGACCTCATGAACCCCTTTGCATGCCAATCTGTTCTGACACTGTTGCTCACCAGCACGCTGGCCATGAGCAGCGCCCACTTGGCGTTCGCCGATGATGATGACGACGAAGACGATGAGCACGAACACAAGAGAAACAGCTTATTCGAGTCGCGCCTGGCGCCGGTCGTCAACGCGACCTATAGCGAAGAGTGCGGTTCTTGCCACATGGCCTATCAGCCCGGTCTGCTTCCGCCACGGGACTGGGCCCGAATCATGGCGCCGGATGCACTGATCAACCATTACGGCGACGATGCCAGCCTATCCGAGGCACTGCGCGCCGAGATCAGCGCCTTCCTGGGGGCCAATGCCGCAAATGTGGCACGGTCAATGGTCCCAGGCGATGCTAGCAACACGGGCGCGGTCTCTGGTGGTCTGCCCCGCATCACCGAAAGCGCCGATTTCAAGCATGAGCATGACGAGATACCGGCTCGCCTGGTGACGGGCAACCCAGAGGTCAACAGCTTCAGCCAGTGCAACGCCTGCCATCAAAAAGCCGCCGAAGGCAATTATGACGAACGCTGGATCGACATTCCGGGTCATGGTCCCTGGAGGGATTGAACCCGAGCGCAACGCGCGACACCATGACGGGACGCTCAATCATGCACCCTGCCATCCTCATTGGCCTACTGAGCCTGCTCCCTCTTCAGGCTGGCGCCGACGATCAGGTGGATGACGCCGGATCCAGCAGGTATGAGCTGCGGCGGGATCACCAGCGCGCGCGCGCGGCCCGCCTGCGCGGCGAGATCCTGCCGATCGCCGAAATCCTGCATCACATCAGCGAACAGGTGCCGGGCGAGGTGATCGGCATTGAACTAGAACGCGAAACATTTGGCAGGCAGCGGGTCTGGATCTACGAACTCAAGATCCTGACCCCGGATGGGCGCCGATTGGAGGTTGAGATCGACGCCCGGGATGGTGAAATCCTGGAATTGGAGGGCAACGACTGATGCGCCTGCTTCTAGTGGAAGACGATGATCAGGTCGCCGAGACGGTGACGGCCAGTCTAACGGCTGTCGGCTTCCTGGTTGAGCGCGCGCGCGACGGGCGCGAGGCCTGGTTCATGGGTGATACCGAACCCTATGTTGCCGCCATCCTCGATCTCGGGCTGCCCAGTCTCGATGGCTTGTCGGTGCTGCGTCAATGGCGTGCCGCCGGTCAGCGGCTGCCGGTGTTGATTCTGAGCGCGCGCGGTGATTGGACCGAGCGCGTTGAGGGCATCGAGGCTGGAGCCGATGACTATTTGCCCAAACCCTTTCGGCTCGAGGAACTGCTCGCGCGCGTGCAGGCCCTGGTTCGCCGCGCGGCTGGTCAGCCGGCGCCCGTCCTCGTCCATGGCCCCTTTCGGCTCGATACCCGACGTCAGACCTTGAGCCGCGATGGGCTCGCCATTCATCTCTCGCCGCAGGAATACCGTCTGGTTAGCTATCTGATGCAGCAGGCCGGGCGCGTCGTCTCGCAACAGGAGTTGACCGAGCAGCTTTATGCGCAGGATTTCGAGCGTGACTCCAATTCGGTGGAAGTACTGGTCGGGCGAGTCAGGCGCAAGTTGGGTGCCGGGCTGATCCAGACCCGACGCGGTTTCGGCTATCTGATCGAGACAGATGACGACTCGCACGCCTCATGATCCAGAGACCCGGTTCCACCCGCGCATGAAACACCACTCGCTGCGCGCCAGGCTCTGGATCGGCGCGCTGATCTCAATCACCCTGGCCCTGCTGATCGCCTGGCTTGGGTTGGCGAATCTGTTCGAGCGCCATGTCGAGCGTCATCTCGGCGCTGAATTGGAGACACATCTCAATAAACTCGCCGCCGCCGTCGAGATCGCACCCGATGGTTCGCTCCGGCTCATCCAGGAACCGCGCGATCCAGCCTTTGCGCAGCCCTTGAGTGGCCGCTATTGGCAGATCGACCGCACTGGTCAAGCGGGTGTTCTGCGTTCACGTTCGCTCTGGGATGAGGTGATCGCCCTGCCGGAGGACGAACTGACCCCGGGGGTGGTGCATGCCCATCGCCTGCCGGGGCCGGACGGACAGTCGCTCATGGTGCGCGAGCGAAGCATCCGGGTCGGATCAGGCTCGGAGGCAGTCGAACCGCGGTTGATTCTGGCCCAGGATCGCGCCGAACTCATCCGTGCCCGTGCCAACTTTGCCGCCGACATGCGGCCCTATCTGGGGCTGATCGCACTCTTGCTGACCCTGGCCACCCTGATCCAAATCCACACCGGATTGGCACCCCTGGAAGCCCTGCGCCGCGAGATCGGCGCCATTCGTGACGGGCGTGCCTCACGGCTCGCGGCACGGGCTCCCGATGAGGTCCAGCCACTGATCGCCGAGCTCAACGCCCTGCTCGAAGCGCGCGAAAGCTCTGTCGAGCGGGCGCGTGCCTGGACCGCCGACCTCGCCCACGGACTCAAGACCCCGCTGAGCGTCCTGGCGGCCGACGCCGAGCGCCTGCGTCAAGCCGGCCATCCCACTCTGGCCGCAGACCTGGACCAACTCGCCCTGACCATCCGTCGGCGCGTCGAGCGCGAGTTGATCCGCGCGCGCGTGCGTTCCGGCCATCCCCCACACGCCGCGCGAACCGACGTGGTCGAGAATCTTGAGCGTCTGCTGCGCACACTGGGGCGCACACCCGCTGGCGAACGGATCGATTGGCGAATACTAGCCCCGGATCGGGTCGACGTGGCGCTGATGCCCGGGGATCTGCTCGAACTGCTCGGCAATCTACTGGAGAACGCCGCGAAATGGGCCGCCGAACAGGTCGATATCCGGGTATCGATCTCTACGGACGAACAGGTCGAGATTCAGATCGCGGACGACGGTCCCGGTGTTACGCCCGCGCACTGGTCGCGACTCGGCGAGCGCGGTCTGCGACTCGACGAGCGTCAGGCCGGCACGGGGCTCGGGCTGGCCATCGTGCGCGACGTGGTGGAAGCCTATGGCGGTACACTTGGCTTCGGTCGCGCCGAGTTGGGCGGCCTGTTAGTTTGGGTCAGACTGCCCAGCGGATCTCCCAAAAGCATTTAATGTTCGGTCGCGCGTTGGGTGCAAGCGGAGTGTCGAGCCTGTCGGGGACACTCACAACGCCTGCTCGGTATGGCGCCGCGCGCGATCGGCGAGACCTTCGCGCGCTGGAACCAAGGCGTGCTGGACTCCTACCTGGTCGAGGTCGTGCTCGACGCCGCCGGGCAGAAGGGTACCGGCAAGTGGAGCAGTATCAATGCCTTGGAGTCGCCATTTCAGCGCAGCTCATTGAAGCTCGGCGGGGTAGAACGTAGCCGCCGCGACAGGGTCCCCGCACCAATCCACCGCACGTCGGACTGGCGTGGGGGATATCCACCATCACGGGTTCAATGCAACCGATCATTACTCGTCATCGCGCCGGGCGTGCCAGCGCACCAGGTCGCCGCGGCCATCCCTCTCAACGGCGAACTCGATCGGCCGGCAACAGACTGGACAATCCTCGATATAGCCTTGGCAGTCCCAGTCATCGACCTCGGTCGCGATGGTTTCGCCGCAGTACGGACATTGCACGAGGGTTTGTTCAAGCATGATTAATACACCGGATCAATGGACGGGTGGATCGATCGCTGGCTGGGCACAGGCAATCCGGGTGCCAGCCGCCTGGTTCAACCGGGTGTCCGGCATAGGGGTTGCTTGACCAATGGTATTCGATTCAATCAAGCACAGGAGGATAGCAACCATGGCAGATGCACAAAAGATCATCGACAATCCTGACACGACGAGCCCGCGGCGTCCCGACCGCGAAGTCGAGTTTCAAGACTGGACACGCCATCAGGGCGAACGCACCGCCGAGTCGCTTGGTATTGCAATGAACGACGAGCATTGGCAGGTGATCGAGATATTGCGCGGCCATTATCTCGAACATGGTATGCCCGCGAGTGGTCGGGATCTTTCCGATCAGCTTGCCGCCGAATTCGCCGCACAGGGTGGGCGTCGGCATCTGCGCCGCCTGTTTCCAGAGGGGCCGGTGCTGCAGGGGCTCAAGATCGCCGGTCTGCCTATTCCGCCTCACACCCAGGACGAAGGTTTCGGTGTCGCCCGCTGAACGAAACGCTGATTCATGCAACAGAAACCGGGTTGGCGCTCCTTGAGCAGATCAGGGACCGATCCGGCCACCGGGCAGACCACGGGCAGACCATCAGATACAAGGAGTAATTAACAGTTGCTTGATTTCTTCCTAGAGCTGTCTATAATTATGCAATATGAGCAGCTACTACAGCATCGGAGAATTTGCCAAGCGGATTGGTCGCTCGGTGCAGACCGTGCGGCGCTGGGAGCGCGAAGGGAAGCTCGCGGCCAAGCGCCATCCGTCCGGGCATCGCTATTTTGACGAAGCGGATGTGCGCCTATTGACGGGTGGCGCTCCGGAGAAAC
>NZ_NRRS01000113.1 GCF_016583795.1 Rhabdochromatium marinum | reverse complement strand
CCAGTCTCCCGACCAGAGCGTCGCTATCCGCCAGAGGCGCAACACGCGATACGGGTGGGTGGCTAGCCCTTACCCGACCGGGACTTTCACCCGGCAAGAAGCGCCAAGCTTCGCTTGGCGCACTAACAATAAGGTTTCCACGCTGCTCTTCCTTATAAGAAATATCCTCAGAAAGAATACCCTCATCAATTAATATATCGAAAAGGCTGTCCCCGAAATTCGGGTTTGGGTCGTAATTATTAATCAGTTTTCTAACATCTTGCTTCGGAAGGCCTTCAAGATTATCTGGTAATAATTTTGACGCTATATCAATAAGTATGGACTTAACGATATTCTCTTGCGGATTGAATTTTTTCTTTCTCGCCACAATCCTTTCAATGCTATCAACATAAAAATCAAATAATGAGGTAATAGAGTTCAGGCCTTTTGGAAATGAGGTTTGCTTATTTTGTCTAAGCGCTTGGCAGCATGTTTTCAAGAAAAGGGGGTTTGTAAATTCAGGTGCTAATATTGGTGCGCTTGGCTTGGATATGCCTTGCTGGGAAAGAAATTTCTCCGCAGCCCTATGCTCATGCCCTCTAAATCCATAATGTTCTATACGAGGCAATAGGTTTTCGTCTGCGCTATCAGGAAGGATGTAATTTAGATATGTGCTGCGACAACTAAACAGAACAGCAATATATGGAAATCGTGATAAATCGGACAGGAAGCTTGTTATTTGATCAAGCCAGTCATCCCTGTGACCACCCTCATTGATAGCGTCAATGACAATGAGTGCTCTCGCCTCCGATGCTTCTCCCGCTGCATCTATAGCACCTAAAACCTGGGAGTTTCTATAGTTTTGTAAGTCCAATGATTCTTTTATAAAACTAATTGGGTTCCCGCCTTGATATTGAGCGCCCAATAAAAACAGTGTTGGTAAGTTTTCATTGATTCTATGCAAGCTTAAATCACATAAGAGGTGTGATTTACCTATTCCTGCTTCCCCGTAAAGAAGCGCAGTTTTCGTCTGGGACGATAAGGCCTTCCTTTGCTTTAGGAAAGATGATAGATCGTCTATTGTGCCCGATAATTTATATAGAGCACTTCTAGAGTTATCTTTTCTTTCAGACCAGTCGATTTTATCATGCGCATCTTTATAAACCTCGGCATATAGCTTAGATAGCTCCTCTAGCAAAGAGCTTATGCTTGATATTCGATTGTGGAAATCTTTCTGTGTAATCCTCCTACTAAATTTCTCTAGAAAATCGTTAAGCTGTTCATCCAAGCTCTTTATGCTTTCTCTGTTTAATGATGTGCCTTCAGTGTTACCTTCTTTATTCAAGAAAGAAATCACATCTAAGCTAACATCTTTCAGCTCTGCTTTTTTCTCTTTGAGAAGATCCCACCATGAGGGGTTCAAACACAGACCATCGAAACTCTTTGCAATGGCGAGTTCAACATGAAACTCTGGGCTATACCTATCTCCCAAGCTGTCTTGCGACCTCTTTGCGATATTTCTGAATACATCTGTTCCGAAAAATGGTTCGTTAAACCAGTACAAAGCTCTACCAGAGTAAAGGGGGTCATCAATCGTTAGGAAAGTAGTAATCTCATGCTTACCCCAGTATGAGAACGTTATTTTACTACCAGCGGCCTTTGCTTGACTTCCCCACTTTTTAATGTGTTCTAGCCACTCATCTTCGACAGAAACTACTTGTTTTCCACCTCTTCCTTTCTTTCTGCTATCTGCTTTATCTAAAGGCAAGCAGACAACATAGTGTGTTAACTTTGGGTGCTTCTCTAAGGCTGTAGTGAATGATTCATCTATTTGTTGCCAACGAGAGGAACTCATTCCATCTAAAAAATATTTCGCTTGCCAGCATATCTCCGATCCGTCGTCAAGAATCCAGTAACACTCAACACCAGCATCACCTCCAGCGCCATCCTTCTTAACGAACCGCTTTCCATCATCTGGTTTTTGAAGATGGGCAATTTGGCAAATCAACTCTTCAAAGCCTGAGTTTTTACTACCATCATGTGTTCTAATTTGAGAGAAGTTAATTTCCATATATGAAGTCTTAAATAACTAAATATTTCTTGGCTGGTTAGTAGCCCCAGGTCTTAGTCAATTATCCAGTAGGTTTATTACGCATAACCAGTGATTATATGGTTTCCGGATAAGCTTACCATGGGATTTGGCCCTTGGCACTCGGTCCTGGAACAGGTTACTTATGTGGGATATCCTCCTAGCCGAGAATGTTATCCCGCAAGGGCCTCGCGAATGCTACAAACTCCTCCTGAAGTCGCCGCTCGCTTCGACGCCGCGATGTTGGCGGCCGGTGTCGCCGAGCATCATCGGCCGCATTTTTGTCGGTGGCTGCGGTTCTATCTGGATTTCTGCGACAAATACCGAGGTGAACCGACCGACGCCGCCAGCTTGAGGGCGTTTGAGGAGAAGCATGGAAGCAACCTCTAAACGTGAATACCGTCTGGGCTGGGTTGCCGAAGGATGCGTCCAATCAAAGCCATTACGAGGGACAGGCAGGGAATCGGGCGCAGGTCAGTTGGGAGCAGGTCATCAAATCCTTGGGAACCGCGCGCTGAGGGTGGCGTCTTTCTGGCTGTGAACCATCCGCAAGTCAGCGCCGATGACGACCCTTGCTGCCTACAGGTAGGATGCAGCTTTTGGCAATGGCGGCGGATGCAGCGATGGCAGAGTACTCAGACCTGGACAACAATGTCGATCTGATCGCCGCGCGGGAACTGGGGATCGCGGTCACCAACGTGGTGCGCTACGCCCCCCCTCGGTGGTGCAGCATGTCTTCGCCTTGATCCTTGCACTGACGACACGCTTGCCGGACTACCAGCGCGCGGTGGCGAGCGGGGCCTGGCAACGCCATGAGCGTTTCTGTCTGATGGACTTCCCCATTCGGGAATTGGCCGGGCGCACCCTGGGCATCCTGGGCTTCGTCGAGCTCGGTCAGGCTGTTGCTCGGGTGGCCGAAGCGTTTGGGATGCGCATCTTGGTCGCCCGGCGCCCGGGCGGACCGGCCGCAGAGGGCCGATGGCCACTCGATCAGCTGCTCCCTGAAGTCGACGTGCTGAGTCTGCATTGCCCGCTAACGGATGCTACCCGCGCTCTGATCGGCACGCGCGAGCTTGGCCTGATGCGCCCGGATGCCCTGCTGATCAATACCGCGCGCGGCGGTATTGTCGATGAGCAAGTCCTGGCCGCTGCCCTGCGGGCCGGAACCATCCCGGAGCTGTCCATGGCGGTGACCTCGAGTCTGAGTCCAGCGAGGCTCGGTGCCGTAGAGATAACTTGGACCATCATCAATGCAAGCGGCCAGCAGCAAAGTGCTCCCTGAAACTCTCTCTGGCCTCTGCGATCAGCGGTTGCAGTTCGTCCTCCGACACTTCAATCACCTTGATGCCTAAGTTGCGGGCTTCCGCCAAGAGTTGGTTCATTCTTTGCCCGCTGGATACCATGAGCTGCTGCGGGAAGTCTTGCTTGTGTGACCATGCCTCTTCAAGTGCGCGTAGCGCTTCGGCATTCCTCATCTCGGACTGTCCCGTCGAGATGAAACCGTTGCTGAGGAGAAAGCAACTGGCCGCATCCATGAGCGCAACGACATTGAAATCACCGTCGTGCTCGGTGTGAATCGGCGCTTCGTTCAAATTGAAAGCCACCCAGGCTTCCATGACGCGGAACTGATTGGGGTGAAGCATCTCCAGCACCTCTAATGATGGTCATTCGGCAGCAAACGCGGCGCTGTGCGCCAACAGGGGACGACGCGGCCCTTCGCAATGAGCAGACTCGACTCGCCATTCTCGCTGATGAGCGGCCGCAAGCGCCGGGCCAGTGCGAGCATGACGATAAAGGGGGTCCGTCTAACCGTACAGCATAGCGGAGAAGACAAGTGCGTCAATCGCGATCAGCCGGGTCAGCGCAGGCGCTGTTGCGCGCGAGGCGCGACGCCAGCTTTCGTGCTTGCCGAGCGTGCCTCGGATGAAGCAATCGGTTAATTGGTCCACAATTGATTGCACAACGGTTCTGTGTCATGCTGATTTGGTTCAGGTTCCATCGTGAGACGCGAGTCTCCAGGATAAAAGGGAACGCGGTAGAGGTTGCTCAAACATGACTCGATCCGCGACTGCCCACGCAACTGTGAGCGTGAGCCTCATCCACAAAGCCACTGGGAGATCACACCTGGGAAGGCGGATGTTGGCGTTGAGCGCGAGTCAGGAAACCTGCCTGAACATCCATTCCAACCCTTCGATTAAGGCTGTGCGTTGGGCACGGTGCAAGGAGCAATTAACAGTTGCTTGATTTATTGCCAGAGGTTTCTGTAATTATGCAATATGAGCAGCCACTACAGTATCGGAGAGTTTGCCAAACGGATTGGTCGCTCGGTGCAGACCGTGCGCCACTGGGAGCGCGAAGGGAAACTCCAAGCCAAGCGGTTGCCGTCGGGACACCGGTATTTCGATGAGTCCGATGTTCGTTTAATGCTGAGCGGAGCGTCGCGCGTGCTGCTGGTAGCGCACAAAGAATCCATCAAAAAGGACGTTGCCGAGATGCCCATTCGTCAGCCCAAGGATTTGTGCGAATGAAGGTCACGCGGATTTTACGCGCCAAGCGCCCGAACAAGGGCAAGGTGGCGGCCTTGCGCGAACAGGCGCGACGGCTCGGGCAGGTGCGCAGCGAGGTCTGGCAGCGCTTTGGCTCGCGGCAAGGCGTGGATTTATCCGACCGCCAGATTCGCGATGCCTGGCTGCGCGAGGGGCGCACCTTCCCGGTCTCGGCCAATGCCTGGAAAGAAACGCTGCGCGATGCCAAAGGCGACATTACCGCCAACATGGAAGCGGCCAAAGTCAAGGTGCGGCGCTGTATCTGGCGGCACACCCAAGACAAGGCCGAGCAAAAACGTCTGTTCAGCGCGCTCAAGCGCACCGACTGGACGCGTGACCCCTATCTGCGCCGGGTGATGCGCAAGCATTGGGTGCGCGGGCATAACCACACCCACAACCAGATCATCGTCCGCGCGGACAACTACACCAGCTTCCACCTTGGCGGACGCGCCTGGATCAAGATCCCCGGCCTGGTCAAAGGCACTCGCATCGCCATCCCGCTCGATACCACCGTCGCGCCCACCGGCACCCTGCGCATCATCCTCACCGACGATGACCGCATCGAAGTCCACTACGCCATTGATGTCAAATCCAAACAGGATGGCGGCGCGCGCACCATCGGCGTCGATAAAGGCTACTCCGAGGTGCTGGTCGATTCCGACGGCGAGTACCACGGCCAGGAACTGGGCCGAATACTGACCGAGCAATCCGACACACTCAAAGCCAAATACCAGCGCCGCGCCAAACTGCGTGCGCGTGCCAACAACACCCGCAACCCGCGCAAGCGCGAGCACATTCGCCGGTTTAACCTCGGACGCAAGGAGCTCAACCGGCAGATGGGCAAAACCCAGGCGCGGATTCGCGACATCGTGTTTCAATCGGTTCACGCCGTTGTCGACAAAGCCGCCATGATCGCGGCAGAAGATCTCACCGCCCCGATGGCGGGCAAGTCCTTCGGCAAGCACGTCAATCGCCGCCTCGCGGCTTGGACAAAAGGCGTTATTGCCGAAGCACTTGACAGTGTTTCACACCGTCGAGGTTCGACGGTCGTTCTGGTCAATCCGGCTTACACATCGCAAATCGATTCCCGAACCGGTTGTCTCGACGGCCAGCGGAAAGGGGATCGGTTTTACTGTTCCGACGGGGTTGTGTTGCAGGCGGATCAGAACGCTGCGCGAAACGTGCTGGCAAGATTGTCAGACCCGGACATCGAAAGGTTCACGCCGTTTCAACGGGTGAAGGCGATCTTGCTGGAACGCACTGAGCGCCTCCGGTTGGGACTGCTCAACCAGGACTCCAGTTGCTCGTCCAGTCAATCCCGGGCGCTATCAACGGAGAGCGAATCACCGAAAAACCACCATGAGCAACTTTGTTTAGGTTTTTAGGAGCAGCAGGATTGAGCAATGCACATCAGATTCGGGCTTGTTACACTTCTTAGCCTCTTCATCAGTATCGTCTCTGTGCCAGCATCGGCGCGATCCTTCCCGACCGAAGCGTTCTCTGGCCAGTTGTCGGGCCAATCCTCTGGCATACCCTCCTGGCTGAAGGCCCATATCGGCGAGGGCGAGGGGCAGATCGCACCCGTGGTCTTGCAACGCGCACGCGCACTGTATTTGCGCAAGGTCGGCGAAGGGGTGGTGCACAATCCCTGCTACTTCGCAATGGACGCGACGCGCCCACACGGATCGAGCAATGGCGGACAAGATCACCGTTTCTACATCATCTGCGAGTCGCAACGGTCGTTTCGCGCGGTTTCCTCCGGCCATGGTGGTGGACGCACGCTCAAGGGCATGGCAGATTTCAGGAACGGCAGACGCTGTGCGAAGCATTTCAGCAATGCCTCGGGCTCCAAGCTGACGGCCGGGGGCGTCTATGTCACGGATGAAGCACGAAGTTCCTTTAAGGGCTATTACCGCGTGGCCTCGGGGCGCCGGGCGGCCCTGGTCCGGCCCTTTGTGCCGTTCGAGGGAGAAGGCGAAACCGCGAACGCCGAGCAACGCGCGATCGGAGGGCATGCGGCGGTCTTGATCAAGGACGCCTGTTTGCTGCGTGACCCGGGCAATCCTTATGCGAACAGCGCGGGTTACGTGCCACTGGGCAAGCTGGTGGACTACTCAGGCGGGCGCAGCAGCGGCTGCACCAGTTGGTCGCCACCGGACGCGAACGAGATTGTTGAGATCACCGAAAACGATCCGACCACCCTGTACATCTATCCCGCAGCCGCCGACATTGAAGCTGTTGCAGAAACGGTCGTGGCCGGCCGGTCATTGTCGCGCGCCGGGCTGTACTGGAATGCCTCCTGCCTGAAGGAAATCGGTGCTCCGAAATTCTGGCCAAAAGAGCAGCTTGAGCCGGTGCTCGCGCGTTACAAACGCAAGCATCCATCAGGCCCGCGCGCCTCACTGCCGCTTTGCGCTGGCCAATAGCTCCTTGACCGGGACGGACGTGCTGCTGCCTCGTGAGTTGGCGCAGCTTCCGCCCTTCGCTTGGCCGCAACTGTCGCAACGGCCGCCTTGGCGCCACAACTTGAGATACAGATAGTAAGTGGCTGCTGCGACAATGGCACCCATGAGTATCCAATCGAGGATCCCGCCGGCAGGCTCAGCGGTGATATCGGGCACCACGGACTGGGCGACCTGGCTCGTCGCGGTAGCCGCTGGTTGTTGTGGCATGATTTGACTATCGGCCATGGCTTGCCTGCTCCGGATTTCATGCGCAAAAGTGCGCATTCGGTAATTCGCTCTCCGTTGATAGCGCCCGTGATTGACCGGGCGAGCAACTGGAGTCCTGGTTGAGCAGTCCCAACCGGAGGCGCTCAGTCCGTGCTTGCACGATGGCCTTCACCGCTCGATACGGCGTGAACCGCTCGATGTCCGGATCAGTTAAGCGTGCCAGCACGTTTTGCGCAGCGTTCTGGTCGGCGTCCAACACCTCCCCATCGAAACAGTAAAACCGATCCCCTTGGCGTTTGCCGAGCAGGCATCCGTTGCGGGAATCAATTTGCGAGGTATAGGCCGGATTGACCAGCACGACCGCAGAACCTCTGCGGCTTGAAACACTGTCAAGTGCTTCGGCAATGACGCCTTTCGTCCAGCTGGCCAGCCGGCGATTGACGTTCTTGCCGAAGGACTTGCCCGCCATCGGGGCGGTTAAATCTTCCGCAGCGATCACTGCGGCTTTATCGACCACTTTGTTCACCGACTGGAACACCAGATCGCGGATGCGCGCGTGCGTCTTGTCCATCTGCCGGTTGAGCTTCTTGCGCCCGAGGTTGAACCGGCGAATGTGCTCGCGCTTGCGCGGGTTGCGGGTGTTGTTGGCGCACGCGCGCAGCTTGGCGCGGCGTTGGTATTTGGCTTTGAGCGTGTCGGAGGTGTCGGTGAGGATCGCGCCCAGTTCCTGACCGTGGTGCTCGCCGTCGGAATCGACCAGCACCTCGGAGTAGCCTTTATCGACGCCGATGGTGCGCGCGCCGCTGTCCTGGGTGATCTC
>NZ_NRRS01000112.1 GCF_016583795.1 Rhabdochromatium marinum | reverse complement strand
TTTTTCTGTTTGTCGAGAACAAAGACAGCCATTTCAATTCCTGCCCTTACGGGCCTGGTGACGGAGCCTCGCGGCTCGCTCCCCTCGGAAAAGTCTGCAACCGGCTCCCGCCTCGCGGCGGCGATCAACACCTTCGGCGCTTTGCCTTTCACCCGCATGATCCTGATCTTCCAGTGTCCGGAACTGAGGAAGCATTCCGGAGTGGGTCTTGGCGACCTGTTGCAAACGTAGCGGGTTTTCACCGCTTTCCCTGGTCAACCCAGCTTGTCTTCACAAGCTCCGCCCTTCAGGGCGGGGTAGTTGACGCCTGTCTCCACGGATGGGGAAAGGCGAAGCGCACCTGGTACTCCCCACGCTGCACGCCATGAGTTAAGCGGGCAGCACCGGGAAACATGGCCTCCAGTCGCTGGCTGACATTGGTAATCGCCATCCGATGGCCGCTGTGCGTGGGAGGCACCTGAGTATCGGGCAGACTATTGTTGATCGTCACATAAATTTGACCATGACGATAGTCGGCCTGGATGCGAATATGACCAGGTCCGGTTGCAGGCTGCACGCCGTGATACACAGCGTTCTCGACCAGGGGTTGCAGAATCATCGGCGGCAGCCGGGCCTCGCCGGGTGCTCGTCCGATGTCCCAGTCGATGTGCATGCGCGCACCGAGACGCTGTTGTTCGATGTTCAGATAGTGGCGCGCAAGGGCGAATTCCTCGGTCAGGGTGGCGGTGTCGGCCTCGGTGGCCAGTGCGGCGCGGAACAAATCGGCGAGATCCAGCACGGTTTCTTCGGCCAGTTGCGGGTTGATTCGGGTCAGGCTGGCAATAGTGTTCATGCTATTGAACAAAAAATGCGGCCGAATTCGTGCCTGGAGAGTCTTAAAGCGGGCATTAGCGACCGCTTCCACCTGGGCGCGCCATTGCTGATGTAGGTAAAGATAGCGCAACAGTAGAGCACCTACGATGGTGCTGATCCAGAGCGCGCGGATCAGCAGGCCGCTCAACCCGTCGCGCGGAAACAACCAGAGGGCCAGCTCGGGTGGTATCAGGAGCGCGGTGCCATAGGTCACGAGCGCGCTGGAGCCGATGATGAGGCCCAGCGCACTCAGGGCACCGAGGCGGGGGTCGAGGCGCTCAAGCGGTGCTCGACCCATGCACAGCAGGGTGGCGCTGAGCAGGGTGATCAACTGCACGAAAACTGACAGCGGCCCCATTCTGGTCCAGAATGTCGCCAGAGGTTGCGCCGAGGCCAGGGCGATGAGAATCGCCAGCAGCTCGCCGTAAACCACCACTCCCAGCACCATGGGCAGGCTACAGAAATCAGGCAACAGATGGGCCTGAACAGGCTGTTTGGGTGTGGCAACTGTCGCGGGTGTTTCATCCCGCATCCATCGCTTTTGGCGGACGTTATGCAGCATCAGGAATTAACTCAAGCGACACACAAGCCCTGGGCCGGGCGTTTTAATGAACCAACCGATGCCTTTGTCGAGGCCTTTACTGCCTCGGTAGGCTTTGATCAACGTCTGTATCGGCACGACATTCAGGGTTCACAAGCCCATGCGCGCATGCTCGCGCGCCAGGGGATTTTGAGCGACAGCGAGTGCGAGGCCATTATTCAGGGGCTGGAACGGATTAAGACGCGCATTGAGCAAGGCGATTTTGCCTGGTCGGTGCCGCTGGAAGACGTGCACATGAATATCGAGGCGGCGCTAACCGCCGAGATCGGCGATGCCGGTAAGCGCCTGCATACCGGGCGCTCGCGCAATGACCAGGTGGCCACCGATATTCGCCTGTGGCTGCGCGAGGAAGTGGATCATATCAGAGCGGCTGTGCGCCGACTGCAAGGGGTGTTGGTGGAGCTTGCCGAGCGCGAGGCCGAAACCATCCTGCCGGGCTTTACCCATCTGCAGGCCGCACAGCCGGTGACCTTTGGCCATCACATGATGGCCTGGTATGAAATGCTGGAACGCGACTTCGAACGCTTGGGCGACGCGCGCCGGCGCATCAATGTAATGCCACTGGGTGCGGCGGCCCTGGCGGGGACCAGCTATCCGATTGATCGCCATGATACCGCAGAGCAGCTGGGATTCGAGCGCCCGGCGGCCAATTCGCTCGATGCGGTGTCGGATCGGGATTTTGCCATTGAATTCAGTGCGGCGGCGGCGATTCTGAGTATGCACCTGTCGCGCTTTTCTGAGGAGCTGATTCTTTGGTCCTCGGCACAGTTTGGCTTTATCACCCTGTCGGATGCCTTCTGTACCGGCTCATCCATCATGCCGCAGAAGAAAAATCCTGATGTGCCGGAATTGCTGCGTGGTAAGAGTGCGCGGGTGTTTGGTCATCTGATCGCGCTGCTGACGCTGATGAAAGCCCAGCCGCTGGCCTATAACAAGGACAATCAGGAAGACAAGGAGCCGCTGTTTGATATCGTGGATACCCTGCGCGGTGGTTTGAAGGTGTTTGCTGACATGATGGGGGCGCTACGCTGCAATCGTGAGCGTATGCGTGCTGCGGCCTTGCAGGGATTTACCACGGCGACCGACCTGGCGGATTATCTGGTGGGCAAGGGGCTGGCCTTTCGCGATGCCCACGAAATCGTCGGGCGCGCTGTGGCGCTGGGTGTCGAGCGAGACTGCGATCTGACCGACTTGAGCTTGGAGGAACTGCGCCGCTTTTCGCCAGTCATTGGTGAAGATGTGTTTGCTGTGCTAACCCTGGAGGGGTCGGTGGCCGCGCGCGATCACTTCGGCGGCACCGCGCCAGCACAGGTGCGTGCCGCTGTGGCGCGGGCGCGTGAGGTACTAGAGAGTCGATTGCTGTGATTTAATCCACATTTCTTGCAATTCAATGCGCCCCAGCAAAATAGGGGTGCATTGAAAGAATAGAAAGCGGGGTGATCCGTTAAAAGAATATTTGAGTGATATCGCCGTTCTCGTCGACACTGCCGACGCTCGTTCCGAGAACCGGCGATGCACCGGGTGCGGGAATCGATGCTCCAAAGGTAGCCGCCGTTTCAGGAAAGTCACGCGCAACTGTGTCGGCGAAAATAAAGGTGAAGGTTGCCGGTTGGCCGAGCAGTTTTACTTGATGGCCATTGATGGTAAAGCGCACGGCATCGCTTGCGAACTCGGCTGACTGAATATTGAGGCCGATCGGCAGATGGATGGTGCTGGCTTGGTTGTCCACCAGCATGACTGGGCCGGTCAGATCGGTTGGCAGGGTGTAGGTATCCGTGCCGCCGAAATCGAGATAACGCATCGAGCCAGCGGCCGATCCGCTCAAGGTCAGCGTGCTGGCACCTTGATCCAGATACTGGATTAAGGATTCAGTTGGTTGCGTAGTCTCGGAACTGGTTGAGAACTGCCAGGTCACGGCCGAGGCCATCGGGTTGCCGTTCAAATCCTTCACTCCATTGAGGGTAACAGTGTAGCTTTGTTGGTTATCCAAGGGTTGTCCCGGCCAAAAGTGAACGCTTTGAGTGCCAGCATCGTATTCGATCTCACCATCAATTCCGGTGATGCTGAAACTGGCGTCAGTGATATCCACTTGCTCGGCAAAGATGGCCTCAATGGTGGGCGGATAAAGGCCCTCACGGATCTCCTCAGTCGAAACCGGAACATTGCTTGCGCCATCCTCCGGGAAGACAAATAGGATTTCCGGAGGAGTGGTATCTGCCGGATCCGGAGCAACTTCAAAGGTGATTGTTCCAGGAACACTCACACGATCGCCACTGCGCACGCGGAAGGTCATGCGATCAATCCCGCTGAACCCGGATTGTGCCGTGTAGCCTAGCTGCGGCAGAGTTCCGTCGATGGTCCCATAAAGAGGTTCGGTGAGAATTTCGTAGGTCAATCCCGCTGGGCCCTGCCCCTCTAAAGTCACAGCGACGGCGGTGCCTGCAGTGGCTTCAAGCCTCTGGTTATGGGCAGCGAGACTGGTTATTTCATGGACGATCAAGTTCGTGGGTGTCACCTCCAATGCATTCGGGAAGTACACCTTCGCCTGATTGCTGACGTTGGTCCCTTCGGCGAGATCCGCCTCAAGCTGCACGCTGAAATGCACCTCGCCACCCTGACCGGCCGGTACATCGCCGATGTCCCAGTGCAACAGGCGTGATGCTTTGTCGTAGGTGCCGCCATCGCCAATTACCAGAGTGGATTCATCATAGGACTCGGAGAGAGCATCAACCAAGAAGACCCCGAGCGCGGTGCCTTCGCCGGTGTTTTCGTATTGCAGCACATAGTCGATTGTTGAGCCAGCCAGAACTGCGCCATCAGGCACCGCGAGCTTGGCATTGGGGTCGTGAGCGGCACGGACTTTGGTCGTGGCAGTTGCGCAGCCTTCCCCCTCTTTACAGAGTTTCGATTTTGGCACACAACAAGATTCCCATCCTTTTGCTGGATCACAACTAGCGGCATCACAGTAATGTTTCACCCAGTCGTTATCAACGAAGTCACTCGAACAACCGACTCCTTTGGAAAGGGGCTGGTAATCTCCTTTAGCATCACACTGTGTTATGCATACCCGACTATTGTCCCACCAGTTTGCAAGACAGGAGCAATCATATTTTTCTTGTCCCTGAACACATATATGCGAGTATGGATCTTTCGAGCAGTCCTCTTTGCATTGCACCGTATCAATTGCGATTCCCACTAAATCTCCGATGCCAGGAACGCTTCTGGTTCCTTGCTTGGCAAGGCTCGCCGTGCATTTTGCACAGTTATTACGAATACTAACCTCATCAGTGTTCCCCGTCGTAGCCGCCTGACGACATTTAATGCATTCGATTGCAATGCTTGCCGCGTTGACGGCAAAACTAGCCTTATTTAGCGCTTGTGCAGGGATTGTGTTTATCACGCAGTTAAACATACACTTACTTCTCGTCAATGATAACGAAGAGGCTTGTGTATCTGCTCGCGCCGACGAGTACTGCAAGTTAGATAAGTTTCCATCAAAATACTCAATCCCGATCCCGCGATTCCAGTTGAATCCACCCTGTTGGTCGAAAAGACTGTAGGTTTGGCCTTGATGGCGCGCGATCATCGCATTAACCGCTGAACTGGACAAAACCGCCATTCCACCATTGTTCTTATCAACAAGGTAAAATTGCCATAGCTCTTGACCATTGCTCATAACGACCTCAGTGCTTGTTCCACTTGAGGCATAACCGTTGCTTAGCGCATATTGATAGAGACTGTCGATATCCGGGTGTGCGGCGCGTACATTTTCAGATTCTGTGAGCGACATGAAGCGCCAGGTGTCCACTTCTACTCTGGTGTAGTCGAGATAGGGCGTCACATCGAAATTCTCTTCTGGATCATTGCTGGCGCTTATTCGCGCCATTATCTCGAAATCTTCGGTTGGCGTTCCGGCTGGCACCAGCATTTTGAAATTCAGCCTTCCTTCGCTTCCCTCCGGCAGATCGCCAAGCGACCAGAAGAGACGGTTCTCGCAGCGACCGACTGCGTAGAATTGGGCTTGCCCGTCGTCTCCTGAAAACTCAAACCCAGCAGGAATGTCCACCAACACAACGACATTTTCCGCGACCTCCCCAAGGGTATTGCGATAGCTGATTTCAAAGTTTTCTTCAGTGCCAGGTACCATAGTTCCCGCGCCATCAAGAACTACTGATAACACTTTCGGAACCTCAATGCGGGCAACAAAACCATCCCAACCGCCTTGGTTGTTCTTCTGGTCGAAGGCCGTTTCAGTTGTCGGAAAGCTTTGCTCCGGGTCGGATCCAGCTCGGTAGGTTGCTCCTCCAATAAAAATGCTGTCATCAGAGCCCAACGCTAGGCTGGTTAGGTCGTCATCGCGACTTCCTCCAAGTAAAGTGGAATACATTAAATGACTTAAATCAGTGTCAAAAATCGCAACAAACGGGTCGACACTGCCGTTATTGAGTTCCCTTGAATATGCATCAATCGTAGTAGGGAAAGTCGAACTGCCGGCATTACCAGCCAAAATGACATTGCCCGCAGAATCGAGAGAAAGACCAATTGCAAGATCATCAGACAACGTGGTTCCGCCAAAGTATGTCGCTGCTTCAACGGAGGATAAATCGCTGTCCATTCTCACTATGAAGGGCTTGTGCGGATAATCCGCCCAATCGCGATCCTTTGGAAAATCAGGCTGAACGCCTCCCGTGATAGGCAAACCTCCGTAATCAACGTCCCCGGCAACGTAAATTGTGCCGTCCGATGCAATTGCGAGGTCCTTGAGGTAAAGATAACCATTATTTGTGGTAAACCCGCATTGCGTTTCACTAGAACCAGTCACAGCAATAAAAGAACTCGCTTGAAGTTGTCTTAACTGGTTATCAAAGCGACTCACAAATCCTGCGTGGCAGCCGATACCAACAGGCATCCAACTAGCGTTGGTTGTAGGAAAGTCGTACTCCAAGGAAACACCCTGATTTAGATCAGGGCGGACGGCGTAGTTGACATCTCCGGTGACATAAATCCGATTCTGTTGATCAACAGCAATGGCAGAGCAGTGTTCGGTTGCAGTTCCGCCGAGATAGGTCGCTGCAAGCAAATTGGATAAAGTGGCGTCAAATTTGGCAACAAAGACTTCTTCCCAGCCATCTTTCGTGGTGTCATAGCCGGTACCAATCAAACCTTCGCTGTTGGTATGCCCGCAGATGAAAATATTATCCTGCGAGTCGAGCGCGACATCCTGAACCCAAGTCGCGCCATTCGTCTTGAATACTGCCGATGAAAGCAGTTGAGACAAATCAGACGACAGAATCGAAACAAAGCTGACGGTGTAATTATCGAAAGAATCTTCCGGCCCGAAGGGTAAGGTGGTCGCTGGGAAAGCCGCGCCGGAGTCCGTCTGGCCGACGATTAAAACCGCTCCATCGTTCATCACTGCGAGACTTTTTGCGATGTCTTTGTCAGTGCCGCCAATAAAGGTCATGTCCAACAATTGTTCCAAATCCGGATCAAAGCGGACAACAAAGACATCTTTGTCTCCATCCACTGTTGTATCGTAACTGCCATTGACGATTGGAAAGGGTTCGATCTCGTCTTGATATGGGAAGCGGGTATGTCCTACTGCGATAAGGTTTCCAGCGGAATCGGTACCCAAGGCCGAGATACTTTCGGGGGCGTCCCCGCCGATGAGTGTAGAGGCCACCAGCGATGGATCGATGACCAAGGGGTAATTTTGGTCATAATCATCCAAGGTGAAGCCGTATCCGCCGCCAGTCAGCAGTCGATAAGCGACCTCGACTGATTTGCGCTTGCCTTCGATCAGCTGATAAGCAATTGGCGCACTAAACACGAAAACCACATTGTTTCTTAGTGCAACACGCAGGCGTCCTTGTGCATCAATGTCAAGATCGTGCGGCTGGGCAAAGTCAAGCGCAATGGCATCAACCTTGGCATGTGGTCTGATATGAAAAACTTTTTCGATTGCTGATTCCTTGTTGCGGCGCAGCTCCAGGCGAACCCCGGGAGTAATTTGCCCCAGACTCAAGCTGAAGTAAGCTTCCAAGTCGCGGTACCAGCGGTTGGAATCCGCCCCACGAAACCAATGGATGCGGGTTGTAGCAGCGTCAAGGGGATTGATGTCGAATGCTACCTGGTCACCTGCCAGGTATTCATCGAGCACGGTGCCTTGGGAAGTTGCTTGGTAACGGATAGCGTCCTTCGATACCGAGACGCTCTGATTCCCGTTAGTCGTCCAGTAGCGAATCTCTTCAGAGAACTGTCCCTGATTTTGAATAAAGGGCGAGGCTAGTTGCTCCATGCCTATGCTGGGGGTGGCAATTAAAAAAAGTAAAAAAAATACCAAATAGCATGTGTATTTATGTTTTGTTAGAGATATATTCAAAGAAGAGTTGTGTATGTCGTATTTTTCTTTTAGGTTAATCATTAATGCCTCTCTTTCGTGGCAGATGCTTGGCGGATTCACGTTAGAGGAACGACCAGTGATCGATTCACCGTACTAAAAAGGTAATGTGGTGTTAGAAGTAATCTGGGTGGTTGATTATAAGCTTGTTTTCGCGATGTGTCTAGATGCGGGTAACTGTGACCCGGGCTTTACAACTAAAGAGGTTGGATCATTATATGCTTGGTTCACTCAATCTAACCTTATCATTAGTGCGCCAAGCGAAGCTTGGCGCTTCTTGCCGGGTGAAAGTCCCGGTCGGGTAAGGGCTAGCCACCCACCCGTATCGCGTGTTGCGCCTCTGGCGGATAGCGACGCTCTGGTCGGGAGACTGGT
>NZ_NRRS01000111.1 GCF_016583795.1 Rhabdochromatium marinum | reverse complement strand
GCACTGGCCTCGCAGGTGCAGGAGCACCAGCGCCGCCTGGAACGCAAAAGCTGTTTCATCCTCGCCACCAATCAGCTCGATGACTCACTGCTCAGCGCAGCCGAGCTCATCGCCGCCTACAAGGATCAACAAACAGTCGAGCGCGGCTTTCGCTTCCTCAAAGACCCGATGTTCATGGCCGCGACACTCTACCTGAAGAAACCCGAGCGCATCATGGCGTTGATGATGGTGATGACCCTCTGCTTGTTGGTCTATGCTGCCCTGGAACACCGTATCCGCGAGAGTCTCAAGGCACAGCAGGCAACCTTCCCCGACCAGAAGGGTCAGCCGAGCGCTCGTCCCACCGCGCGCTGGGTATTCCAATCTTTCAAAGGTATTCATGTGCTGGTCATTGCCCAGGTCAGGCCGCTCGTGCTAAATATGCAACAGCACCACCACGCCTTACTTGAACTGCTGGGATGGCGGTATGTGGCGTTATATTCTGGAAGCGGCTGATGGGGGGGATGCGGAATGACGGATATAGAGGCGCTTGGTGTTCGATTGATGCTCCAGGCTGGCTAGAACGTGAAACAATGGCATCACGAACGGCTCGCAACGATGGAGACGGCGCACGAAGCGACTGGCACTGAGCCGACGTGGAAGATAGCCCGTTTCATGCAAAAACCGATGGGCTCGCTGAAAGCATCCGCCAAACCCGAGGGCAGCGACTAACGCAGTGGTGAGAATTTCCGCGTCGGAGACCTGACACTGTGGATCTTCACGATGACCGAGCGCTTTCAACAGATCGTCACAAAGACAGTATACGAATATAATTTTTGTGTCCGTCGGGGTTCCTCGCCAGTCGTTGTGCAGTAGGGGTACTTACAACGCTAGCAAACTCCGATGGACGCCAGCTTATCAAGGTGGCAACTTGGGTTAAATAATTGATCAGGTGAAAAATTGTTTTTCCACGCCAGAAAACTTCAATAACTTACGCAAATTTTCGGCGGGAAAATGTCAAATATGGATTAAGGCCGCAAGTTCCATCAAGCCAGACGAACGTCATCCCAACACAAGCATCGCTCAGTCTTGCGTCCCATAGGCTTCGCCAGTAAGGAGCAACACGGAGACGTCGGGATCCGATTGGCATAGAGACTCTGCGGATGCGAGATAGCGCCTTGGCTCAGCATGCGGGATGGCAACTCCAAATTTTGCGGTCAAGTCGGCGGGCCGCATTTCGAAGCATGCCAAGCCGGCGCCAAGGGTAATAAGTTTGCTGCCCAGCGGGCTCATTACCAGGCGGCAGCCTCCGAGGATGGACATACTGCTCAGGTAACGCTGCATCGCGCCCAAGAGTTGGCGGTAGGCCTCGAATGGCTGGGACTCATTGGCATAGAGGATGTTGGATATCGGGGTGTTGCGGGTGTCGAACAGAGGGTCGCAGTACTCCACGAGCAGGCGATCCGCACGCCGAGGGTTCTTGGAAGGGTGAGGTAGAACCGGACAGATCTCGGCTTCCATTGGAATCGAGCCTGCGATCTTCTGTAACTGGTTCACGCGCCCTTCGCCCAAGACTGGGAACCAAACGAGAGGCCAGTCTTGAACGCTCTCGGCTTGCCACGCGGCGAAGAAGCCTGGGATGTTTACGAGGTCGTTGCTCGGGTCTTCCGCCCGGATATATCCGTCCAACTCGGCATCTTCAGCAACAAACACCTGAAAGTTCACGCCGCGAGCATACAATGGATGCGTGGCTGACTCGTCGACCAGCTTACTAGGCACTAGTCGCTCAAGAATGCTGATTAGTAGTGCAAGATACGTCGCCCGAGGCAAAGAGCTGACATCAAGGATGATGTCCGTCTTGCCATCGATTTCGTCGAGCACCGCTTTGACACGTTGGCGTAACATATCGCTAGCACTTGTCTCGTCCTCTCCATCGCGTGTCGCGGCTGCGAACATCTTCGTTCTGCCCAGCGGGGAGAATATCTCTTTCAGTGCTGTGGCATTCTCCTCGGTGAGTTGGCCCAAGCCCTCGTCCAACTCATAGTCATGTAATCCCACCAACAGCAGCGTCGCGCTTCTGGTCTGCCGTCCAGCGCTCTGCTGGCCTACGACGAATTCACTCATTACTGTTTTTGCTCGAACGTCGAATCCACGACCCGCAATGTATAAGAGTTCGATCGGACGTTCTTTCAGCAAACTATCCCACAGTTCATGGACTGCGTCGCCGCGACGAAATACGTAATGGTCCCAGAGCACGCTAGTTCATCTCAAACAGCTTGAGGTTACCAAGTTTCGCGGAACTGCGCGTGACACGACGCTCCATCCACTTTATCAACTCCCCAACCGATACATCTCGCCAACCGCCCATTTGTAGAGGCAGCCCATAGTGAGCGCATAGCGAACGATTCAAATAGAAAACAGTGCCGCTGTCGCGCGATCCCGTTGCTTGGCTTTCGCGCTGGACCAACAGGTTCTCCGAGACAGATTCCGCTAGTACCCGTTGAATCGTGACGCCGGCAGAACCAAGTGACGGGGCCTGCCCGTTAAGCTTCTCCAGTTCCCTGCGGGAGAGGCGTATGCCGGTGACGCCCGGGGCGTAAGGAGCGTTGGGCGCGAAAGTCTGGTCGTAGCAGAAGGCACCAATGGAGTCCAACAGTCGTTGCGCTCGGGTACCCTCCGTATGCGATTTAGGTATGAATCCGTGCTTTCGAGCGATTGCCTCGCGCAGCAGTTTTTCCTGCTCCATAGGCGATAGGAAGGGCTCGGAATTCCTTAGCACCTGTTTAGCCTGCAAGCCGACATAGAGTGCCGCAGCCAGCGCGAGCAGTTCCTCGACATTGCTCGTCGCCATCACGCATACGCGTTCGAAGCCGAAGTAGTACGGAATGCCAAGTTCTTCGTGCATGAAAAGCTCGGCGGCTCCGCGGACCTGTGAACTATCCCGGTCCTCAAGTTCTTCCTCGGTCAAAGGCAACTCCAAAGACAACTGGCGCTTAGACGCGTCGCGCACTAGTAGGATGCGCGTAACATAAAGCTCCAGCAGAGACTCCAGGTTCTGGCTGACGGTGTACTGGTCCGCCCTTGCCAGCCATTGGGTGTAGCGCGCGTTGGACTGGTGGCGCTGCACCTCATTGCGGAATTGCTGAATGCCATCAGCCACTTTGTCGCGCACTTCGCTGCTGATCAGCTTGTCGCGTAGGCCTTGTGTGAATGATCCAAGCGGAACCGCGTCCTGATTTTTCATGCGGCGATCAAGGATATTCTGTGCATATAAGATGAACTGGCTTGCCCCCCTGGGATCGCTCCACATCCTGTCGAGATTGTATTCGCGCAGATCTCGACCTTCGCGAGCGCCCTGGGACAGCAACTCCGTTCCTAGCGCAACGGTGCGCTCGGCCAGCCAGACGGGGATGTAGGGACGCATCACTGTCAGCTCGTCGATCAGCAGGGCGCGTTGTTTGCGTCGCAGCCTGTGCATGTCGTCGACCATCAGTAGCCGTTGGCCACCAACGATTCGGCCATCATGGATGAATTGGATCGATTGTAACCAGAGAACTCCCTCGAAGCGGACGTGAGCGGGGAAGGCTGTGTCCGTAGGTCTCATAAAGGCGTCTAGCTGTGCATAGACCCGCCGTTCGTGATCTTCGGCCCAATTGGCGAGTTGGAGCGCGTTCTCAAATACCGGTATGCTTGGCAAGCTAGGCAACTTGGTATGGTCCAGTGAGACTTCGGCCAGTTGCTCCGGTCCACTAAACCCTAGCAGCGTGCCCAGACTGCGGAGCGTGCGCAGCACGATCCGGCAATCCAGCAGGGCCCGAAACAACCCCTCCTGCTCTAGAGTTTCTCCGGAAGGCAAGTCGGCGTAACCGGAGGCGCAGCTAAGGTAAACGCCGACTAGTTGAGGACTATCGTCATCTGTCAGCAGCCCTCGATTAAGCAACTTCTGAAACGATTCAGACAGTTCGGGGAGTTTGCGGGAATTCCAGAACGCGCGCAGCGCAGGCGGTGTGAACGCGCGAAATAGCGTTGTCTTACCAGCACCAGGCGCGCTACGGAAGACATGCACCGCACCGACGAAGGCATCCTCAGCCAACTTCTCAAGAATCTTTGGGGAAAACAGCCGAACGAACTCAGTGTCTGAGGTCGTGTGTTCGGACATTCGCTCCAGGAAAGGGTTTGCATTGTATGCCATCAGAACTCTCGATGACGGCTAACGCGAGGGAACAGGCCGTGTGGTTCTAAATGCTCTGGTCCCCACAGCAGGAACACCGAGTTGTTCGGCGTATTGTGACCTAGCACCACCGGCAACGCACAACCAGCGAAGCCTAGACTAGCATTGTCGGTTCCACCGACTCGAAAGTGCTTGTCGACCACGGAGTCGTTGCAGTAGGTGGGATTTGCCAGCAAGGCTTGGAGTTCGAGGTTGGCATCCCGAGACAAGGATATCTCGGGCTCAATAGGGCAAAGGACACGCAGTTGCAATGGTTTAAATCCATGGTCCGAGGTAAAGCGCTCGGACCAATACTCTATGTGGTCGACGGCCTGTCGCGTTGCGGTATACAACATCAAGAACACTTCGTAGTGCGAAGGGTCTACTATGCCTCTTTGGTGAAGCCGCTGGTAGATCTTCGGAAGTTTTCCCTTGAACCTGTGTGCTTCACCGTCGTATCGAATGTAAGTATTCCCGCTGCCTGAGAAGTCGTCCAGCAGCCAGATCAGATTGAAGTGGGGAGCATCGTACGCGAAGCCAGCTCTTTTCAAAGACACGCCGAGATCATCGAGCATGTCCTTAGCCTTCTCATCACCCAACTCGTACGCCTGCCAGATTTGCTCATTACCGATCTCCCCATCGCTTGCGCGTCGCAACTCATTAGTGCGTGCGCCGTCGCTCAAACCGAGGTAGAGCGACGTCAACCGCAACTGTTCAAAGCGACGGTGGCGAGCAATCTCGTGAACCCGGAAGGATGGGATCTCATGCTCCTCCGATACTAGGCGCATACGCTCCTGCACAATGCAGTCCCGATAGGCAGTGTGTACGAGATGAGATAACTCGGCGTCGGAGATGAACACCAAGTGGTCGAGAACCAACGTGAGCGCGGTCTGCCGATCTTGCGGTTCGAATTGGTGGAGCCACAGCGCCAGGCTTTCGATGAAGCGGCGTCCCGGACCAAAGCGCTGGTAGTGGTCATACTTGAAATCGGCAAGTAGCTGGAGGATAGGACGTACCTGAGATACCTGCTCCAAGTCCTCCCACCCCATCACCTTCGCCAGCAACTTGGCGGCATTCTGATCACGCACCGGCGTCGCGCCCCCTGGTACACGTAAAGTCCATGCGGAACACTCCGCCCTGTTCTTCTTTCATGTGTTCGAGGTACCACAGAGTGGCATCGATGTCGCGCTTCTCGACCGGCGCTAATTTCCATCCGCGGTCCAAGCGGCGCGACGGCATATCGACACTCAAAGAAAATCGGTGTTCTAAGAGAGCCGCATCATTGCCGGGCCAGGCCCCCTGGTCACCCATCGTCAGTACCTCGTAGGGATCGACTTTATCCTTCTGGATAATGTCGGCGATGAGGACTGATTTACTCACACCCTTGGCAAGGATGTCCACAGAGTGCTTGCTACGCACAATAGTCGACAAATCAAGCCCTGCTTGGCGCAATGCGTCGGCGATCACGAACCACATGGCGTCAGTCGCGAGGCCTTCATGAAAACGCACGCTTACCTGGTAGGGATGCGTGGTGCGGTGGGTAAGAATAGGCACCCCCAGGGATTTCAAGCGGACAACGATACGTGATACATGGCTGAGAAACTCACTCGTCTCTTGCGACGACACCGGTGACTCATTCGCCGGGGAGATCCAGCCCCCATTGTATAGACCGAGCCGGATCTTCGGCAGAACGTCCTGTGGCACAACCTCCTTCAGGCAGGTCTGGATCGAGCCGCCTCGTCCCGACGCGATTCCGACAATTATGCCGGCACGGACAAGTCGGACAAGATGATCAACAACATTAAGCGGCGGCGGGCTATCCTTGCTTTGCGAACTGCACAAGGTACCGTCGTAGTCAAAGACCACCGCTCTGAAGCGCTGAGCCTTAATCGAGTCTGCGAATGCCGTTGCCGCACGGCGCATCATCCCGAGACCTCGCGGCGAAGGCCAATGAGCTCCAAGCACGTCGTACTTTGACTGCTCCTCGGCTGGGCCTGCGGGCTGTGGCAAAGGAATTACGTCGCGCAGGTCCGCATAGTGGATTTCCCGCCCATAGGTCGGGACATCGGGCCGCCCAGGATCTTTGCCCAGTTCACGGCCAACGGACGCCACGATATGCATCTGCGCGACCAGTCCTGCGATCAGGTGGACGGGTTCGGCGCCGGCCAGGGGCATGGCCAGCGTAGGGATGCCGCTTGGAAACTTGCTGCACATACCGTCCCAAAGCCCACCCAAGGTAGGCTCGACCAAAGCAAGGATGGTGCAATCCTGAGGTCGATCAGCCAGCCAGAGGTGCCTGCCATGCGCATAGGAACGTAGATCAGCAAGTTGGGTGTGCAGTAAGGCACCTTCGGAGAGCTTGGACTCCAAGTCCGTCGCGATGGCTTTGAGAAGAGGCGAGTAGACAACGGTTAGTGCACCGCGATGCACGGTCTCGGAGATGAACGGCTGCGCCGCTTTCAGCCAGTCATTCACCGTCTGATCACCAACCCGTAGTGTCTCAAACTCACGGGGCATCGGCTGGCGGAAGCGGTTGAGTTCGCCGTAAACTCTCGCGACCAGTACGGCATCAAGCAAAAGGCTGTTGGTCGCCAAATAACCGTCTTTCTTGGCCAGCTCGAACACATAGGGTTTTACACCCGGCAGCGCTCCGACATGCTCCATCAGGGGGCTGTCCTGCCGATTGGTCAACACATGAACCGTCCTTGAGCTGAAACGCCGTGCCCGCTCAAGCGCTTCCACGATGTCTGGGTTCTTACCTTCTGCCGACACAAGAAACACCGGGCTCGCGGAAGCCAGTGCGGGTCGGCAAATGATTTCCAAAGGAGTTGAAGGACGGGAAACGCGTCCAGTATAACCTTCGTGCATGCTGCATAGCAACGACGCCGCCGTGAAGGAGCCACCAGACCCAACGCCGATCATGCTGGATTCGGCCGCGCTGGCAATCGCGAGTTTTAGAGCATCAATGTCGGCGGAACACGCGGCTGCATAGCTGTGCTCCAGCTGCGCCAGCTCCTCTTCGTAGTGGCTGGCAGGCAACAGCTGACCTGTCATGCTCTCGCTGGCAACAGTTTGGAAGCGGTCTTTTTGCCTTCGGGTGGCATGCCTGCCGCAGAAATGCTGGGTTTGGTAGTCTTCGGCGGTTGCTGAGCATAGAAGGTCCGTAGTTCCATCAACATTACACCCAGCATGTTTTCACCTTTTCCATCCACTTCACCCCATAGCCGGTTAACGGCGTTGTTGACGGTTGCCGCCTCAACGAGCCTGGCGTTTCCGGTGGATAGCAGCAGCGCACGAAGGTCAGCATGCTGATCGAATTTCGCGCGAAGCACGGCACGCATGCGATCAAACTTAATCTGCGCCCAGTCGGGCATCACGTCCCAGACGTAAAGACCGTGGGCTGCCATTGCTGCCAAGGCGGGTGTCGGTGCATTGAGGATCCACTCGCGAACGGCAGGTTTACGGGCCTTGCCAGCCTGATAGGCGTGCTCGGACGTGGGATAGATTCTCCCATCGAACTCGATGGGGCGCGGGAACAGATTGCTGAAGGCACCATACGGATTCTCATTGGCGCGGTAGAAGCGAATCTCCGGGACGGTGGCTGTCTGCTTGTCGGGACGTTGTTGTTCCGTCTGCGGCGTCTTAGTCATTTGCTAGGCTTCTTGAGGAAGTATTCAGGACTCAACCCCAGCGGCCGGCAGTGGTTGACGAGCAACACTTAAAGGGAGCTGGTGAGACTGTGGTGCTAATGCCGTGCTGTAGCCTCTACAGCGGCTTTGGTTGTCGGATAAAGTCGAAACTGTCAGCGTGGCGGTCTTCACCTTCGGGCGTCCAGTGGTGGCCATCAGTGCGCGTTGCTGGAAGCGGATGCGGAAACCGTAATGTTACGGCATTTTGCAGTGCATAAAAAGGTACCCGTTCAAGCTTCAGCAATTCCCGCTGACCTCTGTGGCGAGCGGTTGCGATGGCCCCGATCCGCCGTTGAAAATCAACCGGCACGCGAACACCTCGCGACAAAGAAGCGCTGTGGTACGCCCGGCTTGTTCTCACCCTC
>NZ_NRRS01000110.1 GCF_016583795.1 Rhabdochromatium marinum | reverse complement strand
GGGCGCCAAGATTGTTTTGAGCTTACGTGCATTGGTTCAGTCGACCGGACGCTGGGCGCAATTCTGGGACAAGATCGATCAGTTCGGTGCTCAGCCTTGCTAAGGACATTATTGAAAGGTAGCACCCTAAGGAACAGACTCCCCCCGCGAGCGGAGGATCGGCAAACCGCATGACCGCCATGCGCCTCTGCAATGGCCTTGACCACGGCCAGACCCAGGCCGCTGCCGCCATGTTTGCGCGAGCGCGACGGATCGCCTCGGCGAAATGCCTCGAATACGTCGGCTGCGGCCTCAATGGCGATACCTGGGCCTTCGTCTTCCACGCTCAGGCAGCACAGTCCCTCCGACGCCTCGAGGCGCACGGTCAGGATGCCCGGATCGGCATGCTGCAGCGCGTTTTCCAGCAGTGCCATCAGGGCCTGGCGCATACGGACCGGATCGCAGTCCGGCTGCAGCCTGGTATCGAGCTCCTGCTGCAAGACGAACCCCCGCGCGGACAGCGCCGTCGCGAAGGCCTGGATCACGGTACCCAGCTCCTCGGCCAGCCTGACCCTGTCTCGCTGCAACTCCAGATGACCGCTATCGTTGAGGCTGAGTACACGCAGGTCCTCGATCAGTCGGCTCAGACCTTCCACCTGGCGCAGCAGACCCTCGAAGATCTCGCTGCTGGGGCTGAAGACGCCTTCCGCCAGACCCTGCAGACGTCCGCGCAGAATGGTGACCGGCGTGCGCAGTTCATGGGCGATGGCGGCGTTCCAGAACTCGCGCTCGCGGGTCATGCCCTGCAGGCGCTCGGCCATGGCGTTGAAGTCGCGCACCAGTTGCGCCGTTTCGCCCATCGCCTGTTCGTCCATCCGCGCGCGGGCGTCGAGCCTGCCCTGGGCCACTTCGCGCAGGCTGTGCGCCACCGAGTTGAGCGGCCTGATGAGCCGCCGCGACAGGCGGATGGCGACGAACACCGCCATGCCCAGCGCGGCGGCGATGGTACCGACGATCCAGACCATCTCGACCCGCGAGGGCATCCAGGTTTCGGAAATGGAGCCCGGCAGATAGGTCACGGCGATGGCATAGAAGACGTAGGAGCCGAATACCGAGATCAGGATGATGCCCAGCGCCATCACAGCCAGAGACTGGATGATCTGACGGCGCAGGCCCGGCGCGCGCTTCATGGATCGCCGCCGAAGCGATAGCCCACGCCCCAGACGCTGCTCGGTACGCCCTGGATGTCCAGGGCCTCGAGTTTCTTGCGCAGCTTGCTGATGTGGCTGTCGACGGTGCGCTCCTGGGTATCGCCTTCGGGCAGGCAGTCGACCAGCAGCTCCGCGCGGCTGAACGCCCGTTTCGGCGCACGCATCAGACAGGCGAGCAGTTTGAACTCGGTCAGCGTCAGCTCCAGCGTCTGCGGCTGGCCATGACGAAGGACGCTGGCTTCATGGCTGTCGAGGTCGATCTGGAACGCGCCGACGCGCAGCACCTGCGGGGCGGCGGGCGCGCTCGCCCGCGTGCGACGCAGCACCGCCTGCACCCGCGCCACCACCTCGGCCGGGTTGAAGGGTTTGACCACGTAGTCGTCGGCACCCAGGCGCAGCCCCATCAGCTTGTCGATGTCCTGATCGAGCGCGGTGAGCATGATCACCGGCGTGTCGCTGCGCGAACGGATTTCGCTGAGTACCTTCCAGCCGTCGAGTTGCGGCATCAGCACGTCGAGCAGGACCAGATCCGGCTTGAGCGCCTGGTGCAGGGCCAATGCCTGGCGGCCGTCGGTGGCGTGCTGGGTGCGCAGCCCACTGCGCTGCAGGTAGGCGATGAGGATGTCGGCGATCTCGGCCTCGTCCTCGGCGATCAGTACCAATGGCGAGGCCGAGGCGGCGGGGCTGAGGCGCACGTTGGGATCGGTCATGGGCGGGCTCGCTGGCAATGGATCAGAAGTTTATCGCGCCCTCCATGCTTTCTCCACAAAGCCTCGAATCATTCGCAACAGCCGTGCGCCAGACTGCGGCCTCGATGTCCTCCCGACCGAAAACAGCGCGTCCGGGAGATCCGTTCAGCGAGGTGAGTAGGCGATGTGCATCAAACAACGGCATCCGGGCATTCTGCTCGCGGGGCTTGCCGTATTGGTACTGGCAGGTTGCGATTCGGCACAGCAGGCTGAAGAAGCGCCCGCGCCGGTTCGGGTGTCGGTGATGATACTCGAGGCGAGCGAACTGTCGGTCAGCGAGGATCTGCCCGGTCGCGTGGCGGCCGTGCGCAGCGCCGAGATTCGTGCGCAGATCGGCGGCATCGTGCAGCGCCGCCTGTTCGAGCAGGGCGCCGAGATCGAGGCCGGTGACCTGCTGTTCCAGATCAACCCGGCGCCGTTCGAGGCCGAGGTGGACAGCGCCGCAGCGGCCTTGCAGCGCGCCGAGGCGGTCTTGGCGCGGGCGCGCGTGCAGGCCGATCGGCTCACCCCGCTGATGCGGGCCGAGGCGGTCAGCCGCCAGGTGTATGACGATGCCGTGGCGCTGCGCGACCAGGCCGCCGCCGACGTGGCCCAGGCCAAGGCGACGCTGGCACGGCGCAGGCTGGACCTGGAGTTTGCCAGCGTCGAGGCGCCGATCGCCGGGCGGATCGACCAGGCACTGGTCAGCGAGGGCGCGCTGGTCTCGCCGACCGATGCCACGCCCATGGCCAGGATCCAGCAGATCGACCAGGTGTACGTCGATGTGCGCCAGTCCGCCTCGGTGCTGGAGACACTGCGCCAGCAGGTCCGCTCGGACAGGCCGGAGCTGACCGTTGAGATCCTCGGCAGCGACGGCAAGCCAATGGGCATGCAGGGGCGCATCCTGTTCTCCGGCATCGAGGTGGATGCCGGTACCGGCGATGTGCTGCTGCGCGTTCTGGTCGACAACCCGCAGCGTCGCCTGCTGCCCGGCCTCTACGTGCAGGCGCGGATTCACCGTGCGCATTACGCCGATGCCCTGAGCGTGCCCCAACAGGCGGTGACCCGCACGGCGGGCCAGGCCAGGGTGTGGGTGCTGGATGCGCACGGCCAGGCGCAGCCGGTGGCCATCGAGCTCGGCGAGCTGGTGGCGCGCCGCTACCGCGTCGTGTCCGGGCTCAGCGCTGGGCAGCAGGTGGTGATCGAAGGCATCGAGCGTCTGACCCCGGATGCACAGGTCGCCGCACGTCCCTGGCAGCCCGCTGCCGCCCGCGAACAGCTCAGCGCCGTCGCGCGCTGAGTTCGGAGAAACCCTCATGCCGCAGTTTTTCATCGACCGCCCGGTGTTCGCCTGGGTGATCGCCCTGTTCATCGTGCTGGCCGGCGTCATCGCCATCCCGCAGTTGCCCATCGCCCGCTACCCCTCGGTGGCGCCGCCGACGGTGAGCCTTTACGCCACCTATCCGGGGGCCACCCCACAGACCCTCGACGACTCGGTGGTGAGCCAGATCGAGCGCGAACTCTCGGGGGTGAAGAACCTGCTGTACTTCGAATCCTCGGTCGACACCTCGGGCAGCGCGCAGATCACCGCCACCTTCAAGCCGGGCACCGACGCCGAGATGGCCCAGGTGGACGTTCAGAACCGCATCAAGGCGGTCGAGCCGCGGCTGCCCCGGGCGGTTCGCCAGAACGGCCTGCAGGTGGAGTCCGCCGCCTCCGGCTTCCTGATGATGGTCGGCATGACCTCGCCCAACGGACAGTTCGACGAGGTCGCGCTGAACGACTACTTCGCGCGCAATATCGTCCAGGATCTGCGCCGCATCGACGGCGTGGGCCGTGTGCAAATGTTCGGCGCCGAGCAGGCCATGCGCATCTGGGTCGATCCGAACGCGCTCACCGCCTATGGCCTGACGATGGACGAACTGGCCCAGGCGATCGAGCAGCAGAACGCGCAGATCGCCCCCGGGCGGATCGGCGACGAACCGGCGCTGCCGGGCCAGCGCCTGACCGTGCCGCTGACCGTGCAGGGACAACTGACCACGCCGGCGGAGTTCGCCGCCGTCGTCCTGCGTGCCGACGCCGATGGGGCGAAGGTGGTGCTTGGTGATGTGGCGCGGGTCGAGCTGGGCGCAGAGTCCTACGCCTTTTCCAACCGTGAGAACGGCGTGGCGGCGACCAGCGCCGCGATCCAGCTCTCGCCCGGCGCCAACGCGGTGCGCACCGCCGCCGCCGTGCGCGCGCGCCTGGCCGAGCTGGCGCCGACCCTGCCGGCGGGCATGGCCTACTCGGTGCCGTTCGATACCGCGCCCTTCGTCAAGGTGTCCATCGAGAAGGTGATCTACACCCTGCTGGAGGCCATGGCGCTGGTGTTCCTGGTGATGTTCCTGTTCCTGCAGAACCTGCGCTACACCCTGATCCCGGCCATCGTCGCGCCAATCGCGCTGCTCGGCACCTTCGCGGTGATGCTGGTGGCCGGCTTCTCGATCAATTCCCTGACCATGTTCGGTATGGTGCTGGCCATCGGCATCATCGTCGACGACGCCATCGTGGTGGTGGAGAACGTCGAGCGGCTGATGGCCACCCAGGGACTCTCGCCACGGGAGGCGACTTCGCGGGCGATGCGGGAAATCACCGGCGCGGTGATCGGCATCACCCTGGTGCTCACCGCCGTGTTCATCCCCATGGCCTTCGGCAGCGGCTCGGTGGGGGTGATCTACCAGCAGTTCACCCTGTCGATGGCGGTGTCGATCCTGTTCTCAGCCCTGCTCGCCCTGAGCCTGACCCCGGCGCTGTGCGCCACGCTGCTGCGCCCGATCGGCCCGGATCACCACCACAAACGCGGATTCTTCGGCGCCTTCAATCGCGCCTTCGAGCGCCTCACGGCGCGCTACGGCAACCGGGTGACGCGACTGGTCGGGCGCAGCGGACGCATGATGGCGGCGTTCGCGGTGCTCTGCGCGGTGCTGGTGATCGCTGCCCGGGAGTTGCCGTCGTCCTTCCTGCCCGAGGAGGATCAGGGCTACTTCATGACCTCCATCCAGTTGCCCACCGGCGCCACCACCGAACGCACGCTGGACGTGGTCAAGACCTACGAGGCGCACGTGGCCTCGCGTCCGGGGCTGGACGCGAACATGGTGGTGCTGGGCTTCAGCTTCGCCGGCTCCGGCCCCAACGCGGCCATCGCCTTCACCATGCTCAAGGACTGGGATCAGCGTCATGGCGCCACGGCCGCCGAAGAGGCGGCGCTGGCGCAGCAGGCCATGGCCGACAACGTCGAGGGCACGGTGATGAGCCTGATGCCGCCGGCCATCGACGAGCTGGGCACCTCCTCCGGCTTCAGCCTGTTCCTGCAGGACCGGGCCAACCGGGGCGAGGCCGCGCTGCTCGCCGCGCAGGCGCAACTGCTGGAACTGGCGGCGCAGAGCAAGCTGGTCAGCGATGTCTATCCGGATGGTCTGCCGCCTGGCGAGAGCATTCGCCTGGAGATCGACCGGCAGAAGGCCGAGGCCATGGGTCTGTCCTTCACCGCCGTGAGCAGCACCCTGTCGGCGGCCATGGGCTCGCTGTACGTCAACGACTTCCCCAATGCCGGACGCATGCAGCAGGTCATCCTGCAGGCCGACGCCCCGGCGCGCATGCAGCTGGACGATGTGCTCGGCCTGCGCGTGCGCAATGCCAGCGGCGGCATGCTACCGCTGCGCGAGGTGGTGACGCCGGTGTGGAGCGAGTCGCCGCAGCAGATGATGCGCTTCCAGGGCTTTCCGGCCGTGCGACTCGCCGGAGGCCCCGCGCCGGGCGTTTCCAGCGGCGTGGCGATGGCCGAGATGGAACGCCTGGTGGCGCAGTTGCCGCAAGGCTTTGCCGTGGCCTGGACGGGACAGTCGCTGCAGGAGCGCCAGTCGGCGGCACAGGCACCGCTGCTGATGCTGCTGTCGGCGCTGGTGGTGTTCCTGGTGCTGGCGGCGCTGTACGAGAGCTGGTCGATCCCGCTGTCGGTGATGCTGGTGGTGCCCCTGGGTCTGCTCGGCGCGGTGGCGGCGGTGATGCTGCGCGGCATGCCGAACGACCTGTTCTTCAAGGTGGGAATGATCACCATCATCGGCCTGTCGGCGAAGAACGCCATCCTGATCATCGAGTTCGCCCGCCAGCTGCATGCCGAGGGGCGCACGCTGATCGACGCTGCGGCGAGCGCCGCGCGCCTGCGTCTGCGGCCGATCCTGATGACCTCGCTGGCCTTCACTCTCGGCGTGGTGCCGCTGATGCTCGCCAGCGGCGCCAGCGCGGAAACCCAGCATGCCATCGGCACCGGGGTGTTCGGCGGCATGCTCAGCGGCACCCTGCTGGCGGTGTTCTTCGTGCCGGCCTTCTTCGTCTTCGTCATCGGCACCCAGGAGCGTATCGCCGCCTGGGGCGCGATGCCGAGGCCGTGGCCCAGTACAAACGTGCCATCCAAGTCGCCTTCCGCGCTTGATGGCTGTCGGGTTCAGGAGATCTGCGGCGAGCGCGCCAGGAGGCCCGGCGTGTAGCCATAGGCGCGCTTGAAGAGCCGGGTCAGATGGGGCTGATCGGCGAACCCGGTCTCGGTCGCCGCCTCGACGATCCCGACCCCGTGGGCGATGAGCGCATGCGCCCGTTCCAGACGGGCCTGGACCAGCCAGGCATGCGGCGGAAGACCGTAGGCGCGAGCGAAGGCCCGCAGCAGGCGATAGCGTCCGGCACCCGTCGCCTGTTCGAGATCGAGCAGGGTCACGGCCTCGGCCAGATGATCGGCGAGATAGTCGCGCACCGACCGGGCCAGACCGGGCTCGACGGCATAAGAGCGGTGTCTCGCAGGCTCCGCGCCATGGACTCGGATGAGATGGCCGAGGGCCGCGAGCAGCCGACTCTCCCGCTCCAGGGGATCGGCCGCCCGAAAGACCCGGAAGAAGGCGGCGAGCCGCGCGACCGCCCGCGGATCCTCGATCACGCCGAGGGGAAAATCCGGCGGCGCTTCGCGGCCCTCGTCCAGGTCGCCGCACAACCGCGTCAGCATCCCGGCCGGGATCTGCAGCGTCCAGTAGGTCCAGCCATCCAGGTCGGCCTCGCCGGTATGGATCTCGCCCGGATCGGCGAGACAGAGGGTGCCGGCCGGGGCGACCAGGCTCCGGCGACGGTAGACGAAGCGGTTGGCACCGCGCACCACCAGCCCGACCGTATAGTCGTCGTGGAAATGACGCGGAAAGGCCAGATGACGAACGTCGGCCCGCCGCACCCACAGAACCTCATCCCGGTCCTGGATGCGCCAGCACTGGGTATGGGATCCCGCCCGAGACTCGGATTCAGCCAGACTCGCCATGCGCCCCCTTGCTGCCGACCGCCTCGAAGAAGAGGTAATAACAGCTTCCATCGCCGCTGTCCGCCGCCAGGAGATCCTCAATGCCGCGCTCCCAGAGCCGCGCGTCGAAACCTTCCGCCAGAACCCTGGCCCGCACGCCCTCGACCATGGGAACGATGATGCGCCGCATGAAGCCCTCGCGCAGCACCGGATCGCCCCCATCGGCATGGATCAGTATCGGAGCGACGCTCAACTCCGAGAATCCGGCCGCCGACATGAGCCCCCGCAGTCGCCGCCCGATCATGGGATCGCCCCCGAGCCGGCGCTGCTCGGCGATCAGGGCCTCCCAGACGGCCCACGACGCTGGCGTCTCCGGCTGAAAGCGGAAGGAGCCGTGGTCACCCTCGATCAGGGTCAGGGTTCCGCCCACACTCAGCATGCCGCGCAGCCGCGCGAGCGCCGTCTCGGGCTGTTGCAGATGCTCCAGCAGGAAACAGACGAAGGCATGATCGAAAACCTCGCCCGTCAAGGTATCCCGGCTCAGATCGCCATGGACGAAGCGCAGGCTCCGTTCCCATCCGGCGAGACGCGCTCGTGCCAGATCCAGCTGAGCGGCATCGACGTCCAGACAGGTCAGATGGATGCCGGGGTTGTCCTCCAGCAGGGCCATGCTCTGACGACCGCTGCCGCACCCCGGCTCCAGCACCCGGCTGCAGGCCGGGAAGCGGAGGTTGCGGTGCAGGAAGGGGCGCAGGATCGCCGCCTGATCCGAGAGACGCTCGGCCTCGCGCGCCGAATAGCCGTGAATGTAGCCCATCGTTCCACCCCTTTCCGTTTCGCAGTACAGAGACGGTAGTCGATGCGGACATCTTATGTCTTGAATACTCTTGCAGCGCGCGGAACGGCGGCCATGACGAGCGAACCAGGCAAGACGGATCGTCACCCCGATCGGCCGCTCCATTGACGAAGAGCATGGACGTCTGGCCACCGAAGCGCCAATCTTGCGGCGATCGGCAGACCCAAACCCAAAAGGAGCTAGACTCTAGTCTTATAAAAAATGCGCGATAGTGTATTATTGTCTCATGAAAAGCACCATGAGTACAGGCAAGGCGGCGAAGCGGCTGGGTGTTTCGGTCAAGACATTGCAGCGTTGGGAGCGCGAGGGGCGTCTCATTCCCGTGGCGCGTACCGACAGCAATCGTCGTCTTTACACCGAGGCCCAGTTGCGAGCGTTCATCGGATGGCGACAGACGCCCGAGTGTCCAGCGCGAATAGTGGCCTATTGCCGAGTCTCATCGGCCGCACAGAAGCCAGACCTGGCCAACCAGCGCCGGGTGCTGGAAGCGTTTGTT
>NZ_NRRS01000109.1 GCF_016583795.1 Rhabdochromatium marinum | reverse complement strand
GGCTCACTTCGATGGTGATCTCTTCGCCCGAACGCCGAACAACCGTGGCCATGATCGCTCCTCGCCTCATCATTTACAGAGGCTTAGAGCATACTCCTCGAAATAACATCTTGTCGAGGCCGCACCCTAAACAACTGCATGGCGGCTTGACCGCGCTGCTCTAACCTGGCCAGTTCGGCTTCGGCCACCAGATAGGCGGGGGAAAAATTCTCTGGACAACGCTCAGCCCAGTGTCGCAGCTTGGCAAGCAATTCCCGCAACTCCCCCTCCCAGTGCTGCTGGCGGGCGATATCGACCCAGGGATGCAGCGCGCTGAGAATCAGAAAGCGGGTACAAAGATGCATGGGCCAAGGTAACAGCCCTTGGGTGCCCACCATATAAAGCATGGGCGCCACCTCTTCGGAAAGCGCCAGCGCCTCCTCATGATGACCCAGTAACATTTCCCGAAAAGTTCTCAGAATCCGGTCGATGCAGGCAACCTGGACGTTGCCGCGCGCTTCAACGTCGTGCAGACAGGCACGTTCATCCGACAGCCGCGCGGCGGGATTCTCCGCCTCCTCGCACAGCGAATCGATGACTCGCAGCCCCCCCTCAAGCAGCTCAATCGCCCATTGATTGAAACGGGTACGGCTGAACGCCAGCGCTTGCTCAGTCTCCTCGCGCAGCACCGACAAGGGAATTCCCAAATACAAGCGACAGTACATATTGTGCCCGAAAGCATAGGCAGCATACTGCAGATTGCTCGCGCGCAACCCCACCTCGTAGGCTTCGGTATAGTCGTGGCTGCTGCGGGCCAGCGGCTCGAACCAAAACCGCGCTGAACTCCCGATCATCAGATAAAAGACGCTTTGCTCGGTCGGTGCCAGGAAGGTTCTGGTCATCAGCCGCGTCGCCAGCTCGGTGAAGAGGCGCGCTGTGGCAAAGTCATCCCGCACCCAGATCAGCAATCCGGCAAAAGCAGTATGGCTGTAGCCGATCTGCGGCACATGGCCATGACGCAAGGTCAGATCGACCACCTTGGGAACCAGCACCGACCAGAGTCGCTGATGCGCCCGATAACAGGGCGGTCCCATGGTAATCAGCAGTTGCACAATCATGCGCTGCTGAGGATCTTGCATCTCGGGAATCGCCGCCAGAGTGTCCAGGTCGCGACCGGCCAGAGTCGCCATGACCTGAGCGATCTCAGCATCGCGCACGCGCTCGTAGTCGGCTTCCGGCAACTGGACGCCGAGTGCCTCCAGTCCCTGGCGCCCGGCCTCAATGGCTTCCATGTAATTAGCCTGAAGCGTGTGCTGAACAATCAATACATTGAGCACCTGCGCGCGCTCCATGGCGCTTTGCGCACGTGCCACCGCTTGCTCAAGGAGCACCCGCGCCGCCCTCCGGTCACCCTCGATAAACTCGCTGTCGCTCCAGCCCTGAAGCAAGCTCATGGCTACGCCATGATGCGTCTGCCAAAGCCAGTCGGCGAAGTGCGGATCATCCAACCAGGCGCCGGCAGCGCGATGATAGGCCAGCGCTGAGCTGTAGGCCGTCGCCGCACGCGCCTTGCGGGCGGCGACCAGGCTCAGTTCGATGACGGTGAACCGCTGGTCGCGATCCACAATCAGATGGCAGCCGGCCTGGAGATGCTCAACCATCTGGAACAACTGTTCGCCCGGCGCCTCGGCGCCATCATGGGCGTACAACGCCCAGCCGATCGCCAGCTTGGTTGGCAAGACCTGCTCCGGCGCCAACAGGCTATAGGCGGCTTGCTGCACCCGATCATGAACGAAGCACAACGGACTCGGCAGCGCTCCCGCCTGTGTGGCACCATCACCAACAGGCCGTAACAGCCCCTGCTCAATCAGGGGCTCCAGCAACGCCAGGCAGAATGCAGTGGAGCGACGGGTGACCAGCGCCAGGCGTTCAAGATCAAAGCGGTTGCCCAGGCAGGCGGCGTGCGTCAATACCCGCACCGACTCGGGGTCAAGCTGCCGAAACCGCCGCGCGAACAGCTCAACGACATCCTCGGGCAAATATTGCGCGCCCAGTTGTTGTACCGACCACCACCAAGCGTTTTTGCCCTGATCGAACACGAGCAACCCAACTTCGTGAATGAAGCTGAGGAACGCATGGATAAAAAAGGGATTCCCCTGAGTATGGCGGTCGATAACCTGGGCCAGCCCTTCAGGATCAATGACTTGCGGCGGTAGTGCCTCGTGCATTAACTCCCGCTGGGCATCCAGTCCCAAACGGTGCACTTCCAGGGTCTGCAATGACACCTGGTGCTGGCGCAATCCCTGCACGACGGTGGTCAGGGGATGGGACGCCTCGACTTCATCATCGCGATAGGCTGCGATCAGCAACAGGTAACGCAGCTCCGAGCCGATGGGCAGCTTCTCCAGCATCTGCAGGGAGGCGGTGTCAGCCCACTGCCAATCGTCGATGAACAGCACCAGCGGATGCTCTGGCTGGCAAAAGAGATCGAGAAAGTTGTTCAAGACGCTGTCGAAGCGGTAACGGGCCTCTTGCGGACTGATGTCGGAGAGGGCCGATTGAGGGCCGATCAGGGCGGCAAACTTTGGCGCGATTTCAAACAGCAGGCTGCCAAAGTCGCCCACGCGCTGAAGAATGCGCTGGCGCCATTGCTGTTGCTGCGACCGCGACTCCTCGCGAATGTGCCGCCAGAGCTCGGCAAAGGCGTGCTGAAAGGCGGCATAAGGCAAACCCTGCTGATACTGATTGAATTTACCCTGACAGAAAAAGCCGTTTTTTTCCCGAATCGCGTCTGCAATCGCCTGCACCAGCGTGGTTTTACCAACCCCGGCCGTGCCGGGCAGCAGCAAAACCTCGCCATGTCCACAACAGACGCGCTCGAATGCCTCCATGAGCACTCGAAGGTGCGGCTCGCGACCATAAAGCCGTTGCGTAATCAGTGGCGACTTAGAAGGAGCCTGCTCGGCAGTTGTTGGCATGGGCATGGTTTGGCTCACGGACCTGTTGAGTCAATCGTTGTGCGATCACCATCAGATGCCACTCCGTTTGTAAACTGTAGCAACTCATTCGGTCATCGCTTGGTTGGTTGTTGGGTGGATTTCGCTTGTTTCCATGCCGTCAGCCAGTGGTCGATGTGTACCTGCAACTGATGCCGCGCGGTCACATCCAGACCGCCGGGGCGATAGCGGGCCTGTTCGTTGAGCTGGAGTAGCCGATCCACCGGCGGCAGCTCAGGTTCGAGTCCCCGGCTGTGCGCGAGCCGGGTCAACCACTGCCGGTCGGTCTCGCCGCAGCGGCGTGGCCAGCCGGCACGGGTCAGTTGCCGGGCAATAGGCGCGAGTGGACTGTCCGGTGCTGCGACGCTCTCGCGTGATCGGCGGGCATGCGCGGCACGCCAACGCTGGCCCAGGCGCAGTCGGTAGGCCAGCAGCGCAAAAAGCACTGCCAGCAGACCCCACAGCCAGATGGGGGTGCCCTGCCCCGGTTCCAGGCGACTGAGATTGAATTGATACCACAGCCGCGACCCGAGATCGACCAGCGGTTGCCAGAACGAACGCTCCTCGGCTTCCAGCTCGGCCCACAGCGCCGGAGTAGTGTCGAAATCATGCCATTGGCCCTGATCCCAGTAGAGCGTCCAGGCATGCGCATGGCTGCGGCGGACCCGATAGCGATGGGCACCGGCCACCGGCTCCTGCACCGAATAGCCAACCGCATAGCGCGCTGGCACGCCAGCCTGGCGTAACAGCAGCACCGTGGCTGTGGCAAAAAATTCGCAGTGGCCGCGCTGGGTGGTGGTCAGAAAATACTCAATGGCAGTCTGCCCGGCTGGCGCGCCGGGCAGCTTCAGGCTGTAGCGAAACTGACTGGCGAAATAGTCGCGTACCCGCTTGACTGTATCTCGAGTGCTCAAAATACCTGAAGTGCTTGGGGACTCTGGAGCATTCGAAGTATCTGCGGCAACCGTAATCCCAGGCTGACTCAGACCCAGTTCGCTCACCAGGGCTTGCAACACTGGTTGCTCGGATTTGGGTACGCGCAGGTCGGCCTCCTCGGGGGGGCGATCGCTGCTAGCGGCATTGCGGTATAGCGCTTGATAGTGGATCAGCGGTGGTCCATTCTTGATTTTAACGGCGCCAAGTGACTGGCGCTCCAGGCTGTCAACTGGCAGATCACTCAGACGCCAAGTGCCGGTCGGCAACGGCAGCAGTTGACCACGTCTGGGCAGGTAACTGCCAATTTGTACCCATTGATTAGCCGCTTGGTCGGCGTCTTGATCGGCGCCTTGATCAGCACTGGTTGAGTCTTCCGCAGCTGCTGCTGTCGGCCTGGGTGACCACTGCCAGCCTCCCTCCACCCTGGGCACAGGCTGGAAGTCCTGCGGATGTGCAAACCAGCTGGTGCTGACATAGCGATCATAGGCCGCAGTACGCAGCAGCAGGGCGTGACGCAACGGCGTCTCAGTTGTCACGCGATACAACACACGATCTGACAGCTTGAGTTCGCCAATATCGCCCAAGGCGGTGCGTGCCCGGTAAGGATCACGCTCGCTCCACAGAAAGTCACTGAGCCAGTTGATCGCCAGGTTTTCGACGCGGCGTTGCGCCTGGCTGAGTCCTTGCTGCCCTACCCAGGCCAGCGCACCCACGAGTACCAGCAGCGTCAGCCACAGCGGCCATTGGCGCCTAGGGCTTGGGCGCGGCTGCCAGGCACAGACCCACAGCGTAAGCACCAGCACACCACCGAGGTAAGCCAGCGGATGCTGCACCGCCGTGCCAACCCCGGCCGCCAGCACGCAGGCGCCCAGATAGACCGGCTGCAGATCCAGCCAACGGTCAGCGTCGGGCGAGCGACTGCGCCGTTGGGACAAAAACAGTGCGCGATAGCTGACTCCTGGCCGGGCGCTCAGGATCTGCGCTGACAGCAGCGGTGCCAGCAGCAGCGGCGACCAGCGCAGCACAGCAAAGATGCCGGCTGACAACGGACCCTGACTGTATTCAAACAAGATCAAGGCGAGCAGCAGCAGACTGCTTAGATCGACCAGGCGCTCCAGCGATTTATCCGTCATGTGCCAGCGGGTGCGGGTGCGCAGCGCCCACTCAAACCAGACCGCCAGGGCGATCCCCGGCAGCCAGGCGCCGGTCAACCCGCTCCACAGCAGCAGTGCCCAAGTGAACACCAAAGGCGGGTTGCGATTCATAAGCGCGCCAGATCCTCAGCCATCCGCTCAGGATGAAGGGGCTGCGCTGGCGGCCCCGTCCAGCCATCATTCAGAGCCGAGGCTGTCTGTGTGGAAATGACCAGCAGCCGCAGCGGCAACCCATGGCGCAGCAAGGTGCGCACCAGTTGGCGGCGCGGCGCATTGAAATCGAGCAACACCAGCACCAGCGCGCTAAGCTGCCCCATGCGGGCTACCAGCGCCTGCTGCAACTGCACAACCTCGCCATGAAGGGTCGGCTGCGCGCAGGCGAGCACTTCCAGACACTGCCCGGCATCGCCCAGCCCGCGCCCCGTGGTGAAACAGTAAGGCTCGGCCCCAACAAAGAGCAAATCGAGCAAGGTGTCTGCATCGCCGATGCGATCACACAGCGAAGCCGCTACGCTGACCGCTGCCTCGAACTGTGCGTCAATGGCGGTGGTGGCAAAGGTATCCAGCACCAGAGCATGGCGAGTGAAGAATTCATCCTGATATTCCTTGACCTGGGGTGTGCCGCTGCGCGCCCAGCTGGGCCAGTGAATCAAGCGCGGCGAATCCCCCGGGCGATACTCGCGCAGCCCGATGAATTCTTGCGAATCGCCCACTGCGCCAGCACGACTCATGCCTCCCGGCTGATACTGGCGGCGCCCGGGCAGCGTCAGTCGCGGCGCCGGATAACGCTTGGGCAGCACCAACAGGGATTGCTCGCAAGGAATCATCACGCGCGCCCGCACCAGCCCCAGGGGATCGGGCCGGCTGAGCCAGAGGCCAGGCAAGCGCAGATAGCCGCGCTGTTGTGGGGCCAAACGCAGGCGCACTGGCGTGTCATGTTGCTCGACCAAAGTATCAACAGGGCGTGATTCAGTGATACCCGCACCACGATTGCGGTTAATCAGCCGGCGCCAGCGTGGATAGCCCATGAGACGGTCGAAGCGCCCATCGGCCGGGTCAGCGCCCTGGCGCGGATCGCAAAACTGCACGCGCGTGGGCGTGGGATCCGGTAAGCGCTCTTCAATCCACCAGCCGCGCACAGGGCGTCGGCTGCGGCTATGCAGACGTACCCGGTAGTCCACCGCTGTTCCCACACTGGCAGTCTGCGGCAGCTCGCGACTGGCGATGACCTGTCCGCGCCAGCGCCAGGCATCGAACAACGCCGCCAGACCGGCCAACAGCAGCAGCGCCAGCGCCAGGGTGAACAGCTGATAGAGTTGATTGAGTCGGGTGTCAATGCCAAATACGGCGGCGGCAAAGCCAAGCCCCAGCACAAAGCGCCCCAGCGGCGTCAACCCATGGCGCCGGTAGTGCTGCCAACGCTCCAACCGGCGCAGGGCCGGATACAGGGCGGCGCGCAACAGGGATCCGCTCATGGGCCTGCTCGCCTCAGCGCGGCGGCTCCAGTCGCTCCAGCAGCTCACTGACCACTTGGTTGGCATCGCGCCCGCCAAAGCGTGCCTGGCTGTCAAGCCCCAGCCGATGCGCGATCACCGGTACTGCCAGACGCTGCACATGATCCGGAGTAACAAAATCCAGCCCTTCCAGCAGTGCCAGTGCCTGGGCGCATTTCATCAAGGTCAGTGACGCCCGCAGGCCCGCACCCAGGAGCACGCCCTCGGCGGTGCGGGTTGCACGCGTCAGTTCGACAATGTAGCCCGCCACTGCCGGGCTGACTGCGATCTCGGCCGCCTGCGCCCGCAATGCCAGAATATCCTGTGGTGTCGCCACAGCGTCCAGGTGTTCCAGCGGCTCGCCGAGGTGACGTTCAGTCAGCACGGCGGTTTCATCCGCCGCTGACAGATAGCCCAGGGCAAAGCGCATCGCGAAGCGATCAAGCTGCGCCTCCGGCAGCGGATAGGTGCCATGAAATTCGACTGGGTTCTGGGTGGCAATGACAAAGAAGAGCGCATCCAGCGTCCGCGCCCGGCCTTCGATGCTCACCTGTCCCTCGCCCATGGCCTCCAGCAGCGCGGACTGGGTGCGCGGCGAAGCGCGGTTGATCTCATCGGCCAGCAGAACCTGGGTAAAAATCGGCCCCGGACGAAAATCAAATGAGCGCGCGCCCGGATCGAACACCGACACGCCGAGAATGTCAGTCGGCAGCAAATCGGGCGTGAACTGCACCCGCCGAAATTCCGCCTGCAGCGAGCGCGCCAAGGCTTTTGCCAGGGTGGTTTTGCCGGTGCCGGGTAGATCCTCCAGCAACAGATGCCCGCCACTGAGCAAAGCCACCAACAGCCGTTCAATCGCCTCCGGCTGGCCACGGATCACCTGCGCAAGATTGGCCTGCAGTCGAGCTAACACAGGGTGATGAGTGTTCATGCAGGGAGCCCCTCATGGAAAGCGTCATGCAGCCCAGAGTACCAGAGCCAACACCGCCGGAATCACCAAGATGCTGGCCAGGTTGCCCCAGATCACGATCGCCGCCACCACCTCGGGTTGCTGCCCGTAGCGCTCGGCGAACAGATAATTCATCACCGCTGGCGGCAAGACGGCGAAGAGCAGCAGCAGTCCGATCTGTTCGGGTGGCAGTGGTAACAGCCACAGCAGCACCAGCGCCAGCAGCAGACCGCTGGCCGGACGCAGCAGCGCCCCGAGCAGACCCGCGCGCCAGTGGCGCAAGTCTGCCTCGGTCAGACGCGCGCCGAGTGCGAACAGCATCAGCGGAATGGCCACCTGGCCGAGCAAATGAATCCCCTCGCCGATAGCCGCTGGTGGCTGCCACTCCAGCAGCGAGGCGCCGATCCCCAGCACACAAGCCATCACCAGTGGCATGCGCAGCAGATCGAACCAGCGCAAATGGCGATCCAGCAGGCGCACGCCCAGGGTGAAGTGCAGCAGATTCTCGACCATAAACAGCACCACCGCGCCTCCCAGCGCGGCATCGCCAAACGCCAGCACCGCCAGTGGCAGGCCCATGTTGCCGGAGTTGAGAAACATCATCGGCGGCACCAGGGTGCGCGGTGGCAGCCGTATCCACCGGCTCACGCCCCAGGCGATCACACCCGAGCCCAGCATCACCAGGGTACCGGCCAGTCCTAGAATCAGATAGGCACCGGGATGAAAATCCCGCGCCGCCAGCACATCGAATAACAGCGCGGGAGTAAAGATTTCCAGATTCAGCCGGTTGGCTGCGCGCAAATCGGGCGCATGCTGACGTGCATACAGGAAACCGACCAGGACGATGCCATAGACGGGCACCAAAATATCAAGCAAACGCATCAGCATAATGAAGACCTCGGGCCTGGACATATAAGGTTATAAGCCATGCCAGGGTTTCGACCATCAGGCCCCGACGATGTGCTAATCTGTTTTAGCAGCGGCGAATTCTGCTGTTCCGGCGGCCGCTGTTCATGCGTTGCTTCCCCTCCTAAAGAGTCCCCAAGCGTCAACTACCCCGCCCTGAAGGGCGGAGCTTGTGAAGACAAGCTGGGTTGACCAGGGAAAGCGGTGAAAACCCGCTACGTTTGCAACAGGTCGTTGAGACCCACTCTGGAATGCTTCCTCAGTTCCAGACACTGGAAGATCAGGGTCATGCTGGTGAAAGGCAAAGCGCCGAAGGTTCTGATCGCTGCCGTGAGGCGGGAGCCGGTTGCAGACCTTCCCGAGGGGAGCGAGCCGCAAGGCTCCGTCACTAGGCCCGTAAGGGCAGGAATTGAAATGGCT
>NZ_NRRS01000108.1 GCF_016583795.1 Rhabdochromatium marinum | reverse complement strand
GGGCGAACAGCGGGGTGGCCTGGCGAATGAGGCGTGCGCTGGCTTCCAGGGGGCAGTAGATACGACCGCCCTGGGAGGTTTGGTAGACGTTGCGCTCCACTTCAATGGCCCCATAGGGGGGTTGGTAGGTCTTTGGTGAGACGCCGCGCTTGGTCCATTTGATCGCCCCCATGGTGATCGGGGAGCCGTCGGTGTCGAAGCGCTTGAGCGTCTCGGCACTGGCAAGCCTTCCGATGCTGTTGCAGGCGGCTTGGATGCGCGCTTCAGCTTCAAGCATGGTTCCGCTGAGATCGATCGTGACTTGAAGAGTCGCCTGATGACCGTCGATGTTAATGAGTTGCGCTGTTATGGCCAAGCCCTCTTTCTGCATTTGGATGATGAGCTAAGCATGGCTCATGATTGACATCATTGAAAGGCGGCACCCCACTGACAAGTGGGATCGCAGGTGAGAAGATCTATGCAAATGCTTCGACCATGGCGCTCATCAATAGCGCGACCGAGACGCTCTGCCAGACCCTGGCGGTCGAACTCGCCCCTGTGCGGGTCAACTGCGTAAGCCCCAGTTTCGTAGCGCCTAAGCCGGCGCGTCTGGAGGACAATGCCAGCCAGCTTCCGCTCAAGCGGTTAGCCTCGGCAAATGAGGTCGCCTCGGCCTATCTATGGTTTATGGCCAACCCCTATGCGACGGGGACCATCTCGGTCGTGGATGGTGGCGCCCGCTTGATTTGAAAAAGGCGCTCAGGCGCAACGGACCGCTCGCTTGCGTTCCAATTTGCGGAGAAAGCCGTCAATCCGAGTCGGTGTAGCAATCGAGCAAGGCGTCATAGTTGTCGAAGCCGACCAGTTGGCGGAGCTGTGGAAACAGTATGCGCTCGGTTGAGGTACGGCCTTGTGATCTCAAGGTTGATCGTCGCGGGTTTCTCGCTGAGCTTGAGACGGCTTGTCCGCCAGGAAATCGCGGACTGCGGTGTCGTCGAACTGCTTGCTCACCGGATCGAAGCCAAGCGTGAAGACACACACCTGCATGGGCTTAGTCACCCCGGCGAGACGTTCGGCTCATGCCGGCCGCGCGGTTGCGCACGCGCGGCGGCCAGGGGGCTTGGTCGTTTACGAGCGTTGCCCCTGATGGCAGACGCCAAGGGTAAGAGGGTAGGAGCGCCAAGCTATACGGTCCTCAAGAGGCGAAAGCCGAGGTAGCCGTCGCGGTCCGACGGGCGCCCGTGGCGGCGAAACGCCGAGCGGCAGCCGCCGGCGTCGAGGAACCAGGAGCCGCCGCGAATCACCCGGTCGGAGCCCGACTCGGAGCCACTCGGATTCTCACTCGGCATCTGTTCAGAACCACTGGAAATCTGCTCGACCCTGCTCGGCATCTTTCGAGTGACGCTCGAAGACTGCTCGGAGCCTATTACGAGCTGCTGGTAGTAATCGCTCGCATACCAGTCCGCGCACCACTCCCAGACGTTTCCGTGCATATCGAAGAGCCCCCAAGGATTCGGCTGTTTCTGGCCCACAGGATGGAGCTTACGCCGAGCGTTCTCTGCGTACCAGGCATGCTCGCCGAGCACCTTCTCGTCGTCACCGCAGCTCCAGCGGGTTGTCGTGCCGGCGCGGCAGGCGTATTCCCACTGTGCCTCGGTCGGCAGGGTATAGCGTTTGCCGGTCTGCTCGGAGAGCCAGGCGCAGAAGGCGACCGCGTCGTCCCAGCTGACACCGACGACCGGCAGGTCCTCCGCATCTGCCGAGATGCCGCACTGTTGGTAGTAGTTATTACTGCCAGTGTCCAAATGGTACTGGTTGCCCTTTTCCAGCCACTCCGGCCAGTGCCTATCCGTGGCCTCACAGAAGCGCCGGTAATCGCCCCAGGTGACGGGCGTGCGGCCGATGGCGAAGGCATCGAGCCGGACCGAGTGGACAGGCTTCTCGTTGTCGCGCCCCCGCTCATCGCCCATGGGGAAGGTGCCACCTGGAAGATAAACCAGTTTGGGGGCGTCGATTGGGGTCTCGGTGCCATCGCGGCCGACGATCCGGAAGCGGTCGCGGAAGACCTCCCGAGGAGCGTAGCGGGAGCGGCCGGTCGGCCCCGCAGCTGACGCGCGCGGGGCCGTTTCCGGTGACCTGGTTTGTGGCTCGGTCTGGATGTCCGGACTCGGCTGCGCGCCGCCAAGGGTAAGAGGGTGAGAGCGCCAAGGGCCAGTCCTCGAGAGGCGGAAACCAAGGAGGTCGCGGCGGCTCGACGGCTCGTACCTGCCGCGATACGCCGAACGACAGCTGCCGGCGCCGTGGAGCCAGGAGCCGCCGCGGACCACACGGTAGGAGCCCGACTCGGAGCCCTGCTCAAGTTCACTGGAGAGCCGCTCGTAGTAACTGTCCGAGTACCAGTCCTGACACCACTCCCAGACATTACCGTGCATGTCGTAGAGCTGCCAGGCGTTGGGCTGCTTCTGGCCAATCGGGTGAGTCTGGCCTCCTGCATTCTTGTTATACCAGGCATAGTCCCCGAGCTGCGCCTCGTCGGCTCCACAGCACCAGGAGGTCTCGGCTCCAGCCCGACAGGCGTATTCCCACTCGGCCTCGGTCGCGAGGCGATACGATTCGCCGGTCTCCTGGCTGAACCAGTCGCAATAGGCTTGGGCGTCCTTCCAGCTCACGTTGATGACTGGGCGCTCGTCCCGGCCCCAACCTTGGTCTTCGGGCATCTTGCGCTTGGTCGCCTCGCAGAAGCGGTCGTACTCGGCAAAGGTCACCGGATATTGGCCGATCGAGAAGTCATCGATCTTAATCGGTAACTTGGAAGTCTCGCCCCAAATGCTGCTGTCATCCCAGTGGCCAGAGTCACTCCATCGCCCCATCTCGTCAAATACGCCCCGCGCCAACTCTTTCGTGAATAGTCCGCCCGGGAGCCAAACCATGGCAGGGCCTTCGCTGTGGTCCCTGAGCTGATCGCGCAGGCCGGCAATCGGCTCGGGCCTGACCTCGAGCTCCGGCGGGCCGAGGGTAAAAGGGTAAGAGTGCAGAGGGCCAGTCCTCGAGAGGCGGAAGCCGAGGTGGCTGTAGCGGTGCGACGGCTTGCGCCCGTGGCGGTCCGCCGAACGGCAGCTGCCGGCGACGTAGAGCCAGGAGCCACCGCGAAACACCCGGGAGAAGCCCGACTCGGAGCCACTCGGATCCTGCTCGGCCTCGCTGGAGTAGCCGCCATACCTGTCCTCGCACCACTCCGAGACGTTGCCGTGCATGTCATGCAACTGCCAGACATTAGGCTTCCTATTGCCCACCGGATGGGTGCCGCCGCCTGCATTGCGGCTGTACCAGGCATGGTCACCGAGTCCTTCCTCATCGTCTCCGAAGCAGTAGGCCGTGTTGCTGCCCGCACGGCAGGCATGCTCCCACTGGGCCTCGGTCAAGAGCCCATAGGTCTGCCCCGTCTCTTTGCTCAGCCACTGGCAGTAAGCTCGGGCATCATTCCAGCTGATGCAGACCACGGGATGGCTGTCGTCCTGTGAGATGTAGGGGTTGCGCCAATTGGCATCGCGCTCTTGCCTGGGATCTCCCTTGCTCCAGATCCATGCCCCATCGCCCTCCTCCGCCTCGGTGCGATAGCCGGTGGCCTCGACGAAACGGCGGAACTCGCCAACGGTGACCGGATGCTGGCCCACGGCGTAGTGACTGAGGGTGACCTCGTGGGCGGGGTGCTCCTTGTCCTCGCCGACACCGTCCGGGCTGCCCATGGTGAAGGTGCCGCCAGGGAGAAAGACCATCTGTGGCGCAACACCGGAGTCATCCTTGAAGGGGTCGCAAAAAGGAATGGGGGAATCCGGAAGTATCTCGTCCGAGTTGTCCAACGGAACGCCAAGCTTGGGAAGGACCACTCCGGCGACATGGCGGACGTTAGATGTCACTTTTGAATCGGCAAACTGGGCACCCACGACCTGAAGTGCGCGCGGATCCTGCAGGAGACGGGCGACTTCGCCCGCATACTCAAGCAGCTCTGGGTGCTCGACGAGGCGGTCAGACAAGGCATCCGTCAGTCGAACAAGGCGCTTGAGCTCGGCGTCGGAGATGAGCCCATCCCCGGCTGCTGCCGAAGCGACGCCAAGTCCATTCGCAAACGCGAGGGCAATCTGCCGGGCCACCTCGCCCCGCTGCTTGGCGATATAAGCCATGGCCGACCACTGCTCGGCTTGAAGCTGCGCGGGTCCGAGCCCAGCCCCGGCGGCACCGAGCTGACGAACATAGCGCAACAGCAGACTGGCGGCTTCGCGCATTGGCTCGGATCCCAGCCGCGCGCGCATCTCGGCGATCAGACAGGCGCGCACGTCCTGATCCAACACGAACTGCTCGTATCCGGCCTGCTGGCACAGATCGGAGAGCAGCAGGTCGGCCTCGGCAATCCAGGGCACGCCGTCGCGCCCGCGCAGAAAATGCGTACGCAAGTATCCGAGCAGCTCTGGCGTGAGCACCAAGGGCAGCGCGGCATACCACGCCAGCTCGCGATACGGCTCGCCGAAACGCCGGACGAAGCGCTCGATACGTGCTTGGGCAAGGTCTTGCGCGGAGGTCAACGCGGCCTCCAGCCGAGCTGGCCGCGCAGCCGATCCACTGCGTTGCTGAACCCGTCCTCGTCTATGGGAAACATGTCGACGATGGCGCCGATGAGCTGCGCAGTGGTACCGGCCCAGCGCTGACTCGGGACGGGATTGAGCCATGCGAGGCGCGCGGTGCGCTGCTTGAGACCCACGAGCACGCGCGCACTGGCCCGAAAGCGCGTCTGGTCGCGGCCCCCTCGGGCGGCGCCGGCGTCGCTCACGACGAGGATGCTCGAATCGACTCCGCACTCGGCCAGGAGGTCCTTGAGCGGCGTCGGGCGTGTGCGGTGCGCATCCATATAGACCTGCGCGGCCGGTGTGTTCTGGAAATAGCCGATATCGACCCGGCCGAGACCTGCGTCGTTGAGCGTCTCGACCAGTTCGCGGGTGAGGTGGTGAAAGGGCACCATGGAGCCACCCTGATCGAGGAGGACAACGAGGTGGCTGTGGTCGGTCACACGCCGCTCGAGCACGGGCTGATCGAAATAGCCCTGACGAGCGGCGCGATCGATGGTAGCCGGCAGATCGAGCTGATCGCGCGGACCGTCCTTCACGGGCCGGCGCAGGTAGTGCCAGGAATACGCCATGCTCCGGCGCGACACCGGGTCAGCACTGATCAGCATGGCGTCGTCCACCAGCGGCGCTGGCATGTCGGGCGCCCGCACGGGCAGTGGCATCAGGGCGCGCATGGGGCGCGGCTCGAGCTGCGGCGGTGGCGACGACGGTACCTCGGCAGGCTGGTGCGGCGGCTCCGTGGCTGACGGCGGAGATGGCGGTGTCTCGTCGCGCTCCATCGGGTCCGCGCGCATCGGACGCTCGGCCAGCAGCCGCTCGAGCTGGGCCTCAAGCTCGGCATTGTGGGCGGCAGAGGTACACCAGAGGAGCTGCAGGATGCGCTTCAGACGCGGCCCGGCAGCCCCTCTGTCTGCCTCCAGGGCTCGACGCGCATCGAGTAGCTCGGGCAAACCCAAGGGCACACCGGCCGCACGGAGGCGCTGGAAGAGCACGGTCAGCAGGTCATCAAGGTCCTTGGGTTCCATAGGCGCGGCCAGACTGCCGATCCCTCAGACGACCGGCCCGTAGCGCTGCCAGTCGGCGCGCAGCTTGAGCAATACCTCAGGGCACGGCAAGGGGGCCTCCGGGCGGCGCAGCTGCTCGACCAGTGAGTGCGTGCATGTCCCGCGTGAGCCGACATCGCCGCGCGCGAGAACACGGACGAGCGCTTGCAGCCAATCGAGCAGCTCGCTGGTACCGGGCTTTTTGAACAGATCGTCACGCTCACGCAGGGCCAGGAATCGCTCAATGGCGGCATCGGTCACCTCGGCGGGAACCGCCTCAGCTTGGTGGATCGCGAGGATCTCTTTGAGTCGCTCGGTGTCGGTAGGGAAGCGGAGGTAGCTGTAGATGCACCGGCGCAGGAAGGGGGCCGGCAGGTTGCCCTTTTCCTTGTTGCTGGTGATGATGACGATGGGCGGATGCTCGGCCCGGATGGGCTCATGATCTGCCTCTTGGACGCAGAACTCGCGCGGATCGTCCAGTACGGTCAGCAGATCGTTGGGAAAATCGATGTCCGCTTTGTCGATCTCGTCGATCAGCACGACGGCTGGGCAGTCTGCGCAGCGAAAAGCCTTGCCCAAGGCGCCCCAGCGCACGTAGTCCATTGGATGCTGCGGGTTGCGCTTCACCCGCACTTGGGTACCGGGCAACGATGCCATGTGCACGTCGTGCAGGCGCAGCATCGCCTCGTAGGTGTAGAGCCCATCCTGCGCCTTGCTGGTGGAGCGCACAAGCCAGGGATAGAACGGCAGGCCCAGTGCAGCCGCCACATATTTGGCGAGCTGGCTCTTGCCGCTGCCGGCCTCGCCTTCGAGCAGGAGCGGACGGTTCAGGTGGATCGCAAGATTGACCGCCTCGATCAGCTCCTCCGAGGCGATGTAAGGCACGGGCTTGGGGGCGTCCGGGTGTCGCTCGGCGGGTCTCGCGGTGCCGGGCCGCAGCTCGAACGGGCAGGCGTCGGTCATGGTGTCTGTCCTCGGGTCGTTCAATCGGTCATGGGGCACAATTGTTTGAGCAGCTCGTGCTCGATCAAGCAGGGGACGCCTTCGCTAATCCGCATCACCAAGTTGCGAACGCTTCGGATGGTTTCATCAGGATGGTTCGTCATCCCGAAGCGCGCGAGCCAATCACCCACCTCGTCAGCCGTCCAGTTGCGCAGCTCGATCTCCAGGCAGCGATCGCGATGGACATCGGCCAGACTACAGCAATGCTCGGGGGACAGAGCGCCTTCCGGCAGTTGGTCGTCGACGAAGAGCGCCGCGAGCAGCGTGACGCTACCCGGTCGTTGCCTCGCGACGATCTCCAGGTCGGCGATGAGCCGACGCCAGAAATCCATCACCACCCAGTGCAACGCCGTGGGCTCATTGTCCACTAGCCAGTTGCATCCGTGAATCTCGATGAAGGCGATACTGCCGGCTTGGAGGGAGCCGCAGAGCGTGGTGCTCACGGCTTCGAGCCGCTCGCGTCTGGACCGCCCCTCCAGACTCAGCTCCAAGTGGCCTGCCATGACACGCAAGAGCAGATCGGCATCGTTGTGCGCGCCGTTCTTGGCCTCCAATCTGACCGGAAACGGCCGGAACAGACCACCCGCTTCGGTCTTCAGCAGGCTGATGATGCGCTTGGCGCAGAGCGAGCCACTGCGACGGCTGCAGTGCTGAAAGAGCAGGAGACCGGCGCGTCCGTCCTTCGATTGATTCTTCAGAAGATCTCGAACAAAGTCGTCCACATGGTCGAAATCGATCCGATGCAGGAGCGCGTTGAGGAGGTCGTGGACTTTGTCCGGCTCCCGGTGATCGCTCGGACAATCGACCTGCGCCGGTGCCAAGGTCATTTCTTGGATCGCTTGCTCAAGCTGATCCATACGATCGGCAATCCGTTCGGCTTCCTGCTCGGCTCGAACCCGGTCTGCCCCGCTGTGCAACGCGCTCTCGACCAGAGCTGCCTCGTACTGTGAGGCTAGGAGCTTAAGCGCTTTCTCCATGGCTTTGCGTCGCCTAGTCCGTGAGACCCCTGTCACCTAAACCTCTCCGGCCAGTTGACGCTCGATCTCGTCGATACGCTGCTCGAGCGCGGCGGCTTCCTGCTCGGCACGCACTCGAGCAGCGCCGCTTTGCAGCGCGCCCTCCTCAAGGGCGGCTTGCCATTGCGCCGTGAGGAGGCTCAGTTGCTGCTCCAAGCCCCGGCGCCGCCTCTCGTTGACCCTGGACGCCGTCTCAGCAGTACTGGGTGTCTCGACCCTCGCTGCTGGATCGGTTCTATCGCGTGGGACGCTGATGTAGTCCCGAGTCGTTTCAGACTGCGCTTCTTGCGATGACGGAGGCTCGCCTGAGGCGAGCTCCAGCCGCGCGACGATCAGATCTGCCGCCGCATCCGGCGTGCGATCCCGCACATCCGGCACGATTGCGTTGAAGTGAATGCCGGGGACATCGCCATCGCCCACCCGGATCGGCAGAATGCGGTCACGATCTCGCTCATCGTTGGAAGCGCGAGCCTGCATCAAGCGCGCACGAATCGACTCGTGCTCGATCAGCGTCCAGGGTTTTTCGCCGTAGCGCTCGGCAACGCAGACGACCACCAGCTCCGAGCGCTTTCCGTAGATCGCTTGCAGCTTAAGGTCGGCGTCCGCCCCCGCAAGATAGTGCTCAAACCACGCGTCCAGGAAAACGCTCCCTTGCCCGAGTCGGGCCTCGACGGCCTCGGCAATGCGCCGCACGAGCTCGCGCTGCTCGCCGGCAAAAGAGAAGGCGACAAGGAACGTCTCCGGAAGCTTGCGCACAGCGGTCTTGGCGCCAACCTTGAACGCCTGCGCGACTGGCTTGGTGTCTGGCTGCGGCATCGGCGCGCCCAGCCATGCGGCGGCTTCGGGATACACCCGAGGCAGCTCGGCGACGCTGATAGCAAAGCCTTTGTCCTCGCCAACCCGGTGCGTCACAACGGCCACGACTTGTTCCCGCGTTGGGTCGTAGATCGGCGATCCGCTGTAGCCGTTCTTGATGCGCTCGAAGGCACCGGCTTGGTCATTCAGGTAGTAGTCCCAGTAGGCCAGGTCTTCGCCCGCAGCATGAGACCAGGCAGTGCGCTGACCGAGCGTTCCGTTCAGGCGGCGTCCCTCCGGTCCGAAACCATAGATCTGCACTGGCAGGCCTTCGACGCCCTGTGGGGTGAGTGACAATGGTTGAAGGCCCGGCAGACCAGGAACGCGAAGAATGGCAAGATCGAGGGATTGGCCGCCTGGATCGGAGATGAGCGCTCCGCGCTGGCCTTTGATGTGCAAACGCTCTGGCCCGATGGTCTCGACAACGTGCCAGCAGGTCACGAGCAGTAGCGCGTCGCCGTCGTGCGCCACGGCAAAGCCTGTCCCCTGCGGCTTGTCGGTCGGGTGCCGCCTTTCAATGATGTCAATCATGAGCCATGCTTAGCTCATCATCCAAATGCAGAAAGAGGGCTTGGCCATAACAGCGCAACTCATTAACATCGACGGTCATCAGGCGACTCTTCAAGTCACGATCGATCTCAGCGGAACCATGCTTGAAGCTGAAGCGCGCATCCAAGCCGCCTGCAACAGCATCGGAAGGCTTGCCAGTGCCGAGACGCTCAAGCGCTTCGACACCGACGGCTCCCCGATCACCATGGGGGCGATCAAATGGACCAAGCGCGGCGTCTCACCAAAGACCTACCAACCCCCCTATGGGGCCATTGAAGTGGAGCGCAACGTCTACCAAACCTCCCAGGGCGGTCGTATCTACTGCCCCCTGGAAGCCAGCGCACGCCTCATTCGCCAGGCCACCCCGCTGTTCGCCC
>NZ_NRRS01000107.1 GCF_016583795.1 Rhabdochromatium marinum | reverse complement strand
GGCCACTATTCGCGCTGGACACTCGGGCGTCTGTCGCCATCCGATGAACGCTCGCCACTGGGCCTCGGTGTAAAGACGACGATTGCTGTCGGTGCGCGCCACGGGAATGAGACGCCCCTCGCGCTCCCAACGCTGCAATGTCTTGACCGAAACACCCAGCCGCTTCGCCGCCTTGCCTGTACCCATGGTGCTTTCCATGGGATCATAATACACTACCGCGCATTCTTTATAAGACTAGAGTCCAGCTCCAGCTGACAGCGCAGATGGAGCCAACACAGGTATGTTTACGTCGAAGAGAGGACATGCAAGGACGCTCATGGTGGCGCCATGACGTATCTCGGCGCCCATTCCCTCAACTTCCCTTTCCTCCACGCCTACGACCCGCAGCTCGATCGTCTCGGCGCACTCGCCGAGCGCTACTTCGTCGATGATCCGAGCACCTGCCTGATCAAGCTGCGCCAGTTTGCGGAGCACCTGGCCCGCCAGACCGCAGCCCGCAATGGTCTAGTGACAACAGCGGATGAGCCGCAAAATGAGCGGCTGCGTCGTCTCAAATTCGACCGCGTGGTTCCTCCCGATGTCTTGGATCTGTTCCACCACCTGCGCATCCTCGGTAACCGCGCCAACCATGAAGATTCCGGTGACCACCGAGAAGCGCTGACCGCACTGAAGATCGCCCGCCAGTTGGCGATCTGGTTCCACCGTGCGTTTGGCAAGGAACTTGGCTTCAAACCCGGCCCCTTCGTGCCTCCGAGCACCCCGAAGAGCGCCACGGTGACGCTGGAAGAGGAGCTGGAGCTGGAGCAGTTGCGTGCCCAGCAGACACAACGGCTCGGCGAGGCGGAAGCCGCGCGAGAAGCGGCCGACCTGCTCGCCCTCCAGAGCGCGGCGTCTCAGGCGACACCGCAGCAAAAGGCGCAACAACAACAGCAGGTCGCACAGGCCGCCCAGGCGATCGATCTCGACGAGGCGGCCACTCGCGCCCTGATCGACGAGCAACTGCGCGCGCGTGGCTGGGAGACCGACACCAAGACGCTGCGCTACAGCCAGGGCACTCGCCCCATCAAGGGCAAGGCGATGGCGATCGCCGAATGGCCGACCGCGAGCGGTCCCGCCGACTATGCGCTCTTCTACGGCTTGCACTGTCTCGGCGCGGTCGAGGCCAAGCGTGCCCGCAAGAACGTCTCCGCCGCCATCGATCAGGCCGAGCGCTATGCCCGCGACATCCGCCTTGAGGCCGGCGAGGCCGAGCCGAGCGGCGGTCCCTGGGATGCCTACCGGGTCCCCTTCGTCTTCTCGACCAATGGTCGGCCCTATCTCAAGCAGATCAAGACCGAGAGCGGCATCTGGTTCCGCGACACCCGCAAGGCCACCCACCTGCGCCGCGCCCTCACCGACTGGCCGACCCCCGACGGACTCAAGGCGCGGCTGGAGATCGACGTCGAGGCCGCGCAGCAAGCCCTCAAGGCCCAGCCGATGGCCTTCGGCTTCCCGCTGCGCGACTACCAGCAGCAGGCCATTCTGGCTGTCGAGGACAAACTCGCCAAGGGTCTGCGCTTTCTGCTGGTCGCAATGGCGACCGGCACCGGCAAGACCAAGCTCGCCATCGCCCTGCTCTACCGTCTGCTCAACGCCAAGCGCTTCCGCCGGGTCTGCTTCGTCGTGGACCGCAGCGCCCTGGGGCAGCAGACCGGCGGGGAGTTCTCATCGACCAAGGTCGTCGGCACCAAGACCTTCGCCGACATCTTCGACCTCAAGGGGCTCGAGACCGTTGGCCCGGAGCCCGAGACCAAGGTGCACATCTGCACCATCCAGGGCCTGGTGCGCCGCGTGCTCTACAACGACGACCCAACGGACGTGCCGCCGATCGACCAGTACGACCTCATCGTCATCGACGAGTGTCACCGCGGCTATCTGCTCGACCGCGAGCTCTCCGACGGCGAGCTGAGCTTCCGCAGCGAGGCCGACTACGTCTCCAAATACCGCCGCGTCCTGGAGCACTTCGACGCGGTCAAGATCGGCCTGACCGCCACCCCCGCGCTGCACACCGTCGAGATCTTCGGCGACCCGGTCTTCACCTACTCCTACCGCGAGGCCGTGGTCGACGGCTTTCTGATCGACCACGAGCCGCCGGTCCGGATCACCACCGAGTTGGCCCAGAACGGCATCCACTTCGCACGCGGCGAGCAGCTGCAGCGGCTCGATACCAAGACCGGACAGATCGACCTGGCCCATGCCCCGGACGCCGTCGACTTCGAGGTGGAAGCCTTCAACCGCAAGGTCGTCACCCTCAACTTCAACAAGGCCGTCGCCGAGGAGCTGGTCAAGCACATCGACCCGGCGCTCCCCGGCAAGACCCTGATCTTCGCCGCCACCGACGCCCATGCCGACATCGTCGTCGACCAGCTCAAGCAGGCTTACGCGGCCAAGCACGGGTCGATCGAGGACGCCGCCATCCGCAAGATCACCGGCAGCGTCGACAAGGTCGGCCCCCTGATCCGCTCCTACCGCAACGACGACCTGCCCAAGATCGCCGTGACCGTCGACCTGCTGACCACCGGCATCGACGTGCCCAAGATCACCAACCTGGTGTTCCTGCGCCGCGTCAACAGCCGCATTCTCTACGAGCAGATGCTCGGCCGTGCCACCCGGCGCTGCGATGAGATCGAGAAGGAGACCTTCCGCATCTTCGATGCTGTGGATCTCTATGCCCATCTGCAGGACCTGACCCAGATGCGCCCGGTGGTGGTCAACCCATCGATCAGCTTCGAGCAGCTCTTCAAGGAGCTGGCCGAGGTCAAGGAAGAAGCCCACCGCGCTGAGATCCGCGACCAGATCCTCGTCAAGCTGCGCCGCCGTCTGCGCACGCTGACCGACGAGGCCCGAAGCCAGTACGAGGCCAACACGGGGGAAACGTCGGAAGACACCCTGAAACGCCTGGCCGACGAACCGCTCGCCGCCACGGCCGCCTGGGCCGGCTCGAAGCCCGGCCTGGGACCGATCCTCGACTGGGACCCGCAGGGCGGCGGCGCCTACTTCATCCCCATCTCCAACCACGAAGACCGGGTAATGGAGGTCTCCCGAGGTTACGGCAGCGCCACTAAGCCCGAGGACTTCCTCGACGGCTTCACCAGCTTCGTGCGCAACAATCTCAACCAGATCGCCGCGCTCAAGGTCGTGGTCCAGCGCCCGCGCGAGCTCACGCGTGCCCAGCTTCGCGAGCTGCGCCTGGAGCTCGACAAGCTCGGCTACTCGGATGCCAATCTGCGCCGCGCCTGGCAAGATGCCAGGAACGAGGAGATCGCCGCCTCCATCATCGGATTCGTGCGCCAGGCCGCCCTCGGCGATGCCCTCATTCCCTTCGAGGAGCGCGTGCGCCGGGCCATGCAGCGTATCCTGGCCCAACATCCCTGGACCGATCCCCAGCGCAAATGGCTCCAGCGCATCGCCCAGCAGATCGCGCGCGAGATCGTGGTGGACCGCGAGGCGCTCGATCATGAGCCCTTCCGCGCCCAGGGCGGATTCAAACGCCTCAACAGCGTCTTCGACGGCCAGCTCGAAGGCGTCCTGAGTGACATCAACGAAGCATTGTGGAGAGAGACCGCGTGACCGACACCGTGACCCGCGACATCGTCGCCAAGCTCTGGAATCTGTGCAATATCCTGCGCGACGACGGGGTGACCTATAACGAATACGTCACGGAGCTGACCTTTCTGCTCTTCCTCAAGATGATGCAGGAGACCGGGCGCGAGGAGCGCGTTCCCAACGGCTACGGCTGGGATACCCTGGCCAAGCGCGAGGGCCTCGAACAGCTCGAATACTACCGCCGCCTGCTGCTCGACCTCGGCGACACCAAGAAGACCCAGGATCAGACCATCCTCGCCATCTTCGCCGACGCCAACACCAAGCTGCGCAAGCCCGCCAACCTCAAGGCACTGACCTCAGCCATCGACAAGCTCGACTGGTTCTCGGCGCGCGAGGAAGGGCTCGGCAACCTCTACGAGGGCCTGCTGGAGAAGAACGCCGCCGAGAAGAAATCCGGCGCCGGCCAGTACTTCACCCCGCGCCCGCTGATCGACGCTCTGGTCCGGCTCATGCAGCCGCAGCCGGGCGAGAAGATCCAGGATCCGGCGGCCGGCACCGGCGGTTTCCTGGTCGCCGCCGACCACGACATCAAGCAGCGCACCGACGACCTCTTCGAGCTGACCGCGAACCAATCCTTCTTCCAACGCCATCATGCCTACAGCGGTGCCGAGCTGGTCCCGGACGCCCACCGGCTGTGCCTGATGAATCTCATGCTCCACGGCATCGAGAGCCGGGTGATCTGTGCCGACACCCTCTCGCCGGACGGCGAGGCCCTGGAAAAGGCGGACCTCATCCTCACCAACCCGCCCTTCGGCACCAAGAAGGGTGGCGGACGGCCGAACCGCGCCGATTTCTCGATCACCAGCGACACCTCGAACAAGCAGCTCGCCTTCGTCGAGCACATCGTCCGCGCCCTCAAGCGGGGCGGACGCGCCGCCGTCGTGGTGCCCGACAACGTCCTGTTCGAGGACAACACCGGGCGGCGCCTGCGCACATGGCTGATGGAGTTGTGCGACCTCCACACCATCCTGCGCCTGCCGACCGGTATCTTCTACGCCCAAGGCGTCAAGACCAACGTGCTCTTCTTCACCCGAGGCCAGACCGACAAGGCCAACACCCAGGCGGTCTGGATCTACGACCTGCGCGCCAACATGCCCGCCTTCGGCAAGACCCATCCCCTGACCCGCAACGACTTCGCGGCCTTCGAGACCGCCTTCGGCAACGACCCGCACGGCAAGTCCGAGCGCACCGACGAGGGCGAGACCGGCCGCTTCCGCCGCTTCACCCGCGAGCAGATCAAGGAACGTAACGACAACCTCGACATCGCCTGGCTGCGCGACGAAGACGAGGACATCGAGGAGCGGTTGACCGAACCCGAGGACATCGCCGCCGCCATCATGGTACACCTGCGCGCGGCGCTGGAGGAGATTGAAGGGTTGACGGAGGAGATTGAGGGCGGCGACGAAGGCAAGGAGGCGGCGTGAGCGATCTACCTCCTGGATGGGTGTCCGCTAGCTTCGGTGACCTTATGGCGCCTGAGCTGAACTCTCTCACTGATGGTCCATTCGGCAGCAAGTTGAAGACTGCCCACTATGTTGCCGATGGTCCGCGAGTAATAAGGCTTGGCAATATCGGTGTCGGCGACTTCCTTGGGGACGACGAAGCACACATCACCAATGAGCACTATGCAACGCTATTGAAGCACCGCGTATTTGCCGGTGATCTGTTGATCGCGGGCTTGGCCTATCCTGTAGGCCGCTGCTGCATCGCGCCGGATGGTCTCGGTGCCGCTATCGTGAAAGCCGACTGCTTCAGAGCCAAGCCGCACCCAAACGTCTCAAACGCCTACCTAATGCGCTACCTGAACTCTCCCCAAGGGCAGGCAGAACTCGAAGCTAACAGCCACGGCCTAGGGAGATTGCGCATCAACCTCCGAGATTTGAAAGCCGTTGATGTTCCGTTGGCGCCTGCTGCAGAACAACGCCGCATCGTCGCCAAGCTGGACAGTCTTTTCGAGCGCACCCGCCGCGCCCGCGAGGAGCTGTCCCAGATCCCGCGCCTGATCGAGCATTACAAGAAGGCGATTTTAGAGGCGGCGTTTCGTCAAGCCCAAGACGCATCAGATCGCAATGCTCCTCTTGGTGAACTGGCTGTCGAGGTCCGAAACGGTCTCTCGAAAAAGCCGGCCGACTCCCCGCCTGGCACACCGATTCTAAGAATCTCTGCAGTGAGACCCATGGCCGTGAATCTGGTCGATCGCCGTTTCTATCCAACTGACGAAGAGGTATCGGAACGAGCCTTTCTTGAGGATGATGATCTTCTGTTCACCAGATACAACGGAAATCCGGAGTTCGTGGCCGTTTGCGGCAAAGTCACGAACCTCTCCGAGCCAACAACATATCCGGATAAGTTGATTCGTGTTCGGTTGTCTGGCGACATCCTGCCAGGCTACGCCGAATTGGTCTGTTCTACCCCTCAGGCTCGCGAAGCACTTAGACCCTTTATCAAGACAGCAGCCGGGCAGCATGGAATCTCCGGCAAGGATCTCAAGCAACTGGAAATCCCGGTTCCAGCGCTGGAGTTGCAAGAGCAGATCAACGCGAAGGCGCGGGAACAACTTTCGGGTATCTCAGATGTAGTAAATCAAGCCAATCTCGCAGGGCAGCTTCTCCACCACCTCGACCAAGCCAACCTCGCCAAAGCCTTCCGCGGCGAGCTGGTCCCCCAAGATCCGAACGACGAGCCGGCCTCCGTGCTCCTGGAGCGCATCCGCGCCGCGCGCGCCGAGCACCCCAAGCCAACCCGCAAGCGACGCGGCACGCCGGCCAAGGCGGGCGAAGCCGCCTAGCCGCCTCGGCCAAAGGAGCCAGCATGACCAACGGAAAGAAGAAAGCCGGCGTAACCCGCCAACGGGTCGGGAAGCTGATGCGGACCCTGTTCGAGATCCTCCTGGAGCATCCCGATGGCATCCAGGCCCAGCTCGCGCTCGCGAAACTGGAGCAGCGCGTCCCGCCCACCGAGCACGAGAGCGGTCACTATCAGTCCGGTGGTCGACGCTACGAGAAGATCGTGCGCTTCTCCACGGTGGATCTGGTCAAGGCCGGCTGGATGCTCAAGGACAAGGGGCTCTGGAGCGCGACCGAGACGGGCCAGGAGGCGTTCGCTGCGATCCAGGACCCGACCGCCTTCTACAAGCGCGCGTGCGAGCTCTACCAGGTCTGGAAGTCCGCCCAGCCGGACCCGACCGACGCCGAGACCGAGACGGTAGAGGACGCCGAGGTCGAGCAGACCAGTCCCACCCAGACCTTCGAGCAAGCCGAGGAGAACGCCTGGAACGAGATCTGGGACTATCTCCAGCGCATCGACCCCTACAACCTCCAGAAGCTCGTCGCCGGGCTCTTGGAGGCGATGGGCTATCACGTCTCCTGGATCGCCCCACCGGGCAAGGATGGCGGCATGGACGTCCTCGCCTGGACCGACCCGCTCGGCACCAAGCCGCCACGCATCAAGGTCCAGGTCAAGCGGCGCAAGGACGCCATCGCCGTCGACGAGCTACGCTCCTTCATGGCCGTCCTCAGTGACAACGACGTCGGACTCTTCGTCACCACCGGCCGCTTCACCAAAGACGCCCACGACGAGGCCCGACTCCAAGAGCGGCGTAAGATCACCCTGATCGACCGCGAGCGCCTGGTGGAGCTGTGGATCCAGTACATGGACCGCCTGAGCGAGGATGCCCGCCAGTTGCTCCCGTTGAGACCGATCTACTTCCTAGCGCCGTCCTGAAAGCCGCATGATGCATCCCGATCAGCCCTCCCGCACCGCGCCAACCCCTTCCAACTGCTGGATCAGGGTGGCCTTGACCCCGACCGGAAAGACCCAGTTGCGGTATTGCGGTTGGTAGCGTCCTCCGAGCGACTTCGCCATCTGCTTGATGATGGTGTTGACCTGCTCATTGAATGCGGACCAGAGGCAGAGTCCCCAACCGCGGTCGACGAGATGGATTGGAGTTCCGAACAACCGAAGCCGGAGGCGCTCGCCCTTGCTCGGCTGCGACGTGGCCTGCTCATAGGCCTTCGCCACGGCCTCGCATCGGGCCTGGTCGCGGAGCTTCTCGAAGTCAGGATGGAAGAGCCACTGGCGGTTGTCGGAGCGCTCCAGCACATCCGTGCGCAGCAGGTCCCAGGACCAGGATTCGTGCCGGCTCGGGTCGAGCTGGATCTCGAAGGCGTGGATGCCGAAACTGGACAGCGCCTCGCGCTTGAGCGGGTCGACGAGATGGGTCACGGCGACCTCAATGAATACGGGACGGGTTCCGTGCATCCCCATGACGTCGATGCGGTAGTCACCAACCGGAGCTTCTTCCCGTGGATCGGTCAGCTGCCAGACCTCATCAGGCCGACTCAAGGCGGCCTCGCCGCACCGGCCGTCATCGAGCTGATGCGACTCCCGCGCTTCCAGGGCCGGAACCAGCACCGCCGCCCCACTGACGATCAACTGCTTGGCCGCCTTGTGGAGCGCACCCTCGGCCCCACCCTCACAGTCGTGACCGCTGGCATGGGCAAAGTGCCAGGTGCGAACTTCGCCCTGACGCGCGATTAGGATTTCTCCGCAGGATGGGCAACAGCAGTCACACGACTTGCCGCGTGCCACCTCCTCGACTGAGACGAGTTGGCCGTTGTGATCGATACCAAACGATTGGAGCAGATTTATGGTGTTCACTGATGATTCCTCGGCTGAAGTGCCATTGACGTTGAATGCGGAGGCAAAGGTGACCGAGGACAACGGCAGCGAACAGGGACCAAACCAGTTCGAAACCGGTTTGGATCGCGATGAGGTAGCCAACATGGCCAAACTTGTGGCAGAGCTTGCCAAGGAATGGAGTGATCGCACCTTCGCCGTCAAGATCCTGCGCGGCTTGTGCGCTCTGACGTTGGAATCTCCCGACCGGCTGGAGCCCGCCCCCGATTCCCGGCACTGGGGTTTCACCGTGTTGGAAATCGGCGAGGCCCTGGATCGATTGGGGATCGGGGGCGCGCAACTATTGGGCTCGGATGCTCAGCAGAGCATGAAGAGAAACTGGCGCAAGCTGATGGAGTTGTGGGAGAGAGAAGCGCCAACCATTGCACAACGTCTCAGTGCGCGAAAAGTATCCCTGCGGCCAACGCTATTCCGGGAAATTGGCGGCGGTAGTGGCAATCCCTCTCGGTTTGGGTTTCGGTTTTTGCGGTGTGAGGGCGTAGCGAATCAGCAGATACCAAGCATCAACTGGCTGGATGTCCCTGATATTTCCTATCGGCAAGCAGACATTTCAGGCAACCGGCTAATCCGGTGGTTGTCTGATCGGGGGCTTTATCTCAGCGGGCGGACTGGCAAAGCCTATCTAAGCGTCACCTACGCGTTGTTTGTTGCCGGAGTCTTCGTGCTCTGGCTCCTCTTTGTGGCCCTGACTCATGCGCCAACAACGCTCGACTTCCTCAAGATTTTCGTGTCCGGGGCGGTCATCTTGACCGTGGGCTATTTCTTCTTCGGTTGGCAAGCTCGATTGGTCACTAACCGGATCACTCTCGCCCCCGTCCTGCTGCAACCCTTCGCATCTAGTCGCAACGACTATCTGTTGGAGCTGCGACCAGATCAGGAAACAGAGCGAAACTCGCTCTACATGGTGCGATATGTTGGCGACTGCCCCATCTGCGGCGTGAAGGGGCACGACAAAGTGCACATCGAACCCGGCCGACGGGAGTTTTTCGGACGCCTTGTTGGACGATGCAATCGCGCACCGAACGAGCACGTCTTCTCCTTCGATCATGTGACGCGACAAGGGCGCTTCCTGCGCTGACTGGGGCACCATTGTGCGCTACGTACTGATCAACCAAAAGTGTAGTGGTTGAATCCGATTAGCCGGAGTATGAGCTTAGCGGGCTTTCTCGCGACACCGCGAGATACAGAAAGTTGCGCGCTAAGAATTGGACGCAGCTCTTGATTCAGAGCGATCGCATCACGTTTTTCTATTGTCAATGGCCAAAAACATGAGTCAGCCGCTGAGGTATTGGGCGATTCTTTTGTCCGAGCCGGTCGTGTGCAGCGCAAACCATTCAAATAGAAATTCGACGAGTGCGTCCAGGTCCAACTGGCCGGCGCAATAGTCGTAGACCTTGCTGTCGAGCGCGGCGATCAGTATGCGGTGCTCCTTGTGGTGCGCGTCATACTCTGGATACTTGGCGTCGATCATGACGTTTTCTTCGCTGAAAAAGTGAAACTCGGCGTATTTCTTCACTTCTTCCAGCAAACGTAGAACCCGTTCCTGAGAGCTCCCGTCCTCATTCGCGCGCGAGACATTGATCATCAGATCCAGAAATACCTGGTGTTCGTGATCGATTCGGTCGTGGCCAATGGAGAATTTGGCCTTGATCATGCCTTGGTCCATTGTTGCTAAGCCGCCACAGGCATCAGGTAGGGGCGCTTTGCCGGTCGAGGTCGTCGTCGAGCCGGCCAAGCCGGCCAAGGCATGCGTTCAAGCACTTGCTCAA
>NZ_NRRS01000106.1 GCF_016583795.1 Rhabdochromatium marinum | reverse complement strand
GCACCAGCTCCTGTTCGGGCGAAAGCCTTTCTTGATTCAGTACCAGGATTTCGCAGCCGTGTGTCTTGGCGTAATGCTCGAACCACTCGAACCCAACGCGCGTCAGCCGGTCTTTGTGGGCGAGGATTCAGGTGTTGATGCTCCGCTGCCCGATCTCATCCATCAGTGCCAAAAAACGCTGGCGCTTGATCACCACTCCCATCCTCTTTCACCACTCCCATCCTTCAGCCGCGTTGTCAGCTTGAGCTAAACATTCGCGCACCACTCTTGATATCCAACTGTGGAATGGGTGACGAGACATGCGGCATTCGATCTTTGTTGTGCGGTAGCACCGCCAATATAAGGACGGGTACGCAAAGGTCGGGCCAGCGGGAGTGAGCGCCATGGATCGCGAACAGGAGGGTGAAATACCGAGGGGTGTATTGCTGGAGTGGTGCATTTGCCCCGCAGGTTGGGTTAAATGAACCAGTGCCTGCTGGTCTAAACCGGCTGGCCGGCAGATGCAGCCAAGCCAGGTTCGCCAGAGAAACCGGCGCGGGGGTTGCTAACCATTACTTGTGGTGCGCGATGGTGCCACCATTCTCAAAGGTCAGATGGAAACCCAGAGCGAAACCCATGCAAAGATGCCAAGACGAGGTTCCAATGCAATTCATCACTTTACCCAACACCGAACTGACCGTTTCCAGAATTGGGCTTGGCACTTGGGCGATTGGCGGCTGGATGTGGGGTGGCTCCGATGAGGAGACCTCCATCCAAACCATCCTGCGCGCCACCGAGCAGGGCATCACTCTTATCGATACTGCCCCGGTTTACGGTTTCGGCCGCAGCGAGGAGTTGGTTGGAAAAGCCATTGCCCAACATGGCCGGCGCGAGGATCTGGTGATCGCCACCAAGACGGCCCTGGAGTGGAACGACGCTCAGTCAAGCGTGTGGCGCAATGCCAGTCGCGCGCGTATCGAGCGCGAGGTTGAGGATTCCCTGCGTCGGCTGGGAACGGACTACATTGATCTCTATCAGGTCCATTGGCCGGATCCGCAAACGCCGATCGCCGAAACCGCTGAGGCTATGCGCGCGCTGTTTGAAGCCGGCAAGATCCGCGCAATCGGCGTCAGCAACTTCTCGCCGGCGCAATGCGAAGAATTTCGCGCCGTGGCGCCCTTGCATAGCGTGCAGCCGCCGTACAATCTCTTTGAGCGCCAAATCGAAGCCGATCTGTTGCCCTGGGCACGCGAGCATGAGGTTGCGGCACTCTGCTATGGCGCCATCTGCCGGGGGTTGCTGTCCGGGCGCATGCAACCCGACACCCAGTTCGACGGCGACGATCTGCGCCTGTCCGACCCCAAGTTTCAGCCGCCGCGTTTCGAGCAATACCTCGCCGCCGTCGAGGATCTCAAGACCCTGGCCAGCGAACGCGGTGGCCATTCGGTTCTGGGACTGGCGCTGCGCTGGCTGCTGCAGCAATATGACAATAACATCGCCCTGTGGGGCGCGCGTCATCCCGGGCAGCTCTCCGCCCTTGAAGACGCTTTCGGCTGGACGCTCAGCGAGGCCGACCTGGCCGAGATTGAGCGCATGCTCGCCACGCGCATTCAGGATCCGGTGGGACCGGAGTTCATGGCACCGCCGGAACGCCGGCCAAGTACGTGAGGCTGGCGCCGACACCGATACCGACGAACAGGAGCACCCCAGTTAATGTCGCAGCAAGCGGTTAGTCTGTTCGCCGGTGTCGGCGTCCTGTCGCTGGTCGCGCACTGGCTCGCTTGGCGCCTGCGTCTGCCCGCCATTGTCTTTCTGCTCGCCGCTGGCATCGTCGCCGGCCCGCTCACCCATTGGCTGAATCCGGATGCCCTGTTCGGCGAACTGTTGTTCCCCATCGTCTCGCTGGCGGTGGCGATCATCCTGTTCGAGGGCGGGCTGAGCCTGCACCTGCACGAGGTGCGCGGGCTGCAAGCGCCCGTGCGTCGGCTGTTGACGATCGGCGTGTTGATCACCTGGGCTACTACCACGGCGCTGGCTTGGTTTTTCATCGAGCTGTCGCTGCCGCTGGCGGTACTGTTCGGCGCCATGACCGTGGTTACCGGCCCAACGGTCATCGGTCCCTTGCTGCGCAGTGTGCGTCCCACCGAAAAGGTCGCGCGCGTCCTGCGCTGGGAGGGCATCGTCATCGACCCCATTGGCGCACTAATCGCGGTGCTGGTGTTCGAGTTCCTGTTGAGCACCGGTGGCCAGGCCAGCCTGGGCGCCTCTCTGCTGACCTTCGCACTTCTGCTGGTGGTCGGCATGTTGATCGGCGCCCTGGCTGGCTGGGTGACTGGGGAAGTGTTGCGGCGTTTTTGGCTGCCGGGGTATCTGCATATTCTCGCCACCCTGGTCGCGGCGATCAGTGTGTTTTATCTCGCGAACCAGATTCATGCTGAATCCGGTCTGCTGGCGGTCACGGTGATGGGGATCTGGCTGGCCAACATGCAAGGCGTGCCCTTGGACGACATCCTGCCGTTCAAGGAGAACCTGAGCCTGATGTTGATCTCCGGGTTGTTCGTGCTGCTGGCGGCGCGGTTGGATCCAACGGCCATTCCAGCGCTCGGCTGGGGCGTGGTCGCCGTGCTGTTGGGCATGCAATTGCTTGGACGCCCCTTGGCCGTGCTGGCCAGTACCTGGGGCAGCGCCTTGTCCTGGCCTGAGCGCGGTCTGCTCGCCTGGATCGCGCCGCGCGGGATTGTCGCCGCCGCCGTCTCGGCGCTGTTCGCGCTGCGCCTTGAGGATGCCGGCCACGCCGGTGCCGAGGCCCTGGTCCCGCTGACCTTTCTGGTGATCCTGTTCACGGTCATCGTGCAGAGCGCGACGGCCAAGCCGCTTGCCGCCTGGCTCGGCGTGCGCGAGCCTCCGCCGCGCGGGGTGTTGATCGTCGGCGCCAACCGCGTCGCGCGCGCGATCGGTACCGCCTTGCAGCGGCTGGAGATCCCGGTGCTGCTCACCGACGCCAACTGGGATCAGGTGGCCGAGGCACGGCTGCAGGGCCTGCCGGCCTACTACGGCAATCCGACCTCCGAGCACGCCGAACAACACCTGGAGCTGACTGGCCTGGGGCTGTTGTTTGCCCTCTCGCCGCGCGCTGATCTGAATACCCTGACCAGCCTCGAGTTTGGCAAAGTATTCGGTCGCAACAAGGTCTACCGGCTGCCACCCGGCGAGCGCGACCCGCGCTTGCCGACCGAGATCCGCCGCCGCCATCGCCGTGACCAAACGCTCTTTGGTACCCAGACGACCTATGCCAAACTCGCGAGCCTGCTGGGGCAGGGCGCCGAGATCCGTATCACGGCGCTGACGAACGTGTTCGCCTGGAATGACTACCGAAAAGAATATGGAACGCGGATGACCCCGTTATTCGCGGTCAATCCGCAGGGCAATATCCTCCCCTTCGACGGCAGCGACCATCTTGAGCCTGGCGCTGGCTGGAAAGTCATTGGACTGATTCAGACGCGCGCACCGGCGAACCAGGGGGCTGACTGAGGCGATGTTCCGGCCCAACTGTCAACAGGAACCCAGAAAGAAGACCGCGACATGCAAGCGAAGATCATTCGACAGGCCTGGCAGGTGCTCGAGTCCTCCGTCGTCACCTACCAGGGGCAACCGGTCGGCACCGTGGCCGCTCAGGACACCGAAACGGCACCATTGAATTACGATCAGGTGTTCACCCGAGACTTTGCCATCTCGGCCTTTGCGTTCCTGCTCGATGGCCGCCCGGAGATCGTGCGCAACTTTCTTGAAACAACCTTGCGCCTGCAAAGTCAGGAGCGACAGCTCGACTGCTTCAAACCGGGCGAAGGGCTGATGCCGGCGAGCTTCAAGGTGACCTGCGACGGCTCTCGTGAGCACTTGGTCGCGGATTTCGGCGAGTACTCAATCGCCCAGGTTGCGCCGGTGGACTCTGGCTTCTGGTGGCTGTTGATTCTGCACGCTTATGTGCGCACCACCGCCGACCGTGCTTTTGCGGAGCGGGCCGAAGTGCAGGAGGCTATTCGTCTCATCCTGGATCTGTGCCTGATCAGCCGCTTCGATATGTTCCCAACCATGCTGGTGCCCGACGGATCCTTCATGATCGACCGGCGCATGGGCGTCTATGGCTATCCGCTCGATATTCAGGCGCAGTTCTTCGCCGCGCTGCGCGCGGCTATGGACCTGCTCGACGACAATGACCCAACCAGCGCGACCTATCAGCCGGTGCTCAGTCAACGCTTGTCCAACCTCGCTCATCATGTGCGCACCTACTACTGGCTCGATCTGTCACGGCTGAATCAGATCTATTGCTATGGTGTCGAGGAATATGGCCCGACCTCGATCAACAAGTTCAACATCCACCCCGATACCATTCCGAACTGGCTGATGGACTGGCTGCCGGAACACGGTGGCTATCTGGTCGGTAACCTCGGCCCTGGGCGAATCGATTACCGGTGGTTTGGACAGGGCAATCTGCTGGCCTGCGCCGCCGGACTGGCCAGCCAGGAGCAGACCGGCGCCATCATGCAACTGCTCGCCGCCCGCGCCGATGATCTGATCGGTGAAGTGCCGCTCAAGCTGTGCTTTCCGGCTCTGGCCGATCAGGACTGGCGCATTCTGACCGGCTGTGATCCGAAAAACCGACCCTGGTCCTATCACAACGGCGGACATTGGCCGGTGCTGCTGTGGCTGCTGACCCTGGTCAGCCTGCAAAGCGGCCATCAGGCTTTGGCCGAACGCGCACTCAAGGCCGCCGAGCGTCGCCTGAGCCGCGATGACTGGCCGGAATACTACGACGGACGTCACGGCCGCCTGATGGGCCAGCAGGCGCGCCGGCACCAGACCTGGAGCGCGGCGGGCTACCTGATTGCTTGCCAGTTATTGGAAGATCCTGAGCGCGCTGCGCTGCTGCCTGTCACAAGCCTTCACCGCGCACCCGGTTGGCTGTCTTGCGCCAAGGCTTCGGTGACCTGATCGACTGGTGCCTGCGGCGCACAATGCTGTTTGTGCGAGGGAGTCGCTCAGGGGTTGCTGTTCTGGCGACAGATCGTCATGGGATCTTCCCGGCAGGGGCCAAGCTTCATTGGTTAACTGTAGTGGCGCTCGTTCAACCGCCAGTTCCGGCGTACTGGCAAACAGAGGCGATTGATTCATGGCATCGAGCTTTAATCGCGCCGCCAATTGTTGAAAATCAGTGTCCGTGAACCCTGCTCCGGAATGGAAACGGGGCGCTCGAAGGTGCGTTCATCGGCGCTGGCGATCACTCGATAATGACCGGCGGGCAAGTCCGCCAGGAACCAGGGGCCTGGCGACGGTGCCGAGAGCACCGGCTTACCACGCCCATTCATAATGGTGACGGCCACATTGGCCAGGTAATGGCCATCGACGCGGGCAAATTCCAGCTTGAGGTTGTAGTCCTGGCCAAAATGCTGGCTGAGCAGCTCCCGCTCATGGGTGCCAAAGCCGCCGCTGACCCAGGCATGCTCCTGATAGTGGCCCTGGGTGAAAATGTTCGGGTCGAGCGGAGCGATGGAGGTGGCCGTAGCCAGGGGCGGTAAACCGATCAGTGTCGTGATCACGAGAATCTGGCGTGCTTGGATTGTCATACGGCGCTCCCGCAGATGTTTCAGGGATGATGAAGAAGCTTCAGCATGGACTGTGCCAGTCCCAGTCTGGCGGGCACTGAGGCGCGCATGCGACCGAACAGCCAGGAGTCTGGCTTCTTGGGCATTCGGTTTAGCGTTCGGTTCAAATGCACCGCAGTGGTGGTTTTGAACCGCTGACACCCTGCCAACGCTCATGAATCTCTACATGCAGTCCTAACGGCTCTCATGCGCTTGCCGGCCTGCCCATCCTGTCGAAGCCGCGCCCAGGCTGAAATTTTGAGGGGTGGAAAGAGAGTTGGCATTCTCTTTGCTGCACTGACAAGCGAAACAAAGCGCAATGCAGCAATCAGGATCCAATGTCGAGCGAGCCCTTGGAGGGCGCGCCAGCGTGTCTAACCAGCGTCTAACGGGCCAAGGGTCGAGCCAATGGAAACCAGAACAACACCAAACGACGATGACACTTGGACACCTAAGCAACGGCAACAGGGCGGCAGCGCGGACGATTGCGATTGGTGCCGCCCCATTGGCGGTCCGGCCGATCTCGAATGTCAGGCGTTGGTGGCTGAGCAAGCGCGGGAATTGGCGCACCGGCTGCGTAGTCCGCTCGGTGCCATCGACATGGTGTGCGAAAGTCTGGCGCTGGAACAACCGGATTCCGAGATTACCGAGCGGCTGCAAGTCGTCTTGCGCGCCAGCGCCAAGCTCAAGCAGGTGCTCGATGAGACAGTGAGTGCCGTGGTGCCGCGCTGGCCGACGCATCGGTCGATGGATTTAGCGGCGGCCTGCTCACAGTTTGCCGACGCCGACGGGTTGAATTACGCGCCCAACACTCAGGCCCCAGTGTGGATTGCCGCCGCGCCGCCTGATGGTGAACTGGCGTTGTGGCAGGCGCTCTCGCTGGCCCGACTCGGCAGCCGCAATGGGCAGGTGCGCTTGGACTTGATTGCCAGGGAATTCACACGCGGGACCACGACGGGAGGGGCGACGGCAACCGAGCTGGAATCGCGTGCGGAGCTGTCCTTAACGCCAATGAACCCGCTTGGGCCACTCGACGAGCGTTTGGACGGGGAAATGCCGCTGCAAAGTCTCGCCTTTCTGCGCCTGAAGCGACTGCGGCGCTTTGCCGCCGAGCAGGGGGGTGTGCTGGAGATCGAACCAAGCCGGCTGTTGCTGCGCTTGCCTGCGATCACACCAACCCACCCAACGGGTCAATGAACCCAATGGGTCAATAACCAACTGGAGGATCACATCATGGATCGTCAAGCCATCATCGACCAATTCAAAGCTAAGCTTGATCAATGGGATGCCCAAATCGACGAGCTATCGGCCAAGGCGCGCAGTGCGAGTGCTGAAACCCAAGCTAATTTGCATGAGCAGATCGGCAAGCTCAAGGATCAGCGCGCCGATGCGCGTTCACGCTTGGATAACTTGCGTGAATCCAGCCAGGAGGCTTGGCAGGATGTTCAAGACGGGCTGCACCGCGCAAGCGAAGCGCTCGGGGAGTCCTTGCGCTCGGTGCGTGATAAGTTTTAGCCGCATTATTTACCAACAAAATCAACGCGTTACAGATACTCTCAACTCTCAAATTTTCCACTCTTCATGAGGGCAACATCATGCGATGGTTAAACAAAGAATTCTCAAACAAGCGATTCTTGCAACAGTGCGCTGCCCCGACTCTGGTGCTGGCCTTGGCGAGCACGCCGCTGTTTGCGGCCTCCGATTCCGCAGCCGCCACCCAAGACAGCTCCAAACCAGCTGGCTCAGCGGCCGAAGTGCGTCAGGAGACCCAGGAATTGCTCAAGGACTTGCAAGCCTACAGCGCCGAGCAGCGCGACGAGGCCGTGGCTGCGGCCGAGGCGGCGCTGGACAAAGCCGACACCCGCATTGATGAGATGCAGGATTGGCTGGATGAGAACTGGTCCGACATGAGTCAGGCCGCGCGTGAGCAGTCCCGTGCCAGCATGGATGCCCTGCGCGAACGCCGCACCCAGGTGGCAGAATCCTATGGCAGCCTGAAGACCAGCTCGGAAAACGCCTGGGAGGCGATGAAAGACGGCTTTGCCGGTGCTTACCAAGCCCTGGGGGATGCCTGGGATGACGCCATGCAGGCGCTGTTCCCCGACGAAGATGACGCCTCATAGCATATCGAGAGGAACCGATCATGACCATGAAACGCAAATTCAGCATTGGTGCCGCAATCGTCGGCGTCCTGATTGTTGGCTTCCTGTGGCTGCGCTGGGGACCGGATTCCTGGCAGGTGCAGATTACCGGTGTCACCGGTGACGGGCGCGATGTACAGTATCGCATCGAGACTGTAAAGGCTGGCACCGCCGACACCTTGATCTTCAAAAATGCCGACGCCGGCTTCACGCCGCCCTATTTCAAGTTCGATTCCGCGACGCTCCAATCCATCGCCAGTCGTGTGACCCGCGAATGCCCGCAGGAGTCGGTGACCGTACATGGATATGGTTTCCGTATTCCTTGGCTCGATATGTTTCCGAATGCCGTGTCCATTGATGCACCCGAGCGCTGTCGCGAGGCACCGAGCAAAGGCGAGGGGGCGCATATCGCGACCTAGTATGCCCAACCCGCTGCTGATTCTCGAAGACGAAGCTCTGCTCGCCGATGAACTGGCGCGCCACTTTGGCCGCCAGGACTGGGATGCGCGCACCGCCTCGAGCCTGGCCGAGGCGCGCGCCATCCTGACCGATGGCAGCTTCGAGCCGCTGGTCATCCTCGCCGACATGAGCCTGCCCGATGGCAATGCGCTCGACCTGTTCGAGGAAGTGCGCGGGCGCGGCGTGCCAGGAGAGTGGATTCTGCTCACCGGCTATGGCGGGGTGGCTGATTCGGTGCGCGCCCTGCGCTTGGGCGCTTATGATTTTCTTGAAAAACCCTGTCCTCTCGACCGCCTGGCCGTGGTGGTCGGTGGGGCCAAACGCGCGGCGCTGGCGCAGCGGCGGCTGCATCAGGAAGCCCGCAACCAGCGGCGCAAATACAGCCCCACCAGCTATCTCGGCGGCAGCTCCGTGACCACCCAGACCCGGGCGCTGATCGAACGCCTAGCCGAGGTGCCCTTCAGCGCTCTGATCCTCGGCGGCGAAACCGGCACCGGCAAGGGGCTGGTCGCGCGCATTCTGCATCACGGCGGCCCGCGTGCCAATGGTCCCATGGTGGAGGTCAACTGTGCGGCGCTGCCGCGCGAGCTGCTCGAATCCGAGCTCTTCGGCCACGAAGCCGGCGCCTTTACGGGTGCCAAGGGACGCCATCGCGGCTATCTGGAACAGGCGCATGAAGGCACCTTGTTTCTCGACGAAATCGGCGAAATGGATCTCGATCTGCAAGCAAAATTGCTCGCTGTACTCGAAGACCGCCAGGTGCGCCGCCTCGGCAGCGAGAAAAGCATCCCAGTTGATCTGCAACTGATCGCTGCCAGCAATCGCGACTTGGCCGAACAGGTGCGCGCTGGCGAGTTCCGCAGCGACCTCTATCACCGCCTGAGCGTCTTCCGTCTCGACCTGCCACCGCTGCGCGATCGCCTCGATGATCTGCCCGATCTGGTTCCGGCTCTGGTGGCCGAGAACAATGCCCGCTCCGGGCGCCAAGTGCGAGTGATTCCCGACGAAGTCTATGCCCGCATGCGCGCCTATTCCTGGCCGGGCAATGTGCGCGAACTCGGCAATGTGGTCGAACGCGCTGTGCTGCTCGCCACCGGCGAGGTGTTTCCGCTGGAATGGATGCAGCTTGGCCAGGGCGTGGCGGAACCGATAGTGGAGGACAGCGCCGGCCCCGGCGTTGAGGGTGATCGGCTGATTATCCCGCTCGATGGCTCCATGGCACTCGAGGACATGGACCGCTACATCATCCAGACCGCGCTCGAACGCAGTGCGCGCAATGTCACCGCCGCCGCACGTATGCTTGGCACCACCCGCGAGACGCTGCGCTATCGGGTGCGTAAACACGGGTTGAAGGCCGCGACCTGAGTCGATGCGCGAGCCGTTGGGCGGGGTGTCCTGTCCCATCGGTTTCCCCTTGGCGTACAATCGGTGCCATGGACGCACCGGAGATTGATGCCTTTATCGCGCGCTGGGGTGGCGGCGCCAGCCGTGGTGGCAACGAGCGGGCCAATTTGCAGCTGTTCCTGACCGAATTCTGCACCCTGCTCGATCTGCCCCAGCCCGACCCGGCGAGTGCGGACACCAGTCAGAACGCCTATGTCTTCGAGCGCGCCGTCACCGAGCATCGCCCAGACGGCAGCACCACCTCGCGCGCGCTCGATCTTTATCGGCGTGGCTGTTTCGTGCTCGAAGGTAAGGACACCGGCAAGCCAACCGGCAGCGAGACCTGGGAAGTCGCCATCATCAAGGCACACAAACAGGCTGAGAACTACGTCCGCGCGCTGCCGGGGGCAGAAGGTCGCCCGCCGTTCATCCTCGTGGTCGATGTCGGACGCTGCTTCGTGCTCTGGGTGCGGCCTTTGAATAATGTGATCACCCGAAACAGGCGGCACCGAATTGATCAATTCGCTGCCAAAATTGTTGCCAGCGCCCGGTCGTTTGGCTCAGCGCCCGCAGGCTGAGTACAATCCCGGCG
>NZ_NRRS01000105.1 GCF_016583795.1 Rhabdochromatium marinum | reverse complement strand
ATGTTAGGGGAGGCGGGTGCGCTGGCGCGGCGGCTCAGGGTTTGAGGGGCCAGCGCGTCCAGTCACTGGCGTGCTTCCAGGCCGGATGCAGGTAGGCGGTGGGACGCAGCGGCAGCGGCAGTTGCTCGATATCGAGCGAGGCGCGCAGTTGCACCTGATAGTCGCGGCCCGGTTCCAGACGGTTGCGATTGAGCAGCGGCAGGTTGCGGATGTCGCCCAGCGCATTGATGGCGGCATCGCGACTGAAATAACTGCGTCCTTTGGTGCTGGGTAACTGGGTGATCAGATAAGACTCCGAGAGCGGCTTGTAGCGGATGCGGTAGCGATAGGATTGATCGACCAAGCTCGGCGTCCAGAGCCGGGCTCGGCTGGGGCGCACGCGAATCTGCACCAGCAGCGTCAGGGGCACGCCGTTATCCAACGCTTCTAGTGCCCGATCACTAAATTCATAGTGGATGCGTGCATCCAAGGTGAACTGCTCGTCCTGGAGCCGGGTGCGTACCTGAGTGACCTCGAAGTCAGCACTGGCAGTGAGGGGAGCGCTGAAGACCGCTAGCAGCACCAGCAGCCCAGCAAGGCCAGTGGACAGCCGTCGCGAAGTCCGCCGCCGGAGATGCCGGGGGGTCTGGGGGACGCGTGACAGGCTCATGGCTTGAGCAATCGGGCGAAGAAAAACCCGTCGCTGCCCTGAAGACCGGGCAGCCGCTGGCACCCGTGGGCGCGTGCGATTTCCCTGTGGACCTTGGTTTGTGCGGCTGTGATCTCAGGTGCGATTTCCGGGATGGGATCTTCGCATGCCTCCGGATGGCGGGCCAGAAAGGCGCTGATTTGCTGTTCGTTTTCTTCCGGCAGCACCGAGCAAGTGATATAGAGCAGGAGACCCTGAGGCTTGAGCAGTGGCCAGAGCGCATCGAGCAGCCGCGCCTGGGTGCGGGCCAGAGCGGCAATATCCTGCTCGCGGCGCAGCCATTTGATGTCCGGGTGGCGGCGGATGACGCCAGTGCCGGAGCAGGGCGCGTCGAGCAGAATGCGGTCATAGCGCCGCTCGGCCCAGGGGCCGCGTGTCACCGTGGCATCCGCCTGCTGAATGTCGGCCTGGAGTCCCAGGCGTTCCAGAGTGCTGCGCAGGCTGTGCAGGCGCTCGGCGTCCTGATCCAGAGCGGTGAGCTGCAATTGGTTCGCCGCCAGTTCCTGTAGATGGGCGCTCTTGCCGCCGGGCGCGGCGCAGGCGTCGAGCACGCGCTGACCGGGGCTGGCGCACAGCAGGGCGGCGGCGCGCTGGGCACCGGCATCCTGCACCGAGACCAGCCCATCCTGAAAACCGGGCAACTGGCTGACCGGCACCGGCTGATCCAGTTGTAGTGCCTCGGTGCAACCGGGGACGGGCGTGGCGGTGATGCCGGCGGTGCTGAGCTGGTGCTGATAGGCCGCCGCTGTCAGGCGCTGGCGATTGACGCGCAGAAACATCGGCGCCCGGCTGTTGCTGGCCGCGACTATGGCCTTCCAATGATCCGGCCAGGCCGCTTGCAGGCGCGCCAGCAGCCAGGCAGGCATCAGGCTGTTAGCCACAGGATCCTGGACAATGGATGCGCACAGCTCATCGCGTTCGCGCACAAAGCGCCTCAATGTGGCATTGACCAGACCGCGCGCCCAGGGTTTCTCCAGCATGGCTGTGGCGCCCACGGTGGCTGCGACCGCTGCATGATCGGGCAGGGCTAGGGCGTCGAGCTGATAGAGACCGACGCGCAGCAGGCACTGCACATCCTGGTCGCGGGCTTTGAGCGGGCGTTGCAGGAGTCGGGCGATGAGAGCATCCAGGCGCGGCAGGCTGCGCAGTACGCCGAAGCTCAGTTCATGGAGTAGCGGCCGATCACGTGCACTGAGCCGCTCAGGCGGCTGGGGCGCCTCCGAGCTTTCCTCTGAGCCGGGCAGGGCGCTGTAGGGCGCCAGGGCGGCGGTCAGGGAGCGCCCAGCCACCAGTACCTGCACCAGCACCTGGGCCGCAGCGGCCCGAGTCTGTGCGCCCGGGGCGGTGGTGGGCGTTGAGCGGGGACGACGGCGCGAGGCTTTGGCTCTGGACCGCTGCGGCTGAGTGGGAGGGGTTGGGTTAGCCAAAGTGCGCGCCATGCAGCACTCGGGCATTGAGAAAATCCGCCGCGCGCATCGCCCGCTTGCCTGGGGCTTGCAATTCATGGATGCGCAGCGCACCGGCGCCAGTGGCCACCAGAATGCCGGTTTTATCGGCGCTTAGCACCGTGCCTGGTGCAGCTGGCGTGGCGTCGGGATCCAGGGACTCGGGTGTGGCAGCCCAGAGTCTGAGCGTCTCGGTGCCCAGGCGGGTCTGGGCAACCGGCCAGGGATTGAAGGCGCGGATGCGTCGGTCGATCTCGACGGCGCTCTGCGCCCAGTCGATCTGCGCTTCGTCCTTGCTGAGCTTGTGAGCATAGCAGACGCCCTCGCTGGCCTGAGGCTGGGGCTGGAGGCGCTGGTCGAGAATCGCCGGCAGGCTGTCGATCAGCAACTCGGCGCCCAGTGCGCTGAGGCGATCATGCAGGCTGCGACCGGTCTCGGTGGCGCTGATGTCGGTCTCGCGCCGGGCGAAGACCGGCCCGGTATCGAGCCCGGCATCCATCTGCATGAGTTCCACGCCGGTGCGGGTATCGCCGGCCAGGATGGCGCGCTGAATGGGCGCGGCTCCACGCCAGCGCGGCAGCAGGGAGGCGTGAATGTTCAGGCAGCCCAGCGCCGGTGCTGCAAGCACCGCCGGCGGCAGCAGCAGGCCATAGGCGATCACGATCATCAGGTGGGCCTGGTATTCGTGCAGGCGTTGCTGCGCTGTTGCGTCCTTGAGCGTGCCGGGCTGTTCCAGGGGCAGGCCGGCGTCGAGCGCGACCTGCTTGACCGGGCTGGGTTGTGGCTTGCGTCCGCGCCCGGCCGGGCGGTCAGGCTGGGTGTAGACAGCGGCGATGGGGTAGCCGGCGCGCAGCAGTGCCTGAAGTGCGGGCGCGGCAAAGTCCGGCGTGCCGGCAAACAGCAGGGGGGGCTTAATATGATGCATGGGTGACGAGCATGAGGCGCCGGTGACGCCCATGACGTGGTAGTGGTTCGGTTAGAGGCTGGCCTGCGCACGGGCGGCGGCTGCGCGTGGCGGCGGCTGGCGCTTGCGTGTGGTGGCGCGCTGCTCCTTGACGAGCTTGGTGCGAATCCGCTGGCGTTTCAGGTTGGAGAGATAATCGACAAACAGCTTGCCCTCCAGATGATCAATCTCATGCTGGATGCACACGGCTAGCAGGCCGTCGCAGTCGAGTTCGAAGGACTCGCCGGCGCGATTTAGCGCACGCACCTGCACCCGCTCCGCGCGGCGGACGGTTTCATAGAACCCAGGCACGGACAGGCAGCCTTCGTCCATTTCCTCCTCGCCTTCGAGTGCGAGGATTTCCGGGTTGATCAGCACCACCGGCTGATCGTGCCGCTCAGAGACATCAATCACAATGATGCGTTTGGCAATGCCCACCTGAATGGCCGCCAGTCCGATACCGGGTGCGGCATACATGGTTTCAAGCATGTCATCGACGATGCGTCGAATCGAATCGTCAACTGACTCCACAGCGGCGGCATGCTGTCGCAGTCGGGTGTCCGGGAAAGTGAGGATTTCGAGTTTCGCCATAGAGTTGAACTCTTTTCTTTAGATCGCTGGTAAGATTGGCGTGGAGTGATTACTATCGCGATGATACACCATTGATTCAATTTTCGGGGGTGGCGACGCGCTATGAACATTCGGCTAACCTGGGTTGGTCCCACAATTTTGGGCGCCGCTGCGCTCTTAACCGCGCTGCTGGCTGGCACTGCCGGTGCGGTGGAACTGCGCGCGGATCATCCCGAGCGTTACGAGGTGCGTCCGGGCGATACCCTGTGGGGCATTGCGGCGCGCTATCTGGACGCACCCTGGCGCTGGCGCGAGATCTGGGAAGAAAATCCCAATGTCGCTAATCCGAATCGGATCTATCCCGGCGATATTCTCACGGTTCGCTACCACGGCGGGCAGCCTCGGGTGGGCGTTGAGGACGGCATGCGCGTGGTGCGTCTCAAGCCCCGGGTGCGCACCGAGGCACTGGATGTCGCCATTCCGACCATTCCGGTCAGTGTCCTGGGCCCCTTCCTGTCGCGTCCGGTGGTGGCCAATGAGGCGCAGATTGATGCGGCGCCCTATGTGGTGGGGTTTCCGGATGATCGGGTGGTGGCTGGCGTGGGGGATGCGATCTTCGTGCGCAGCATCTTTGCCGAGCAGGGAACACGCTGGGAAATTCTGCGCCCCGGCAAGGAATTCCACGACTACGAGAGCGATGAGCCTCTGGGGTATGAGGCGGTCTATGTGGGCAGTGCGGAGCTGGTGCAAAGCGGTGACCCGGCCACGCTCAGAATCACCCATTCGGCTCTTGAGACTGCGCCGGGGGATCGCCTGCGCCCAGCCGAGGATGAGAAGCCGCTGCGCACCTTTTTTCCGCGTCCGGTCGAGCCGACGGTGCGAGGGCATATTATCTCGGTGCTGGGAGGGGTGTCGCAGATTGGTCAGTACGATGTGGTGGTACTGGATCGCGGCCGCGACAACGGCATCAGGGTTGGCGATGTCTTTGGTATTTACCGGGGCGGCACGGTTAAACGCGATCGCGTCCGCGCTCGCAGTGACGACTGGAACTGGCGCAATGAGAGTCCGCTGAACACAGAATTCTGGTTCGGTGACTGGGAGGTGACCGGTTGGCGGCGCAATCAGCTGGATGACAACGCCCCTTTACCCTTGCATGTCGAGGCGCGCCGCAAGACCGACAGCTATGTCGAACCCAACTGGTTTGTTGGCAGCGCCATGGTGTTCCGCAGCTATCCCCGGGTGAGTTTTGCGCTCATCATGAGCGCCAGCGCGGCCATTCATGTTGGCAATCTTGTCAGTGCTCCACCTGAGTAGCCGGCTGAGTAGCCGGCCGGCCACGCTGGCAGGCGTCCTGCAACGATGAGGGGGGCGCCAGCCACGGAGGAAGTGCGCAGCCTGCTCGCGCTGTTGCAAACCTCGGGCCTGGGACCGCGCCGCATTGCCAAATTGCTGACGCACGGCGGCAGTGCTCAGGCGGCGCTGGCCGCTGGTGAGCGGCTGTGGCGTGAGCTGAGTCTGCCGGCTGCGACCATAGCGGAGCTTGGGCAGCCGAACTGGGCGCGGGTGGATGAGACTCTGCGCTGGGTTGAGCATGCGCGCGCCTGGCTGCTGCTGCGCTCCGATCCGGCCTATCCCCCGCGCCTGGCGGAGTTGCATGATGCGCCTCCGGTGCTCTTTGGTGTTGGTGATGTCACCGTTTTATGCGAGCCGCAGCTGGCGATTGTCGGCAGTCGCAATCCCACCCCGGGTGGGGTGGAGACCACCCGCGAGTTCGCTGCTGCCCTGGCCCGGCTCGGACTGGTGATTACCAGCGGCCTAGCGATGGGCATCGACACGGCCGCGCATCAGGGGGCGCTGGCTGGCGGGCGCACCGTCGCGGTTTTGGGCACTGGGCCGGATCAAATCTATCCGCGTGGCAATCGTGAGCTGGCCCGGCGCATCATCGACGCCGGGGCACTGGTCAGCGAGTTCCCCCCTGGTGTGGGGCCGCACAGCAGCCATTTTCCGCGCCGCAACCGCATCATCAGTGGCCTGAGTCTGGGCGTGCTGGTGACTGAGGCGGCACCACGCAGCGGCTCCCTGATTACAGCTCGTCAGGCCGTGGAGCAGGGGCGCGAGGTGTTCGCGATTCCTGGCTCGATCCACAATCCATTGGCGCGCGGTTGCCATGCACTGATTCGCGATGGCGCCAAACTGATCGACAGCATTGATCAGTTGCTGGAGGAATTACTGCCGCAGCTGAAGCCGCTGATCGAATGTGCCGCGCCTGCGCCTGCGCCCGCGTCGCCGGGGCCAGTGGCGGGTCCAGCGGCAGTCAGTGCCGCTGATGATGGCCTGACGGCTGATCAGCGTCAGTTACTCGAGCACCTCGGGTATGACCCGATCACGCCCGATGAGCTAATTCAGCGCAGTGGCTGGCCAGCTCGCGAGGTGGCCTCAAGTCTGCTGCTGCTGGAGCTCCAGGATCTGGTGCTGGCGCATCCCGGTGGACGTTACAGTCGCCGCACATAAGGCCGGGCAGCGATCCCGCCGCCGCTGCCGGGTTGGCAGTGGTCGCGCGCGGTCGTTCCCGATAGAATGCTTGGGCACCCTAAGCGTGATGAGGTGATCGCATGTCCGAAACCATGGTCGATGTCCTGATTTATCTGTTCGAGAATTATATGGCTGGCGATGAAGAGAGTGGCGAGGAGGAGGCTGGCGAGTCGGAGGCCGCGCCCGTCAATCAGCATGAGCTGGAGCAAGAACTCAGTGCGGCCGGCTTCGGGACCATGGAAATTACCCAGGCGCTGGACTGGCTCGATGAGCTGGCCAGCCGCATGAGCACCGGTGAGGGTGTTTCCCCCAGCGGTGGCTCCACGCGCATCTATACCGAAGCCGAGCAGCGCAAACTGGATGTCGATGGCTGCGGTCTGCTGATGTTTTTGGAACAAAGCGGCATTCTCGATCCGCTGAGTCGCGAACTGGTGGTCGAGCGCGCGCTGGCCATTCGCCAGGCGGCGATCTCGGTCGAGGAGCTCAAGTGGATTGTGCTGCTGGTACTGATGAACCGCCCCGGTCAGGAAGAGGCTTTTTTCCAGATGGAAGACCTGGTGTACGACGAAGCCCCGCTCTATCTGCACTGACGCGTGACAAATTTGCAACACCCTTTTTCAGCTTCCTGACTTGACGCGCGCGTCGGCTTCGTCTTTCCTGATTAGGGTAGGGCGGCCGCGCGGCTGCCTCCATTCAGCTCCAACTCGAGCCCACGGAAGCTTTCATGAATCTGGTCATCGTCGAATCCCCCGCCAAAGCCAAGACCATCGAGAAATATCTCGGCAAAGAGTTCGAGGTGCTGGCCTCCTATGGCCATGTGCGTGATCTGGTGCCCAAGGAGGGCGCGGTCGATCCGCAACATGGTTTCGAGATGAAGTATCAGGTCATCGAGCGCAACGAAAAACATGTTCAGGCGATTGCCAAGAAGCTCAAGAACGCTGAGGCGCTCTATCTTGCCACCGACCCGGATCGCGAAGGGGAGGCGATTTCCTGGCATCTCTATGAGCTGCTGAAAAAGCGCCGCCAGATTGGCGATCGGCCGGTGTATCGGGTGGTTTTCAACGAAATCACTAAAAACGCTGTGCAGGACGCCGTGGCCAATCCGCGCGATTTATCGGTGGATCTGGTCAATGCCCAGCAGGCGCGCCGCGCACTCGATTATCTGGTCGGGTTCAATCTCTCGCCGCTGCTATGGAAGAAAATCCGTCGTGGGTTGTCCGCCGGGCGGGTGCAAAGTCCGGCGCTGCGCTTGATCTGTGAGCGCGAGACGGAGATCGAGGCCTTTGTCAGCCGCGAGTACTGGAGCCTTGATGCTGATGTGGCCAAACCCGATCCCAAGACGGCCGCCAAGCCGTTCAGTGCCAAGCTCGTCGAGCTCGATGGCAACAAAATCGAACAATTTAGCATCACCAGTGCCGAGCAGGCGGCTGCGGCTGAGCAGCAGATCGAGCAGGCGGCGCAGGGCCAGCTCTATGTCGATCAGGTCGAGCGCAAGCAGCGCAAGCGCAATCCGGCACCGCCCTTTATCACCTCGACGCTGCAACAGGAAGCGGCGCGCAAGCTCGGCTTTACCGCCCAGCGCACCATGCGCGTCGCCCAGCAGCTCTACGAGGGGGTGGATTTGGGCGGTGAGGCGGTGGGTCTGATTACCTACATGCGTACCGACTCGGTCAATCTTGCCCAGGAGGCGCTGGATGAAATCCGTGCCTATGTGGGCGAGCGTTACGACGACCAGCATCTGCCCGCCAAGCTGCGGGTGTTTAAGACCAAATCCAAGAACGCGCAGGAAGCGCATGAGGCGGTGCGTCCCACTTCGATTTTTCGCGAACCCAAAGCGGTGCGCGCGCATCTGAGTTCCGATCAGTTCCGCCTCTATGAGCTGGTCTGGAAGCGCACCCTGGCCTGTCAGATGGCCCATGCGCTGATCAATCAGGTGGCGATCAATCTCAGTGCCGGCGGGCTGGATGCGCCAGCGGGGATTCGCTTTCGCGCCACCGGCTCCATAGTGGCTGAGCCGGGTTTCATGCGCGTCTATCTGGAGGGACGCGATGACAGCAAAACCGCCGATGATGACGAGGAGCGCATACTGCCGGAGTTGGAGCGTGGCGATCTGGTCGATTTGCTGGCGATTCGCCCCGAACAGCATTTCACCGAGCCGCCGCCGCGCTATTCAGAAGCCTCGCTGGTTAAGGCGCTGGAGGAATTTGGTATTGGCCGCCCCTCGACCTATGCCTCGATTATTTCCACCCTGCAGGATCGCGAATATGTGACCCTGGACAGCAAGCGCTTTCTGCCCACCGATGTCGGGCGGGTGGTCAACAAGTTCCTGACCTCGCACTTTACCTCCTACGTGGATTACGACTTTACCGCGCGCCTGGAGGACTCGCTGGATGCAGTGTCGCGCGGCGAGGGCGACTGGATTCCGGTGCTGGAGGAGTTCTGGAAAGCCTTTAAGGAGCGGGTTGACTATACCCAGGAGCATGTCCAGCGCAGCGAGGTGACCCAGGAGGTCATTGATGAAAAGTGTCCGGAATGCGGCGGACAACTGTCCAAACGGCTCGGACGCAATGGGCTCTTTATTGGTTGCACCAACTACCCGGAGTGCAGCTACACCCGCGATCTGCATCAGGACGGTGACGCAGCGGCCAAGGAACCGGAGATTGTCGAAGGTCGCTCCTGCCCGAAATGCGGTTCGCCGCTGGAAATCAAGCGCGGACGCTATGGCAAGTTTATCGGCTGCAGCAGCTATCCCAAGTGCCGCCATATCGAGCCGCTGGAAAAACCCGAAGACACCGGCGTCACCTGCCCCAAGTGCAAGCAAGGCACCTTGCAGAAGAAACGCTCGCGGCGCGGCAAGGTGTTCTATTCCTGCTCCACCTATCCCAAGTGCGATTATGCGGTCTGGAACCAACCGCTGGATCGGGCCTGCCCGCAGTGCGGCTGGCCGGTGCTGACCCTTAAGGTGACCAAATCCAAGGGTGCCCAGTTGGCCTGTCCGCAGAAGGAATGTGGCTATGTCGCACCGGCGGATGACGTTGAGCTGGAAACGCAAGCGCCAGCGGCGGAACCGGCCACCGAGGCGGCTGACTGAGCGGGTACGGCCGCCGATGACCCATCGCCTGCGTCTGGCACGCGACTGGCTGCGCTCAGGCGCTGTGTTGGCCTATCCGACCGAGGCGGTCTATGGACTGGGCTGCGATCCGGGCAATGAGCGGGCCATCACCCGCCTGCTGCGGCTCAAACAGCGCACACCTGACAAGGGGCTGATTCTGATTGCCGCTGATATGACCCAACTGCGCCCCTTTGTGCAGGAGCTGGAGCCAGCGCGCATGGCCATCATCCAAGCCAGCTGGCCGGGCCCCAATACTTGGCTGCTGCCGGTGCGCGATCATGTCTCGCCGCTGCTGAGCGGTCGTTTTGACACCCTGGCGGTACGGGTGACCGCGCATCCGCTGGCCGCCGCGCTTTGCCGGACATTCGGCGGCGCTCTAGTATCCACCAGCGCCAACCGGGCAGCGCAGCCGCCGGCGCGCCAGGCCTGGCAGCTTAGGCAACGCTTAGGCTGTTTGCCCGATGCTGTGCTGACCGGAGCCTGTGGCGACCGCAGCCGACCGTCGTGCATTCGCGACGGTCGCTCCGGTCGGGTGTTGCGGGGTTAGTTAAGACTCACAGCCACGTCAGTCGTGACGGCTGTCCGCCTGGTGCTGTTGTTGCTCCTCGGCCTCGCGTGAGGCTTTGCGCGAGGACGTGCTCTGGTAGTAAAACAGCCAGGCGACGAAAATAAAGAAACCGATCATTTCGAGTTGAGCGTAAGCGTGCAGCTCCATCGGGGGATCCTCTGATTGAGTGGCGGCGTTAGGAAGTTTGCAGGTTAAAGCTGGTGTCAGCTTCAGTTCTGAAGCTAAGGGCGCTGATTGCTGAGGCAAGCGTCGATTCCCTGGTGGATACTCAGGTTATCCACCGAATAACGCGATGGGCGGGCCAGCGTTTGAGCGTAGAATCACCTCTTGTTGGCCGGAGCGCCTCGTCCCTGCCTGGACCGATCAACGCCGGATTAACCCTCTACGAGTCACCCAGCCCGTGCCCTGTCAGATCCGTCCTGCCGTGGTCGCTGACCTTAATGCCTTGGTGGCCCTGGAACAGGGCTGCTTTGAGACCGATCAGCTCTCGCGCCGCCAGTTCCGATACATGCTCTCGCGGGCTCGGGCCAAGACCCTGGTGGCCGAGGAGGCTGGGCAGCTCCTCGGCTACGTCTTGCTGCTCTTCAGCAAGGCGACGGCGGTGGCACGGCTCTACTCGATCGCAGTGGCGGACGCAGCGCGCGGTCGCGGAGTTGGCCGGGCATTGGTCAGCGCAGCGGAGCAGGTCGCTTGGCAGACCGAACGTCCCTTTGTGCGCTTGGAAATCCGCGTCGACAACCTGGCGTCTCGCGCACTCTTCGAGGGGCTTGGCTATCATCAGTTTGGCGTCCTGTCGGACTACTACGAAGACCACATGGAGGCACTGCGGTACGAAAAGACGCTGACCCCGGCCACTACGACGGAGCAGACTCGGGTGCCTTTCTACGAGCAGACGTTGGACTTCACCTGTGGATCCTCGGCGCTGATGATGGCCATGAAGGCACTGGAGCCGACGCTGGTGCTTGATCGCACGCTGGAACTGCGGATCTGGCGCGAAGCGACGACCATCTTTATGACATCAGGACACGGCGGTTGCGGGCCTTTTGGCCTGGCCCTGGCCGCCCGGCGACGCGGTTTCGCCGTCGAACTCTACGTCAACGATCGCGGCGTGCCGCTCGTTGATTCGGTGCGCAGCCCGGAGAAGAAGGAAGTCATGCGCCTGGTCCATGAGGACATGCTGGACGAGGTCATCCGCCTCGGTATCCCGCTGACTTACGGTACCCTCGCTCTTGATGAGGGTGCGGCCTCGACAAGATGTTATTTCGAGGAGTATGCTCTAAGCCTCTGTAAATGATGAGGCGAGGAGCGATCATGGCCACGGTTGTTCGGCGTTCGGGCGAAGAGATCACCATCGAAGTGAGCC
>NZ_NRRS01000104.1 GCF_016583795.1 Rhabdochromatium marinum | reverse complement strand
CCGGGATTGTACTCAGCCTGCGGGCGCTGAGCCAAACGACCGGGCGCTGGCAACAATTTTGGCAGCGAATTGATCAATTCGGTGCCGCCTGTTTCGGGTGATCACATTATTCAAAGGCCGCACCCGTCCGACGGGACTCTCACACCCAGGACCTTTTCCACCTGGCGGAAGACAGTTGAGTACACTGTCCCCGGAACTCAGTCAAGACGCATCAGTGATGCTGCAGCCTGCGGGTCAGGTCTCGTTTTGTAGCATATTGCCCGCGCCTGCCCCCACGAAGCTCGCTTCTCACCAAATCACGCCATCGCGTGTTGCTTCAACCGCTCCAGCGCAATCCCTAGCGCCCGGTCATCGAACAGCCGATCCTTCCGCTCTGCCGCATCAGGACCGCCAGGCCAGCGCCGCAAGCCTTTGCGTAGGGCGAGTACGGAGGGCTCGACACCTTCCTTAGTCACCAGCCAATCCACGGTCGCGAGCAGTTCCATGCCGAGCGGCGATTCGAAGCCGTCGATGACGGCGGCCGTAAGCTCCAGGGCCTCGGCATACTCCTTAGCCTCGCTTTTGAGGTAGAGGCTCACACGCTCCTTGCGGGCGTCATCGAACCAGATCACATCCAGTGGCGCCGCATCGCTGATGCGCTTGTCGCAATGTAGATAGCTGCCATCCAGATTGTTGAGCAGGTGCTCTAGCCCATCCCATTACACACAAGTCTGTAAGTGCTTGATTTCGAGTGACCGTCCCAAAAACGTCTATCTATATAAATCAGCGATTTAGGACCAGATTAGCGGAGATGTGTGTAACGAGATGGCTCTAGCCGGTTGGCATAGGGACCATACTTGTGGGCGACGAACTGGAGCTTCAGCGGATTGTCGCCGGGGTTGCAGCGCTCGATGGCACGCTCCAGGAACCAGGCCAGCTTCTGGATTTCGATTAGGCTGCATTCCATGCCCAACACCCAGTAGCGACGCACCAGCTCGGCGATGAGGGCACGCGCCGGGGTGAGCTTCTCGACACCCGAGCGCTTGGCCACGTTCTGGTATTGCCGAGTCGGCTCGAAAATCAAATTTCCGGTATTCCAGACCATTCAAGATGAGCTTTCGTACTCTAAATAATTCCTAAAACTGCTGGAGCCGAAGCCATTAATATTAGTGGCGATCTGGGAACGGAATTACCTTGCCATCATTCTCACGCGTTACGCGATGCTGGTCAGAATCTACGCGCTTAATCTTTAGCTGATGGATAGAGGCTGCCTGGGTCTGTCTGCTGAAATAGCCTGCTGGCAATCCGCACAGGCTTTCACTGTCCGTCGGACTCAGGCCGACTGCAGAAAGTACTGATTCCTTTGTCAATCCTCCTCTAGACACAACGAGATCAACCGCCCTCGGTAGTAAACGAGCTGGTTCGAATGGAATTTGATCATCTATCGGTTCGCCTTTCCGCCAACCACGAGCACTGTAGTTTTTCCATAGACGTGTCGCGTAACTTTCATCCACAATCCCGAGCTGTCGGCAGCGCATGATCATGGCGGCGATAGAAACTTTCCAACGCGGTTTAAGTGCAACGAATGTGTCCAAGCTAGGACGTGTGATTTCAGCCGCGAAAGACTCTGCGGGTAACAGAAATGCTGACGCAAACAAATGTGCTTGCCGCTCTAGTTCAGGGTGTCGTTTGAAGAACTCAGGTCCATCAACGTTTTTGTGTAAAATCAGGTGCGCAAGTTCATGCGCAGCATCGAAGCGACTGCGAACCCCATTGGCCTTATCTGCTGCAAGGAAGACATACGGTCTCTGATCTGTTTCAAACCAGCGTGAAGCGCCATCCATACGAGAAAAACCCAGTTCTTCACGCGTACAGATAATCCCAGCGTTTTCCATCGCCAGCAAAACATCGGAGATCGGTCCTAGTCCCAGTTTCCAACACTCACGCGTTTGCAGCGCAATTCGCTCAATTTCTTCATCAGAGATAGTTTTGTGATCCGTTTTATTTATGACGGGCAGGTTGATGGATGGCCAATCGATCCATTGCTGCATTGCATGGCTCGTTTCATTCAGCCATTTCAAGCGAATGAGTGCGATTCTTTGAGCCTCTTTCGTGACCGAAGCATTACTACGGAAAAAGGTCACAAAATCGCCATAGCTAGGCACTGGCTTCAGGAACCAGGCGGCAGGGAAGCCCAGGCACAAAGATAGCTGGTTATGAGTCTTAATTTCTGGTAATTGATCGCCTTTTTCCCACTTGGAAATAGTTGAGGAAGAGCGCTCAATCATTGCGCCAAGCGCTGTCTGGGTTAGCCCGCGACAAAGGCGTGCTTGTAATAGCCTTTCAGGCTGAAAGCCAGCGACTCCGACTCTCATCACTCGTTCTCTTTTTCTATTAACTGTACTTTGAGTGTTGCCCAGGCATTGTCTGGAACTTTGATTTCTTGTTCTTCGCGATAGGCCGCAATGATCGAAGAGACAGGCTCCAGTAGGTGCCAGCCACGCAGATTAGAGAATGGAACCCCAATCAAAATGGCTGCAGGCGTAGATTGCGGTTCAAAGCGAGGCGGATTTACCGTCACGACCAAACATCCCAAGCCGTCTTTAGGCCGAATAGGCGTAGGATCGAAAAGTGATAGGTTGACGGGCTCAAGTCGAGAGTTCAGTGCGGCGATCATTTTCCGGTGGTTAGCCGGTCTCGGCTGATTGTCATTGAAGGGTACGGCCACTCGACCTAATCGAATATCTTCCGAAGCGACGAGGGCATAGCGTTCACCTTTTGGCTCTGTGTGGGGCGCAGCTGCGGTCAACCCGGTGTCTTCCCCGGCGGCTCTGATCGCAGCGTTTTGACGATAGTGTCGCAGTTGCCCACAGATTCGTGCGCGCTCTGATTCCTCAAATGTTTCGGCGTGCTGATAGGCCTCGAAGAATGCCTCTTCAAGCAACTCTACCGCGCGGGTCCAGAACTGGAGAGGAGTGCGGCTGACGATGTACTCGATCAGTTCGGGCTTCACTGGACATTATCTCCATATTTCGTTTTCAGGAGATTACGCCATTTTTTTTTCGTTTTCAAGCCCCGACGCTGGCCTCCCTGCTGCCCAAGGGAAACGCTTAGTCTCTGAAGGCATAAGGCCGTGGATTCGCCTTGATAGACTGTGGTTCGGCTCAACTCCTCCGCAGAAACGGCACCCGCCGCGCATCTCCCCGCCTGCAGCCCCGGCGCTGCTCGGACGTGATGATCTCGCTAACCTGCATGCCGCAAGCGCCACAGGAGGTCGATAGCTAGCGATGATCGGCAGTCTGGGAAGGAGGTGTCAGGTCTTGTTTTTTGCCTGTCTGTACCGAGTAGCGAGTCGGCCGATGCGAAAAGCCGAAGTGCTTGCGAATCACCTTCAACGTGTAGCCGCCGCAGGCGCGGTGGCCGTGGGGGACGGTTCTTGGCTTGCGCCTGACACCCTACCTTTTATTCTTTATCTGCAGACAGAATCAGTAGTGATGTCGAAGTTGAGCGATGAAAAGGGATTTATCCTCGACTTTGTAAACAATGCGGTGTTCGTCGTTTGCGCGCCTCGACCAGTAGCCAGACAGCGCGTGCTTCAAAGGTTCCGGTTTACCAATCCCTTCAAACGGGGAGCGCTGAATGTCTTGAATGAGCAAATTGATCCGTTTCAGTAGTTTTTTGTCGGCGCGTTGCCAATAGAGGTAATCGTCCCACGCGTTCTCTGCAAAAATCAGCTTTATTCGAGGAGATTCCTCTCCGTGCCACCACCACTCTCAAGCTCTGCAATAGATTCCAGTAAGCGCCGTGCGTTTTTTGGGCTGCGGATCAAATAAGCTGTTTCTTCAAGCGCTTGGTAGTCATCAAGTGAAATCATCACTACCGAGCGGGAATTTTTCCGAGTAATAATCATCGGTGCATGGTCATCACATACTTTTTCCATCGTGTCAGCCAACTTGCTGCGGGCTTCGGAGTACGTCATTGTGTTCATTGGCCTGGCCTTCTAATCGTAGTTGTACAACTAATTGTACGCCGACAGTCGGCGCATAACAAAGGGCTCGCCCCGCACATCACAGGTGTCACCATAGGGCATCGTCCCGTCCGGCCCTTGTGAGCAGTTGAAGCAATAAGTCTTTCTCGGATCGGACGCGTTCGTTGGCGAACTCAGCCATTGAGTGCTGAAGGCCCGGGACTTGAGCGAAATCCCCCTCGCTCAGCGTCGCCAAGCCGCTGGCCGAGTACGTCAGCCTGTACTCCGATCGAGACCAAGCCATTGCAGCAGCCTACGCCAGCGGCGGGTACACTCTGAAAGACATCGGGGAGCATGTTGGTCTGCATTACGCGTGGATCAGCTGTATTGTTTGCGCAGCTGACGAAGCAAAAAGCAAGATCTGACATTAGACAGAAAAGGAGTCCATGCTGATGCACCGCAACGCCATCCTGTCCCTGGTTGCCGTTCTCGCCCTCGCCACCCTTGGGACCGAATCCTGTGCCTTGGGCGGCCCAGCCCCGGCGGTTGCAGCCAGGCCCGTGTTCGTATTCGAGGACATCACCTTCGATTATGAGTTGCAGCGCAACATCGGCTATGCGGTCTCTGGCGGCGCGGACATCAACGAATGCCTCTTCACCGCCCATACCATTGTGCCGGGTGACGGCGACTCCTGGTTCAATGCCTGGAACGGACTCGCCCGACGCATCCACGCCGACGCAACCAGGGCACTGGGCAAGGGACAGAAGGTTTCGGCGCGTGAGGCCCTGCTGCGTGCCAGCAACTACTACCGTACCGCCGCCTTTTTCCTGCACGGTAACCCGTCCGATCCCCGCATCGCAGAAACTGCGGACCTCAGCCGCGAGACCTTTCGGAAGGCCGCAACGCTCATGCCGAGGCCCGTGGAGACGATCCGCATCCCGTACGAGGATACGACCTTGCCCGGTTACTTCCTCCAACCCGACCGCAGCGCCGCGCCCAAAAAGACGCTGCTCCTTCAGACCGGCTTTGACGGTACGGGCGAGGAACTCTACTTCACCGCCGTCTTCGCCCTGGACCGCGGATACAACGTGCTTATCTTCGAGGGCCCGGGACAGGGGGCTGCGCTCTTGGAGCAGGGGCTGCACTTCCGCCATGACTGGGAAAACGTGGTCACTCCGGTGGTGGACTACGCCCTGGGCCGCCCGGAGGTCGACTCCGGCAAGGTGGCGCTCATGGGCCTCAGCATGGGTGGTTTTCTGACCCCTCGTGCCGCCGCCTTCGAACACCGTCTGGCCGTTTGCGTTGCCAATCCCGGCCAGTTCGACCTCTATGGTTCGAAGCGCCCTTCGCCTGATGCATGGAAACAGATGCTCGCTGACCCGGACGCGGCCAACCAAGAGCTTCGCGCCCAAATGGAGAACAATGTGGGCCTTCGCTGGTGGATCGAGAATGGCCTGTTCACTACCGGCGCGGCGACTCCACTGGATTTTATGAAGTTCTGGGGGGAATTCACCCTGAAGGACGTGGTCCAGGACATCCGGTGCCCGACCCTGGTCATCGGCTCCAACGGCGATCATTTCCTGACTCTGGCCGACTCCCGCGCCCTCTACGACAAGCTCCGGAGCCCTAAGACGTTCCTCACATTCCTCGGCAACCACCAGGCCAACCAACACTGCCAGGTCGGGGGCATGGCCGCTGGCATGGCCCTGATTCTCGATTGGCTGGACGGGGTGTTGCAATAGCCCGTGGGGCGGGCTCGTTTTGAGCACAAACCTGATGACCTGGATTGCCCTCGTGACCAGGCCGCTCTGAACCGTTTGCTCTTGGCCTCGCGGTAGCGGAAGGTGACCTGGCCGTTCTTGCAGGCGAGGATGTCTGTCTCCTGAATGACGCCGCGATTTATGATTGAAGAGATAGCCGCGCTTGCCGCCTTTGGTGCGCCACAGTTTCCTGTCCGGATCGATGGCGGCGGCCGGCACCACCAGATGGACATGGGGATGGAAGTCGAGGCGGCGCGAATGCGTATGGAGCACCGCAATCGCCCCGGCCTCGCCCTGGAGCTGTGAATCGTTGCGCGTGAAGGTGCGCACCATCTCCCAGCTCGTGCGGAATACTCGGCGAGGTAGTCGGCCTCGATCAGGTGCGTGGCATAGCTGTGCCTCAGGCGATGAGGTGTAATCTTTTTTTAAGCCCGCAGGACTCCACCACCTTGCGTAGCGTCATCTGCACACCGCCACGATCCAGCGGGGTCGATGCCGAGGCGGCGGCCTGGAGTCCGCCGTGGCGGTTGGGAAACAACAGCACCGGGTTGCGATGCACCCGCCAGAAGCGGCGCAGCCGCTCCAGCGTCCTATCGGGCAGCGGCACAAACCGATCCTTGTTGCCCTTGCTCGCGCGGATATGCATGCGCCGGTTACGGCTGGCGTTGTACTAGCGAATGGGGTTCGCCGCAGGTCATCAGACCTTGAAACGCTCAAGACGCGCGTTCTGCTCGGTCGAGAGCTGTTTGAGCCGTTGAGCCGCCTGATTGCTGTCCGTCGCATCACTGGAGACTTGTTCGACGAGCTGGACGATGGTGGCCAAGTTGCGATCGATCTCCTCGGCCACCGCTGTCTGCTCCTCGGCGGCGCTGGCGATCTGCATGTTCATATCCTTGACTGAGGCCACCGATTTGGCCATGGTCTCGATCGCGTCGGCGGCCTCGGCCACCGCGTTCAGGCTGTCCTTCGCCCGATCCTGTCCGGCATCCATGACCTGGACGGCGCCTTGGGTGCCGTTCTGCAGACGCTCGATCATCCCCTGGATCTCGCGCGTGGAATTCTGAGTCCGGCCCGCGAGGGAGCGCACCTCGTCAGCCACCACCGCGAAGCCGCGTCCATGCTCGCCGGCTCGTGCAGCCTCGATGGCGGCATTGAGGGCGAGCAGGTTGGTCTGATCGGCGATGCCGCCGATCACATCAAGGATGCCGGTGATCTCGGCAGCATTGCTGGAGACCCGGGCGATGGCTTCGGAAGCCGATTGCACCTGCTGCGAAAGCGTCTGCATCGCCTCCACCGATCGGCTGACTGCGGCGCGTCCGGCATCGGCCTGCTGGTCCGCCTGCTGGGTCGCTTCGGCCGCCTGACTGGCATGACTCGAGACCTCGGCCACGGTCGCGGTCATCTCATTCATCGCGGTGGCGACCTGATCCGTTTCCGAATGCTGGCGCTTGACGATGTCCGCACTGCGGTCGCTCATCACGGAGAGCTGATCGGCCGAATTGGCGACTTGTTGCCCGCCGTCGGCGAGCTGGCTGATCAGCTTCCTCAGCTTGCCCTGGAAACCATTGAATGCCCGCGCCAGCTCGGCGATCTCGTCCTTTCCAGAGTCGTCGAGGTCGCGCGTCAGGTCGCCATCACCCTCCGAGATGTTGCGCACCGCCAGGCTTAGCTGGCTGATTGGGCGAACGATCATCCCGGCGACGAGCATCATGAGGGCTACACCAAGCACGAGACAGACGACCGACAGACCGATCATGGTGCCGATGGCACGCCGTCCCTCGGATGCCGCTTCTTCCACCTGCGCCATCACCCAGTCCAGCGGCAGCATGAGTTGAATCCCCCAGTTCGAGGATTCCTCACCGAAACGCACGGGCGCAATCGCCATGAGATTGCCCTCGTCCTCCTCGACCGCGGGCTCGGCGTCCTGGATCACCTTCAGATCCTCCTGCCAGTCCTCGTGCATGGCCGAGATGGGCTTGCCGACCATCTCCGGCCGGCCGCTGGCGGCGACGATGGTCCCATCGTGCGAGATGAGCGCGATCCCGGCCACGCCGTCGTAGAGCCCCTTTGCGGTCTCGTCGATCACCTCCTGCAGACGCTCGAGCGCGATATCCACCCCGACGATGCCTTGGAAGCGTCCGTCGGCTAGGATGGGCACGACCAGTGACGTGATCAGAATCTCGCGTCCCTGAACGGGATAGAGGTAGGGATTCAGGACGTGCTCGGTCCCGGTCTTTTTGGGGAGCAGGTAATAATCGCCGTCGCCGGGCGTTTCATAGTCCACCAGCGGCTCTAGCCCCAGTGTCCCGTTCGTCGAACGGCTCCAGTAGGGAATGAGCCGTCCGCTCGCATCCGTGCCCCGAGCGCCGACGAAGTTGGCGTCGCGCCCATCGAAGGCGTTCGGCTCCCAGGCCGTGTAGACCGCGAGAAAATCCGGATTTCCGTTCAGCACCGCTTGCAATATGTGATCGACGGCCTCGCGCCGGGACGGACGTCCGGGGCGTGGCTCGCGTGCCACTGCCACAACCGGTTCGGATCCGCTGAGCGTATCTGCCGTATCGCCCTCGGGAAACAGGGTTGGGGCAACTCTGTCGGCCGCTGAAGCCGTCTCCTGGCCCGCCATGGTGCTGAATGTCTGCGCCATGACCCGAGCTGACTGCAGGGCGCGCATGATGCTGTCCTCGACCTCCTTGGCCCTCACCTTGGCCCCATCGAGTAGGAGCTGCTCGGAGGTCGAGCGCGCCATCTCACGCTCATGCTCGACCTGCCGCTTCAGGGTCCAGACCGAATAGAGCGTCAATGTCGCGGCCAGCAGGATAAGCGACACCGCCGACCAGAGCGCGATTTTGAAACTCAACGAGCGAACATTCATACCTTACCCCCCCTCCCGCAGAATGATTTGCAGCAAACAGGTACCCGGACCTGGGCAATAGAGCGACGATCGCGCGAACGGTCCCGAAGCCTCAATTTGAAGATGTGAAACGAAATGATCGCAGACGGATCCGTCTGGCGATGAAAAACAGGTATCGATATCGACCCAGCCAGTGACATTGCATCCGGCCCCAGATTCGGTCGTTCATCCGCGATGGAATCCCTGCCAACGGAGCATCCCCCTGCCCGTAATCGGTGGTATCAATGAAAATATCCTAGCATTCATTTCCATTTCTGGGGGCAGTTTACCGAAGTACCTAGACGAGAACGGTTGTCCCTGGGCTTCCGCATCATGTGACCCAGCGCGGTCATCGACGACAGCGGACATTTTTCTGCGATGAGGACTATGCCGAGTATCGGCGTTTGCTGTCGGCATCCTGCCGATCTTGTGGCACACAGACCCTGGCCTACTGTTTTATGCCGAATCATGTGTACCTCAATCTTGGTGCCAGCCGATGAGTTTGGGTTGCGTGACGCGCTGGGCAAGGCGCATTGCCAATACACGCGTAGGATCAATTTCAGAGAGGGCTGGCGTGCTGGCGTGGGCATCTTTGGCAGGAGCGCTTTCATTCGTTTGTGATGACGGAAGATGTATTGGGATGAGATTTGCATGAAATATAAATCAATCATATGATTGATTCATGTCAGATACCAAACCGACCCAACAGTACATTCGCAAGGATGACCGCCGCGAGATGATCGCGGAGGCCGCGCGTGCCCTGATCTTGGAAAAGGGCTACGCCGCGCTGCGCACCCGCAGCGTTGCCGAGCGAGTTGGCATCAACATCTCGACCCTGCATTTCCACGTGCCGAACAAGACCGCGCTGGTCAGGTTGGTGGCGGAAACGAGCCGGGACGCCTTTCTGGCCCTGCTGCCTCCCGGGCCTGACGCCGAGCGCCCAGCCCTTGCGCAGTTGCGGGCCGAGGTTCGGGCCTATCACGACAGTCTGCGCGATCGGCCGGAGTTGGCGGCCTGTTTCGGCCAGCTCACCCAGGTCGCGACTGCAGAACCGGAGGTTGCGGAGATACTCGATGCCTTCACCCAGGACTGGTGTCGGCGTTATGCGGAGATCCTCGCCATCGGCCGCAGCCAGGGTGTGTTCCGCGCGACAGTCCAGCCGTTACCCGCCGCGTTGATGATCACCGGCGCATTGGCGTCCTTTGGCCCGCGCGGGCCGAAGGGGTTGGCGATGTTCTGGCCGGTGGTGGACGAGATCGAGCGCTCGCTGCTCGTCCCTGAGTCGAGGGAATGCTCCGATGCCGACTGAGGCGCTTTCCTCAACGAAACGACGGTCTTGGGTGGCGTTAGGCTTGCTTGCGGCGGTCAATTTCCTGGTGCTGCTGGACGTCACGATCATCAACGTGGCGCTGCCCTCCATCCAACGCGATTTGGGCGCCGAGAGTGCCGCCCTGGCCTGGCTGGTCTCAGGCTATATCTTGACCTACGCGCTGGGACTGATCCCCTGCGGCCGAGCTGGGGACCGGCTTGGGCCTGATCGGGTCTTGTTGGCGGGGCTGATGGTCTTTGGTTCGGCATCGCTCCTTTGCGCGCTGGCCCCCGAGATGGCATGGCTGCAACTCGGCCGCGTGGCGCAGGGCGTGGGTGCGGCCATGGTCTCGCCTCAAACGATGGCGCTTGCGCACCGGATGTTCCAAGGCAAGAGCCGCACCACTGCCTTTGCGGTCTTCGGCCTCGTGGCTGGCCTCGCCTCGGTCATGGGACCATTGGCCGGGGGATGGCTGGTCGAGCACGACCTCTGGGGGTTCGGATGGCGGGTGATTTTTCTCATCAATCCGCCGCTTGCGCTGATGCTCGGCGGTTTGTTGTGGCGGTTTCTGCCGCACGCCGAGGGCGATCCCCGCATCCGCTTCGATCTTGTCGCCACGGTGCTGGCGGCTCTTGCCTTGCTGCTGATCCTGGTACCGTTGATCGAAGGCCATCAATGGGGTTGGCCGCTCTGGGGTTGGGCGATGATGATCGTCGCCCTGCCGACGCTCACCGCACTCATCTGGTGGGAACGCCGCCGCGCTCGGCGTGGGCAGAGTCAGCTTTTACCGCTGTCGCTGTTCGAGGCGGGTGAATATGCGTGGTTCGGGATCGGTGTCGGCCTGTTCTTTGCCGGTCTGCCAGGCTTTTTCATGATCCTCGCACTCTTCCTTCAGACGGGGTTTGGGTTTTCACCTTGGCAGTCAGGTCTGACGGCCTTTCCCCTGTCGCTCGGCATCATGGTCACCTCCATGCTCGCCCCGGCCATGCGGGGCCTCTCCGACCGGCTGCGCCTTGTACTGGGCGCCGGAATCGCGGTGACGGGGCTGGCCCTGTTGCGAGCCGCCGTGCCGGGATTTACCGGTTTGGCTCAGCAACCGATTGTCATGGCATGCCTGGGGCTGACCGGGCTGGGATTCGGCATGGCAGTCGGGCCGCTCTTCCATCTGGCGCTCGAGCCGGTGGCCGCAACCGAGGCCGGGATTGCGTCGGCGTTGCTACAGGCAGTCCAGCAAGTGGGCGGCGCCTTGGGCGTGGCGCTGACCGGTGCGGTCTTCTTTTCCGGGCTCGACGGTATGACGGAGTCGGCCTTCCGCCATGCACTGACGGCCGGGCTGATGGTGCCGCTGGGTGCGGCCTCGACAAGATGTTATTTCGAGGAGTATGCTCTAAGCCTCTGTAAATGATGAGGCGAGGAGCGATCATGGCCACGGTTGTTCGGCGTTCGGGCGAAGAGATCACCATCGAAGTGAGCC
>NZ_NRRS01000103.1 GCF_016583795.1 Rhabdochromatium marinum | reverse complement strand
AGCGCGTGCATCAATTCGCCAAGAACATCAACCGCAACGTCTTTGAAGTAGCGGATCGCCTGTGGGTAAAGATCGCCCTCGACCCAGAGGAAGAAAAACTACGTATTCCAGGTTAGGCGCGGTTTAGGACATGGCTCTGCCCCTGATCGGCGGCTCCCCCGAGTCTGATCCGGGAGGACTACCCAAGGTGCAGGATGGAGCGACCGCAATCGTTGACGAAGCTCGGATAAGCGCGTGTTAGGGCGCGCATGGGCGCCGCTTTCCTTGACGGACCTGGAGGCCGGAGTACCGATATGGGGGCGGCTGCATGTGCGTCTCGTGTCGAGGGAAAAGCTGCGGCTCGGAAGATCCGAGCGAAGGATTCCTGCTGCCGGACATGCAATAACTATAGCGAATTCATGATGAATTCAAGTTGCCGCTGGCGAGTAGAGTTGAGGTCCAGGGGCAGTTAGGTCTTGCGGCCCCTATGTTTTGCGAATTTTCACCCCTATTTGAAATAACCTTCCTTTGGCATCGAAAGCACGTTCACACCATATCAACTATCAACAAGCTCTGCGGCCGGTCGTTCCCAGGCTAACAGTGCACTCATCGACACGAGGGGCATCCTGCCGAGGTGACGGAAGCTCGCGCCTCCGCCGGACTCGACCCGGATCAGTAGCGGTTGTCGAACACCCTGGGGGTCTTCTTCTCGCTGCGCGGCAGATCGCCGATGGCGACTGCCTTGGGGACCACGCTGAGTCCGATCTTCTCCCGGCAGAGACGGCGCACCTCGGCCTCGACGCCTTCGAGATGGGCGCCCGGCAGGGTCTCGAAGAAGACGGTCATGACGTCCTTGCCCTCGAGATGGTCGATCATGATCTGGAACTCGCTGCTCGCTCCTTCGACCTGGTGCAGGATCTCGTCGATTAGCGCCGGGAAGACGATGACGCCCTTGACCTTCACCATGTCGTCGGTGCGCCCGAGGATGTCGTCGATGCGCGGGAAGGGCGAGCCGCAGGGACACTCGCCCGGAATGAAGCGGGTCAGGTCGTGGGTGCGGTAGCGAATAAGCGGCGCGCCCTGTTTGCGCAATGTGGTGATGACCAGCTCGCCGACCTCGCCCTCGGGGACCGCCTTGCCGGTGTGCTGATCGATAACCTCGAAATAGAGGAAGTCGTCCCAGAAGTGCATGCCGCACTCGTGATCGCAGGAGATGCCGATGCCGGGACCGTAGATTTCGGTCAGGCCGTAGATGTCGTAGAGCTGCACGCCGAGCTCGCTGGCGATGCGCTGACGCATCTTGTCGCTCCAGCGCTCCGAGCCGATGATGCCCTTGCGCAGATGGATGCGATCGCCGATGCCGCGCCGGTCGATCTCCTCGGCCAGCAGCAGTGCATAGGACGAGGTCGCACAGAGCACCGTGCTCTTGAGGTCCATCATCATCCTGAACTGACGGTCGGTGTTACCCGGACCGATGGGGATGACCATGGCCCCGACCCGCTCGGCGCCGGCCTGGAAGCCGAGCCCGGCCGTCCAGAGTCCGTAGCCTGGGGTCACGTGCACCCGATCGGTGACGGTGACCCCGGCCATGGTGTAGCAGCGGGCGAACATCTCGGCCCAGTCCGTCACGTCCTGCTGGGTATAAGGAATGATGACCGGGGTGCCCGTGGTACCCGACGAGGAATGGATGCGCACCACCTCCTCGTCCGGGACCGCCTGCAGGCCGAGCGGATAGGCGTCGCGCAGATCGGCCTTCTCGCTGAAGGGCAGCTGCTCGAAGTCCTCCCAGCGGCGGATCCCGGCGAGATCGATGCCGGCGAACTTGTCGCGGTAGAAGGGGCTGCGCTCGGTGATGGAATGGAGCAGGCCCTGGATGGCATCGAGCTGGGCCGGTTTCTTGAAAGTGGATTCTTCGCTCACGTAGATGTTCTCGGTTTCGCGTGGATGGCTGTGCCGGATTTCAGGCCGAGGCGCTGCGGGCGCCGGCGTGCAGGGCACGGAGGTTCATGTCGACGAAGCGCTCGCGCACCGATTCGCGGATGGCAGTCTCGAACTGATCGAGACTGAAGCCGAGTGCGCCGAGCCCCGCCGCCGCGCCGAGCAGCGCCACGTTCAGCACTTTCAGCGAGCCGATCTCGGCACAGATGGCGGCGCCGTCGATCACGGCCAGACGCGCGCCGCAGCCATCGAGCCGTTCCAGCATCGCCGGTCCGCTGTAGGCCGCGCTGGTCGGGGAGACCGCGACCGGCGCCACCGGCTGCGCATTGGTGACGATGGTACCGCCCGGCCGCAGGAAGGCCAGGCTGCGCACCGCCTCCCCAGGCTCGAAGCCGATTAGCAGGTCCGCCATGCCCGGCGCCATCAGCGGCGAGGCGATGGGCGCTTCCGAGACCCGCACATGGCTGACCACGGAGCCGCCGCGCTGGGCCATGCCGATGGTCTCGGAGGTGCGGACCCGCAGTCCCGCGTCCATGGCCGCGCGCGCCACCAGCTTGGAGGCCAGCACGGTACCCTGTCCGCCGACGCCGGCGATGATGATATTGGTGTTGGCCCCCATGCTCATGCTTTCCCCTCCGTCGGCTCGACCCGCTCGATGGCATCGAAGGGACACATCTGGGCGCAGAGATCGCAGCCGTAGCAAAGGTCGTCATCGATCCGCATCTTGGCGTCCACCTGGCTGATGGCCGGACAGCCCAGGCGGGTGATGCAGAGCTGACACTTGCAGGCATCCTCGTTGATAACGTAGCTGGGACCAGTCGAGGCGACATGGATGCAGGGCGCCTCGAAAATGAGCGCCGAGACGCCCTCGGCGGTGGCCTCGACCGCGCGCAGCACGGCGGCCTTGGCCGCGTCGTGCTGGAGCGGATCGCAGGACTCGACGTGTCTGACACCGAGTCCCCTCAGTACGGTCGCGATGTCGATCTGCTGGGCGACCGCCCCCATCATGGTCTCGCCCGTCCCCGGATGCGGCTGCAGCCCGGTCATGGCGGTGGTGGAGTTGTCCAGCACCACCAGCACGATGGGGGTCTGGTTGTAGACGGCGTTGATGACGCCCGGAATACCGGTATGGAAGAAGGTCGAATCGCCGATGAAGGCGAAATGCACCGCCTCCGGCTCGACCACATGGAGCCCCTGGGCGACCGTAACGCTGGCACCCATGCAGAGACAGGTATCCACCATGTCAAGCGGCTTGGCGTTGCCCAGGGTGTAGCAGCCGATGTCGCCGCCGAAGACCGCCTTACGTTTGCGCATCGCCTCCTTGACTGCCAGGAAGGAGGCGCGGTGCGGACAGCCGGCACAGAGCACGGGCGGACGCACGGGCGGCTCGGCGCTCTCGCCTGCGCCTGCCGAACAGTCGGCGGCCGGCTCGACCTCCAGACCGAGGAAGCCGGCCAGCGCCCGCGTCACCGAATCGACACTGTTCTCGCCAGCCTGCTGGACGTGACCGCTGCCTTTGCCCAGCACGGTCACCGGGAGATGGCATTCGCCGGCCAGACGCAGCAGCTCGCGCTCAATGACTGGATCCAGCTCCTCGACCACCAGCACCTGGTCAAGACCCTCCAGAAACGCGAGCGCCAGCCGGCGCGGGAAGGGATGCGGCGTCGCGACCCGCAGCCGCCGGTGCTCGGGGATCGAGTCGCCCAGCGCAGCGAGCGCATCGGCCACGTAGGCGCTGCTGATGCCCTGGGTGGCGATGCCGATCCGGCCCGATCCGCTCAGCGCGTTGAAGCGATAGTCCGAGAACTCATCGGCGATCTGCTGCAGGCGCTGCTCAATGCGCAGATGGCTCTGGTAGGCGAGCCGGGGAAAAATGACCCACTTGGGATCCTTGACGAAGCCGTCGGGCGCGGGCGGCGCGCTCAGATCGCCGACCTCGACCGGGGCGTTGCCGTGACAGACCCGGGTGGTCGGACGGAACAGCACCGGGGTCCCGTAGCGTTCGGAGAGCGCGAAGGCATCCCCGATCATGGCGTAGGCCTCCTCGGGCGAGGCCGGATCGAAGACCGGCAGCTTGGAGAAGAGCCCGAAGGTCCGGGTGTCCTGCTCGGTCTGGGACGAAATGGGCCCCGGATCGTCGGCGACGACGATCACCATGCCGCCCTTGACGCCGACGTAGGCCAGGCTCATCAAGGGGTCGGAGGCGACGTTCAGCCCGACCTGCTTCATGGTGACCAGGGTGCGCGCGCCGGCATAGGCCGCCCCGGCCGCCACCTCCAGGGCCACCTTCTCGTTGGTGGACCACTCGACATGGATGCGGCCCGGATTGCGCTGGGCCACGGTTGGAAGTATTTCACTCGAAGGCGTGCCCGGATAGCCGGTAACCACGCCCACACCTGCGGCGATCGCACCCAGTGCGATCGCCTCGTTACCCATCAGAAACTCTGTTGCCACGCAGCATGCCCCCCAGGGGCTCTAAAACGGTAGAATGAAGACCCCAGGAAACGCCGATCGTCGCGCGAGCCGACCGGCGCCCCCCGAGTGGAGCCGAGGCCAAAGCTGGCTAGTATATACCTCTGTGCCGGCCCGGCGTGGAGTGGTGAAAGCGACTTGCGACCGGGGAACCCAGCCGTGTCAGCCTCTAGTGTCCGCCGGGGTGAAGCGATGCACCGTGCCTGCCGGCGATTCCCTGAACTGGGAGGGGAAGCGCTGGCGCAGCTGGCAGACCGCCTCCAGTCCGGTGCAGTGGTTGGGCGCCAGATAGGCGATCCCTCGCTCCGCGAGCGTGTCCGCGGTGAATTTCAGCCGCTCCGGATCGGCGCGCAGCAGATGCATCCCGCCAATAACCGCGTGCAGCGGCCGAGACGGCAGCTGTTGCCGAATCCAGTCCAGGGTGTTCACCAGCCCCGAATGTCCGCAGCCGAGCAGAACCACCAGTCCTGCGGAGGTCTCCGCATCCGACCTGCATGCATACTCAGGTGCTGTTGATCAGCACGCTGCTAGCCTAATGACCGCGAAAAGTGAAAGAGACGCTGCGGGTGATGGGGCTGAGCGAGGAACAGCGTTTCGAGCGTTACCATCGGGTTCTCAACCGGGCGCGCTGGTCGACGCCCCGCGCCGCACAGATTCTGTTGGGGTCTGTTGATCGCGAGGTTGTCCCCGCAGTGGCCGGTGGTGATCGCAGTCGACAAGACGCTGGAGCGGCGCCAAGGCGCGCGCATACGGGCAAAGGGGGTGTATCGCGATGCGGTCCGCTCGAGCCGGAGCAAGGAGGTGACCTGCTTGGGTGTGCAGTGGATCTGCATGGCGCGGCTGGTTCCCGTGCCCTGGGCGTTGCCCTTTCTCACCCGCCTGCGTCTCGATGCCCGTCTGTTTGCCTTTCCCAAACCAGTCGCGCCCAGACGACGCGGCCCCAAGTCCAAGAAGGGTGCCGCCTTGGCCAAGCTGAGCACCCGAGTCGACGAAGTGCGCGATCATGGCGAGGAGGTCACGGTTAGTGATACGGACATCCTCCACCACCTGGTACCTCAAGCCTCAGGCCACCTTATCGGATGCCTGGGCCCTAGTGCGTCGCACCCTCTGGGCCGAGGACAATTACAGCGACTCAATTTCAGAGCCCAACCGGATCCTAATTTCTGCCAAACGCCTGGATCGTTTGCTCGACCAGCTTGCGGCGACGGCCTAAATTGGCCAAAGCCGAATGAATTCCCTCGCTGTTATATCGCTGGTTCAACGAATGCAAGCAAAAACTCTCTGAAACTGCGAAGATTCGCGATGTCCTCACCACCCAGCAAGTGATCGGAGACCCAGCTAACGTTGATCCGTGCTGGTTCTTTGGACGCGATCAAGTCCTGCACCATTTCAACATCGACCAGTCCTCGTAGTAGCAAGGAGACCAACAAGGTGTACCCACAAGGCGTAATCGTCCAGTATCCATTATTATGAGTGGGGTGCCAACCGACAAGTTGGATCACATTCGGAAGCAGTGCATCGACGATGAATTTGATCTGTGCCGTGCCGTTTCGTTGCTCGACCGTCAAGATGCCTGATTTGTATATCGCTCTGAGGTTTCGGTCGGTTTTTTCGTTCAAAGGGCAATCCAACAGATTCTTAGGATTCCAGTCCGGCGCGAATTGCACATCTATTTTTACTCTCAATGTATCCCGAGCGTGCTCAACGAAAGTCGTCGCATCTCCTTGGTTGATCGTATCGAGAAACGATTCCAAGCCGTTCAGATAGGACTCACGCACGATCGCTTTAACTTGCCTGACGTCCTTGACGTTTGCTTCGGGAATACCATCGATTACGGATCTCACCCGATTATTGATATCTGTGTTATCTCTAAGCAGTGCGAAGGGATGGGGTGCCGCTTCGTACAACTTCACGACTGCCTTTCTCGGCAGCACCCCTTCCATTGAAAGTGCGTTCAGGTACGGTAGGGCATCGAATGGCAGACCATGCTTCAGACGCAAAGCTAACTTGGGCAGCTGGCGACGTTGTTCATCGGTGAGATAACCACTTGCGTTCTGAAAAAACCGATAGCACATACGGCAAAGGTTCTCTAGGCGCTCGGCATACTTGGTTCCCCATTCTTTGCGTTGTCGCTCTGCCATATTACGTTTGGCAACGGAGAGCATTTCCTCGTTTGACGAGCCTCGCAGCCATTTCAAAGTGATTGAAAGGAGCTTAATTATAGAGATACAGGCGAGGTAGCGATTCGGTTGTTCTCTGAATATGGTTGTCATCTTCGGAAACTCTATGAAATCCATTAGCGCCGTTTTCAGAGCTTCCCGGGTGTTAGGGTCGATCAAATTCCATTCCTGGTCCAAATCGGCGATCGCGGTGTCCGTCCATTTTTCGATTACCTCATTGCTGACCTGGTCCATGTATCTCGCTTCAGGAATCAACTCACCAGAGATTTTGGTAAAATCGGGGGTGCAAAGAAAACCCGGAATGAGAACCTCAACCCGCGTTTGGGTTAGATTTCGCTTGTGCAGGAGTAGTATCCAACTCGCAACAGGACTGACGGCATGAAGGCTCGTCCCAGTGTCGATTAGCGCGGCTCCGGCCGACTGCAGCCTGTAGTAGCCGCCCAGACCGTCGAGTACTTTGATATCCCCTTCGTTGAACTGCGCGGCCTTTTTCAACGTCAACTTGCACAGGGCATCAATCTTTTTCTGATCGCTTTCACTAGCCGATTGGTAACCAACCGTCTCCTGGACAAATTCAATGATTCTATTCGAAAGCATTGCCTGTCCGGTCTTTCGGCTCGCATCGAGGACGGTTCGAAGCAAAGGAAAGCTGCAATCCGCGAGGTCGAACGATTCTGCTGCGACGTACTCTTTCATTTTCTTGTTCAGCCGAATTCTTCTCAAATCAGAGGATAGAACGATTGAGGATAGGAATCTCGGTGGACGTTTTATTCCATAGTAATCCTTCAGGAAGCCGAGACGATGCTTTGGTTGCGAGAACTCAGAAAGCCCGATACAAACAATTGCTTCGGCAATGTCATTTGTTTGAAATCCCAATCGGCCAGCGCGACCAAGAAAATTGTGATAGTTGTTCGGATCGAGCGGCTGGTCAGTCGGGATGGCAAAAGGATCTGCGGGATCGTCACGACTCATATCTAAAGTGGTTAGTATCACGCAAGACGCACTCAAGTTGACGCCATAAGTGAGTGTCTCGGTTGTTATCAGGACCTTTCGACGGGAATTGGCGTTGAGTTGTTGACGAAATACTTGTGCAATGGCGCCCCGAAGTCGTCGAGGCAATTGTCCGTTATGGACGTAGATGCCAACCTTGGCCCAAGCCTCCATACTTGCGATGCGTGAATGTGATAGGCCTGAAACTCGCAGCGTATCCAGAAACGCCTCCGATACCGGTTCACTCGACAGAGTGTCTGGGATGCGTTTTCGCAATGCGCTCGCAAAGTTCTCGGTTTTGTCGACGGATTTGACCGAGACGACGAGGCTACGATGCTCGTTAAGCTTGCTGAGCACGAGTTCGAGCAACTGGTTGTCGAATCGGTGCATCCCGTCGCCAATTTCTCGATCCTCATAATGCTTAACCTCGTCCCCATGCGCATTGAAGCGACCTAGGAGTTCGCGGAGATCATCGTCGGATTTAGCTCTATCGAGGTCAGATTTGAACTCAATGAATTTCTTCAAGGCCCAGTATGGCTCTTGCAGCGGATTCTTTTCGTAGATGATGGCAACTGTATGCCAGACTGGTATCGGGCGCTCAGTAGCCCGAAGAACGCAGGGTTTCGACGAGTCATCATCTCGGTCGAGCCAAAACGTGTCTATCTCACAGAGGCGCTCAGACAGTGTTTCTGTCGTCACGCCAACGATTTGCAAAGGTAGTTCCCCGTTTTCGAAACGAGTGCGCGCAGAACGGGCAAAACTGGTTATCAAAAGGTCGAGTAAGCCACCACGCGAGGGATCTGACAGCATATGAAGCTCGTCGACTATCACGAGGGAGAGATGCTTCTCGAGTTCGTGAGCATCATCCGCACTGAAGAGCACGTTTGCTTTCTCGTTGACCATGCATGCCAAGCCAAAGCGACCGGAAGCGATCATGGGATCGTCTTTGCTGTAATCGCCGGTGGACAGTATTACCTTAGCGCGGTTTTGTATCGGCAGAAGGGGGGCCAATTCCTGCGTAATGGTCTCGTAGACTTCCTCCACAAGCGCTCGCGTTGGTCCTAGGTAGAGCACGCCGCCTCTTCGATTGTGCAAACCGTTGAGGATTAGCGATTGGAGCAGGGTTGTTTTTCCACAGCCCGTGGGGCCGCTGATAAGCAAATGCCGGAGTTCAGGCATTCCTTCACTCAGCGGCGCAAAAACTTTCTTTTCGTGTTCTTCTGACAACGCAGCGTTCTGAATAGGGAGGAGCGCCCTAGCCGGACGTCGAACCGGATCGAAGTAGTCGTCTAGGAGTTCATCGAGATCATTGACAGCGCTCCGATCGATTGCTCGGCGAAAAAGATCGCGCTCGGTGGACGCGTCGGTAGTAATAGCTTGGGCGGCGATTATAGTGTTCTCGTCCACGTCCAGCCCATGTCTTTTCTTGAATTCCGCTAGGAACCAATCGGGGGAGCTGTTGTGCGCGTCGAAGTGAAGCGGCGTCTTAAGCGTGTCGGTAACATCGTCCTTATGCAGCCAGAGTTTTATGCCTTGAGAGGCCGCGAATTCCGCTTTCTTAAGCGTATGACCGCGACAGTTTGGCCCGAGTGGGAGAATCTTCGGTTGTCTTCCTTCTGCAAAACGCAGTCTGCCAGAGATCAGAGCCTGTTCCTTTTCATCCACACCGGCGAGGAGACCATGCAATTGATTCAGCACGAAGAGAGCTAGAGTCCCGGAGTCCCCATCAAAATTTAACTGTTCATTCCGGAACAAAATAGACCGAGCGTCGACTGTGCCTTCGAGGTGCAGTGTCACCTGCAAACCGGATTGTAGCAGGTCGGACACTAGATCTTTGTACATCGCAGGGAAAGCAGATACTTTTATCGGTATCTGATCTCCTTGGTGGGTGTTACTGATGATCAAACCGGGGACATGCGACGGTGTTGCTGATAGCCAAACGATAACAACGTCGTTGGTATCACCAATGATGACGGGGAATCCGAGCTTCATCTGTTTCGCTACCTTTTGAGGGTGCTGTTCAACATGAAAAAGAATGGTTCAGATGGCTCGAACGGGATGCTAATTTCATGCTCTATGATGTCCATACCGAGAATCGATTTAACTCCGCCGCGATCTGTCGAATAGCTGAAAGCGGACAAATGTACTGGCGTAGCCCGTGAACGCCGAGGAATAGCCTTCAGGCTCCCGTACCCCCAACGTAATTCGAGCTCGTCGGTATCGTTAAGTCGAAGTATCGCTGACTGAATACCCGATGAAGCCTGTGCCAACGGAGTAAGGGGTACATGGAAGCAAATGAAATGCCCTAGGTTCTTACCGGCTTTTTTCAATGCGTCTAGTAGCATCACGGCAAACGCGCTCGAAGGAAGAGTCGTCGGGTATTCAATACACTCGGAACCGTTCAGCGAGAAAAAATGTGCAGAGGACTCATCAATGAAGCGCCTTACTATGCGGAATGTGTTCGGCTGGCGTTCAGCCAACATGCCGATGCGATTGTCAGAGGCGAGCGCCTTTGCCAGCGGAGCCCTCTCGCCGAACACCAAACTGTCATCGGTGAAAACGAAGCCGTAGATGGAGCGATCACCCGGCTTGGCAGTAAGATTGGAATTGAAAAACTCCAAAGTAGAATCCGGTTGGTACCGTTTCCAGGCCGTTATAATTCCGTTCTCGATCAGTTGCAATATCGGAGAGCCCTCATCGTCCAGAAACACCGGGTGCACGAAAGTGCTCAAGTCGGGAATGGTTCGTACGAATCCGCCGAGCCTCATTGAGTTGGAAGTGCGCATGGCATTTAAGTTACCGTGAAGAAAAGGAACTAACTCAACTCATCCTCGCTGGCGACGACGCTATGCCGTTAGCTGTGGCGAGATAACGTAGTCTTCGAGAAGCATTTGGTACTCTTCCAGACGTCGATTGGGTTGAAGATCGTAAGGAACGATTCTGATCCCGGCTCCGAAGCCACCGAGAAAGACTTGGAGCCAAGGCGCATCTTGAAGCTCTGAGGGAAGCACTAGCGAATCGACGATAGTTCGATCCAGCGGGATAGCGGTATCGATTTGGAGCTCCATGGCGAGGCGCCGTGCATCTGCTTCGTTAGTGTCTAGGTCAGAAAAGATGTGTACGAGCTGTTCGACTTCGAACTCGCCGTGGAACGCAACGCCGGGCGTCCCAGGGGAAGCTTTCAGATAGTTTTCATTAGAATGGAAGAATGCGGAGACGTGCTTTCGAGCAGCCTCGGTAGTGGCAGGCAGCATGAAGTCAGCGACTGTGGTGCTTGAGTGCAGCCGTCGCTTGTATCGCCCGGCGGCGAATGCACCAGTGTCAAAAGGGTAGAGGCGGGTCCCACGGACAGCTAAGTCTGGGCTGAAGATCACAATTACGGGTGCGCGCGCCGATATACCAATAGATCCATCATGGCGTGAGCGATATGCGGGTCTACCATAGAATGCGTAGATGAGATTCTCATTGAAAACGGGGCATCTGTTGGGCCTGATGGTGCCGCTCTCGATCATTGAGCGCAGACCATAACCGTCGGTGGTATGGCACCAGTTTAGTGGGTTGTCGACGGGATGGACGTCAGAGAGCCAAGTCCAGTAGCGAGAAAGTGTGGTTGAGGGTTGCATCTGTTTCATCCCTGGTCGGCTTTGCTGCAAGAAATCGACGGGGGAAGTCCCGCTAGATCAGGCGCCCTAGCTGTCAAGTCCCGGGAGATTGTTAGGACGTTTTACGAATAGATCCGGCTGCTTTTCATACCATTGCTTCAATGCCTGAATGGGAGCGACATGCCCGAGCGCGCGTTGGGGGATGTGTTGATTATAGAGCCTGACATAGCGATGGAGCGTCTCCGAGAGCTGTTCTCCGGAGCGAAAGCGGGTAGTTTGCAGCACCTCGGCAATGCGCCCATTGAAGCGCTCCACCATGCCGTTGGTTTGCGGGCGGCGTGGCTTGGTCAAGCGATGATCGATGCCATGGCGCCGACAGACCTTATCGAAGGCGTGCTGACCGGTGGGCTCGCGCTGTCCCGTGGCGCAGAAGCGGTCGCTAAACTCCTTGCCGTTGTCGGTGAGGACCTTGGTGATATGGAAAGGCGCATTGGCGATCAAATGCTTGAGAAAGGCTTGTGCATGCTTGGCCGACTTGGTGGGAAGGATCTCGACATAGACCCAGCGGGTGGCGCGGTCGATGGCGACGAACAGATACTGGCGTGAGGCCTCATCGGGCATCTGCGGCAGATACTTGATATCGACATGGACAAAGCCGGGTTCATAGTCCTTGAAGGTCTTCTTCTCGGTGTCCTTGGGGCGCTCCTCGGCAGGCATCAGTGCCTTGAGGTTGGAGACGCCATGACGGCGCAGACAGCGATCAAGGCCGGAGCGCGAGACCGCCTCACTGATGAACTCACGGCTCACCGCCAGCAAGTCATCGAGGGGCAACAACAGCGTCTTGCGCAGCTCCACCACGATGGCCTCCTGCGCCGGGGTCAGGTTGGTCTGCAGGCGCTTGGGGCGATGGGAGGCATCGGCGGTGGACTCACGCCCGCGCCATTTCGCCACCGTGGGTTCAGAGATGCCATACTGGCGCGCCAGAGCGCTGTTGGGGAGCGTCGAGGCTTGCAGCTCAGCGCGCACTGCCGGCGTGGTGCGGGCGTTCTTATGAAGTTGAACCTGCATCGTTCAGACCTCCGTGGTTTGATCGTTGCTGGTGAGTCCATGACATTGGGATGGCTCAGCGCTTGAGCAATCCGCTTTGAGATCGGCGATGAGCGCTTCGAGCATCTCGCGCGCGAGGAATAACGGATGGCTCCTCTTTGGTAAATAATCTTCCGGGACGGGACA
>NZ_NRRS01000102.1 GCF_016583795.1 Rhabdochromatium marinum | reverse complement strand
ATCTAACGTCAACATGAAACGATCCTGTCACCAAAATGTCGGCAAGTGCGCGTCCAAACGATGCGTGGCACAATGGAGCGCAAACTATAGCATAAGAATTACGCACCTCTAAATTGACGCGGTTTAACACCGCCACCAGTAGCATATCGGCTGCTCCGGTGCGTGCCAGCAGGGTGACGACATCCAGCAGGCTCTTGCTTTGAAAATAGAGCACCTGATCAGTGAAGCGCACCGGCTGATCGAGCAGCACAAAGCTCAGCTCGGTGATGCGCGCTTCGATCTCGATCATAGGAGTCAGCACCCCCACCGCCAGCAGCACCAGCACGGCACCGGTCAGCAGAGTCAGCCCCTCGGGCCACAGGCGCCGATGGTAGCGGGTGACGGCCAGATTCAGTGCAAACAAAGTACACAGCAGATTCAGTAATGCGATCGCCTGGCCGCGGCTATGCTGTTCGCGTGCGTCGATGCGGATACTGAGTGCTGCGGCGCAGTCCACTCCGGTGTCGCAGTGGTAGTGCGCCAGAATGGCATTGAAGGCGCTGTCATCGACCTCAGCCAGGCTGCTCGCGGTGGCCTGCTCCAGTAACTGAGTCAAATAGCCCTTGAGCTCCTCCCTGGTGCGGGGTTGCTCCAGCTCCAGCAGCACCTGCTCGGCATAGACCGGCACCCGGGCCCGCAGACGGTCAAAGTCGATCAGCCAGTCCTGCACTTGCTGCTGCACAGCGCCCTGGACTTTGTCGATCCAGTGGTCGCCGGCGGCATGGCGACGCCGCTGAGCGTCCTCAATCTCCCGCAGCAGGCGGTCGAGCAGCTGTTCCACCGCACGCTTCAGCTCCGGTCGGTTCGCCTCAGTAATACGGAAGTGATCAATCTTGTGGGCCAGAATCGCGCCCAGCTGCTCGACCCACAGCTCGGCATTGAACAAGCCGTATTTGACATCACGCAGCTCAGCCAGCGCGGTTTTGTCCTGCTGTAGCCGGCGCAGATCACCAATGAGCTGCGCCGCCAGCCAGATCGACAGCCCCAGTAGCACGACCGAGAGTAGCGCCGCGCTGAGGCGCAGCGCTGGCGCCGCGCGGGTCATGCGCTAGCCACGCATGGAGTCGAAGAACTCGCCATTGGTCTTGGTGTGCTTGAGCTTATCGACCAGGAATTCCATCGCCGCCAATTCATCCATGGGATGCAGAATTTTGCGCAAAATCCACATTTTCTGCAGCTCGGCCTGGGGCATCAGCAGTTCTTCGCGGCGGGTGCCGGAGCGGTTGATATTGATCGACGGGAAGATACGCTTCTCGGCAATGCGCCGGTCAAGATGGATCTCCATGTTGCCGGTGCCCTTAAACTCCTCGTAGATGACATCATCCATGCGCGAGCCGGTATCCACCAGCGCAGTGGCGAGGATGGTCAGACTGCCGCCCTCCTCCACATTACGCGCTGCGCCAAAGAAGCGCTTGGGTCGTTGCAGCGCATTGGCATCCACACCGCCGGTCAGCACCTTGCCCGAGGACGGCACCACGGTGTTGTAGGCGCGCGCCAAGCGGGTGATGGAGTCGAGCAGAATGACCACATCGCGGTTGTGCTCGACCAGGCGCTTGGCCTTCTCAATCACCATCTCGGCGACCTGCACATGACGGGTGGCCGGCTCATCGAAGGTGGAGGAAATCACCTCGCCGCGCACCGAGCGGGCCATTTCGGTGACCTCTTCCGGGCGCTCATCAATCAGCAGCACAATTAGATAGCAATCCGGGTGATTATGGCCGATTGATTGGGCAATGTTCTGCAACATCATGGTCTTGCCGGCCTTGGGCGGGGAGACAATCAGCCCGCGCTGACCGCGCCCCAGCGGGGCCACCAGATCGATGATGCGTGCGGTAATGTCCTCGGTGCTGCCGTTGCCCACCTCCAGCCCCAGGCGCTTCTGCGGGAACAGCGGGGTGAAATTCTCAAACAGAATTTTGTTTTTGGTGACCTCAGGGCGGTCAAAATTAATATCGCTGACCTTCAGCAGTGCAAAGTAACGCTCACCTTCCTTGGGCGGGCGAATTTTGCCGGAAATGGTGTCGCCGGTGCGCAGCGCAAAGCGGCGGATCTGACTGGGGGAGACATAGATGTCATCCGGCCCGGCCAGATAGGAGGCATCGGCCGAGCGCAGGAAACCAAAACCGTCCTGAAGAATTTCCAGCACGCCGTCGCCGGAGATGTCCTCGCCACGCTTGGCCTGGACTTTCAGAATGGAGAAGATCAGATCCTGTTTGCGCGAGCGCCCAACCCCTTCAATTTCCATGGATTGTGCAAGCTCGACCAGAGCCGGGATGGGCGTTTTCTTCAGTTCGGTGAGGTTCATCGTAATGCTCAAAACCGCATACAATCAGCCGACACCCGGGCGACCTCGGCAGGCCGGCAGATGCGGTGAGGGAAGGAGGCGGAGGTTTAAAGAACAGGCGCCCGAGCGGGCCGCCCATTGTCGCAACCCGGACTGCAACGCGGCTTGCAATCGGGGCGAGCGCAGCGGTGCGCGGCTTACAGGTTGCTGTCGATAAAAGCCGTAAGCTGGGACTTGGACACGGCACCGACCTTAATCGCCTCGGCCTCGCCGTTTTTGAACAGGATCAGGGTTGGAATGCCGCGGACATTAAAGCGCTCAGTCACCGCACGGTTCTCGTCGATATCGACTTTCGCAACCTTGACGCGTTCGTCGTATTCTTCAGCAATTTCTTCAAGAATCGGTGCAATCATTTTGCAGGGTGCGCACCAGTTGGCCCAATAGTCAACCAGCACCGGAGTACTGGATTGCAGGACATCGGCTTCGAAGGTGTCATCCGTTACATGGAGGATTTTATCGCTCACAGTGTACAATCTCCGTTAATTTAGGAAAACTCAGATTGAGTGGACTGCCAAGCGGTGCGGGGCAGAGCGCGCAGCGCGGCAAACTCGGGTGCAAAAGGGGTGCAAGGTTTCGGCATCGACCGCCTGGAGATTCATGCGAACTTGGGGGCGCGTGACCTTTAAGCTCGGGGGTTTCAATTCGGGGAGATGTGGTTTGCAGTGCTGAAGCTGGGCGTTCGTGCCAGAGCGCAGAATGGCCAGGATTGCGGATGAAGAGTGCCAACCGCCTTGGGCGCTTGCGCGGGTTCGCGTTGCCCCAGACCCATCAGGTAAGATGCTATTTGAGCCTAAAGATAGCAAGTTTTGCAAGTCCTGTCGCCACAAACGGCGATCACCGATGCGGAGAGAGTACCGTATTTCATGTCTGAAACCCATCTGACCGAAACCCGCTTTGACAGCTTCGCGCTCGACTCGCGCATTCTTGACGGTCTGAACCAGGCCGGCTTCACCTTCTGTACGCCCATTCAGGCCCAGGCCCTGCCGATTGCCCTCGCAGGGCATGATGTCGCCGGCCAGGCGCAAACCGGCACTGGCAAAACCGCCGCCTATCTGGTCGCGGCCCTGCATCATCTGCTGCGCCACCCGCCTGATCCGGAGCCGCCCCCGCGCGGACCGCAGGTGCTGATTCTGGCCCCCACGCGCGAGCTGGCGGTGCAGATTCACAAAGATGCCCTGCTGCTGGCTCAATCCACCGGCTTTCGCCTTGGCCTGGCCTATGGTGGCACCGGCTATCAGCAACAGCGCGACCAAATCGCCTCCGGGGTCGATATCCTGATTGGCACTCCGGGACGCCTGATTGACTATTTCAAGCAGCACGTCTTTGATCTCAAGTCCATCTCGGTGGTGATTCTCGATGAGGCGGATCGCATGTTCGACCTTGGTTTCATCAAGGACATCCGCTTTATCCTGCGACGCATGCCACCGCCGGAGCGGCGCTTGGGTATGCTGTTCTCGGCCACCCTGTCCTATCGTGTCACAGAACTGGCCTACGAGCACATGAACGACCCGACCATGGTCGAGATCACGCCCGAGCAGGTGACCGCTGATCGCGTCACCCAGTGCTGCTACATGGTCGGCAACGATGAAAAAATCCCACTGCTGATCGGCCTGCTGCACACCATTGATGACGGACGGGTGATGGTCTTTATCAACACCAAGCGCCAGGCTGAGCGGGTCTGGGGCTACCTGCAGGGTAACGGCATCAAGTCTGCCGTGCTCTCGGGGGATGTGCCACAGAAACAGCGCCTCAGTCTGCTGCGCCGCTTTCAGGAAGGCGAACTGCCAGTGCTGGTAGCCACTGATGTTGCCGCACGTGGGCTGCATATCCCGGATGTCAGCCATGTGATTAATTTTGACCTGCCCGACGACCCGCAGGATTATGTCCATCGCATCGGACGCACCGCGCGCGCCGGAGCCGCTGGCGATGCGATCAGCTTTGCCTGCGAGACCTATGCCTTCTGCCTGCCGGAGATCGAGAGCTACATCGGTGCCAAAATTCCGGTCGGCGAGTTAAGCAGCACACTGCTTGCCGAGATCGATCCGTCCAGCCGCGTGCGGGCACCGCGTCGCGAACCGGGCGGCCGACCAGCCCGAGGCGCGCCACGCCACAAACAGGACAGCCGGCACAAAAACAGGCCCGCGCCCCGCGCCCAGCCGGCCCCAATGCCTCAAGAGGCTCAAGCGCCCCAAAACGCCCAAAGTGCCCAACCAACCACGCCCCCGGCGGACAAACCCAAGCGGCGCCGGCGCCGGCGCGCTAAACCCAGGACGGACAACCCAACCAGCACGCCAGGCCCCACGGCTCCCGACGCCGGATCCTAGGCCTCTCCAGCGGCCGCTGCGGCGCCCAGCTCGGCAATCAAGGGCGCAAAACTGAGAGTTGCCGGAAAATCCCGGTGCTGTGCCGGGGGCACCGTCGAGTCTGCTTGCAAAATCGCCAACAGCCAGCGAAAGCCATAGGCCGAGGCGGTGCGCAGCACATCCAGGTTGTCATCAACGAACAGGGTTCGCAGCGGATCAAAGGGCTCAATCGACTGCACCGCTTCCCAGAACCGCGCTGCCTCCTTGGGCTGCCTGAGCTCATGCGAACAGATGACCCGATCAAAGTGCCCCCCCAGACGGGTGCGCTCCAGTTTTAAGGCCAACGAGCGCGGATGGGCATTGGTCACCAGCACACGACGCTTGGCCCGCGCCGCCAGCGCCTCCAGAAACTCGGGCACATGCGGATGCACGGCAATCAGATGATCGACCTCGGCCTTGAGTAAGGCAATATCCAGCCCCAACAGCTCAGTCCAGTGATCAATGCAATACCAGTCGAGCGTGCCGCGCTTATCCCGATACTGTGCAAATAAAAACTCCTGAGCCGCCTCCAGCCCGATGCCCCGCGCCTCGGCATAGCGCTTGGGTACATGTTCCAGCCAGAAGTGGTTATCGAAGTGCAGATCCAGCAAGGTACCGTCCATATCGAGAAACACGGTATCGATGGAATCCCAATCACGCTCGTGCGGATGCGCTATCATATTGCTCCTCAAAAAACTGCCACGGCTGCGCGCGCATCACGGCCCGCCAGCCAACCCACGAAAACGCTGTGAAACCTAAATCCCTTGACCAAGCCCGTGCGCTGATCAATCCCCTAGCCGGCGTCCTGATCGCGCTGTTCCTGACGGGAGGAGTCACCCTGGCCGCCACCGCGCCCGAACCGGGCGCGAGCTTCGATGACCGCCCACGCAGCACCGAGCTTGAGTATCCCGACTGGTTCAATCCGGCATTTTTGGATCTACCCGCCGATCTGGCTGCGGCGCGAACCGCCGGCAAAGCCGGATTGATTCTATATTTTGGCCAAAAACACTGCGCCTATTGCCACCGGCTGATGGAGGTCAACTTTGCCCTTAAAGACATCGTTGAATACACCCGCCGGCATTTCGACTTGGTGCCAATCGATATCCAGGGACAAGCCGAGGTGACGGATTTTGACGGTCAGCAGCTGAGCGAACGCACCCTGGCACAGCGCGAAGAAGCTGAATTTACGCCAACGTTGCTGTTTTACGACGAGGCTGGTGAACTGGCTCTGCGCCTGCGCGGTTATTATCCACCCTATCAGTTCCGCGCCGCCCTGGAATATGTCGCTGATGACCATTATCAGCACGAATCCTTCCGCGATTATCTGGCGCGCGGCGATAATCGCATGGTTTTTGATGACCAGGATTTAAACGCTGAAGACTTCTTCGCCGCGCCCCCCTATCAGTTGGAGCGCCGTCGCATGCCTGCGGACCGACCGCTGGTGGTGTTTTTCGAGCAAGGCGACTGCCATGCCTGCGATGTGCTCCATGGAGATGTCCTGAAAAACACGCAAGACGGCAAGCAACCTCTGGCCGAGCGGTTCCAGGCATTCGATGCGGTGCAGCTCAACATGTGGTCCGATCAGCCAGTGGTCACGCCTCAGGGTGACAAGACCACGGCCAAAGACTGGGCCGCACAGCTCGGGCTCTTTTACGCCCCTTCCCTGGTCTTTTTTGATGTTCAGGGCGGTGAACTCCTGCGCGTCGATTCCGTGGTGGGTTTTTATCGGCTCAACAGAATTCTGGACCATATCCTAAGCGGCACCGACCGCGAGGCGCCCACTCAATCGCAAAAACGCTTCAAATAGTCCTCATACTCAGTCCGCTTGTGGCGCAATCGCTGCCCTTCACTCGCCTGATACCCCGCACGCAACTTGCGCTCAACCTGTTCCAGCTGATGGTGTTTCTTCCAGCACTTTTCCTCCTGCCGCCGCTCCACCGCCGCCGCCTTGGCCGCCTCAGCACGCGCCTTGGCCGCCGCCTGGGAACGCTCCGCTGCCGCCTCCGCCTCATCCTCGGCGTCAAAGACCTCCGCTGGATCCGGCGGTGTCCAGCCGCTCGGACGCTGATCGATATCCAGCAACACACTTGCATCACGCCCATGGCAGGGGTACTGGCGAAACTCAATACTTCCATCCGCCGCCGTACAGCGATAAACACTTGACTCCTGAGCACAAACGCACAGCGCAGACCAAGCCAGTGTCAGACTCAAGACCGACACCAGGAACCGAAACCCCTTACCATCAATCATTCCAGTCTCCTCCCCATCACAACCACGCATTTACACCCGCACAGCTTACACCCGCACAGCTGGAATTCTACCGCACCATCCACACTCCAGCCTATACTTTTTCCACTTTTTGTTATTGAGGTTTTAACGATGCAGAGTCTTTACATCGCTGGCGCCGGCTCCGGCAGCGGCAAGTCCGTCGTCGTGCTGGGCTTTATGGAAATGCTCACGGCGATCAATCAACGCGTCGGTTTTTTTCGCCCCATTGTCAACGGCAGCGTCGAAGAAGACAATCTGGCCACGCTGATTCGTCATCGCTACAACCTGCCGTTCGCCAACGACATGCTCTATGGCTGCACCGCGCAGCTGGCCAGCGAGCTGGTCGCCAGCGGTCATTACGATGAGCTGCTCAAGCTGATTCTCAATCGCTTCAAGCTGCTGGAGGAACGCTGCGATCTGGTGCTCTGTGCCGGCACCGATTTCGACGGTCTGGTGCCATCGCTGGAGTTTGACTTCAACGCCGATCTGGCCAACAACTTTGGCTGCACCATCGTAGCGGTGGTCAAGGGCTTCAGCCGCGGATTGGAGGAAACCCTCAACTCGATGCAGCTGGCCCATGAGTCACTGATCAATCGTGGCGGCGACCTGCTGGCCACCGTGGTCAATGGCGTCGATCCCGATCATGTCGATGCCGTGCGCCGGCGCGCGCGCGCCACCATGCCCGCCGCCGAAACCGTCTATGTGCTGCCCTATATGAGCACCCTGGCCCAACCGACCATCGGTGAAATCGCCAAGATGCTGAATGCCAAGTGGCTGAGCGGCGAAGACGATAGTCGCAATCAGGTGGTGACCAACTACAAGGTCGCGGCCATGGAGGTGCCAGACTTCCTCGGCTATATCGAAGACGGCTGCCTGATCATTGCGCCAGGGGATCGCAGCGACATTATTCTCGCCAGTCTGGCGGCGGATGCCTCCTCCTCCTTTCCGCGCGTGGCCGGGCTGCTGTTGACTGGCGGACTGAAACCGGCGGCCAATGTGCAAAAGCTGGTCGATGGCCTGCGGCGTAACAAGGTGGCCATCCTCAGTGTCGATGAAGACACCTTTTCGACCGCGCTCGCCGTGTACCGGGTGGAATCCAGTATGTTGGCCGGCGATGACCGCAAAACCGCCGCCGCCCTCGGCCTGTTTGAAAATCATGTCGATGTCGCGGATCTGCGCCAGCGCATTTCCAAGCATCATTCAACGCGCGTCACGCCGCTCATGTTCGAATACGAACTCATCCATCGGGCCAAGTCCGATCACAAGCGCATCGTGCTGCCAGAGGGCAGCGATGAGCGCATTCTGCGCGCGGCGGAAATTCTCAGCCTGCGCGGTGTCGCTGATCTGATTCTGCTGGGTGACCCAGACAAAATCCGCCGTCGCATCAGCGAACTCGGGCTAAATTTGGATGGCATTGACATCATCGACCCGGTCAACTCGCCCAAGCGCAATCAGTATGCGGCGATCTATTACGACTTGCGCAAACACAAGGGCATCTCGGAACAGATGGCCTATGACGCGCTGGAAGATGTCAGCTACTTCGCCACCCTGATGGTCTATGTGGGCGATGCCGATGGTATGGTCTCGGGGGCGGCTCACACCACGCAGCACACCATTCGCCCTTCCTTTGAAACCATTAAGACACGTCCAGACTCCAAACTGGTGTCCAGCGTCTTCTTCATGTGCCTGACTGACCGGGTACTGGTCTATGGCGACTGCGCCGTGAACCCCAACCCGGATGCCGAGCAACTGGCTGACATTGCCATCACCTCAGCTGGCACTGCCGCCGCTTTTGGCATCGAACCGCGCGTGGCCATGCTCAGCTATTCCACCGGCGCCTCCGGCAAGGGTGAGGATGTCGAGCGGGTGCGTGAGGCGGTAAGCATCGCCCGGCAACGCTGCCCGGAGCTGAAACTCGACGGGCCGATTCAGTATGATGCCGCCGTCGATGCCGTGGTCGCGCGCTCGAAAATGCCTGACAGTGAGGTCGCCGGCAAAGCCACCGTATTTATCTTCCCGGATTTGAATACCGGCAACAATACCTACAAGGCAGTGCAGCGCAGCTCGGGTGCCGTGGCCATCGGCCCGGTTTTGCAGGGATTGAACAAACCCATCAATGACCTGAGTCGCGGCTGCACGGTCACCGACATCGTTAACACCGTGGCCATTACCGCCATCCAGGCCCAACAGCAGGCCGAAGCCAAGCTGGCCGCCGAGTCACTGCAAGACGCCCGTTCAACCACCACCAGCGCAACCACTAACAGCGAGGAAACATCGGTATGAAAGTTCTGGTCCTTAACGCCGGCAGTTCATCGATTAAGTTCCAGCTCTTCGAGATCGCCGGCTGGTCAGTCATTGCCTCTGGAAACCTCAGCCGCATTGGCGAAGCGGATGCGCTGTTTACCTTCCGCTGGCAGGATGCAAACGGCCAGGCACAGCAACTTGACGAACAGCAGCCACTGCCCACCCATCACGACGCACTGGAGCGCATGGTCGCGCAACTGCACGCCACCGGCGCGCTGACCGATCTGAGCGAGCTTAAGGCGGTTGGGCATCGCGTGGTGCATGGTGGCGAAGCCTTCCACCAACCCACCCTGATCGATGACGATGTGATCGCGGCCATTCGCCAAGTGATCCCGCTCGCCCCCCTACACAATCCAGCGCATCTCGACGGCATTTTGGTCGCACGAGAGTTGTTTCCGGGTGTATCGCAGGTCGCGGTATTCGACACCGCTTTTCATCAGACCATGCCGCGCACTGCCTATCGCTACGCCATCCCGGACTATCTGTATCGCGAGCATCAGGTACGCCGCTATGGCTTTCATGGCACCTCACATGCCTATGTCGGTCAGCGCGCGGCCACCATGCTCGGACGTTCCTTTGATCGCACCCACCTGATTACCCTACACCTGGGCAATGGTGCCAGCGCCACCGCCATTCGCAATGGCAGCAGCGTGGATACCTCCATGGGCATGACACCGCTGGAGGGATTGGTAATGGGCACCCGCTGCGGTGATATTGATCCAGCCGTGCTGCTGTATCTGATGCAACACCTGGAGATGGACCACGCCCAGATCGATCAGCTGCTAAATCGTCACAGCGGTCTGCTGGGCCTGTGTGGTGTCAACGACATGCGCGAGATTCATCGGCGCATTGAGCAGGGCGACACCAAGGCCGAGCTGGCCCTGGGCATTTTTTGTCAGCGGCTGAAAAAATACATTGGCGCCTACACCGCCGTGCTGGGCGAGGTGCACGCGCTGGTCTTCACCGGCGGCATTGGCGAAAACGACGCCGAAACCCGCGCCCGCACCTGTGCCGGCCTGGAACGCCTGGGTATTGTGCTGGACGAGACTGCCAACCGCAGCCACGCGCCTGGTGAGCGGCTCATTAGCCACGCCGACAGTCCGATCAAGGTACTGGTCATTCCCACCAACGAGGAATTGGAAATCGCCCGCCAGACCTTCGAAGCCGTTGGAGCTAGACTCTAGTCTTATAAAAAATGCGCGATAGTGTATTATTATCTCATGGAAAGCACCATGAGTACAGGCAAGGCGGCGAAGCAGCTCGGTGTTTCGGTCAAGACATTGCAGCGCTGGAGCGCGAGGGGCGTCTCATTCCCGTGGCGCGCACCGACAGCAATCGTCGTCTTTACACCGAGGCCCAGTGGCGAGCGTTCATCGGATGGCGACAGACGCCCGAGTGTCCAGCGCGAATAGTGGCCTATTGCCGAGTCTCATCGGCCGCACAGAAGCCAGACCTGGCCAACCAGCGCCGGGTGCTGGAAGCGTTTGTTGTGGCGAGAGGTTTAGCGAACGTCGAATTCGTCGAAGACGTGGGAAGCGGCTTGAACTTCAAGCGCCAGCGTTTTTTGGCACTGATGGATGAGATCGGGCAGCGGAGCATCAACACCCTGATCCTCGTCCACAAAGACCGGCTGACGCGCGTTGGGTTCGAGTGGTTCGAGCATTACGCCAAGACACACGGCTGCGAAATCCTGGTACTGAATCAAGAAAGGCTTTCGCCCGAACAGGAGCTGGTGCAGGACTTGATGACCATCATGGGTGGTTTTTCATCGCGGTTGTATGGATTGCGAAACGTTCGCAAAACGCTCAACGAGGCACTTGGCAAACATCAGGACAACGTCGAATGAAAGTCACGCGGATTTTGCGCGCCAAGCGCCCGAACAAGGGCAAGGTCGCCGCGTTGCGCGAGCAAGCGCGACGGCTTGGGTCGTTGCGCACCGAGGTGTGGCAGCGATTTGGGTCTGTTGGGGGTGTGGGCGTTTCGGATCGCCAGATTCGCGATCGCTGGCTGAAGGAAGGTCGCCGCTTCCCGGTCTCGGCCAATGCTTGGAAGGAAACCTTGCGTGATGCCAAGGGCGACATCACCGCCAACATGGAGTCAGCCAAGGTCAAGGCGCGCCGCTGCATCTGGCGTCACACCC
>NZ_NRRS01000101.1 GCF_016583795.1 Rhabdochromatium marinum | reverse complement strand
CTCGGCCAAAAAGTCACTGCCGCTGAGTTGGCTGCCGTCAACATCAAGCGACACGACTTCCATGGCGACTGGAATTACACTATTTCACCAGCACAAAATGGAACACTTATTTTGTGACAATCCCTTAGTGTTCAGGGCCGCCAGTATTCCGGTGGTCAAACGCTGACTGATGCGCATTCAGAACTTCCAGAAAACCATCTGCGAAGCGCTCAAGTTTCACCTGCCCCACGCCATTGATCTTGGCAAATTCGGCGCGATTGCGCGGACGATGGGCGAGCATTTCGCGTAGGGTGGCGTCGGCAAAGACCACATAGGCGGGAACATCCAACTGCTGAGCGATCGTGCGACGATGATTGCGCAGTGCCTCCCATAGCGCATGCGCCTCGGGGTCACTCGGCGCCGCCGCCAAGGGCGTGCGAGCGGCGCGTTTTTGGGTGTTCTGGTCCGGATCCTGGCGCAAGCGGATGCCGCGCTCGCCGCGCAGCAAGGGCCGGCTGGCTTGCGTCAGGCGCAATCCGCCATGACCTTCGATATCCACCGCTACCAGTCCCCCGGCGACCAGCTGGCGATACACTGAGCGCCACTGATCGGCGCTGAGTTCCCGCCCAATGCCATGGGTGCTGACGCGATCATGCCTGAAACGCCGGATGCGCTCATTGTTCTTGCCCAGCAGCACATCGGTCAGATAGCTGGCGCCAAAACGCTGTCCGGTGCGAAAAATACAGGATAAGGCTTTTTGTGCCGCGACCGTGCCATCCCAGGTTGGCACTGGCTCCAGACAAGTATCGCAATTGCCACAGGGCTCGGGCAGTTGCTCACCAAAATAATTCAGCAGGATCTGACGACGACATTCGGTGGTCTCACAAAAGCCCAGCATGCTGTCGAGTTTATGGGTTTCCAGACGCTTGAACTGCGGCTCGGCTTGGGACTGGTCGATGAAGCGCCGCAGCGTCACCAAATCACCCAGACCATAGGTCATCCAGGCATCGGCTGGCAAACCATCGCGCCCGGCACGGCCGGTTTCCTGATAGTAGGCTTCCAGACTTTTGGGCAAATCAAGATGCGCCACAAAGCGCACATCCGGCTTGTCAATGCCCATGCCAAAGGCAATGGTCGCCACCGTAATGAGACCTTCCTCGCGCAGAAACCGTGCCTGATGCGTGCGGCGTTGCTCGGCTGTCATGCCGGCATGATAGGCCAGCGCCTGAAACCCCTGAGCACACAAAAACTCAGCCGTCTCTTCGACACCGCGTCGCGAGCGACAATAGACAATACCCGCATCCTGCGGGTGTTCGCGGCGCAGAAACTCCACCAATTGCTGACGCGGATTGTGCTTCTCAATGACTCGATAGCGGATGTTGGGCCGATCAAAGCTGGAGACGAATTGAGCATGGTCCGGGAGTTGCAGCCGGGTCAGAATTTCGCGTCGCGTGGGTGCATCGGCCGTGGCGGTCAGCGCCACCCGTGGCACCTGAGGCCAGCGCTGATGCAGCACATCCAGCTGCACATAGTCGGGACGAAAATCGTGCCCCCATTGTGATACGCAATGCGCCTCGTCGATAGCAAAAAGTGCAACTGGCAGACGATCCAGGAAGGCAAGAAAGCGCTCGGTTAGCAGGCGCTCGGGTGCGACATAGAGCAGATCCAACTGACCGTTAAGCAGCGCGCGTTCGACCGCTTCGGCCTGATCGCGCCCCAGCGAGGAATTCAGAAAGGCCGCCCGCACCCCGAGCTGGCGCAGCGCATCGACCTGATCCTGCATCAGCGCAATCAGTGGGGAAACCACTAGGCCGACACCGGGGCGCAACAGCGCTGGAATCTGATAACACAGCGACTTGCCACCACCGGTCGGCATCAGCACCAAGGCATCGCCACCCTGGAGCAAGCGCTCGATCACAGCCTGCTGTTGCCCGCGAAAGGCCGCATAGCCAAAGACGCGGTTCAGGATTTGCAGCGGGGTTTCTGCCATGAATCACTGGAAGCTGATGGCCCGCTTAGCCGTTCACCTCAGCCAGCAGGCGCTCGATCAGGCCTTCGGCCTGGCTCAAATAGCCGCGCCCAAACAGGTTCAAATGATTCAGAATGTGATACAGGTTATACAACGACTTGCGGGTGCTATAGCCCGGTGCCAGAGACCAAGCGTCCCGATAGGCGGCATGGAAATCGGCACCAAAACCACCAAAGAGTTCGGTCATGGCCAAATCGGCCTCACGATCACCGAAATACACGGCTGGATCAAAAATCACCGGCGCCCCCTGTTGATCATAGCCAATGTTGCCGCCCCAGAGATCGCCGTGTAACAACGATGGTTGAGGCGCATGATCAAGCAGCGCCGGCAGTGCTTCAAGCAGACGCGCACCGCGTGTTTGCAAAGCCCCCGCATAGCCATGGCGCGCCGCTAGATCAAGCTGAAAGCCCAGGCGTTGCTCGCGCCAGAAGCTTACCCAGTCCGCTTGAGGGGTGTTGAGCTGCGCCGTTGAGCCAATGGTGTTATCGCGATCCCAGCCAAAGGTTTCGCGCGTGCAGCGATGCATCAACGCCAGCCCCCGCCCGGCTGCTGCCGCACTCTGGCTGTGCTGCCGTCCCAGTGTGATCCACTCCATGGCAATAAAGGACTGACCATCCGCTGTTCCAGTGCACAAGGGACGCGGCACGCGCAGACTGTTCGAGGCGGCCAGCTCAGCCAGTCCAGCCGCCTCGGCTTCAAACATCGCCAACTCCTCGCGCTGATTGAGCTTGACGAAATACGCCCGTTCGCCCTCTGCCAGCTGATAGGCTGAATTGATGCAGCCGCCGCCAATGGAACGCGGCGGTGACGGGGAAAAAGGCACACCGCTGGCAGCGGCAATCTGGTCAATAATCAGCGGCCAATGCATCAGTGATATCCGTTATTCGCCGGTGTAAAGGATCCATTCTCATATTGTTCAAGCCAGGCGTTCAAGCCAGGCGCTCCAGCAAGGGACTGCTACGCGGGAAATGCATGCGCAGAAAGGCCATCTGATCCGCCAGCACATGGCGTCCCATCAGATAGATGTACTCAGCATGGGTAGGCGTAAAGGGTACCGCCAGCAATTCCATACGCGCGGCTTCCGGTGTGCGGCCGGCTTTATAATTGTTACAACGCACGCAGGCCGTGACGACATTATTCCAGTGGTTCTGCCCGCCCTGGCTTAGTGGGCGTACATGATCTCGTGAGAGCTGCCGGTCCGAGAAACGTCCACCACAATAGAGACACAGATGATTGTCGCGCTGAAACAGGGTGTGGTTACTCAGCGGTGGCACATAATCAGCGCGCAGCTTGCTTGAGGCGTGGCAACGACCATGAGTGGCGACAATCGAATGCACGCAAATCTGGCTGCGCTCACGCGTTCGAGCGTTGGTACCGCCACGCAGCAAAAAAATCTCCTCGCCACAGGAATACGCGACCTGCCCGAGACAGTAGAGTCGCGCCGCTACGCGATAATCCACCCACTCCAAGGGCATGCCGCTGACATCGGTGCGAAGAACCTGCTGGCTGAATAACACCTGGCTAAGTAACACCTGACTGAATATCGCAATGATACGTGCCTGGATCAACGATTAAACTGCATGATACCGCCTCAGCGCAGCATCGGCCAGCCAACTGGAGCTGGAGGAGCAATTAACAGTTGCTTGATTTAGGCTGGTGGTGAAGAAGGCCTGCGCGGGTAAGCGCCCCTCGGGATCGACAACCAAGACCCAGCGGATCGACAGTGGGGTGATGCCCGGGGTGTGCCACAGGGCGATATCGCTGAGCAGACGCAGGGTTTTGCGCTCACCGCGATACCACTGATGAATAGTCACCCGTTCGCCTTGGGTGCGCGCCTGCTCAAGGCGATCGGCGAGCTTGGTCAGACGTTGGCCTTTTTGCGGTTTGCGCCCCCGTCGCCCGGGTGGCACCGGCTCGGGGAAGGCAAACAGCCGGGCATCCAAACGCAGACGGCTGATCAGGGTGGCCTGTTGGATTCGGCACTGCCAGCCCAACTCAATGCAGGAATAACGCCCATCGCCGATGAGCATCCAAGGGCGACGTTGCAACCAGCGCCCGACCAGGCGCACCATCACCACCGTCCAGTCCAGCGTCGTGCGATGCACGCGCCCAGCGGCGTCATTCGCCGCTTGCGAGGGAGCCAACAGGGTCAGAAAGGGCAAGGCCCAGGGACGCTGACTCCAGGGTAAAGGCACCAGCAATGCCATGACCACCCATTCCAACCCCATCGTCGTAACCACTGTGCGCCGGCCCGAGCGCCGCTCCAGGGTTTCATCGACTCCCACCACAATCGGCACGCCGGGGGGTAACAGACCGATCAAGCGTCCAAACAAAATCTGTGCTCCACGGATCCCCGACCAGCGGGCTCGATTGAGCACCCGATGGTAACGCTCAAAACGCCGCTCACCTGACAACCCCATCGCCCGTAACGCCGCCGTGACCGTGCGCGGCCCCTGCGCCAACAGGGTACCAAGGAGTAACACTTGCGCATGTGCCCATGTAGGACTCGTAAACAGGCTGGCAAAAGGCTGAAGAACGGCTACAATGGAGACAGGCAGAGCAAGCATGGCGAACCTCCTCTGAGGTTTTTGTCAGCCTCAAACGATACCGCTTGCCATGCTCTGCCGCGAGCCTCACTTGATTCGCCTGCCCCGCCTCAGGTGATTGCTTGGCTTCTCGCTGAGCGAGCCAAGCTTAGAAAATGGCCAAAGTCGAGCACAGGGGACGTTGCCGAAATGCCCATTCGTCAGCCCAAGGAATTGTGCGAATGAACGTCACTCGGATTTTGCGCGCCAATCGCCCGAACAAGGGCAAGGTGGCGGCCTTGCGCGAACAGGCGCGACGGCTAGGCCAGGTGCGCAGCGAGGTCTGGCAGCGCTTTGGCTCGCGGCAAGGCGTGGACTTATCCGACCGCCAGATTCGCGATGCCTGGTTAGGCGAAGGCCGCACGTTCCCCGTTTCGGCCAATGCCTGGAAAGAAACGCTGCGGGATGCCAAGGGCGACATCACCGCCAACATGGAAGCGGCTAAGGTCAAGGCGCGGCGCTGCATCTGGCGTCATGCCCCGGACAAGGTCGAGCAAAAACGTCTGTTCAGCGCGCTCAAGCGCAACGACTGGACGGGCGAGGCCTATCTGCGCCGGATCATGCGCAAGCACTGGCATCGCGGGCACAACCACACCCAAAACCAGATCATCGTTCGTTCGGACAACTACACCACCTTTCATCTTGGCAAACGCGTCTGGATCAAGATTCCCGGCCTGGTCAAAGGCCAGCGCATCGCCATTCCGCTCGATACCAATGTCACGCCCACTGGCACGCTGCGGATCATTCTGACCGACGATGACCGAATCGAAGTCCACTACACCATTGAGGTCGAAACCAAACAGGACTGCGGTAATCGCACCGTCGGCGTCGATAAAGGCTACTCCGAAGTTTTGGTCGATTCCGACGGCGAGCACCACGGCCAGGAACTCGGTCGGGTACTGACCGAGCAATCTGACAAGCTTAAAGCCAAATACCAGCGTCGCGCCAAGCTACGTGCGCGCGCCAAGAACATCCGCAACCCGCGCAAGCGCGAGCACATCCGCCGGTTCAATCTGGGGCGCAAGAAGCTCAACCGGCAGATGGACAAGACCCACGCGCGCATCCGCGATGTGGTGTTTCAGTCGGTGAACAAGGTTGTCGACAAAGCCGCCGTGATCGCAGCAGAAGATCTCACCGCCCCGATGACGGGCAAGTCCTTCGGCAAGCACGTCAATCGCCGGCTGGCAAGCTGGACGAAAGGCGTCATTGCCGAAGCACTTGACAGTGTTTCACACCGTCGAGGTTCGACGGTCGTTCTGGTCAATCCGGCTTACACATCGCAAATCGATTCCCGAACCGGTTGTCTCGACGGCCAGCGGAAAGGGGATCGGTTTTACTGTTCCGACGGGGTTGTGTTGCAGGCGGATCAGAACGCTGCGCGAAACGTGCTGGCAAGATTGTTAGACCCGGACATCGAACGGTTCACGCCGTTCAAACAGGTTAAAGCGATCTTGCTGGAACGGACTAAGCGCCTCCGGTTGGAACTGCTCAACCAGGACTCCAGTTGCTCGCCCGGTCAATCCCGGGTGCTATCAACGGAGAGCGAATCACCGAAAAACCACCATGAGCAACTTTGTTTAGGTTTTTAGGAGCAGTCAGACTGATCGCAACCTCTGAGGATTTCGCACCCCCCCAAACAGCGGCACTCATTGTGCGGGTGGCAATCGCGGTGCCCCTGCCGGAGTTGTTCGACTATCGGCCGCCATCCGATCAGGACACCGCCACCGCTGCCCGCACTCTAATGCCCGGTCTGCGCGTGCTGGTGCCTTTCGGGCACGGTCAGCGGATCGGTTTAATCGTTGCCCTGGCCAACACCAGCGATCATCCGGTTGCAAAGCTCAAAGCCGTGCTGACCGTGCTCGATACTCAGGCACTGCTGCAAGCGCAGGATATTGATTTTATTCTCTGGAGCGCCCGCTATTATCGCGCGGCCCCTGGCGAGGCGCTGTTTGGTGCCTTGCCGACCCGCTTGCGACGCGGTAAAGCGCTAGCCACTGCGCGAGCAGCATCCGGCTGGCGCCTGACGGTGGCGGGAACGGCACTCAATGCCGAGCAGTTAAGCCGCGCTCCGCGCCAACTGCACTGTTGGCAGTGCCTGCGTGAACATCCCGCCGGCCTCAGCCAGCGCCAGCTGAGCGCCCAGCTCGGCCCCTGCACCTCAGCACTGCGTGCATTGGCCACCAAGGGATTGGTCGAAGCTTGCCAGCTGCCATCGCAAAGATTCCCCCCGCACAGCAGCGCCATCCCAGTCGCACCAGCCACACCCGACATGGAAGCCCGCCCCGAGCTGAATGCCGAGCAAGCCGCAGCGGTCGCCGCAGTGCGTGCCAGCCACGGCTTTGCGGGATTTCTGCTCGATGGCGTCACTGGCAGCGGCAAGACCGAGGTGTATTTGCGCCTGATTGATACAGCACTCGACCAGGGGCGGCAAATTCTGGTGCTGGTACCCGAGATCGGTCTGACTCCGCAGCTTGAGCAGCGCTTACGCCTGCGGATTCCGGCTCCCATGGTGGTCTTGCATTCCGCTCTGGGGGAATCTGAGCGCGAGGCTGGCTGGCACGCGGCAGCCAGCGGCACAGCGCGGGTGCTGCTTGGTACACGCTCAGCTATTTTCACCCCACTGCCGGAACTTGGGCTGGTTATTGTCGACGAAGAGCACGATCTCTCGTTCAAACAACAGGACGGCTTTCGCTACTCAGCACGCGACCTGGCTGTGCGCCGGGCCCAGATTGGCCAATGTCCGGTGGTGCTTGGCTCGGCGACACCCGCCCTGGAAAGTCTGCGCAATGCTGAGCTGGGACGCTATCAGCGCCTGGTGTTGTCGCAACGCGCCGGATCGGCGCGCGACCCACGGATTCTCATCACCGACATTCGCGGCCAATATCTGGATACCGGCATTGGTCACAGGCTGCATCAAGGCATCGAGCAAGCGCTCGATGCTGGTCAGCAGGTATTATTGTTTCTGAATCGACGGGGCTTTTCCCCGGTGCTCACCTGCCATGACTGTGGCTGGATCAGTGAGTGTATTCGCTGCGATGCGCGTCTGACCATTCATCGGAATCGCGGCGAGCTGCGGTGCCATCACTGCGGCTTGATTCGCCCCTTGCCAACCCGTTGTCCCTATTGTCAGGGACCGGATTTGCGTCCACTGGGCCAGGGCACAGAACGCGTCGAAGATAGCCTGCGTCAACGCTACCCCGGGATTCCTCTAGCGCGCATCGACCGCGACAGCACCAGTCGCAAAGGCGAGCTAGAACGCTTGCTCGCCGGTGCCCTGAATGGTGAGTATCGGATTCTGCTCGGCACCCAGATGCTAGCCAAGGGTCACCATCTGCCCGGCATCACCCTGGTCGGCATCCTAGATCTAGATCACGGGCTTTACGGCGCTGACTTCCGTGCCACCGAGCGCATGGCACAACTGCTGCTGCAAGTGGCCGGACGCGCCGGACGCGCCGAGCAACCCGGCACTGTTATAGTGCAAACCCGGCATCCGCAGCATCCGATGCTGCGTGCTCTGCTGGAGCATGGCTATGGCGCCTTTGCCCGTGCGGCCTTGGACGAACGCCGTGCTGCACAGATGCCGCCCTTTAGCTATCAGGCACTGGTGCGCGCCGACAGCCCGCGCGAAGACGCTGCACTCATATTCCTGCAACAGGTCGCCCACATCACCCGGCCACTGCTCAGCTCAGGCCAGGAACTCTGGGGTCCGGCTCCGGCAGCCATGGAGCAGCGTGCCGGGCGCTATCGCGCGCAACTGCTGCTGCAAGCCCCCAAGCGCACTGCACTGCATCAGCTGCTTGATCAGCTCATTCCCCAGTTACGCCACCTGCCCCGCGCCCGCGACCTGCGTTTCAGCCTGGATATCGATCCGCAGGAGACGCTGTAGCGGGGCAAAGCTTGTGTGGCCATCGCTCAAACAGCCGATGTCTTATTGCTTACAAGGCCTCACAGTTCAACGCCCCCGTGGTAAGAATCACGCAATCAGGGGTTCCACTGACCGGTTGGGTACCAGCATCGGGAATCTGGGTGCCAAATAATTGGGCGAGTGCACTAAAACTGTGATTGGCAGCGCCGGCGAAGCCGAAGCTGAAACGAGATGGCTGACCAAGAAGCCTGATTACCTGCGCATTGATGACAAATTCAATCCCATCGGCAGCAAATCGTACACTATCAACGTGAGTACCCGCAGAAAAAACCACGGAACTCGCCTGGCGATCAACGATGGTGACCGCAGCGGTAAGATCGCTTGGAATACGGTAACTATGGGTGCCACCGAAGTTGAGATAGGTGCGCGCGGCATCAAGGTCAGCGGGAATAATAATGGTATCACCAGTTTCCGAGAGATAAACCATGCCGTTTGCGTTAGGAGATGGATCACTCGCCGTGATGAAGCTGGCACTTACCGTCTTGGCACTGTCCAGAGTCAGAGTGCAAGTGGTCAGTGTTCCTGAACAAGCCCCACTCCAGCCAGCGAAAGCCGAGCCCTCATCCGGATCAGCGGTTAGAGTGACAGTTGTCCCACCTGCATAATCGAAATTGCATGAACCCGGGCAGGCAATACCTGCAGGGTCACTGCTGATGTGCCCCTGTCCAGACACGCTTGCAATGCTTAAGGTATACATTTGAGTTGCGGTATAAAGCACATCAAGCAAGACACTATCGGCCCCAACCTCGACATCACGCGTGGTTGCATTTGGCAAATCGCCACCTGCAAAGCTAACGCGATAGCTTCCCGCGTCAATTGGGATGGCATAGCCACCGCCTGCGGCCGTAACGGCATAGAAAGAACCCTGATCCGGCGTCACGGTCACATCGGCTAATCCTTCGCCACTGTTGTACATGCCATCCTCATTAAGATCCTGCCAGACGGTACCAACCAGGAAGCGGTTATAGTTATCTGCTATCCAGGTAGCCGCTTCGGCGTAATTACCAGTGACTACCCAGGGGCCAACTTCAGTGTTTGGATTGGTTTCGCTGACAGCAGCAATACCAACATTGGTAAAATTATGGCCGTCTGACATAATATTTATGCGATGTCCACGTGGACTTTGCATGCCACCAGTACCACCGTAGCCCCAATCGATATTCAACCCGGCATGCCCGTGAATGGCATTACGAGCATAGGAGTACACATTTCCTCCCGCTTCCGAAAAACTGAAACCGGCGGCTGTAACAAGATCAAATTGTCCGTCATGATCTTGAGAATCGCGGGCGATCAGAGCAAGTGAGTGATTATAAGCCGCCTCATACAGACGCCGGTCAAAAGCCGCTGGTGGCTTGGCAGGAATCACATTGAACTCCGCCTGCAACATCCCTGTGTCCACATTAAAATAGCTAATCGCAGCTTCAATATCACTATTTCCACTATTTGCCAGGTAGAATCCTTCGGCAGGGGGATCTTGGCGAGCGCGATTCATCAGCCAAACCCAAGTTTGTTCCTCACCACTTGGATGAAGACCGTCCTCAGTTTTGTGCAACACCCACTCGACTTGCCCATCGCGCGTCTGTGCACTTGATCGGGCACCGGGTTGCTGATGCAGTTCCAGTACCGGCCCAAACTGTACTGGTGGCGCAGGTGGTGGTGCATGGAAGTCCGTTGACGCCGCAAAACTTGTTGTACCGAGCAACATACTGCCTGCAAGACAGGCCGTCATTAATGCACGAGTTATCGGTAAAAACGCCTGAAGTGGGTGCATCAGTCCCTCGTTGGCGCACTTGAAGCGAAACGGAGTGAATGGATCAGACATGTTTTAAATACCATATTGTGGCCAAGCCTTCCAATGGGATATATTTCAAACTGAATGAAGGCAGCTCCAGTTTTTTATCGCAAATTACACAGTAAAATAGACAATATAAGATTAAACAGCCTAAGTTCAAATTTAATCTTGAGTCAAGCGATCTCAAGACTCATGCAAAGCGCTTTGAGCCTGAGCGAAAGTTTCAAGATGCGCTGCTCGAATCGCGGTTTCGCTGGGACTTTGAAGCCTCCAGCTTAGATAATCCACGTCGAAAATATATGAATAGGGTACACAATAGCCCAGCAACAAATAATCCAGCGCATCTTCCGAAGCCAAGCTGTTTTGGCCAATTTCAGTGTGTGCCGCAATTGTCGATGGTGCTTCTCCCAACACTGTGGTGGGAAGCCCGGCCAGCATAGCCTCAACCGCGACGCTGGAGTTTAAGGTGACAATGGATTGGCAACGGCGGACAAAAGCAGCCGATGTTGAAGACCGATCAACAGGCAGCTCTTGTGGTGGACCAAACTGACCCGCTGGGTGAGGTCGGAGCAGAATGTCGTCACTGGCATATTGCTCTTGAACATATTGCAGCACCAATGCCGGAGTAAATCCGCGATTGTAGGCAAGAAGATTGGAATCATCATCCACTTGCAGCGGTATTCCCACCTGGTATTGACCAAGATTATCTGTTTGATCCCCGTATCCTGGACCCTTCAGCAGATGTAGTAATTCGTCATTATTCAGGGGTTTTGGGCGGTTCGGCTCAGCGAGAAATGCGTCATAGCGCTGTTGCGCTTCGGTATGACCATTCACACCCTGAAAATCAAGATAGCCCAAGGGGCGATACCAGGGATCACGTAAGGGTCCGAGTTCAAAGTGCATCACCGGCAGATTCAATTGCGCTCCTGCCTTCTCCACGGACAGGATATTGCACCAGGTCAATACCCCCTGCACATCCCGGTGACGACGAATTTCAGTGATCGTTTCACACAGAAAATCCGTCAGTTCCCTGTCTTCTTCCTGCATCAAATGCAACCAAATCAAACTGTCGGCACGATGGACAGCCTTGAGGCGCTGATAGATGCATTCAGGAACCCCATGCCATACATAGCGATGCAGTTGTTCATGAGTTGGAACCACAAAACCTAATTCATCATTGCGATGCCAGCTGCATTCAAAACGTCCCGCCTCTGCATAGATTGAAGGATCGATACAGTAGTCAGGACTGGCAATAAAACAAACGTCTTCCGGGGTTAAATCAGTGATTTGCTTATAGGCGACCCACAAGTAGCTTGCTTGCCGACCACGCAACGGGAAAGGATACAAAAATGAAACAAACATGCACAATATAACCCAGGTGGTTATTGACGATAGGCTTGAGCCATCAGCCCTTTTAAGGTGGGCTAACCAGCGGCCAGAAGCTTGGCGGTCGAGACATGCGGCTTATCTTTGTATCGAGTGCGTTTGGTCAGCGGTTTTTTCGGACCCCGGCGATTTTTTCGCATGGCTTTC
>NZ_NRRS01000100.1 GCF_016583795.1 Rhabdochromatium marinum | reverse complement strand
GGCTCACTTCGATGGTGATCTCTTCGCCCGAACGCCGAACAACCGTGGCCATGATCGCTCCTCGCCTCATCATTTACAGAGGCTTAGAGCATACTCCTCGAAATAACATCTTGTCGAGGCCGCACCCGACCAGGTGATTCTCACTGATTACGACACCGTGGTGCACTGTGACGAACCGGCACGCAGCGGCACCCTGCATTATTGCAGTCCCGAGGTGCAGCAGCGCCAGGACGCGCAACTCTCAGATGATCTCTTCGCACTGGCCGCCACCTTTTTTCAGCTTCTCACGAATCGCCCTCCTTTTCTGCATGATGAGGAATTGCGCAAGGACTTGGGGCTGAACTGGGCCGGCGAGGCGGAACGCTTCCCGCGTCTGCGCGGCTTTTTCGACCGCGCCACGGCGTTGGAACGCACAGCGCGCTTTGCCAGCGCCCGCGAAGCCTGGAAATTTCTCACTGCGGAAACGTCAGAGACATCCGCCTCACGCACTGCGCCCGCAAGCCGCTTGCCCACGCCTACGCTCACCCCCACACCGATTCCTACCCTCACCTTGAGCGAACAGCAGGTGCCTTGGCTGCAGGATGTCCTTTCAGCCTATCCCGGCTCGCGTTACGGCAACCGAGAAACCCGCGGTTTGGACAGTGAATTTGCGCTGGCAACCTATGTCGAAACCCGTTTGGATCAAGTACTGCGCGAAGACATCGAACGTGGCGCGGTCAATCTGGTGATTCTGTTTGGCAACGCCGGCGATGGCAAAACTGCGCTTTTGCAGTATTTGGCATGTCAACTGAGTGGCGAACGGATTGATTCGGCCCAGCGAGTTTGGGAACATCGGCTCGCCAATGGCCAGCGTCTCAAGATCAATCTGGACGGTTCAGCGTCCTGGAATGGCCAGTGCGCCGATGATCTGCTCGATGACTTGTTTGCCCCCTTTCATCAGCCGGATTATTCGCATGATCGCACCCATATCGTCGCTATCAATAGCGGTAAGCTGCTTGAATGGCTGGATCGTCAAACCCAGGAGACCTATCTAACCGAGCAACTCCGCGAGGCGTTGTTAGACGAGACGCCACCGCGCGATGCGCGCCTGCGGCTGATTGATCTCAATCAACGTTCTCTGGTTGGTGGCTTCGACGCGCGTGACGCGACCCTGTCGAGCGACTTTTTCGACACACTCTTGGCGCGTCTCTTCGGTGGCCGTGATATCGATCACTGGGCGGTCTGTCCGCGCTGTACCGCTCAGGCGCGCTGCACGGCCTGGGCCAGTGTGCAGATTTGGCGTGATCCTGAACAAGGCGCACGGTTCAAGACGCGACTGCTCGATGCACTGCAAGCCTGTCACCAACGCGGTGAAATTCATATCACCGCACGCGAGTTGCGCGCGGCACTCTCCTATATTTTCTTCGGGCTTGAGGCCTGTGCGGATCGACATGCCCAACCAGATCGCCCGTTGGAACCCGCCGCCCGCCGCGTGTTTGATCCCAACTCACCGGGGCGCCAGGGAGAACTGTTGCGCGAGCTGACCCGGCTCGACCCGGCCCTGGACAGTGATCCGGACCTGGATCGGGAACTGCTATCGGTTGCCGCCCATCCAGCGCATCCCGATGCGCTGGCTCAGGCGCGGCGATGTGCTTACTTCGAGCGTCCTGATGGCGCGGTGATCCTGGCCGATGGTCAACACTACGGGCGTTTTCGCGCGGCCGCCGGGCTGGATGCAGTTGGACGTGAGGCGCTATGTCGCGACCTGTGCGCGGGCATTGCGTGCCTTGAAGCCTTGCCACGCGGCGCCAAACCGCCCACCCATGGGTTGCCGTTGCGCGTGACTCCGCGTACGCCGACGGAAAGCGCGCTCTGGGTGATTAAACCCTGGGAGCGGTTCGATTTGGAGATTCCCCATTCTGCTGCGCATCAACCGCTGGAAATGCTGCCAACGCACGTGACGCTTTGTTATCGCCTGTCAGGCGGCAGCATTGAGCGGCTACGCATTGATCTGGAACTCTTCCATCGCCTGCTCGAACTCAAGCACGGGCTGCAACTGATGGGTCGTGCCGAGGAAGGACGTTTTGCTAATTTGGCACTCTTTATCCAGCGGCTGGCACAGGAGGATTTTCGCGAACTCTATGCCTGGCATCCCGCCGAGGATGAACGGGTGTGGCGTTTGCAGATGATGGAACAAGACGGTCGCCAGCAGTTGGTGCGGGAGGTGGTGGAATGAGTTATCGCGTTCTGGTTGAAACCGTGTTGGGAAAACCGCGCACTGAACGCTTATGGACAGCGAATGCTTACAGCCTTCTACCCATTACGCCGCAATCACTGGATATTGGTGGTGTGTTTCCAGCCTTGCTGTATGCCTTTCGCTGGGGGCATCGACGAGGTAAAGGGCAATTCGAGAAAATCTTTGGCCAATCGGCAACCATTGCGGGGGTTACCGAGGTCTTGCTCAATGGTGAAACCACGGATTTTTGCGGTTTTGACGGCGAAACCGGCGCAGCAATCTTGGGCGATTTACTGTTGGCGTTTTGCTTGGAGAATAAAAAACATGCCTTGGGTCAACACATTCCGGTGTTGCGAGTATATCCCACCCATTATATGGCCAGTTGGATTGATCTTCCAAAGGAAGCATCGAACCTCAGGCGGGTTCCGGAATTTTTGTGCTCATTGCTAACGCACGATGATATCGAAGATTTGTCGATGCTACATTTTCCGTTGGCACAAGGTTTTATCAGTAATCCCCTGTTGGCTACATTTGGTCGGTCCATGCGGATTCGCGGCCAACATAGCAGCGATGTTCATTCAGACTGGTTTCAGGAGGAAACAGCCGAGGATCTTGGTATCGATGAGCTGTTAACCATTCGCCTGGCACAACGCTGCAAAACACCACCAGACAAGGCGCGGAAAAATCAGAAAAACCCGGAAGGTTCGGAGATCCCTCAACAAACAGCCGTCGCCTCACGCGCAGCGGAAATTTTACGCGAAGACCTGGCTGTTTTCATTCGTGGCTATGGCGGTATCATCCCTCGTCAGGCCTTTTTGCAAATGTTGGAATCCTGTGTCTGCCTGGGATTGACGCATCTGCTGTTTTCAACCCTGGCTGTTTTGAATCATTGGAAACACCATGGCCGAATTCCAGACATGCCGGCACAGGGTACCCTGCCGTTGTTTCTCGATTGCTCACAGGGCCAAGATAAGGACTTACGGGGATTGTCCGAACAGGTCATGCAGGAAAACCAACAGCAGTATGAAACCCTACCACTGTTAATGATGGTATTGCGGGTTTTGGAAGACTACGCCACCACTGATCGCAAGTTGCGCGATGAGGCCAGCCAGCTGCAAGCCAATCAATCCGCATTTCTCACCTTTCTGACGGACTTATTGCGTGAAGAGCACCCCCAATCTTATCGGCTTCTTGACACTATCGATGAACATTGCGTGGATCTAGCTGAAACGCTTGAAAAAGATGATGATCAGCCGACTTTGGTCACACATCTGCGAAACACTAACCTACATCCAGCATTACGGCTCGCGGAAGCACTTGTTGAATTGATGGGAGACACTCAGCAGCGTGCTAATTACAACAAAGTGTTAGAAGGTGCTTTGATGAGCGACGCCCCCAATGGCCTAGCCATCAAACGCCGCGCTTCGCAAACTCGTCACGGTCGCCGCCGCATGATGGACGTGCGTGCCATCGTGCCCACGATCCCCATGCTGGACTTCCTCGTCCATCGCCATCTGAAAACCGATGATGCGCAACAGGATCGCACCCTGTCCCTGCCAGCGTTCATCGACATTCTGCGCCAGCGTTATGGTCTTTATATCGCCGATGCGCCACCGCATCATGCTGTGGCTCAAGAACTCCTGCTACGCAATAAAGCCTGGCTGGAACGTACCCTGCGCGACATGGGGTTACTGGTCGGCGTCAATGACGCTGAAAGCATGAAGCGGCTCAAGCCCAAATATCGCAAGGAGGTCGCCTAATGCACGAGCAAGCCATCGCCTGGTTAGCTCAGGCTTGTGCCGATTGGCTGGGACAGCACGCGCAGCCTGGCGACATGGCCTTTACTCGCGCCCTATCCGGCGACTGGATCGACACCCTGGCCGCCAGTCCCCATTTCCACATCGACGGCTGGGAGGTTTGGGCGGTGCGCGATCAAGCCAGCCCGGATAGCCGCACCTTCACCGCTGAACAGGCCGTGGAGCGGCGTGAAGACAAAAGCTCACCGCCCACCCTGCTGCTGATCGACAGCGCGCGCGCCGGCGCCGGACTGGATGGCATTTACAGCGCTGCGCGTGAACTCGATGAGCGAACTCTAACCGATACAGCAATCAAGATCGCACGCGACGCGGTTTGCAACTACAAAAGCTTCACGGATACCGTCCGGAAACGTGCCCGGGTCGTCGCACATCGCCGCCGCCTGTCGCCCTGGGTCGAATACAGCTATCTGTGTTCAGCGGCTCGCTCGGCGTCGGAAGCTGGTGCTGCACTAGCACAGCTTGGACTCTGGCCTATTGCTGTTGATGAAAAACCCAATCCGGAGGATCTCAAAACCTCAGCGCTGCTGGTCGAGCGCCTGTTGCCCACCCAAGGCTCGCGGCAATCGCCGGAAATGCGCGTTCAGGCCTTGCAATGGCCGGCTGAACAGCAGGCACAGGCTAACGCACTAATCGATCTGCTGCGTCAGCACGAAGGGCGCTCGCGCCAGGAAACCCTCCAAGCCATACAATCCCAGCCGGAACTCTGGGTCAATCGGCTGCGTCCCGGGTTGATTGATGGTGATGAACTCCAAGCCATCCACCTCGAATCCTGGCGCGGACGCAATAACAAACCGCTGAAATGGTCAGGCCTGATCGAACAGGATGGGCGCCTGGAACTGCGTTTGGGACGCACGCCCGATCAAAGTACACGAGGACGGTTGGAGATTCGCTGGCACGTCGAGCCGGAAGCTCTGCCCAAGGGCGCGGTGGAGTATTTGATCGCCTTAGTGGCCGGCCACGATACCCTGGCGGAAAAACACCAATCACATAGCGGAACTGTCTCGCAGAAAGCGGTCTTTACCGCTGAGGATTTTGACGAACTCGATGAGGATGCGCGGTTCGATGCCCAAGTGGAGATTCGCTCCCTCGGCGCCGAAGGTAAATCCCGTCAGGCCACCAGCGAAGATTTTTTCATCTGCTTTGGTGACCCACCGGAGCAAACCGCCAGCACTGCCGGGCGCAGCTTTCCGACCCTGGCGCTGGCACTGGCCGATGTCGCCACGGATCGCGATGACTGGCGGGCCTATGTCGATACGCCGGGTGATCGTGAGCGTTTCAGTATTGACAAGGAGGGCGTCATCGCTTGCCGGTCGCGCAAGCGCAAGGCGCGCGTCCCCACCTCGAAACTGCTGCTGAAACTGGCACGCGATTGGGTTGCGCGGCAGGGCGAGATCGGGCGCTGGCAGTTGCGGGTGCGCGCTGATGGCGAGCGCATCGGTGATCCGATCTTTCTCCCCATGGACACGGCTAGCGCGGCGCCGCATTTTATTCAGGCCTCGCGTCACCTGGCCAAACATTTCGCCAGCAGCGGTTCGGCTCAGCACTTTCGCGGACCGCTGGGGGTCATTCATGACAACAGCGAAGTGTTCAACCACTATACGCTGGCCGCGATCGAGTTATGGCAAAAAGAAACCAAGGCCGAACTTGCTTTGGTTCACACACTGGAAATCCTTACTCAAGCGGGCGACTGTCTCGGTTTGATCGTCCTGCCCACCCATCCACTTCGGGTCGCCTGGCAGCAGGCACTGGATGCCTTGATCTGGCACCATCGCTATGTAGAGCACTTGTCGGCGAATGACATCAAAGACACCCTACAACGTCTGACCGGCAGCTATTGTCCGCCGATGTTGCCGGGTTTAACGCCTGGGCAGACCTTTGTGTTTGCCGATAATCTGGGGCTGCATGCCGCTGCATTGACACCGATTGAAGACCCTGAACCCAAGGCAACTGTGGCGCTGATGTCACGCTTGCTCGGTGATGAGGACAGTGTCGCGCCTTCGGTGGGTCGTGGGGCGTCCAAAATCTTAGCGGCAGAAATCCAGCGTTATTTGGAATTGCATCCTGCGTATCGGCGTCTGCGCCTGCATGCGCTGCGCATTGGCGACGCCAAACCCGTCGCGCGAGCATTGGGTCAGGTGCTCAAACAAATCGAAGAGCCCACGACGGATCAGGAGTCGAGCGAATCAGCGGTGCCCACGTCCGCACCCGATGACTGGGCACCGGAGCAAATCGCCTTTGATCTCTGGTTGCATCCGGCGCCTGAGCGACCACACGAAACGCTAGGTGCTTTCATCGCTGATACCGCCGCACGCAAACGCACTGGGGCAGGCGTCATCCCGGAACCGGATCGGTGGATGCTCGATAGCGTCGCACGTCCGAACGGAGTCAACCTGCCACGTCTGCGCTGGTACCGACGCGATGTGCCACAGCCGGAACAACCCGCGCATCTGGCGCTGGCGTTCGATCTGTTTCACTCCGAGGTCAAGGTTGTTCCCCTGGCCACACTGCCGAAAAGCAGCGCGCTGGAAATTCACGGCCTGGCGACTATGCCGACCCGCGATTTTATCAATGACCCACACGGCGAAACCTACTGGCAAACCTGGATCGCGCCCAATCCCCGCGGCCCGGATCATCCCGTGGATCAAAAACTCACCGAACGCTTGTTGCGCTTGCAGCGTGCGCTTATGGTGACGACCACCCGTCATCTGGGCGGGAGCCAGTCGGACTGGCCGGTACTGATCACCCGCATTGATCAGGCACAAAGCGACTTGCTGCAACAGTTGCATGCGCACTGTGACTGGGTAATCACGGCAGATCGCAACGCGGGTATCGAGTATTTCGATTCCCCGCAGACCCTGCCGGCGATTTATCGTGCCTTCATCATTGACTGCGTGCCAGAGCGTGACGACCTCGGCTTCATGCAGTTGATTACCTCAACCAGCCGTATCGAGGAAATTGGCCAGTTGCTGGCCGGTGCGCTGGCGGCACTCGGGCTGTCACGCAGTGAGCGCAATTGTCGGGCGTTGCTCGAAGCACTCAAAGCCATCAGCGGTCGATTGGTGCTGCGTCTGGGTGGCACAGGTAACGTGACTCAAGAGTCCATTGCTCTGGCTTTGGTGCAACTGGAAGGTTGCACGGCGGATCGCGACCCTGCACCTTTTCCCTCGTTGCGGGAAGGCATTTTCATTCCCCTCGACGATGTCCCGGAATTTTTCACCGCTGACACTAAACGCCAAGGTCCCGGCGGGCGTGCTGATTTGCTCTATGTAACAGCCACGAAACAGGCCACCCTGGACTTCACCTTTATCGAGGTCAAATTTCGCCGCCATCTGAAAACTGCCCGCTCCGGCGATCTGGCGCAATCTATCAACGCACAACTCGAGGCTTCCTGCCGCGTCTGGGAACGTCTGTTTGATGTGAAGACCCCTGCCCTGAAACGCCTGTTTCACCGCGCCTGGCTGGCGCGCATTCTACGATTTTACGTTCAAAAAGGCGCGCGTCATCAACTGACACAAGAGGCGCAGCGGCGTTTTGTCACAGCCATTGAACGACTCCTGCTCGACGCAGATTATGAATTGCCCGCTGCGGCCGGGTTGGGGCGTCAGAGTTTTGTGTTCTGCCCTGAATACAACAGTCCCCAGCCTGTACCCATCGATCCGGGTGGCGATGCGCAGTTGTGGCTGTTTGGCCCAGAGCGCCTGCCGGATACGCTGGATGGGGTGCGTTCCCCCGCATCCAGAAAAACGACCAATGGCGTTGACTCAGGAGCCACTGACCAGGACGCGATGACCGCCACGGTTTTGCAGCCGATCACCGTTTCTGCGAACAAACCCGTGATCGAACCGGATGCGACAGACGCCATCACGCCGGCGGTTGACGACGTGTCACCTGCAGAGCCGGCGCGCGTGCGGCTCGGCCATCGTCAACCCAAGGGTGCTGAAGTGGTCTGGGAAACCGGCATTCGCGGCAATCCCCATCTGCTAATGCTGGGCAATTCCGGCATGGGCAAAACCACCTGCCTGATCAATCTGTGCCAACAATTGCAGGATCAGGGCATTGTGCCCATCGTCTTTTCCTATCATCAGGATATTGATCAACAGCTAACCGCCACCTTAAGCACCCCGCCGCAATACGTGCGCCTCTCCGGGCTGGGATTCAATCCGCTGGAGATCGTCGCGACGGACAATCCCCATGCCTTTCTCGATGCCGCCGGGATGATTCGCGATATTTTCGCGGCAATCTTCCCTGATTTGGGCGCGGTACAACTGGGCCAAATTCGCGAGGCGCTGGAGCGCAGCTATCGGGATCAGGGGTGGAGCACCGGGGGAGAACAGGGCGCGATTCCCGCCTTTAGTGCCTTTCTCGAGGTGCTGCGTGCCGAGCCCAAACCGGATCGGCGCTTATTGACCCGGTTGAACGAACTCGACAGCTATGGGCTGTTTGCGCCCACGGGCGCCACTGAAGCCAGTCTGCTCGATACCTCTACCCCCTCTCTGGTGCAAATTCACAGCACCCAGAACGACCATTTGCAACGCGCCTTCAGCAGCTTTGTGCTCTACAACCTCTATCAAAACATGTTTCGCCGCGGCCCCCAGGAACGCCTCACCCATGCCATCGTCATCGACGAGGCCCATCGCGCCGCGCGCCTGAAGTTGCTCCCGACCCTGGTGAAGGAATGCCGCAAATACGGCCTGGCAGTGATCCTCGCCTCTCAGGAAGCGAGTGATTTCGATGACTCACTCTTTACCGCCATTGCCAGTTACCTGACGCTGCGGGTCAGCGAAGCCGATGCGCGGTTAATGGCACGCAACTTTGTCGGCAGCGATCAGGTAAGTCGTTATGCAGATCGGCTCAAGCAACTGCCCAAATATCAAGCCATGTTCTACAGTGAGGGAATGACAACCCCCATGCAGCTCGCTTTGCTTAAAGCATAGCGGTCTCGAACTCCACTACTTGCCGCTGCTGTTCGCTGAAGGCAATACCGATTAGAACAATCGGCTGACCCAGCGCGCGGTATTTGTCGGCATAGCCTTTGTCTTTGAGCTGCCGCAGGGCGCTGCCGGGCGGTGAACGCTCGGCAACCTTGAACTCGAACAGCCAGATTTGCTGAGTCAGCTTGAGCGTCAGGTCAATGCGCCCGTGGTGGGTAATGTCCTCGGCAATCAGTTCCAGACCCAGCGCGGCGAGATGGCTGTAGAAGACGCTGGCCCAGTAGCCTTCGTAGTGGGCGATGGGTGTGTTGTCGTGCCAGTGATGAGGGATGGCGGCGAACAGGCTGTGCAGATGTTCGCGCAGCCGTTCAGGCTCACCGCTTTGAAGAATGTCGTGCAAGCGGCTTAGCGCCTGCTCGGCGGGGGCTGCTTCATTGGCCATGAGCGCGCGCAGTAACCCATCGTTTAAGGCGCTTTGTACTTCCAGGTTCGGATAAGTCAGCCGGTATTGGATGCGGGCGCCGATACGCTGCTGACCGGCAAAAGTCAAATAACCGGTCTGCCACAGCAGCGCTTCGGTGGCGATGTGATCAACATCGAAGCTCGACAGCAAAGCCTCCGAAGCCATGATTCGGGCCAGATTAGGCGTGAACAGTCCGCGCTGCATCAGCACATCAATCAGCCCGCTGGGCGAGCCGGTCTCGAACCAGAACGAACGCAGCTCACGTTCCTGAAACAATAGCAGCAGATCAAAGGGATTGTAGACCGCCTCACCCAGCCAGTTGTAGCCGTTGTACCAGCGCCGGATCTCATCACGATCCAAATCCCGCAACTCGGGTGCAAAGACGCTGTCGAGATCACGTTCGGTATAGCCACAGAGGTATGCGTTTATCCCCTCACCCAAAACCGAAACTTGGCGTACTAGTCCGCCGAAATTTGTGACTCAATGGGCGGCGGCTTGAGGAATCGGTGGAGCGGGTTGGTTTTGGCGACGGGCCTTCAAGACCTCAGCCAGATAAGGCCAGGGTGAGCACTGGCGCAGGCGGCAAGTGTCGATGACGCTGGCCAAATTGGCCAGGGCGCGCGAGCCTTCTTCGGTACGGGTGCCTTGCTGAACCTGACGCAGGATCACCCAATGACGCAGCGCCCGCTCGGCTTCATTGTTGGTCAGAGGCCATTTCGGGTCGTCGAGCACCATCCAAAACGCTTCCCAGTCGTTGAGCAACTCAACGGCTAAGTCAAGCGCTTTTTTGGGCGCGCTGGGATCATTGACGAGCCGATGGCAGACGTCATGGAAATCCCACAAGGTCTTGTGGTGTTGGGCGCGCAAGGTTCCGTTGGGCTGAGGTGGGCCTTCACGGGCTTGGTAGACACTGTCCATCAGCGTTTTGAAGTGCGCCAGCACCTGTTGTCCGAAGTGCTGGGAGCGTCTGTCAGTGCTTTCGGCCAGTCCGCGAGCTTTGCGCAGGATGTGCGCCCAACAGCGCAGGCGCTGGCCATAGACGCGGTAGACCCGATAGCCGTCGCTCATCAGCCAACCCTGGTAGTCTCCAATCAGGCGGGCGAACATCTCAGCGGTGCGCCGCCCGACGCTGTAGAAGATCACCTGGCTGGTGATCAGCACCCAGAGCCAGAGGTTGGCCGCCCCTTGTGGCCAGGGCGTCTCATCAATGTAGGCTTCTTGGCTCTGGGCCAGGGCGTCTCGAACGGCTTCCTGGATGGGCGGTTCAACCGCACGACCGAGTTCGTGACGACATTGACTGATCAGGGCGGTGGAGATCTCCAGGCCAAACCAATCGGCCAGAAAGGTGCGAACCCGCCGGTGGGAGCCACGCAGTTGTAGGGTCAGGGCGACGATGAAGCTGGCCAGCGTGGGGCCGATCAGACGCCATTCACTCATCAATACCGTCCAGCCTTCTTCGGGGTCGGCGCGCCCGGGACGGGCTTGGGTGAGATGCCCGCAGTGCGGGCAAGCCACTTCATTATAGGTGTGCTTGCAGTGCTCAAGCTGCAAGCCGACTTGGCCGGACTCGGGGAGCATCAGGTCCAGTTCATAGCGGGCGTTGTGCGCTTGCGCCGCTTCGCCCTCAAGCCCATGGGCGCAACAGGCGCAGTGGCTGGGAACATGGAAGCGCTCCACATTGATGGGCAGCACTTGGGTGCGGCTCACCCCAGGGGCGCCAGGTTGGCGCCCAGGGCGGCGTGGTTCAGGTGTTTGGGAGGCGCCCGGCTCATCAGGCGTTGAGGCGCGAGCCGGCTTGCTGGTGGCACACTCCTCGCTGGTGTCGTCGGCTTCAGCCTCGGTGGCTGGCGCTCGGCGGCGCGACGATGGCCGCTGGTCCTGGTCCTTGTCAACGTCGGTGTGCCCAGGCGCGGCGGCGGGGGCCGGCGCTTCTCCTCGCTCCCAAGGCGCACGCGAACTCGGCGGGCGCGAGCTGTTGGATGCGTTTTGATTCAGGCGATCCCGCGCGTCCTTCAAATCCGATAACAACCGCCCCGACAGTCCGCGCAAGTCGCCCGTCGCGTCCAAGGCATCCAGGCGCGCATCATCGAGTTGGCGCAGGTCGTGATCGCTCAGGTACATCGGTTTGGGGCGTTGTTGGGTTGGCTTTGTTGTACCATCGGCTCAGACAATTGTCACCTAGTCTCGAAACTTTGTGCCCAAAGCGACGATTTTTCTAGGGTAGGGGCTAAGCGGTTACCCACAGAGTGCCGAGTAGGAGGCCGAAACCGTGAGATCACGCAAATTGTTCAGTCCCGAGAACAAACTCACCCGGCTGAACTTGCTCACCCCGGTGATGAAGACAAAGCGCACATCAGCCTCGCGGGTGCCGCCTTTCAATGATGTCAATCATGAGCCATGCTTAGCCCATCATCCAAATGCAGAAAGAGGGCTTGGCCATAACAGCGCAACTCATTAACATCGACGGTCATCAGGCGACTTTTCAAGTCA
>NZ_NRRS01000099.1 GCF_016583795.1 Rhabdochromatium marinum | reverse complement strand
TTGAGCAAGTGCTTGAACGCATGCCTTGGCCGGCTTGGCCGGCTCGACGACGACCTCGACCGGCAAAGCGCCCCTACCTGATGCCTGTGGCGGCTTAGCAACAATGGACCAAGGCATGATCAAGGCCGCAATTAATACTGCCTTATCTGTTTTTCTATCACCTTCTATATAACCTTCACTAAGAATATAAGGCCCTAATCCATAAGGACCGGCTTCAGCCAGATTTGGGCAGGTCGCTTTACCATTCCAGCCAAATTTTTTGAGATATTTTGTTGTATAAAATTGAATCCAGATTACATCATTCAGGAATGTTCCGTACTTTTCTTTTAAGTAAAACCTTACTGTATAATCGTCAATTTTTTCCGCATGGTCATATACGGTATTAATTTTGCTAAACAAAAAAGGTTTCTTTTTAAAGTACTCCATATTTTCAATGACTGCATCTGCATTAAATGGCGTTCCATCTTGAAACTGCACACCTTGACGTAACTTAAATTCATAGACGGTATCGCTAATTTGCGAATGGGATGTGGCCATATAGTATTCCCAACCACGTTCATTATTAGCGGGTCTTAAAAGTGCGCCATTTACAGCATGAGATGTGTAAATATAAGGAAGACTTGAGACATATATTTTAACATGTGAACCTTTTACTGGTGCTGCATCAACCGTCGGTAAAAAAGATATAATTAAAAACACAAAAAGCAATGAAGATGTGTTGCGTAAAAATGAACTACACATATATTTCTCCTAAATTTAGCAATATAGAGCAAATTATTGATTTACTTTCTCATTCATCTAGTATTATCAATTAAAGATTGAACCAGACTAAAAGTCTGATCGTAACGATTCAGAGACCCAGCATTGGAGCCGGCAGCGGGGCCACCGCGCGACCGGCGCGGCGCTCAGCGATCACCTCGGCCAGATAGCGCCAAGGCGCGCGTCTTGGCCTGCCAATGCCCGAGCAGACGCACACACGCGGCATGCAACTGGGCTAGCAAATTGGCATGGAGACGGCGCAAATCGACCGGCGGACCATCACGCGCGCCATGGATGGTGCCGATCAGGGTATCGAAGGCGTTTTGAACCTGATGGCCAAAGGCCTGCGCCTTGCGCGTGAGGTGCACCCAGCAGCGCAGCCGCTGGGGGAGGTGGCGATAGCTCGGCCAGCCATCGCTCATCAGCCAGCTGGTGAAGCCCGACAGAATGCGATCCAGCACGTCGCGCCTGCGCTTACCCACCGCGAACAAGGTGACGGTGGCACGGGTGAAGACCCAGAGCCACAACACCTCGGCGCCTTGCGGCCAGGAGGTTTCATCGGCGTGCAGCCAGTCACTGTCCACCACCGCCTGGATTAGTTCTTTTTCCAGCGGTGCCGCCGCCGCAGCGGCCTCGCGCAGGGCGACGATCAAGGTCGCCAAACCCGGACCAACCAGACGCCATTCGCTCAGGCGCACTGCATCCAAGGTGGGATCATCGACCGATTCTTCCCCAACGCGCGCGTGCGTTTGATGCCCGCAAGCGCCGCCGGTTTCATAGAGACGATGATCGGTGACATGCAACAACAGCCCCTGTTGCTCGGGATGGCCCCACACCAGGTCGACCGATTGAAAGCCGGCGTAGGCGACACTGGGCGCATCGTCCAAGAACGCCCGGACGCAAGCCTCGCAGGTAAGAGGATGATGGTGTTGCGTCTCGTGCGCTTTCAGGATCTGGGTGCGCCCAAAGCCGGGCGCCCCGAGTGGCTTGCCGGGGTTGCGTTTGGGCTTCGCGGTCTTGGGCGAAGGGTCCTCTAATGCGGGCGTCTCTGGGGATTCGGGCGGGTCTTGCGGATGCGTGGTCGTGGTCGTGTCCGCAGCGCCTGACTTCTCGGGCACCTCGCCGTTCTCCACCGAGAGGCTCGCCTCGTCCTCCGTCTCATCCGCATCCCGTTCGTCACCCGCCGAAGGACGATCCCAGAGCGCGCGACTGCTGGGCGGACGCGAGCTGTTGGTCGGATTCTGCCGCAACCGTTCACGCGCTTCCTTGAGGTCATCCAGCAGTCGCAGCGACAGACCACGCAGCCGAGCCTCGTCCAAAGCCTGAACGTAGGCTTTATCAAGCTGACTGAGACTGTGGTCGCTGAGGTGCATCGGTCAGGAGCGCGGTATCATCGGGCAGCAAAGATGGGTTTATCGTGATCTAGTTGGGTGACAGCAGTCAAGGGTCTCTGTACGGCTACAGTTGCTTTAGAGTTACCACCTTTCTTTACCGGCCAGCCTCCGTCGCTACTTCACTGAGCCCAGTCTGAAAGCCTTTGATCATAAACTGGCATCGAAAGGGCAGGAGCCTTCGAAGCGGTGCCAAGCTGAAAAGGCCATCAGGCTCTATTGGTACATGCTTGGCGTGTCTGGTGATGCGGAATCTGTGAAGCCCAAGATAATACAGTGTACAATCGTGCATTCAAAAACCAACCGCAACCCGCAACTGTTTCTGAACTTTTATCAGTGACTTCAATGACCGATGGTGTCGATCCATCGCCAGCACCAGCATCGTTGCCTTCCACCCAGAACGCCGTATCGCCAGGAGAACTCCCGTCTTCAACGCATCTGGACTGTATCGTGCTCACCATTGCTGCCATGCTCGGCAGCACCGAGAGGTGGGCGGCGCGGAAGCGGCGATTTCCGGGGCTTTATCCCTGTGATGCTGCCGCTGCTGATCGGCGCCCCAGTGGTGGTGGCCACTGTTCTGATTCAGGGCTTTGGCTCCATGGCTCTAGTGCGTCTGTTGTTTCGCTACCTTGTCACGCCGGCCGGTGACCTGCCGCCCGGTCGGGCGCTTGCAACCGTGATTTTGACAGCCTTGGGGCTGCTGTGGCTGCATTGCCTGCAAATCTACGTCTGGGCTCTTGTGTATTTTTGGCTGCCTTCAGTGACCGTGATCGACACCATAGAAGAAGCAACCTATTTCTCTGCCGTCACCTTCACCACGGTTGGCTATGGCGACATCACACTGACAGCGGCTCAAGGGCGACTCTTGGCTGGCGTCGAGGCACTGAACGGCGTGCTCCTGCTTGGTTGGTCAACGGCGCTGCTGTTTGCCGTGGTACAGCGCACCTGGGGCGCTTTCATGCAGCGCAAACCCTGGTTCAAGCCGTTGGCGGAAGACCAAGCGCCGGTGCGACACAGGCAGGGTAAGCCGCCCCATTCTGGTTAAAGATGATGTACTGCGGCCGATGGATTCAACCTTGTATATAACCGACTCCCAACAAGCGCTTTTCAGCTATTATTACCGCTAAATTTCCCTCACTGCCAAGCACCGGGTGTTTTATCGTGTCCAAACCTAAGTTATTCCAAGGTGGCGCGCCGGTTGTCGCGCTCCTGCTGTTGCCCTGCTGTTTTGTCCTGTCCGGTTGCTCACCAGAGGCCACTCCCGAGGGACCACCGCCGGTACGGCCGGTGAAGACGCTGGTGGTGGAATCGCCCAACCTGGGTGGAGAGCGCAACTTTCCCGGGCGGGTGGATGCCGAGACCAAGGCCGAGCTGGCTTTTCGGGTACCGGGCACAGTGCAGGAGTTGTTGGTCAAGGAAGGCGAGCGGGTGAGCGAAGGGCAGGTGCTGGCGAAGCTGGACGCGACCAACTATGAGATTCAGCTGCGCGACGCCCAGGCGAGCTTCGAGCGCGCGCAGAATGATTTCAACCGCGCCAAGGAGTTGGTCGACGACGGCTTCATCTCCCGCACCGATTTTGACGCCAAGGAGGCCGAGTACAAAAATGCCCAGTCTGCGCTCGAACGCGCGCAACAAGACGTGGAATACACCCTGCTCAAGGCGTCTTTCGACGGCACCATCAGCCAACGCTATGTTGAGCAATTCGAAGAAGTGCAGGCCAAGCAGGCAGTGCTGGCAATGCAGGACAACAACAGCCTGCAGGTGAAGGTGGATGTGCCGGAGAACGTCATCCGCAGCATCAAGCCGGCAGGAAGTGACCAGCCGAACGGCGCGCGGGTGCCGACTTGGGCCAGCTTCGACGGCCATCCCGAGCAACGCTTCAAGTTGGCCTTGCGCGAGGTCTCGACCCGTGCCGACCGTGCCACCCAGACCTTCGAGGTGACCTACAGCATGCCGGCGCCGACGGATTTTCTGGTCTTTCCTGGCATGACAGCCACGGTCACCGCCGATCTCAGCCAGGTGAATGCCAGTGAGCGGGTCTTCACCCTGCCGGCAACGGCGGTAACCGCGGACGCGGAGCTGGAACCCTTTGTCTGGGTGGTCGAAGAACCGGCCATGACGGTGACCCAGGTACCAGTCGAGGTCGGACGCCTGAGCGGCAACTCGATTGAAGTCGCCGGCGGCCTGGAGTCCGGTCAGCGGGTGGTGGTGGCCGGCGTCGGCTATCTGGCCGAGGGCATGACCGTGCGCCTGCTACCGCAGCGCGAGCAAGCCGAGCCGCGCCTGGATGAGGTCCCATCCTCGTGAATATCGCCGAATACTCCGTCAAGACCCCAGTCATTTCCTGGCTGCTGGTCATCCTGCTGGTCGGCGGCGGCATCTGGGGCTTTCAGAGCATGGGCAAGCTCGAGGACCCGGCCTTTACCGTCAAGCTTGCCAAGGTGATTACCCTCTACCCCGGCGCCTCCGCGCAGCAGGTGCAGGATGAGGTCACCTACCATGTTGAGGAAGCCATCCAGCTAATGGAGCAGGTGAAGGGCATCAAGCGCTCGGTCTCGCGCCCGGGCATGTCGGATGTCACCATCGAGTTCAAAGACAAGTACCGCGCCGCAGATTTCCCCAACATCTACGACGAGTTGCGGCGCAAGATCGCTGACATGCAGCACAAACTGCCGCCCGGTGCCCTGCCGCCGGTGGTGGTCGATAGCTTCGCCGATGTCTATGGCATTTATCTCGCACTGACCGGCGAAGGCTACAGCTGGCGCGATCTGTGGGACACTGCCGACACGCTGAAAAAGCAGCTGATTTTGGTGCCCGGCATCCGCAAAATCGTGATCGGCGGCGAGCAGCAGGAAGTGGCCTATCTGGAGATCTCCCGCGCCCGCCTGGCCGAGCTGGGTATTCCGTTGTCCACCATCGCCTCGGTGCTGCAATCGCAGAACCTGGTAGCCGATGCCGGCAAGATCGCGGTTGGAAACGAGTATTTGCGCATCTGGCCGACCGGTGAGTCCGACTCGGTGCAATCCATCGGCGATGCCCTGATTAGCTCCGAGGACAAGCGGGTGCTGCGCATCTCTGACATCGCCGAGATTCGCCGCGCCTACGTCGATGTCCCGGATCGCTATTTCTACCAGGACGGTCAGCCAGCGCTGACACTCGGCATCTCGGTGATGGGTGGGGAGAATGTGGTCGAGGTTGGCCGGCAGCTCGATCAGCGCCTTGCCGAACTGCAGGGCGAGATTCCGCTCGGCATGGAGTTGACCGCCATCTACAACCAACCCGAGGTGGTCGACAAATCGGTGAGCGGCTTCATCATCAGCGTCGCCCAGGCGGTAGCCATTGTGATCGTGGTACTGCTCGCCTTCATGGGCCTGCGGGTGGGCTTCATCATCGGCGCCGTGCTGCTGATCACCGTCGCCGGGACGCTGTTTATCATGGCCCTGGCCGGCATCGAGCTACAGCGCATCTCCCTCGGGGCCCTGGTCATCGCCCTTGGCATGCTGGTCGATAACGCCATCGTGGTCGCAGAAGGCATGCTGGTGCGCATGAACGCCGGCATACGCCCAGACAAGGCCGCCAGCGAAACGGTCGGCAAAACCATCTGGGCGCTGCTCGGCGGCACCGTGATCGGCATTCTCGCCTTCGCCGGCATTGGCTTCTCGCAGGACAGCACCGGAGAGTTCGCCAATTCGCTGTTCTATGTAATTTTAATCTCCTTGCTGCTGTCCTGGATCACCGCCATCAGCACCACCCCGGTGCTCTGTGCCTTGTTGCTGAAAGTCGGCAGCGGCGGCGCGGACGACAGCGCGGCCTACAACGCCGCTCCCTTCCGCATTTACCGCAGTCTGGTCGCCAAGGCTTTGCGTTTCCGCTGGGTGACAGTGGGTGGCGTGGTGGTTCTCTTCGTGCTGTCGCTCTGGGGCTTCGGCTATGTCAAGCAGGCGTTCTTTCCCAGCTCCAACACCCCGCTGTTCTTCGTCGATCTGTGGGAGCCGGAGGGCACCGATATCCGCAAGACCCGTGAGGATGCCCTCAAGGTGTCGGACTATCTGCGCAGCCTGGAAGGCGTGGTCAGTACCAGCACAGTGATTGGCGGCCCCCATCAGCGCTTCGTGCTGACCTATGACTCCAAGGACCAGACCCCGGCCTATGCGCAGATCGCCGTCTACACCGACACCCGCGAACGCATCAATGAGGTTTGGGGCCAGGTCGATGACTTCATGCGCGAAGAGCTTTACTGGACCGATCCCATTATCAAGACCTTGATGATCGGCCCCGGGCGTGACAGCAAGATCGAGGCGCGCTTCAGCGGCCCAGACCCGGCAGTGCTGCGCACGCTAGCCAAGGAAGCCAAGGCCATCATGCACGCCGATCCGGATGCCAAGGAGATCCGCGACGACTGGCGCGAGCCGGTAAAGGTGATCCGCCCGGTGTTTAATGAACAGGTCGGCCGCCAGCTTGGCATCAGCCGCGAGCAGGTCGCCAAGGCCATGCAGTATGCCTTCGACGGCGTGCAGGTCGGGCTCTATCGCGACGGCGAGCGGCTGTTGCCGATTCTGGTGCGCGCCCCGCTCGGTGAGCGCGCAGACGTCGACAACATCCAGGACGTGCAAGTCTGGAGCCCGGTGCTCAAGCGCGCGGTGCCGGTGGCACAGGTGGTAAGCCACTTCGAGACCGTCTGGGAGAACCAGGTGCTCGGCGGGCGCGACCGCCAGCAGACCATCATCGCCTCCTGCAACCCGCGTGGCCCACTCGCCTCACCGCTGTTTGAGCGCCTGCGCGTGCAAATCGAAGCCATGCCGCTGCCACCCGGCTACAGCCTGTCCTGGGGCGGAGAGTACGAAGATCAGACCAAGGCCCAGAGCGCGCTCATGGGCGTGCTGCCGCCGAGCTTTCTGGCGATGATTTTGGTCAGCATTCTGCTGTTCGGCAAGCTGCGCCAACCGCTGATCATCTGGCTCACGGTGCCCATGGCCATCATCGGCATCACCGCCGGGCTGCTCGGCGCGAATGCCGCGTTCGACTTCATGTCCATGCTCGGCGCCCTGGCGCTGGTAGGACTGCTGATCAAGAACGCTATCGTGCTGATCGAGGAAATCGACCAGCAGATCGCCGCAGGCAAACCCGGCCACAGCGCCATTCTGGATTCTGGTGTCAGCCGCATGCGCCCGGTGGTGCTGGCTGCATCCACCACCATCCTCGGCCTGATCCCGCTGCTGCCTGATGTCTTCTTCGTCAACATGGCCATCACCATGATGGCCGGACTCGGCTTTGCCACCGTGCTGACGCTGATCGTGGTGCCAACCTTGTATGCGATTTTGTTTGGAATCCAGGCGTCTGCCCATCCGCCGCCGGCGGCGCTTTCATCTGACACAGGCCACGATTAAAGTCGATGTGGCGACATCACGCTGGTAACGAAGCGACATAGGTGCGAATGCGCTCGGCGGCTTCAATGCACTCACGCAGCTCCGGCACCAGCGCCATGCGCACATAGCCGCGCCCCGGATCCTCGCCTGTGTGGTCGGGGCGCGACAGATAGCGGCCCGGCAGCAGGGTCAGATGCTGGTGGGCGAACAGCTCGCGAACAAAGTGCGTTTCATCTTCCTGTGGCGTACGCGCCCAGAGATAAAAGCCGCCTTCGGGCTGTTGGCAGTCCAGGACGCCATCCAGAATTTCCAGCACGGCTTGAAACTTCTCGCGATAGCGCGCACGGTTTTCGCGCACATGGGTTTCATCCTGCCAGGCCGCCAGACTGGCCTGCTGGTGCTGGATGGGCATGGCGCAGCCGTGATAGGTGCGGTAGGCAAAGAAGGCGTTGATCAGGCGCACATCGCCGGCGACAAAGCCAGAGCGCAGACCGGGTGCATTGGAACGCTTGGACAGACTGTGAAACACCAGACAGCGGCGATAGTCATCCAGCCCCATGGCTGCTGCCGTTTGCAGCAGGCCCGCTGGCGGCTGCTGCTCATCCGGATACAGCTCGGAATAGCATTCATCAGCAACAATGACAAAGTCATAGCGCTGCGCAAGTTCAATCAGCCGTTGCAGGCTGGCCTGATCCATCACCGCGCCGCTCGGGTTGCCGGGCGAGCACCAGTACAGCAGTTGGCAGCGCCGCCAGCTGGCCTCGTCCACGGCGTCAAGATCGGGTAAGAACCCATGGCGAGCGGTACAGGACAGATAGCGCGGCTCAGCGCGCGCGAGCCGCGCTGCGCCTTCGTAGATCTGATAAAAGGGATTGGGCATCATTACCAAGGGTTGCCCAGCGGGATCGATCAGCGCCTGAGCCACCGCAAAGAGTGCCTCGCGGGTACCATTCACCGGCAGGATCTGCGTCTGCGGATCCAGGCGGGCCGCACCCAGCTGGAAACGCCACATCAGCCAGTTAGCAATAGCCTCACGCAGTTCCGGCAGGCCCCGGGTGCTCGGATAGCTGGCCAGATGATGCAAGTGCGCGATCAGCGCTTCGCGGATCATCACCGGAGTAGGATGCTTGGGTTCGCCAATCGACAGCGCAATCGGGCTGAGGTCCGCCGGCGGCGTTACGCCTTGTTTCAGCGCCGCCAAGCGTTCGAATGGATAGGGTTGGAGTAGGTTTAACGCGGTATTCATCAACAAACCACCTGACATGCGTAAAAGCGTCCATTATAGGGCGCTGCTTCTGTGCGTTCGGGTGGCTCTGTGGAGATTTGCCATGATTGTGGGATTTCATCATGCCAGTGTGATCGTCGCGGATACCGCGCGCGCCCTGGCGTTCTATCACGACCTGCTGGGCCTGCCGCTGGAGCCCAGTCGCCCGGCACTTGGCTTTCCCGGCGCCTGGCTGCGCCTGGGCGAGGCACAGCTGCATCTGCTAGAGCTACCGAATCCGGATCCGGTCGCGGGGCGTCCGGCGCATGGCGGACGCGACCGGCATCTGGCCGTGCGCGTGACTGAACTCGAAGCCTTGGCGGAGCGCTTGCAGACCGCCGGGGTTGGGTTCACTCGCAGCAAATCGGGGCGGCGGGCGCTGTTTTGTCGCGATCCGGACGGCAATACTCTGGAACTGATCGCGGTTGACTGAAACGCCAGGCGCGCGCGAACCACAGCGCCTGCTCTGCTAGAATTCCGTTGGCGCTCCTGACGCGCCTGCTGACGCCCACTCACCATACTAATGCCGAGGTTCTGTCCCACCCATGACCACTGTCCGCACCCGTTTTGCCCCTTCGCCGACTGGCTTTCTGCATGTCGGCGGTGCTCGTACCGCTTTGTTTTCCTATCTCTTCGCGCGCAAGCATGGCGGGCAGTTCATCCTGCGCATTGAGGATACCGACCTGGAACGCTCCACCCCGGAGTCAGTCAACGCTATTCTGGAGGGCATGACCTGGCTGGGGCTGGATTATGACGAAGGGCCCTTTTATCAAACCCAGCGTTTCGAGCGCTATCAGGCGGTGATCGATGAGCTGTTCGACAAAGGACTGGCTTACCGCTGCAACTGCCCCAAGGAGCGCCTCGACAAGCTGCGCGAGCGCCAGATGGCCGCCAAGGTCAAGCCACGTTACGACGGTCACTGTCGCGGCAAATCGATTGATCCCTCCGAGCCGCATGTAATCCGCTTCAGCAATCCGGTCGAGGGGATGGTAGTAGTTGATGACCGGGTGCGCGGGCGCGTGGCCTTTAACAACGGCGAACTCGATGACCTCATTATCCGCCGCAGCGACGGCTCGCCGACCTATAACCTGACGGTGGTGGTCGATGATGCCGAAATGGGCATCACCGATGTGATCCGCGGCGATGATCATCTCGGCAACACCGCGCGCCAGATCAACATCCTCAACGCCTGGGGCAAGGAACCGCCGCGCTATGCCCATCTGCCGATGATTCTCGGCGAGGACGGCAGTCGCCTGTCCAAGCGCCATGGCGCCGTCAGTGTGATCGCCTTTCGTGATCAGGGCTATCTGCCCGAAGCACTGCTGAATTATCTGGTGCGTCTGGGCTGGTCGCATGGCGATCAGGAGATGTTCTCGGTCGATGACATGATCGAGCTGTTCGACATCGGCGCGGTGAACAAAGCCGCTGCGTCCTTCGACTATGCCAAGCTGGCCTGGCTGAATCAGCACTACATTCAGCATGGCGACACCAAGCGCATCGCTCATCTGCTCAGCCCTCATCTGGGTCATCTGGACATCGACCCCAGCGCCGGCCCGGATCTTACCGCCGTGGTCGAGGCGCAGGCGCCGCGCGCCAAGACGCTCGCCGAACTGGCTGAGATCAGCACCTTTATCTATCGGGATTTCGACGACTACGACCCGGCAGCGGCCAAGAAGCATCTGCGCCCGGTGGCACGCGAGCCGCTGGTGCGCATGCGTGCCGCGCTGGAACTGCTGGCGCTGGAGGACTGGCAGCCTGAACTGCTACACCATCAGGTCGATCAGGTGGCCGCCGAGCTGGAGCTGGCCATGGGTAAGGTCGCCCAGCCGCTGCGGGTGGCGGTGGTCGGACGCGCCGCCTCGCCGGGGATCGATGTCACCCTGCATCTGGTCGGCAAAGAGGCCACCCTGCGACGCATCGACCGCGCCCTGGCCTTCATTGATGCGCGCGCTGCCCAAGCCTGATGGCGGACTCCGATTCCCAAACCAGCGCCACCGCGCCAGGTTCAGGCTCAGCCGGCTGCACGCCCGAGCTGGCGGTGATTGTCCCGACCTATAACGAAGCGGCCAATATCCCGGTCATGATCCGCGCGCTCGACTCCGTCCTGCACGGCCTCGACTGGGAACTGATCGTGGTGGATGATGACTCGCCGGATGGCACCGCCGCACATGTGCGTGCACTGGGCTGCACACATGCCCGCGTGCGGGTGCTCCAGCGCATCGGTCGGCGCGGCCTGTCCTCAGCCTGCATCGAAGGCATGCTGGCCACCACCGCGCCCTATCTGGCGGTAATGGATGCCGACATGCAACACGACGAGACGCTGCTGCCACGCATGCTCGAACGACTCAAAGCCGGCCAGCTCGATCTAGTAGTCGGCAGCCGCTATGTCGCTGGCGGCGGCTTGGGCGGCTGGGACGACAAGCGCCGCTCAATGAGTCGCCTGGCTGGCGCCATCGGCCGGCGGCTAATCAAGGCCGATCTCAAAGATCCCATGAGCGGTTTTTTTGTACTGCGCGCCGAGGTGCTGCACCAGTGCGTACGCCGCTTGAGTGGCGTGGGCTTCAAGATTCTGCTCGACATCTTTGCCAGCCATCCACGCCCGTTGCGCTTCGAAGAGCTGCCCTACCAGTTTCGCACCCGCCAGACCGGCGCCAGCAAGCTCGACAACGCGGTACTATGGGAATACCTGCTGATGCTGGTACAGAAACTGGTCGGCCCCCGCGTTCCGGCGCGCTTCATTGGATTCTCATTGATTGGAGCCTCAGGCGTGCTGGTGCACATGCTGGTGCTGTGGAGCTGTTATCGACTACTGGGTACCAGCTTTCTCACAGGCCAAGCACTGGCCACCCTGGTCGCCATGACCAGCAATTTCTTCCTGAACAACCTCCTGACCTACAGCGACATGCGCCTGCGCGGACGCGACCTGCTACGCGGCTGGCTGTCTTTCGTAATGGCATGCAGCATCGGCGCCTTCGCCAATGTCGGAGTAGCAAACTACCTGTTCCAGGCCGAATCCTTTTGGATGCTCTCGGCGCTGGCCGGCATTTTGGTTGGAGTGGTATGGAATTATGCCGTGACCGCAGTTTATACCTGGAAGAAGCCGCGTGCGGCGTGACGAACTTGCACACATGACACTCCCTCACCCCCATGCCATTGGCGCCTGGCGGCGCTACGAGGGGCCCAGCTACACAGCCCGGTTGGTGGGGGTGTTGTGGCATAGTCGTCCGACTTGATGCCACCTAAGGGATTGTCACAAAATAAGTGTTCCATTTTGTGCTGGTGAAATAGTGTAATTCCAGTCGCCATGGAAGTCGTGTCGCTTGATGTTGACGGCAGCCAACTCAGCGGCAGTGACTTTTTGGCCGAG
>NZ_NRRS01000098.1 GCF_016583795.1 Rhabdochromatium marinum | reverse complement strand
GCCTCGGTATTCCCAAGACCCATGCGCTTGATGCCGCCTGTGTCGGTCAACTCACCGCGCTCCATGGCTGGAACATCCCGACGCTTGCCATCAAGGCCACCGGGCGCGGCTGTTACCAGCGTACCCGTTTGAATCGCTTCGGCTTTCCACGCGGTTATTTGATGCGTGAGAAGCGCGTTAAAGGATTCCAGACCGGAGATCGGGTCATCGCTGAGGTACCAAAGGGCAAGAAAGCCGGAACCCATCTCGGGCGCGTGGCCGTGCGTGCCTCGGGGAATTTCAACATCCAAACCGCAGCCGGTTTGGTGCAAGGCCTTTCACACCGCCATTGCCGAGTGGTGCAACGCGCCGACGGCTATGGCTATACATTCACCCAAACGGAGGTCGCGAGACCGGTGGGTTAACCGCGCTACGCGCGGTGCGCTCTACCTCCCCGCCCTGAAGGGCGGGGTTTCTCGCGCAAGACTGATGAAGATGCGAAATCACGCACACCGGCGACTCACCCTTGTCCTTGTCCTTGTCCTTGGCCTGGCGCTGAGCCTCGGCTCCGGCTTGGGCGCAGCGGAGTCAGCGCAACATGCCAGCGCGCCGCCGGCCAGCAGCTACCTGTGCTGGTGCTGACCTCGCGCGGCGACTGGAGCGAGCGGGTCGAGGGCATCGACGCCGGTGCTGATGATTACCTGCCCAAGCCGTTTCGCATGGAGGAACTCATCGCCCGCCTGCGCGCACTCATCCGCCGTGCCGCCGGCCAGGCTGCGCCGGTGATCACCATCGGCGCGGTTCGCTTGGATACCCGTCGCATGAGCCTCAGCGAGCATGGCGTACCGGTGCGACTGTCACCGCAGGAATATCGCCTGTTGAGCTACTTGATCATCCACGCTGGACGTTTGTTGACGCTGTTCGAGCGTCATGTCGAGCGACGCATCGGTGAGGAGATGATCGGTCAGCTCAATCAGCTCGCCGCCGGGCTGAGGCTGGATGCCGATGGCGCGATTGGCTTGGAGCATGAACCGCTGGATCCGGACTTTGCCCAGCCCATGAGTGGTCGCTATTGGCAGATCGATGCACCAGGGCAGCCGGGTGTGCTGCGCTCGCGTTCGTTGTGGGATCAGCTGATTGCCCTGCCGGAGGATGTGCTGGAGTCCGGACGCGTGCATGCGCACCAGCTGCCTGGCCCGGATGAGCAGGAACTGCTGGTGCGCGAGCGCCGGATTCAGCTCGACACCGGCGATGGGCCGACTGTGCTGCGGCTGCTGGTGGCTCGCAACCGTGCCGAGCTGACGGCCGCGCGGCGGGCCTTTGCGAGCGACATGTGGCTCTATGTGGCCTTGATGATGCTGGTCCTGCTGGCCGCGACCCTGGCGCAGATCCACATCGGTTTGGCCCCGCTTGAGTCGGTCAGGCGCGGGGTCGAGGCCATCCGTTCCGGGCGGGCGCGGCACCTGCCGGATCGCTACCCCGAAGAAGTCAGCCCCCTGGTGGCCGAGCTCAATGCGCTGCTTGATGCCCGCGCCCAGGCACTCGAGCGCGCCCGGGCTTGGACCGCCGATCTGGCCCATGGCCTCAAAACCCCGCTCAGCGCCCTGGCCGGTGATGCCCAGCGCCTGCGCGCGCGTGGCGAGCCCGAGCTGGCGGCCGATCTGGAACAGCTTGCTGATGCCATGCGCCGCCGCGTCGAGCGCGAGTTGGTGCGCGCCCGGGTCCGCTCAGGCACCATCCCCCATCAAGCACGCGCCGATGTGGTCGATGCCATCGCGCGACTGTTGCGCACCCTCAATCGCACCCCCGATGGCGAGCAGGTGAACTGGCAAGTCACGGCACCGACGCACGCCATAGCGGCCATCATGCCCGACGATCTGTTCGAACTGCTCGGCAACCTGCTGGAAAATGCGGCCGCCTGGGCCAGTACCAGTGTCTGGCTCCAGGTCGCGCGGGACGGGAACTGGATCGTCATCCAGGTGCGCGACGACGGACCCGGCGTGCCCGAGACGCAACGCCACCGGCTCGGCCAGCGTGGCATGCGTCTCGATCAGCACCGGAATCAGCAGGGCAGTCAGCCGCAGGACCGACTTTCAGGCCGGCAGAGGATGCGCAACAGCGAAGGCAGCGGACTGGGGGGCTCGCGATTGTCCGCGATGTGCTGGACGGCTACGGCGGCGAGCTGGCGTTCGACCGAGCACCCGAGGGTGGCCTTCTGGTGCGGGTGCACCTGTTGGCATTCTCGGGAGACGCAGACATTGTTTAGCCTAAGTTTTTCAGCGCCAGCATATCAAGCACGGATTGAATCATCCGGGTGGCCGCATGTTCAGCCGCTTCACTGAGATGAAAATGCCCATAATCAAAATCCGCACCACCAGCCGTAATCAGCCAGGCTTCAGGTACCCGGCCATAGAGTCCTTGGCACCAGGCCAGCAACTCACGCGGATCGTGGAAGTGTGCCATGGTGGAGAGGGCGCTGGTGTCGGGGGCGAGCGGTTGGATGCGCAACTCACCGGGGGGGAGATCCACGGCAGCGTCGAGAAAAATTACCTGCGCAACTTCGGCCAGCTCAGCAGCCAGCTCGGCGGTTAGGATGTGGCGCGCCTCGACACGTACCCCATCAGGCAGCTGTTGTTGTTGCAGTCGATCAGCGACCAAGGGGCCGATGGCATCGTCGCCACGGATGGGGCTGCCGTAGCCGATGACAAGTGCCGGCCTCAATCCCGCACCAGACGGTCGATGACCTCACCTTGGGCGTCTTGCAGCTCAATAACCAGCGGCATTTTTCCGTAGGCGTGGGAGGCGCAGGACAGGCAGGGGTCGTAGCAGCGAATGACGGCTTCGACACGGTTGAGCATGCCTTCGTTGAGCTGGGTGCCATCGACATAGGCGTCGGCGACCTGTTTGATGCTGCGGTTCATGGCCAGGTTATTGTGGCCGGTGGCGATGATGAGATCGACCCAGGTGATAAGGCCGTTTTCGTCGATCTTGTAGTGGTGCATCAGGGTGCCACGCGGCGCTTCGGAGACGCCAATACCTTCCTGGCGGTTGCCGCGCGCGTGGGCGCGTACCCGGGTGTCGAGAATGTCCGGTTCCTTCAAAATTCGCTGCATGCGCTCGATGGCATAAATGATTTCGACTAGGCGCGCGTAGTGGTAGTGGAAGCTGGAGGCCACCGGGCCGGATTCTTCCTGCAGGGTGCGGAATTCCGCCAGGGCCACGTCAGCATAGGGGGTGCCGCAGGAGTCGGCATTATTAAGCCGGGCTAGCGGGCCGACGCGGTAGATGCCGCGCGGGTAGCCCATCGGCTTGTAATAGGGGAACTTCATGTAGCTGAAGTCCTCGACGGCCTCGCCGATCAGGCGCCGGTAGTCGCGCGGCGGCACCTTGTCTTCGATGATGCGCCCCTTGGCGTCTTTGACCCGCAGCACGCCCGTGCAGTGTTCGAGCTGGCCGGTTTCCGACACCAGGCTCAGAAAGAGCGTTGGCAGGGTGCCGAAGTGACTGGCCTCGTCCTTGAATTTGGGCAACAGGGCCTTGAAGGTGGCATAGGTACGCTTGGCGATTTCCAGTGCCTCCGGCAGCATGGCCTGCATGGCATCGCGCTTGTCTTGTGACAGCGCCTCGCTGACACCGCCAGGCACCACCCAAGTAGGGTGGATTTTTTTGCCGCCGAGAATTTCGATGATGGTCTGACCGATCTGGCGCAGACGGATGCCGTCCTTCGCCAGTTCCGGCTGCTGCTGCATGACGCCGAAGATGTTGCGGCTTTTAGGGTCGGCATCCCAGCCCAGCAGCAGGTCGGGCGAGGACAGGTGAAAGAACGACAGCGCGTGGGATTGCACCAGTTGCGCGAGATTCATCACCCGGCGCAGTTTTTCCGCCGTGGGCGGGATGCTGACCGCGAGCAGATCGTCGCAGGCCTTGTTGGAGGCCAGCAGGTGGCTGACTGGGCAGATGCCGCAGGTGCGCGCAGTCAGCGCCGGCATTTCCCGGTACGGGCGGCCCTCGCAGAATTTCTCGAAGCCACGGAACTGCGTGAGATGGAAGCGCGCATCTTCGACCTCGCCGGTATCGGCAAGTTGCAGCGAAATCCGCGCGTGTCCTTCGATGCGGGTGACCGGCTCGATGGTGATGGTGCGGCTCATGATCGGCGTCTCTGGTGGGGTGGCGGCACAGCGGCGCTCAGGCGCCGAAACGGGTGAGCTGATTGGGGTCCGGAGTGCGTCCGGCGATCAGCTCAGTGAGAACATAATGGATAGCGTTGGCCGGCGGCGGACAGCCGGGGATAAACAGATCGACTTCTACCACCTCGTGCAGCGGCAGCACCACCCGGCGCAGCCGAGGGACGCCTTCGACCGGAATCTGCGGGTTGATATCGACGGTGTCGCGATAGGCGCGTTCAATGACATCATCGAGATTGAAGGCGTTGCGCATCGCCGGCACATTGCCGTTGACCGCGCAGTCCCCCAAACTGATTAATAGCTTGCAATGCTGGCGAAAGGCCTTGGCCTTGGCGAAATCCTCGTCGTTGCTGACCGATCCCTCCAGGATGCCGAGATCGACCGACTCCGGCAACTCCTTGGTATCCACCAGGGGGCTGTAGAGGATGTCGATCTGATTGGCCAGTTCGATCAGGCGCTCGTCCATGTCCAAAAACGACATGTGGCAACCCGAGCAGCCGTCGAGCCAAGTGGTGGCGACTGTGATCTTGGACGCAGACGTGCTCATTTAATGGTGCCTCCGGCGGGCCAGGATGGGCAGGAAACTCTGGTCTTTGACCATTTCACCCGCCGAGGTGCCCTGTTTGACCAGAGCGCCGGTGGGGCAGACCTGCACGCATTTGCCACAGCTGGTGCAGGTGCTGCTGTCGCCCCAGGGGCGGGCCAGGTCGGTGATCACCTGGCAGTCGCTGCCGCGCCCCATGAGATCCCAGGTATGGGCGCCTTCGATTTCGTCGCAGACGCGCAGACAGCGGGTGCAGAGAACGCAGCGATTATGGTCGATGCGGAACATCTCGTGGGAGCTGTCCACCTGATAGCGCTGATAGCGATAGGGAATATGCACATGATTGACCCCGCAGCCCTGGGCGAGCGTTTGCAGCTCGCAATGACCGTTGGAGACGCACACCGAGCAGACGTGGTTGCGCTCGGCGAACAGTAACTCAACGATGGTGCGGCGATAGCGTTGCAGGCGCTCGGTGTTGGTGAGGATACGCATACCCTCGGCAACCCGGGTCGAACAGGCCGCCAGCAGGCGGTTTTGTTCTTCGAGTTCGATCAGGCACAGGCGACAGCCCCCATGGATGGACAGACCATCAAGGTAGCACAGGCTGGGGATGGGGATCCCGTGTTCCCGGCACACCTCAATGATGGTTTCATCCTCGCGCGCCGACAGATCCTGGCCGTCAATTTGCAAAGTGACGACATGGACATTGCTTTGTGGCTTGGGCAGGGGCATGAACGGGACTCCGCGACCTCAGTTGAGCAGTGGTCAATAATCAGTGATCAGGATTTGGCTTCGTTTTGCTCGGCTTCCTCAATCATCTGCTGGTGCAAGCGATCAATTTTCCAGTTGCGGTAGTGCAGATAGCTGAACACATTCTTGCCGACAAACCACAGAATTCCGCCAATCACCATGGCCCAGGCCAGCCAACCAATCGGGGTGCGCTGGCTGGCATCAATGCCGGAGCCCTGGAGGCTTTCGGCGACATCACCGCCACCGCCCATGACGCCGATGAGCATGCCGCCCCAAAACAGAATGAAGGCCACCGGGATGCGGTCGGTCCAGTGGTAGGGTTTGCCGGGATAACCGGGCAGGGCTTCGTGAGAGATGCCCTCGGGTTGCTGCGCAGCGCTGGCGGCAGCGGTTGTTGCCGCTGCTGGGCTGCCTTGGCTGCTGGTGAGCGGAAAGCCGCAATGAGGGCAAACCGGGGCTTGGTCGGAGACCTTGCCTTCGCATTCGGGGCATTGGATCAGTGCCATTCGTTAATCACCGTCGATAATTGGAGTTATTGCTCAGGCGGCGTCCTGGTGACGCAGCCGCTGTTCGTATTCAGCGCGGAAGTAGCGCAGGGTGCTGAGCACCGGGTTGGGTGCTGTTTGTCCGAGTCCGCACAGGCTGGTTGCCCGCACGACCTCACAGAGTTCTTCGAGTAACGCCAGCTCTTTGTGGGTCGCGGTGGACTTGGCGATGCGATCCAGCAGTTCATGCATTTGTGCGGTGCCGGCGCGGCAGGGGATGCACTTGCCGCAGGACTCCGACATGCAGAACTCCATGAAAAAGCGCGCCACCTCGACCATGCTGGAGGTCTCGTCCATGACGATCATACCGCCAGAGCCCATGATGGTGCCCAGGGTCTTTAAACTGTCATAGTCCACCGGGATGTCGAGATGGGCCTCAGGGATGCAGCCGCCGGAAGGACCGCCGGTCTGTACCGCCTTGAAGGCCTTGTCGCCCGGGATGCCACCGCCGATGGCCTCAATGATGTCGCGCAGTGAAGTGCCCATGGGCACTTCGATCAGGCCGGTGTTGCGAATCGCTCCGGCCAGCGCGAAGACCTTGGTGCCCTTGGAGCCTTCGGTGCCGATACCGGCAAACCAGTTGCCGCCTTTGCGGATGATGGGGGCGATATTGGCGTAGGTCTCGACATTGTTGATCAGGGTCGGGTGGCCCCACAGACCAGAGGCGGCCGGGTAGGGCGGGCGGGGGCGCGGATGGCCACGACCGCCTTCAATCGAGGCCATGAGCGCGGTTTCCTCGCCGCACACAAAAGCACCGGCACCGAGACGGATTTCGATATCGAAGTTAAATTCGGTCTCGCAGATGTGATGGCCGAGAAAGCCAGCGCGCTTGGCTTTGCGAATGGCGGTTTTCAGCCGTTCGACGGCCAGCGGATATTCCGCGCGGATGTAGATGAAGCCTTTATTGGCACCGATCGCATAGGCGGCAATGGCCATACCTTCCAGCACCCGGTGGGGGTCGGATTCAAGGATGGCGCGATCCATGAAGGCGCCGGGATCACCCTCGTCGGCATTGCAGATGACGTATTTCTGTCCCGCCGGCATCTTGGCCACGGTGGACCACTTGAGGCCGGTGGGGTAGCCGCCGCCGCCGCGCCCGCGCAAGCCGCTGGTGGTGACCTCGGCGATGACCTCGGCCGGGGTCATTTCGGTCAGGGTGGTCACCATGGCTTGGTAGCCGCCCACGGCGACATAGCCTTTAAAGCTGTTGGGATCAATCACGCCCGAGTTTTCCAGCACAATGCGCTGCTGGCGGGCGAAAAAGGGCATGTCGTTGGGACAGTGCAGGCGCTCCAGCGGCGTGGCGGTTTTTGCGCTGGTCAGGATGTCCGGTGCATCAGCGGCGCTGACATCGCGATAGAGCTGTGCCTCGGCCAGCGGGGCGTCGGTGCTGGCCACAGCCACCAGCGGACCGGCGGAACACAGCCCCATGCAGCCGACGGATTTAATGCGGCAGTTGGCATGTTCCTGTTCGTCGCGGTTGGCGTTCAGCGCCTCAAAGACAGGCAGGGCGCCGGAGGATTGGCAGCTCGCTGCTGTGCAGACGCGCACCTCGGTGGTGATGCCGGCCTGTTCCTGGCGATGTTTGTCGGCGAGTTCTTCGAGATCGTCTACATTCATTGGGCGATCTCCTGTTCCAGTTTGGCGTTCAAGGCGTCGTTGTTGAGCTTGCCGAAGACCTGATTGTCGATCACCACTGCCGGAGCCAGGCCGCAGGCGCCAACGCAACGCGCAGTCATCACCGACAGGGCGCCATCGGCGGTGGTCTCGCCGGGGTTGACGCCAAAGCGTTGCTCCAGTCCTTCGACCAGGCTACCGGCGCCCTGGATGTAACAGGCGGTGCCGGTGCAGACCACGCAACTGTGGCGCCCTTGCGGCTTGAGCATAAACAGATGATAGAAGGTCGCCACGCCATAGACCTTGCTCAGCGGCAGATCGAGCGAGTCGGCGACGAAGATCATCGCATCTTCATCCAAATAGCCGAAGGCATCCTGTACGCTGTGCAGTGCCTCAATCAGCGCATGCGCGGCATAGCCCGAGCGGCGCATGGTGGCATTGACGAGTTTCCAGCGCTTGTCGTTGCTGGGCAGGCTCGGGCGGGAACGTTGAATGGTCATGGCAAGAGCGAATCCAGGCAGTAGGGTCTTGCGAATATCAGACTGAAGAAGCTGGCGGGAAGCGTCCGCTGTTTCGCACAGCATTCTGCAATAAGTCACCATTAAAACGCGAGCCGGCCTATCGCGCCAAGTGAAGATTTGACTTTTGTACCGGCGTATCGGCGGCACTATACTGCAATGGCGTGGTCCAGCACGCGCCAGCACAGCCAGCGAGCAGTGTCCGTATTTTTACTTCCATGTCTCAAGGCGAACTCATGAATGATACAGACGGCAAGGCGCCACGGCGCAGTGGTATCTATCTGCTACCGAATCTTTTTACCACAGCGGCGCTGTTTGCGGGCTTCTATGCCATCCTGGTGGCCGATCAGGGGCGTTTCGAAGCCGCATCCCTGGGCATTTTTGCGGCCATGCTCTTCGATGGGTTCGATGGGCGCATTGCGCGGCTCACCAATACCCAGAGCGATTTTGGTGCTGAGTATGACAGCCTTTCGGATATGGTGGCCTTTGGTGTGGCACCGGCGTTGGTGGTGTACAACTGGGCGTTAATTGATCTGGGGAAGCTCGGTTGGCTGGCGGCCTTTGTGTTTACCGCTGGCGCGGCCTTGCGCCTGGCGCGTTTCAATACTCAGATCGGAGTGTCAGACCGGCGTTATTTTCAGGGGTTGCCGAGTCCGGCGGCGGCGGCCATTCTGGCCGGTGGGGTCTGGATTGGCACCGATAATGCCCTGGCGGGCGGTTATCTCAGTTGGCTGGCGGTGGCCATGACCGCTGGCGCCGGTTTGCTGATGGTGAGCAATTTTCGCTATCACAGCTTCAAGGAGCTGGACGTGCATGGGCGCGTTTCCTTTGTGGTCATGGTGGCCATTATGCTCGGCTTTGCACTCGTGGTGCTGGATCCGCCCATTGTGCTCTTCCTGTTGTTTCTTGCCTATGCGATTTCAGGGCCGCTGCTGACACTGATCCAACGGCATCAAAGGCGCAGCACGCGGCGACGCGATCGCTGATGCCGGGTTCAACACTGATGGACCCGGTGTCCTTTGTTTCTTCCGCTGCGCCTCTGTTGTTGGTGGCCGCCACGGCTGTTGCACTGTTCCGCCACTTTGGGCTGGGTTCCATTCTTGGTTTGCTGGTGGCCGGTATTCTGCTTGGTCCGCACACGCCCGGCCCTTCAATTACCAGTGATGTTGATCATCTGCGCCATTTCGCTGAAATTGGTGTGCTACTGCTGATGTTTGTCATTGGTTTGGAAATGCACCCAGGGCGACTCTGGGAACTGCGTCGCACGCTGTTTGGGTTGGGGTCACTGCAAATTCTGATCACCGGTGGCTGTCTGGCGCTGTATTTTTGGCTGCTGGAGTCGCCCTGGTCCACGGCTTTGCTGCTTGGCCTGAGTCTGGCGCTGTCGTCCACCGCGCTGGTGGTGCAGATGTTGCACGAGCGTGGTGAGATCGCCAGCCGCCATGGTCAGACCGCCTTTGCCATTCTGCTGATGCAGGATCTGGCTGTGGTGCCGCTGCTGGCGATGATTCCGATCCTGGCCGATACCGGCCCGCTGCCGGGGGCGATCCCACTGTGGCAACAACTGGCCATTGTGGTGCTCATGGTCGGGGCGGTGATTGCAGTCGGCCACTATCTGGTGCCCTGGGTGCTCGAACGTCTGATGCGCCAGGGTAATCGCGACGCCTTCTTTTTGGTGGTCATGGCCTCGGTGTTTCTAGCCGCCTTCGCGATGAATCGCGTCGGGTTGTCGATGGCACTGGGCGCTTTTCTGATGGGCGTGTTGCTGTCCGGGTCGCGTTACAGCTTGCAGATTCAGGCGCTGGTGGAGCCGCATAAGGGCCTGCTGATGAGTCTGTTTTTTGTGGCGGTGGGGATGTCGGTTGATCTTGGCGCCATCATGGAGCAGCCAACCCGCTTTGCCTACCACATGGCGGTGTTGTTGGTCATCAAGATTTTGGTGCTGTTCCTGCTGTCGCTGCTATTTGGGGCGACCCGCGCCACCGCCTTGCGCGTGGCCTTTCTGCTCGGTCAGGCCGGGGAGTTCGGCTTTGTGCTCTTCGGGGCCGCTCGGGTGATGCAGATTATCGATGATGCTACCTTCGGGCTAGCGGTTGGTGTCATCTCGGTGAGCATGCTGCTCACACCGTTATTGATGAAATTTGGCGAATGGGTGGCGAAATTAACTCCGGATCCCTGTGAACAAATTGATCCATCCCTGTGTTTGGATGTGAGTCCAGCGAGTCCGATGAAGCCGCGCGTCGTCATCGGTGGCTTTGGACGGGTGGGGCATACCATCGGGTCCGTGCTGTCAGCACACAATATTCCCTATGTGGCGTTTGAATCGGATCCGGATCTGGTGGCCAGCTGGCGTCGTGAAGGCTGCCCGGTCTACTATGGCGATGTGGGTGATCCACATTTGTTGGATGCGATTGATATTAACCAGGTTGAGTTGGTGGTGCTGACGATCGACAATCAGCGCTCAGCGATTAATGCCACCAAGACAATTCGTGTCTATGCGCCGGAAGTGAAAATCGTCGCCCGTGCGCGCGATCTCATCACCTGCGACGCCCTGTTGCGTGCCGGCGTCACCCAAGCCTTCCCGGAAGCCGTCGAAGCCAGCTTGCGTCTGGCGGCTGAAACGCTCAAAGCTCTTGAAATGGACACCGAAGAGGTTGGCCAACTACTCGATAAAGCCCGCGGTGGAGGCTATGCCCTGGTACGCGAAGAGGTGCCCAAGGAGCTGGCGCAGGAAGGTTAAGGTTTTAAACCGCCTCTCAAGAGAAAATCGTAGTTTTTTCGAACCAGGCGCTGTCAAGATTGTACATCTCAAACGAGATGCGGTTTAGGCGGTTTGAATCGTGATCAATCGGTGCATTTCCCGATGAAGAATCGATCTGCAAAACTCGACATGACCGCCAGCCGCCATTTCAAGGCCGCTGTTTCAGAGTGGCCGTTCCTAAAGCGGATGCCCCGGCTTCGTCGGTCGCTCGGTGACGGTAGCCGTCGCGGTACCTGTACTTGAGCTTCGACATCCCCACTCTGTTTCTGGTGATCGCCATGACGAGCTTTGTGCTCGGCGGTGCGCTAGCCTTGGTGGGGTTTCGGCAAGACAAGGTGCTGATGATCTGGGCTTCGGCACTGATTATGCACGGAGTGGTCTACTCGCTCTTCCTCTTGCGCGGCAGAATCAGCGACATCCTATCGATCATCGTTGCCAATGTTCTGATCTCGCTCCTCTTCAACATGTTCCTGCTGGGTTTGGCGCATTTCTACCGGCTGCGTTTGCCCGTCGTCTGGTTGTGGGCCTTTCCTGTCGTGACCGCGCTCTGCTATATCGTTTACCTCGATAACATTAATGTGCGAATTGCTTTGGGTGGCCTGGTCTCTTGTATTCAAGACGCTTATGGCTTGTGGCTGATTGCGCGGAATCAGGGTGGCACGCGCGGACGTGGTCAGTTCATCGTTATGAGCGGTTTCGTCATCATTTTATTCGTGTTGCTCGCTCGGGTGCTTGCCATCGGCAGTGGTTATATCGAGACCCCGTCAATCTTCTCGGAGACGCAGGTGCAACAGCTGTCCTTCCTTGGCGTCATTCTGGCATTGCTCATGCTTTCCTCGGGGCTGATTCTCATGGTGCAGGAACGCTTGGCAGCCGACTTGTTCGCCAGTCGTGAACTGCTCGCCGAGCAAAACGCCGCACTCCGTCGTTATTCGCAAGAGCTTGAGGAAGCGAATGGCAAGCTTGAGTTGCTGTCGAACACCGATCCGCTGACCGGGCTCCATAACCGGCGCTATTTCGATACCCAGCTGGCCATTGAAGGCGCGCGCGCGAAACGCCATCATCACTCCTTCGCTGTGATCATGATCGATATCGATCATTTCAAGAAGTTCAATGATCGCTACGGCCATCCCGCCGGGGATGCTTGCCTGGTCAAAGTCGCTGCCGCCTTGCAGGCAGGGGTGCGCCACTCCGGGGACGTGCTTGCGCGACTCGGCGGTGAGGAGCTAGACTCTAGTCTTATAAAAAATGCGCGATAGTGTATTATTGTCTCATGGAAAGCACCATGAGTACAGGCAAGGCGGCGAAGAGGCTGGGTGTTTCGGTCAAGACATTGCAGCGTTGGGAGCGCGAGGGGCGTCTCATTCCCGTGGCGCGTACCGACAGCAATCGTCGTCTTTACACCGAGGCCCAGTGGCGAGCGTTCATCG
>NZ_NRRS01000097.1 GCF_016583795.1 Rhabdochromatium marinum | reverse complement strand
GCAATCTGACATTGAACGATGCCGGCCAGTCTACCGAGTCAGCGCCAAAAGTTTACGAAAAACTTTTTTTGAGCCTGGGCCAACCTGCTGTTGTTACGCCGAAAATTTTTTCGGCGGGAATTGCTGTTCATCGCTTCGTCGTATGGCGCGCAACAGGCGGTTCATGTAGCCTTTGAGGAGCAGCTGTTGGCTTGTGCGGGTGAACAACGCGAGCACTTGGCTGAAAAGATGCCCCATCGCACGCTGAGTCTGAGCGAAGACGAGACTTGGAAAGATGGGTTGCGTCTGGTGGCCATTGACCCGATCTCGGGGTTCATTGTGGTTGAGCAGGCCAGCGCGGATCGCAGTGCCCAGACCTGGACGCAGGCGCTGGAGCAAGGACTGGCGGGGTTGAACGTGACGGTCGTTCAAGCTACTCCGGCGTAGGGAAACCGGTTGCCCGGTTCCCCCGCCACAGTCCCGGACGTGCAGTTTTCCCGCATCCGGTTCCTCGGTTACACTCGCTTTCGCGACGCGCGAAGTGCCGTAGCCTCCGCTATGCAAAGACCGTATGTTTCCCTCTTTTCTCGGTCACCTTCGGCCAGGCGATGTTCAACTTCTCCAGCGCGACTTTGAACTGGCTCCAATTGAAACTGCGCCGTTTCCCGCCTCGACGGTTGAGCCATTTGTAGGCACATTTCACCGTGAAATCAAAGAAGCTGCCCAGGGAGCGTTCGTTGCTGCGCACGCCGTAATAGTTGTAGTGCCCGACCAGTTTGCGGTTCAAGGCCTTGATGAAGCTCCGCCCCGGAAGGTGGCGGTTGGCCTTGATCCAGGCTTTCATTCGCCGTTTCGCTCCTTGCAGTTTCTTGCGTGCGGTCCGTTTCATCACCCGCAGCTCGCCACGGCGATCGCGTTGCCAGTACAGCTCGAAACCGAGGAAGGCAAAGCGGCGTCGCAGGCCGGGGTGAAAGCGGCTGAAACGCAGGATGCGGGTCTTGTCAGGGGCCGTTTCGAGTCCGTACTTCTGGAGCCGTTTCGGCATGACGCGGAAGAACCGCAGGGCATCCTTGCGGAATTGGAAGGCGCAGACCCAATCGTCAGCATACCGAATCAGCATCGCCTGTCCTCGGCACCGTGGTTTCACCATGGACTCGAACCATTGGTCCAAGACGTGGTGTAGGTACACATTCGAGAGGATGGGCGAGATGATCCCGCCTTGCGGCGAGCCGGTTTCCGGGTGCAGGATCTGGCCGTCGGTGTCCAATATCCCGGCTTTCAGCCATTTGCGAATGAGGTTGAGAAAGGCCCGGTCGTCGATCCGCAGGGCCAGAAACTCCAGCCGTGTGTCGTGCTCCATGTGATCGAAGAAGCCTTTGATGTCGGCCTCGACGATGTATCCGAACTTGCCGTACTGGAGGTTGAACCCAAGATCGAGAACGGCGTCCTTGGCCCCCCGCATCGGTCGGTAGCCGTAACTGACGGGCAGGAAATCCTGCTCGTAGATGGCCCCCAGAATCTTGGCGCACGCCATTTGCACCAGTTTGTCTTCCAATGCAGGAATGCCCAGCGGCCGCTGGCCGCCGGTGTCCTTCGGGATGTAGACGCGCCGGACCAGTTTGGCCCGGTATTGCTTCGCCTTCAGGCGCTCGGCGAGGCGCTGGATGTTTCCAATGAGATCCCGCTCATAGTCAGCCGCCGTCACTCGATCGACGCCAGAGGCGGACTGTTTGTTCAAGTCCTCCCAGCAGTCAAGCAACAGGTTGGCGTCCAGCAACCGATACAGGTCCTGAAAACGATGGTCTTTGCAGGCACTCGCCCGCTTGGCTAGTCCCTGCAGGGAGGTTGGCTCGTGCTGTTCCGGCCCGACTGTGTCCGGCACAAGTGTCCTTTGCAGGCTGCGTGTTTCCGTCAAGTCCTTCCCCCGTAACGGGCTTTCCCCGTCTCTGAGTACTATGCTTGATAAGACACCCCATCGGCATCCGGCTCGTTGCCTGCCCGTGCGCTCCTGTTCCGAAACTCCCCCCGCGCCCACGCCGTTTCAGGGCTCTTCACCCCACCTGTGCCCTAACACTGTAGGTGTCGTCTCGTCACTCTGCACGGGAGCCTTTGGGGCTTCCTGAGTTCTACGACGTATCTCTTACTGCATGCCACGGCCTGAGGACTCCGCCGGATCTCCACACCCTGGCCCTCGTTCTTAGCGGGTGCTTCTGTGTTGCCTTCGGTGAACGTTAAAACCCTCGGCATCCGGATCTGAGCTGTGTCGAAGCTGTACCAGCACTTCAGGGAGCGCGATCTCCCCTACGGCTTACAGTATTCTCTGTGTACGCTTACCTCATGCTCTTGTTCGCGATTGCTCGCTCCTCAATGAGATCAACACTCGATACGGGTGGGGGGCTAGCCCTTACCCGACAGGGACTTTCACCCTGCAAGATACGCCGAGCTTTGCTCAGCGCGACAGCGACGAGGCTAAGGGGCTGTTGGCCCATGTCCAGCACGATCTGGGGGCTCATCACGCCACGGATCTGTTTCATCTGCAACATGAGATCAGCCAAGCCACCAGTCTGGCGTTGGCGCGCGCCGAACGTCAGGCCGCCGCTGAACAGGCTCAGGCCGAAGCGCATCTGGAGGCGCAAGACGCGGCTGAACGGGTTTATCGCAGTCAGCCGCATGGCCCGGGGCGTCCGCCCAACTTTGCCGCGCGCATCCAACACGCGCTCCGTCAGGCCGTTGAAGCCACCCGCTGGCGCCAACAGGCGCAAGCCCATCGCACGCAAGCCAAAGCGATTCTCAACGCCTTTAGCGAGGTGGTTCATCCTTATGATCTCCAGCACGCACAAGCGCAAAGCCCCCAGCACCTGCGTGAAGCGCTCGATGGGCTATTTCAACGCTTGGAGTCCCTGGCACAAGAGGCGAATCTCAGTGAGCGTCTGTGCGCCCATGTCACCAAAGCCCAGCGTTTGACCCACAAGCTCGTGGCCTCATTGGCGTTTTTCTTCATGATGGTCAATACCCGGGTTCAAGCCCTGAACCTGGCACCGGCCATTGAGCAGGCGATGCTGGAGCACTTGATCCCGGCGATTTATATCGAACGTGTCGCCGAACGCGCCCCTCGGGCTGAAGCACGCCAGCGCTTGCGCGCCCTCAGTGCCCAGCGCCTCGCCCCGTTGCAACAGCCCACTCATCCCATTCAAACGCTTGACCTCGACACCCGAACGCATCTTGAACAGGTCGCTGGCGACTGTGCCGATTTGTTTCAACGCACCAGCTCCTGTGTCGAGGGACGCAACGCACAGCTTGCCTTCTATCAACAGGGTCATCACCGCATCAGTGCACGACAGCAACAGGTGCTCACGGCGCTGCATAATTTCGCCACCGACCAATCTGATGGCTCCACCCCGGCGGAACGCTTCTTTGGACAACCTCATCCGCCTTTGTTTGAGCAAGTGCTTGAACGCATGCCTTGGCCGGCTTGGCCGGCTCGACGACGACCTCGACCGGCAAAGCGCCCCTACCTGATGCCTGTGGCGGCTTAGCAACAATGGACCAAGGCATGATCAAGGCCAGCGTTTACATGCTGCTCTAGAAAATCTGAAGGCTAATGCAAATCGGATAATATCGTTTTTTCACCTACCTGAGACGCAATATGCTGCTGAATAATAATGTCTGGATATCATATTTAGTGGCTATACTGAGTTTGGATCAAACCGATTTGGGTGATCGGATGGCCTTGCTGATGTTGGCCTTGCGGGTCGGCGACCGGGCCTTACCGCTGGTGTGGCGAGCCGAAGAAGGGACGGCGAACATCGGTTTCGAGGGTCAAAAAACCGTCCTGGAGCAGATTCAGGCCTGGCTGCCCGTTGGGGTTCATGTGATTTTATTGTCTCCACTGGGGAGGGGTAAAACCCCCGCCTTTAGGCGGAAGCTTTAGCATCTCTTTTTTGGGAGGTGGATCTTGGAAGAACATCGACATGGATCGCACACGGTTTTTTCGATTCACATCCATGTTGTCTGGATTACAAAGTATCGCCACAAAGTGCTTCGAGGCGCAGTAGGATATCGTGTAAGAGATGTTGTTCGAGAAGAATGCCAGCGCCAGCGTGTCGACATTTTGCAAGGTCACATCTCAGCCGATCATGTTCATGTCATGCTGTCCATTCCCCCACAAGTGACGATCAATCGCCTTGTTCAGCAGCTTAAAGGGAAAAGTTCTTACATTTTGTTGCGAGAATTTTCCCAGATTCGAAAACGCTATTGGGGACGTCATGTCTGGGCGCGCGGCTATTTCTGCCGTAGTAGAGGGCAGGTGACGGACGAGATTATCAAAGCGTATATTTCCAACCAGTGCCATGACCACGATGCCAGCTTCTCCATTGAAGGGGAGGCTTCCCCGGACGGGGAGCCTCCTTCGACTTAAGCCTGCTTTAGCGGGGACTGACTCGGCTTTAGCCGAAATCGCCGGCTTTAGCCGTTCCCTGATACCATCGCCTTCAGGCGATGGTCTATTCATTGAATGTCTGTGTATTATATTAAACAGCTATAGATGGCAAGATAACCCAGACGCGATGCGTTGCGGATGGGTTTGAAGAATAAGCGCCCATGGTTTTGACTCATGTTTAGTCCTGAAAACATGGATGCGCCAGCCGTTTCAACCCGTTTGCTTCAATCCCTATAGTAGTCAAGATACCAAGCAACAAAGCGCCCCACCCCGTCCTCCACGGTGGTCTGGGGGCGATAGCCGGTATTGGCCACCAGATCCGCCACATCGGCATGGGTGTCTGGCACATCGCCGGGTTGCAAGGGCAGAAAATTCTTGTGCGCCCTGCGCCCCAGTGTCTGTTCCAGCACCTCGATATAGCGCATCAGCTCCACCGGCTGGCTGTTGCCGATGTTATACAGCCGATACGGGGCCAGGCTGCTGGCGGCATCCGGGTTGGCTCCATCCCAGTGCGGATTCGGCGCAGGTGGACGATCGAGCACCCGTATCACCCCTTCGACAATGTCATCAATGTAGGTGAAATCGCGCCGGTGCTGGCCGTGATTGAAGACATCAATCGGCTCCGAGGCCAGAATCGCGCGGGTGAACTTAAACAGCGCCATATCGGGCCGGCCCCAGGGGCCATAAACGGTAAAGAACCGCAGGCCAGTGGTCGGCAGCTGATACAGATGGCTGTAAGTGTGCGCCATCAGCTCATTGGCTTTTTTGCTCGCGGCATAAAGGCTGAGAGGATGATCGACATTGTCATGCACCGAAAAGGGCATGCGGGTATTGGCGCCATACACCGAGCTGCTGGAGGCATAGACCAGATGCTCCACCTGATGATGGCGGCAGCCTTCGAGCACATTGGCAAAGCCAAGCAGGTTGCTGTCCACATAGGCGAGCGGATTGTCGATGGAATAACGCACCCCGGCCTGAGCAGCCAGATTCACCACCCGCTGCGGCTGATGGGTGACAAAGGCCTGCGCCATGCCGGAGCGATCCTCAAGATCCAGGCGCAGATGCTTAAAACCGGCATGGTCGAGCAGGCGATCGAGCCGGGCACGCTTCAGTAAGGGATCATAGTAGTCATTCAGGTTATCGAGGCCGACGACATCATCGCCGCGCTCCAGCAACCGCAGGCCGAGGGCGGCGCCGATAAAACCGGCAGCCCCAGTGATCAGGACTTTCATGGTTGGTTGGTGACTATTCAGTTCACAGTTGGACGTTGGCGGTTGGAAATTGGCCGTTAGAGGCGCCCGTCAACACGGCTTTGGGGAAACAGATGTTTCACATCGTACAGCACCCCATCGGGCTTGAGCAGGGCACGCACCGCCTCAACACCGAGTGCAGCAAACTCACGATGGGCCACCGCGAGAATCACGGCATCATAGACCGCCTCCCGGGGCCAATCGACGAGCGTCAGCTCATACTCAGCAGCGGCCTCCGCATGGCTCGCCCAGGGGTCATGCACATCATAGGCGATGCCATGGTCGCGCAGTTCAGCTAGGATGTCGATGACCCGGGTATTGCGCAAATCCGGGCAGTTTTCCTTGAAGGTCAGGCCCAGCACCAGCACCCGGGTGGCCGGCCCAATGCAAGCGCGCCGGCACAGCGCCTTGATGACTTCACCGGCGACAAAGGCCCCCATGCTGTCGTTCAGCCGTCGGCCGGCAAGAATAATCTCCGGCTGATAGCCAATCGCCTGCGCCTTGTGGGTCAGGTAGTAGGGATCGACCCCGATGCAGTGCCCGCCCACCAGACCGGGACGAAAGGGCAGAAAATTCCATTTGCTCCCGGCGGCGGCCAGCACCTCATCGGTATCGATGCCCAGGCGATTGAAAATCAGCGCCAGCTCGTTGATCAGGGCGATATTGACATCGCGCTGGGTGTTTTCGATGACCTTCGCCGCCTCCGCCACACGGATGCTGCTGGCCGGATGGGTGCCGGCGGTGACAATGCGCCGATAGAGCGCATCCACATAGGCGGCCACCTGCGGCGTGGAACCTGAGGTGACTTTCTTAATCGTGGTCAACCGGCGTTCGTGATCCCCCGGATTGATGCGCTCCGGGCTGTAACCGACGAAAAAATCCTGATTGAACACCAGCCCTGAGCCCTGCTCCAGCAAGGGCACACAGACTTCCTCGGTCGCCCCCGGATAAACCGTTGACTCATAAATCACCAGATCGCCCGTTTGAAGAATGCCGCCGAGCAGCCGGCTTGCGGACTCCAACGGCTGAAAATTTGGCTGCCGGTAAGCGTTGATGGGCGTGGGTACGGTGACAATAAACAGATTGCAGCCACGCAGGTGCTCAGGATCCTGGCTGAAGCGCAGCGGCTCGGGCAGTGCCGCGACCGCCTGGAGCTGCGCCGGGCTGACCTCGCGCGAGCTGTCCTCGCCGCGCATCAGCTCAGCGATGCGCTCGGCCTTGATATCAAAGCCAATGGTGGGGAAGTGCCGGGCCAGCTCCACGGCAAGCGGCAGCCCCACATAGCCCAGCCCAATCACAGCAATGCGAGGCGGACGGGATTCCAGAGTAAATGCGGTCATGTTCATCGTTCCAGCGCCAGCCGTGCGGCGCCATAAGCGGCCTGTTGTTGACGAGCCGGCTCAACCGGAATCCCCAGCAGCCGGGCACGCAGACGGGTCCAGACGGCATTGCCAGCGCCGCCACCAATAGTGAGGATGCGCTGCGGGGCGGGCGCGCCCAGCGCGCGCAGGCGTGCGTAACCGGCCCGCTCGATGCGTGCAATGCCTTCAAGCAGGCCATGCAAAAATTGCACATCGGATGCTGGGCGCGGCTGCATGCGCGGCGCCAGAGTCGCATCATTAACCGGAAACCGCTCGCCGCTGCCGCACAGGGGATAATAATCCAGACCGCTATCGCGGTTGGGATCAATGGCGGCGCTCAAGGACTGCAACGCCTGAGGCGTGAAGAACTGTTTCAACACCGCCCCGCCGCTGTTGGAGGCGCCGCCCACCAGCCAGCCGGCCTCCAGGCGATGGCTGTAAACGCCATATTCAGGCGCCACCACCGGGCGGTCAGAGAGGATTTTAAGCACCAGGGTGCTGCCCAAACTGGTCACCGCCGTACCAGGTGTCAGTGCGCCGGTGGCCAGCACCGCCGCTGTGCTGTCGGTAGTGCCGGCCAGAATGCGCAGATCCGCAGGCAAGCCGATTGCAGCCGCCACCTCGGGCGCAATCGGGCCCAAGTCAGTGCCCGGCGCAACCACCCTGGGCAAGTGCAGCGGGGCCAGATCCAAGGCATCGAGCCAGCTCGGCCAGCTCAGGGTCTGAGGATCAAATCCGGCTTTGAGGCTATTGTGCCAATCGCTGCTGCCAAAGCGGCCGGTCAAACAGCCGGTCAGCCAGTCGGCCTGATGCAGCGCCAGGGTCGTCTCCCTGGGGCGCAACTGCGCGCGTAAATGCAGCAGTTTCGCCAGACTGGAACTCGCCCCCCGCGCTGGTGACTCCGGCGGTGCGAATCGATCAATCAAAGCCGCCGCTTCAAGCGCCCGGCTGTCGTTGTACATCAGCGCCGGCCCCAGTGGTTGGCCCTGCGTATCGCATAGCAGCACGGTGGCCGAGGTGGCATCCAGGCACAGGGCGGTCAACCGCCACCCAGTGCAACGCACCACCAGATCACTTAATACGGTCTGAACCGCGCGCCACCAGTCCTGCGGCTGCTGCTCGACGCCGCCAGCGTCAGCCGTTTTGGAGGCTGGCAGCTCGGCCTGGGCCTCGGCCAGCGTCGCGCCATCCGCCGCAACTGCCAGCGCCCGACACCCGGAGGTGCCCACATCCAGCCCAATCACCGCCACTCGGCTGTGGCTCACGGCAGGCGTACCGGCTCCGCTGGCTGCCAGTCGGGGGCGCGATGTTCGGCCACCACCGTGGTGTAAATGCCGCCGCGCACATTAAACTCGGCACTCAGGCGCATAAAGCGCGGCGCCAGGGTTGCCACCAGATCGGTGAGCATCTGATTGGTCACCGCCTCATGAAAGTGCCCTTCGTTGCGGAACGACCAAATATAGAGCTTTAGCGCCTTGAGCTCCACGCAGCAGGCTGCCGGCACATATTCGATCAGCAGCTCGGCAAAGTCCGGCTGCCCAGTTTTGGGGCACAGACAGGTGAACTCCGGCACCTGAATGCGGATTGTATAATCCCGCTGCGGCTGCGGATTGGGAAAGGTTTCGAGTGTCTTGCTCGGTTCAGTGGACATACCCCGGTTTCCTGTCAATGGCTGGTTGCCTGTGAATGGCTGGTTGCCTGTGAATGGCTGGTTGCCTGTGAAATGGCGTCAGGGCACATTGTAGCAACCAGCGCCGCAGCCTTTTCGGTTATCCTCCCGCCCGGGCCGCACCGCCTGACCGTATCACCTTAAGACCTCACCCAGGAAGCGTTACATCTCCCCGCCCATGCGGCTTGAAAAAATCAAAATCGCCGGCTTCAAATCCTTCGTCGATCCCACCACAGTTCCCTTTCCCAGCAATCTGATTGGCATCGTCGGGCCGAACGGCTGCGGCAAGTCCAATGTCATTGATGCGGTGCGCTGGGTGATGGGCGAAAGTTCCGCCAAAATGCTGCGCGGCGAATCCATGGCCGATGTCATCTTCAACGGCTCCACCGGCCGCAAACCGGTGGGCATGGCCACCATTGAGCTGATCTTCGACAACAGCGATGGCGGCGCTGGCGGCGCCTATGCCAGCTTCGGACAAATCGCCGTCAAGCGGCAGGTGTCGCGCGACGGTCAGTCCAGTTATTTTCTCAACGGCTCGCGCTGTCGGCGACGCGACATCCAGGATCTGTTTCTGGGCACTGGCCTGGGCCCACGCAGCTACTCCATCATTGAGCAGGGCATGATCTCGCGCTTCATTGAGGCGCGCCCCGAGGAACTGCGGCTGTTCATCGAGGAAGCCGCCGGCATCTCCAAATACAAGGAACGCCGGCGCGAGACGGAAAACCGCATGCGCCACACGCGCGAAAATCTCGAACGCCTGGAGGACGTGCGCGATGAGGTCGCCAAGCAACTCCAACATCTGGAACGCCAGGCAGCCACTGCCGAGAAATACCGCCAGCTCAAGACGCAGGAAGACAGTCTGCACGGGCAGCTCGCCGCCCTGCACTGGCGTGATCTTGACCAGACCATCACCACCCAGGAACGCACCCTGGCGGCTGAGGACAATGCCCTCGAAGCCCAGCGCGCCGAACAGCGCGCCTGCGAGGCCAACATCGAGCGCCTGCGCGCCGCGCACGCTGAGGCCTCCGAGCACTTCAATCAGGTGCAGGGTCAGTACTATGCCGTGGGCTCAGAAATCGCCCGGCTGGAGCAGAGCATCAGCTTCGCGCGCGAGCGGCGCGGGCGCCAGCAAAGCGAGCTGACCCGAGTCGAACAGGAACTGGCCGATGCCGAGCGCCTCGGCGCGCGCGATCAACAGCAACTCGCTGCACTGGAAGCCGAACTCAGCCGTGATCAACCTCAGCTTGAAGCCGCGCGCGAGCACCTGGAGGGCTTAAGCGAACAACTTGAGCTGGCGCAGCAGGCGCTCGACGCGGTCCAGCAGCAATGGGACAGCCTGCAAAGCCGGGTCAGCGAGCCGTCCCAGCAGGCGCAGATCGAACGCGGCCACATCAATCAGCTGGAACAGCAGCTCAGCCAGGACAGCCAGCGCGCCGCACGCTTGCAGCAGGAACTGGAGCGCCTCAACAACCAGGCATTGGAAACCCGGCTCGAACAGCTCGCCGAGCGCCGCGAAGCCCTGGAGGAAAGCATCGACCAGGCCACCGAAACCCAGACGGCCGCCAACGAACAACTGCGCCACAGCGATGAGGAACGCCGCACCCTGGCCAGCCGCCTGGATCACGCACGCACTGAATTACACAGCGCGCATGGGCGCCAGTCATCGCTCGAAGCTTTGCAGGAAAGCGCCCTGGCCAGCGACGACGACAGCCGCGCGCAGTGGCTGGAGCAGCAGGGACTCACTGCGGCCCCGCGCCTGCTGGATCTGCTGGAGGTTGACAGCGGCTGGGAGCACGCGGTCGAGGCCGCGCTTGGTCACGCCCTGGCGGCGGTTGGCAGCGACCGTTTCGCCCACCATGCCGAGCAGGCCGCTGACAGCGGACTGATGCTGTTCGACCGCCTGGCGCCCTCGCCACCCGCACCAGCGACAGCGACAGCGACAGAGGGCTATCTGCTGGCACACATCAGCAGCGACTGGCCCCTGGAAGGACTGCTCGGCGCCATGCGCTGCGCCGACGATCTGCCCAGTGCCCTGGCCACCCGCGAGCAACTGGCCCCCGGCGAGCGCTGCGTCACCCGCGACGGCACTCTGGTCGCCCGCGACTGGCTGCACAGCACCGCCTCCAGCACGCCCGGCCTCACCGGCAGCCTGGTGCGCGCCGAAGAACTCAAAGCCCTGCAAGCCCAGATTGACACCCTTGAGGACGTCATCAGCGAACTGACCGAGCAGCAACAGGAGCGTGCCGCCCACCGTCAGGCCCTGGAGGGCGAACGCGAAGCCGCGCTCAAAACACTCACCCAGCTCAACCGCGAACGTGCGGCGCTGGAAGCAGACAGCAGCGCGTCCCAGGCCCGCCTGGAGCATGTCCGCGAGCGCCACACAGCACTGCACAGCGAACTGGCTGAGCTGGCCGAGACGCGCGAGGCGCGGCTGGAGGACATGGAAGTCTCCCGCGAGCGTCTGAACGAGGCACTGGAAGCCAGCGAGCAGGTGGCCGCCGAACGCGATCAGTGCGGGCGTGAGCGGGATCAGCGTCGCACGGCGCTGAACAGCGCCCGCGCCGATGAGCAGCAGGCGCGCGAGCGGGTCACTACCCTGCAACTCAGCATCGAAACCCGCCGTGCCTCACGCGAGGCCCTGCAAGCCAATCTGGAGCGCGCCACCCAGCAACTCGCCCAGCTCAGCGAACGCCGCGCCGCCTTAACCGAGGAATTGCAAGCGGCTTCTGAGCCGGAAACCGAAGCCCGTGAACAGCTCGAAACCCAACTCGAGCGCCGTCTGGACGTGGAAGATGCCCTGAGCGAGGCGCGCAAGCGCATGGAGCAGCTCAACAGCGAAGTCAGCGCACAGGAACAGCAGCGCCAACGCCTGGAGCAGCGCATCACTCAGGCTCAGGGGGCGCTGGCCGAACGCCGTATTCAATTGCAGGAACATCTGGTACGCCGGCGCACTATTGAGGAACAGCTCAAGGCCGCCGGTCAGGATGCATCTGCGCTGCTCGAAGGACTCGATGCCAGCGCCAGCGCCGACCACTGGCAGCAGCAACTGGACGAGGTCAGCAATAAAATTAAGCGCTTAGGCAACATCAATCTGGCGGCCATTGATGAGTTTCAGGAACAATCCGAGCGCATGCGTTACCTTGATGAACAGCAGCAGGACATTCAAGCCTCGCTGGATACCCTGGAGAGCGCCATCCGCAAAATCGACCGCGAAACCCGCACCCGCTTCAAGGAAACCTTCGATCAGATCAACACCGGGCTGCAAGCACTCTTTCCGCGCATGTTCGGCGGTGGTCATGCCTATCTGGAGCTGACCGACGAGGATCTGCTCGAAACCGGCGTCACCATCATGGCGCGCCCCCCAGGCAAGCGTAATGCCAGCATTCATCTGCTGTCCGGCGGCGAAAAGGCTCTCACGGCTGTCGCCCTGGTGTTTGCAATCTTCGAGCTCAACCCCGCACCTTTCTGTCTGCTTGATGAGGTGGATGCGCCCCTGGATGACGCCAATGTCGGGCGCTTCTGCCAACTGGTGCGCGAGATGTCGGCACGCACCCAGTTTATTTTCATCAGCCACAACAAGGTCACCATGGAGATCGCCGATCAGCTCATCGGCGTCACCATGCACGAGCCTGGCGTATCGCGTCTGGTCTCTGTCGATATCGAGGAGGCCAACCGCATGGCCGCGCTCCCTTAAGCACCGCCAGGGCGAGCGCGTATTAACGCTAGATCTGACATGATGTTGCGGCCCCCTGTTAGCCAATCGCCTTGAGGAGCCTTGAGTGTCCGCCAGCATGATCGAGCATTTTGCCAGCCTTGAAGATCCCCGTAT
>NZ_NRRS01000096.1 GCF_016583795.1 Rhabdochromatium marinum | reverse complement strand
TGACTTGAAAAGTCGCCTGATGACCGTCGATGTTAATGAGTTGCGCTGTTATGGCCAAGCCCTCTTTCTGCATTTGGATGATGGGCTAAGCATGGCTCATGATTGACATCATTGAAAGGCGGCACCCCATGAGACCTATCAACTAGCGGATCAATTATATCAAAGTGGTCAGGTAGATGTGTACCAAGTTGCAACATTGATGATCATAGGGTTTCAACAAGAGTTTAATACTGGAAATAAACCACTAGATTCAAGTAACAAAGATAATGATCCATTTAACTTATATGATGAATTAAATAAAAAAGCATCAAATACAGATAAAGATAGTTTTTCAAATCCTGATACTCAAAAAGCTGCAAAAAGCTTAATTGAACTCCTTTTAGAAATAGAAGAAGAAACTTCATCAGTAGAGTCCAATTCTGTAGATATAAGAGCATAAATAAGAAAAAGGATAGAAAATCCAACCGCCTATGCGAAATACCCCCTGATCTGGAGTGCCGTCAAGACTCAGTTTGAGTCCTTCTGACCACCGGAGGGCGATGATGGAGAAGAAATTGGCCTGTCAGGAGGTGTTTGAGGCGGTTGTTGGCGGAGGCGATCCGGGGCGGGGAACGTCTGATCGCTGGCGGCAGGCGGGTCGTCCGTTGCCCCCTCCGCCGTCGGTTGCCGTAGTCACGATGCCGATGTTGCCTGGGCGGCGGAACTAGAGCGGCGATGCGACCGATCAGTTCGAGCGGCGAGAGGATGATTTAGGTTTGCCCGTTGGGGCCGGGCTTGGGCAGGTGGTAGATCAGCCGCTGGGCATCGATCTCCTCCAGTCGGTCGGCGGCAAAGGGCGGCCGGGCGCACGTTCCAGGCCCTGGCGGTCGTGGGCCTCAACGTGGGCCTCAATAGGCACGCAGGCATCCAGAGAGAACCCGCCGCCGTAGTTGGGTAACCAGATAGACCGCCTTCCATTCCTCCTCGGCAAAGACTGTATCGCAGGGCAACTGTTCCTAAAAACCTACAAAGTAATGAATCTATCCGCCCGCCGTGAATGAGGTAAAGCCGGTCAGCGCAAACTGCACGCCCATGGCCAGCACGATTAGCCCCATCAGACGGGTCACCATGTCGCGCCCGAAGCCATTACCCTTGGAAGCGCCAAAGCGCGCGAACAGCCACATGGCGAGCCAAGCAATCAGGGTAGCGATGCTCACCGCGACCAGCGCCGTGATGGGAAAGGCCGAGGGCGTATGGGAGACCGCGATCGAGATCACGGCGGTAATGGTGCCCGGACTGGCCGCGAACAGGATCACGGGCGCGAGCGAGGCCTCGGCAACCGTCGCGGGCTCGGCAGACGAGGACGTCGCATTTTGGCCGCTGAGCATTGAAAAACCCATCCACGCCAGGACACCGCCGCCCGCCACCAGGAAAGCATTGAGCGAAACACCAAAAAGTTGCAGTAGCCGCATTCCGAACAAGGCCACGAACACCAGGATCGCCAGAATGACCAACGCCGCCCGGGTCGCGTCGGCGAGCGGTTTGGGCTGAGTTTTGGTGGCTTCCACCTGGGCCAACAGCAAACCGCAAATCGCCGGGTTGACCACCGACAGCACCGTGACGATGGCTTGCAGATGATCGGTCAAGCTGGCCAGCGACAGAACGGGCGCAAGCAGGGCTTGAAGTTGGTTCATTCTGTCATCGCTCCAATATTTAGTGTACGAAAGCCTGGATACAACGCGCCTGAAATCTCAGTCTGTCCCAGGTGGCAAGGCGGTCGTGAGGAACCCATCAAGGGATATACCCAGGCGCGTTCGGCCCCAGGTTTTTCTCACCCTCAATGGCTTCCTCGTACGGGTCGCCGGTTGCATTAGCATCGGCACCTGGCAAGCCGGCCGCAGTGTCCATCGGGGCATCGAGCACGGTGTCCCCGACCAGCGCTCCGTCGCTGGCTTCAACGCCTTCGACGACAACCTGATCGCCACAGGCGGTCAGATTCAATAATGCAACAACTGTACAAACGGAAAGGGTCATAGTTTTCATTCAAAATTCCCGCGACTCCTGTCGCTTGGTGAGACCAGCCGAACAAATGACCGGTAAAAACACGAAAAGAATAGGGACGCTATTCACGCCCATCATCCGTCCCATAGAGCCCCAGCAGCTCGCGCGTCGAGCCAACATTGAACTTGCGCAGCAGATTGCGCCGGTGGACCTCGGCGGTGCGGGGGCTGATGCCTAGCTCCTTGGCAATCGCCTTGCTGGTCTTGCCAAGGCGCACGCGCGCAAGTATGGCTTTTTCGCGCTCGGTAAGCCTCTCGGTGCATTGGGCGACGCGATTGCGATCTCCATCGGCGCGGCGGGCGACGGCATCGGCGCTTAAAGCACGATTGATCGCGTCCAGCAAGGATTGATCGCGATAGGGTTTTTGCAGGAAATCCAGCGCGCCGGCCTTCATGGCCTCCACCGCCATGGGCACATCGCCATGGCCGGTGAGCAAAATCACCGGCCGCTCGGCGCCCATGGCGATGAGGCGTTGCTGCAGTTCCAGCCCGCTCATCCCGGCCATGCGTACGTCCAGCACCAGGCAGCCCGAGCGCTCGGCATCGTAGGCATCGAGAAAGGCCTGCGCGGAGGCATGACACTCGACGCGCAGACCGACTGAGTCCAACAACTCGGCGATGGAATCGCGCACATCGGCATCGTCATCGACGACAAAGACCCACTGTTCCTGCACGGTTTCCTCCGGGTGAGACATCATGGTCGGAAGACTCTGAGCGTAAAACGAAAGATGGCTCCACCAGCCGGATTCGGCGCAAACCAAAGTTGGCCGCCATGGGCCTCGACGATCGCGCGCGCGACGGCCAGCCCCAACCCCATGCCGCCGGTGCGACCAGAGGAAAACTGCTCGAAGATCTCCTCGGCGCGTTCTGGCGGTACGCCGCCACCCCAGTCGATGACACTGACCTGGATGAAGTCCCCGACGGGTCGTACCTCGATCAGAATCGACCGATTATCATAGGCGCCGGCCGCAAGGCTTTGCATGGCATTTTGCAACAGATTGACCAGCACTAGCTGCACCTGAAGTGAATCGGCCATCACCTTGACGTCCCGCGCTTGGTGCTCACTGCGAATGGCGCAACCGAGCCGCCGCCGTTCCGGTTCTAGCAAATTCATCACCGCGTCGATCAGCGGCTCGACGGCGACCGGCTGCAAGCGCGGGCCATCATCGTTGACCAGGGATCGCACCCGCTGCGTGATAGCACCGGCGCGTTGCGATTGCCCATCGATCTTGGTAAACAACTCGACAAGCTTGGTCTTGTCGGGCGCGTCGCTCTGCAAGCGCCGCTTGGCGGCCTGGGCGTAATTCTGGATGGCAATCAGTGGCTGGTTGATTTCGTGGGCGATGGTGGCGGCCATCACGCCCAGACTGCGTTCCTTCGTAAACCGCTCCAGCCGGGTGCGCAAGCGCGCTGCAAAGTCCTCGCTCTCCGCGCGTCGCTCACACTCTGCGGACAACGCCTGTTGGGCCTTATGCAACCGTCGCCGCTGCATCAGCAAAAACAGAATCAGGGCTGCCTGCGCAAACACCACGGCCAGCACCAGCAGCAGCTGGCGATAATACTGCTCCCAAAAGCTCCGGTCGCGAAAACGCAGTTCGCACCCCTCGGGCAACCGTTTGGGGTCGATGCCCCAGCGACGCAGCCAGCGCCAATCGGCCATGCACAGCGACGCCAAGGGCGGCTGAATGCCGATGGTGGCCGGGTCCGCTCCATTTAACAGCCGGGCGACCAACACACCGATCGCGCGACCCTGAACATCGAAGGGGACAATCCAGCCCGCAGTGAGCCCATGGCCCATTTGGCTTCCATACACGCCAAAGATGGGCGCTGATGATTGTTCGGCGAGCTGCTCGAGCACCTGACGCGGCATCAGCGGGCGGCCAGTCGGATCGCGGAAGATGGCAGTGAAGAGCACCACCGCGTTTTCCGGCAGCCCGGCCACTCCTGCCAGTGTGTCTTCGAGGCTGAGGCCAACCAAATAGCGCGCCTCCAGGTGTTGCGCTCGCCGTTGCAAAGCGTCTTTGATATCGTCGAGATAATCACAGCAGGGGCCGGAGCCACTGACCACAGCAATCAGACGCGTGTCCGGTTTTAGGCGCAAGGCAAGATCGAGCGTGCGCGCGAACGCCAAGCCATAAGGAATGCCCTGCACCCCGGACTCGGGCGCCAGGCGCGTCAGGCTCCTGACCGAGATGCCTTCGAACACCAGGGTGGCTCCGGGCCAGATGTCCTGGTGGTGGCGCTGGGCGAAGTCGAGCGCGATCGGGGTGACGGCCAGCACCACGTCCACCTTCAGGCGGCGATATTTCTTCTCAAGCAAGGCCACCACGTCGTCATCCAGCAGCTCGCGCGGGAAGCGGTGCATGTCCAGGGTTTCGGAAAAGAAATCGACCGGCTCCCGGCTGCGCGCCTTGATGGTCGCGCGCAACGCGCCATCGAAGGTCACGAACGCAGGCAGGTAGGGATCAGTCGCGTTGAGGATGACAACACGCCGGGGCTCGGGCAGGCTATCCGCCGGGCGCGCGGACAGCGACAGCGGCATCGCCACCAGCGCGAACCAAGTCGCCAGCCAAATAACGCCCCGCCTAACGCCCCTCAGACCAAGCTCCAAAGCGAGCGACCACGCATGAGTGGTATGGCCAGACTAACGGTTGACGACCGCGCTGAGCTGGCTGACGCATCAGGCCACTCGGCCTCATTGGCTCTGCGCGAAGATACGCTTCCAATCATCCTTCATGCGGATGATGAACCAACCCTTGTCCTTGGCCTCGTCCATGAGCGCCTGGCTGAAGGTGCCGAACTTGGTGTCGGGCAGCCCCTCAGCCGGGCCATAGGCGTATTCGCGCTGCGCATCGTCGTGGAAAACCAGCATCATCAGTCGCGCTCCCGAGCCGGCGCCGGTCCATTCCAGCATCTCGCGGTCGCCGTCGGAATTACCGAAGGCGGCAATTGGGCGCTTGCCAATAAACTGGTTGATACCTACAGGTTTACCCTGTTTGTCGTCGATAAAGTTGATCGTCGGTTTGCGCATCAGTTCGGGCTTGCCATTGACGACCTGGTATTGGGTCTTGACCGAGGAGCCAATCACCTGCTGCGAGGGAATACCGTAGACCGCCATGGTCATGGGTCGCATGAACTCGACCCCACCTCCGGAGACGATGTAGGTGGTGAAGCCATACTCGCGCAGGTAGTCGAGCAGCTCCAGCATCGGCTGGTAGGCCAGCTCGGTGTAGAGCCGGTTGAACTTGGGATGCTTGGCAGTCTTGAACCAGTCAGTCACGGTCTTCTCGAACTCTGCGGTGCTCATGCCCGTATGGGTCGCCATGACCAGCTCCAGGAGCCCCTTCTCCCCGCTCGCCGCCACGCCGGACATGTCGCCGGTGAGCACCGACTTGAACGGCTCGGTTGTCTTCCAGCCCGGGTGCTGGGGCGCGAGCGCCTTGACCCGATCCAGCGCGAAGGCGACCTGAGTGTACATGGGATGCGAGGGCCAGAGGGTGCCATCGTTGTCGAAGGTGGCGATGCGGTCGGCGGGTAGCACGAAATCAGCCGAACCCGGTGTGGTCACCTGCTCCACGAACGCGGTGATCGCCTGTTTGGCCGGCCCTTCGTTCCAGGATGGCAGGGGGGTGTCCAGACCCATATCCGGGGTCGCGGCTGCATCGTCGGCCAAGAGCACGCCCGTCGCGAGGAGCCCGGTCAGGGCCACGACCGACAGTGATATCAGGTCCCACCAAGGAGCCAAGACAGTGCGTTTATGTTTCATTACGGTATCCCAGAGCAGATGTGTTAAGACGGATCGCCGAGACTAGCTGTCTTTCGCGACCTTTCCTATACGCGTAATCACTTAGACAACGTAAGTGGCCGGTGCCCAGTGGAGGCCGCCTGTGGCTTGGCCAGATCGAGCTCGCGGGGTTTGACATTGATGGTCTGAGTGGGCAAGGCGAACGCGATGCCCGCTGAATGAAAGCGTTCGATCAGCTGCATGTTCACCCAGTTGGCGTGCGCCATGTAATCCCAATTCTCGGCTGGTGCGAACCAATACATCACCAGAATGTTCAAGGAGTCGGCGTTCAAATCATTGAAATAGACCCGGGGCGGCAGGTCCGGGGTGTTGATATGGCGATTGGACGGCCGCCCGAGGTCCTCATCTTCCTGGCCGCCATCCTCCTCGACCGAGAGCAGCTGTTTGACGAGATCAAGCGCGCGCTGGATCTGCTCGGGCGGCGTGTCATAGGCCAGATGGATGTTCAACTCGCGCTTGATGTTCAACCGTGCGGTGACATTCTCAATGGTGGCGGTGCAAACATCGTCATTGGGCAGGCTCAACACATGCCCATCCGGCGTGCGCAGGCGGGTGGAGCGCAGACCGACTTCTTCCACATTACCCTTGTGCTGGCCAATCATGACATGGTGGCCGACGCGGAAGGGGCGATCGGCGAACAGAATCAGCCCGCCAAGCAGGTTACCCAGGGTCGGCTTGGCCGCGAGCGCGAACGCCAGTCCACTCACACCCACGCCAGCCAGCAGAGGCACCAGCGACAGCCCCAGAGACTGCAACCCCTCAAGCCAGATCCAAATGGCCAGAACATAGGCCGCCAAGCGGCAACTCAAGCGCAGCAAACTGGCATCAAGTCCCAAGGGATTGACCGAGGGACGGTGGATGAGCATGGCCGCGACCAGATTCGCCGCATTGATCAGCGCCCAGGAGGCGACGGCGAAAAACAGCACCTGCAAAACATCATCCAGCACGTCGAGCGGCAGCATCCGCAGATACAGATCCTTGGTGATGAGGTGTAGGGCGAGCGGAATCACCGCGACCAAAAACACGGGAAGAATCAACCGGCGCAGATTCAGCCCGATACTGTTCGGATCCTGCTCGCCATCGGTCCGGTAGCGAGTCAGCCGCCGTACCAGCAGCGCGGCAGCCAGGAGCAACAGCAGGATGACCAGCGAGCCGAGATACTTCCACAACGGCTGGCCGTAGAGAGTGAGGTTCAGCGATGCGGGCATCGCCTCGCTGACATGGCTGGTCAGGAAGGGACCGGAATAGGCCAGATAGCGATCGAGCCGTGTGGACTGACCGGGCGGCGGCGGATCCAGTGTCAGGGCGGCACGGTAGAGCTGATGCGCCGCGTTGACTGTGTCGCCATAAATGATCCAATCACCCGCGTTGGGACCCTTGGCAATCCGCTGCAGAGCGATCTCCGTCTTGGGGATGCGCCAAAAGGCGAGATGTTCGCTCGCGACCTGGGCCGCGTCCGGAATCTCTGCCCTGGGTGGCAGCTTGATCCGATCCAGCACGTCGCTCAGCTCACAGAGCACGGCATTGGTGCGCACCCGTCGGTCGCTTTCCGGCAGCACCGAGGTGTCGATCAAATGCGCCATCTGCCCGAGCAGAATCAACAGACGCTGTTCCGCAGCGGCGTCGATGCCGTCCGCACGGTCGGTTCGCGCCAAGATGTCATCAATGTGGGTGCTGAAAGCCTGAAATTGCTTCAGCAGTTGCCGGGGGCTGTCGCTTTGCGGCACAAAAAGTGGGTTCAGTGACTGACTAACCAGGGGCTCCTGACTGGGCGACACGCTGTCCGGCGCCTCCGCCCAGGCAACGCCAGTAAGCGAGCAGAATCCAAGTACCAGCACCAAAATCTTCCAGGCTGGACGTTGCAAACCGGAAGGACGGGGTAAAACAGGTGGTCGAGCCTTGATTTGTTCAAACCGGAGATTCATTGGGCGACTCCGACCGAGAAAACCGACAAGAAGACGCAGTTCAGCAATGGCGGTGGGGAGACCGCTGGTCATGGGGCGAGATCCTTACGCAATGGCACGATGTTCAACGGAGATTCAACGAACGTAAACTGGTTTAACATGCAGGGCACGATATTCGCAAGTTCGATCACGGAAATTGATTACAACAGACTGAAACAAACGCCCTGCCAACATCGACTCAAACCATGAAAACACATGATGACTACTTTGCCTAAGGAAGGTGCTCCGCACCGCTACGCGCGCCAGCCGGCGACCGTGCTGACGGAGGATGGCGAACGGCATCATGCACTGACCTATGTCGTGGTACCCGAGCGACAGCAGGCTGAGTTTGTCGCGCCCTCCTCCGAATATGTCGCCCTAGTTGCGGATGGACTGCTCCAGCACGCCCTGCCAACCAGTGCGCATGCACAAGCGGCGGTCGGTGAACAACCACAGCCCCGGGTGCGTCACCTGTTCGCCTATGGACTCTTGCAATCTCCTTATGCCTTGGGCCAGTCTTTGGACGGCATCATGCAGCGCCAGAGTGCCCGCGCTCCGGGCCGATTGTTTGACCTTGGAGAATCGCGTATTACTGTCTGTGCAAACAGCAGATACGCAGCACAGGCTGGCCTGGTGTTACCGCTATGCCACACCCTTGAGTGGCGATGGAATCCCCGGAGGATGCTGGACGCTTGCCGCTTGATCGCCACCGCCAACCATCGCAGGATTCCACATGGCATTTGAATACAAAACCTATATTGACTTTTTGATCAAGGAGATAGTCAATCCGCAAATCTATTTGAATGCCTTTGTCGTGGGATCCATCATATGTTACTTAACCGCTAATTTTTCATCGGTCCCCTATATCGTCCCGCTCTTTGTTCAGGTGCTGGCACGTTCCAGCGTAAAATTTCGCCAACGACACCAAAAGGCTTTGGTGGAATTGCCGGCTCAGACCGAAGATCCAGCCTTCATTATGGACACGCAGGGCACCATTATTCTTTCCATTGGCAAGACCCTTGAACTGTTTGAAAGCCAGTCTATCCTGAATATCAAGCAATTGATCAGTGAAGCGGCCTTTGGTGAGATGCTTGCGGTCGCTTTTTCTCAAGAACCATCCAGTGCAGCCCATAACCGGGTCGAAGCGTTTTCCGAGCGCACAGGCAAATGGTATGAAATCAAAGCCAAGACAACCGGTATTCGCTATGGGGATCACTCGCAAAAAATTCTGGTTTGGTTTCAGGACATTAGCATCCGTAAAGTTTATCAGCTGCGCGTACGGGATCTGCTGCGCTATTCAAGTGATTTGATCGCGTCACTGGAAAAGCCGTTAACAACCGGTATGGAATGCGATCATCTGGCGAGCTTTTTATTGAAAGAATACGAGGCAGCCTTCATTACCCGCGCTGATCATAACAATAATTTGTCTGGCTATGCGTTCAAAAACCAGGCCGATCACATGGTACGCTCTGACTTCATCACCATTGATTATCAGTCTCAGGCACCCATTAACATCTCCAGAAAGGAAAAGCGGATTCTATCCGCTGAAGCCTCGGCTTACGCATCGGAAGCCGCCTTTTTGCAACGTCATCCCTTTGATCCCAGGGTACTGGAGTTCATCGGAGTTCCGATTCGCAATTTTATCACCTACAACGAATCGGACATTTCCATTATCGCCTTTAATTTTCGCTCCCGGATCACCATCTACGAAAAAGAGTTTTTTGAAGTGCTGGTCAATATTTACCGCAACATGGTGCTAGCGCTGGACTTCAAGCAATCACTCTAAACAATCACATCATCAATAATCACACATTCAGATCGGCCGCTCTGGCGCTGTATGGAGGAGCAATGAACAAGGGTTTCGCATTAACGCTAATATTGGGAGGTATCTTAATGACGAATACGCTGAATGCGGCTCAGGAGTGTGCATCGGCACTGGATTTTGAGATGCGACGACTGGCGAGCGATGAGACCGTGCGCCTGTGCGATGCCTATGCCGGCAAGGTGGTGCTAATGGTCAACACCGCGAGCAAATGCGGCTTTACCGGGCAGTACGAAGGACTGGAGGCGCTCTATGACAAATACCGCGAGCGTGGCTTCGTGGTGTTGGGTTTCCCCTCGAACGACTTTGCCAACCAGGAACCGGGCAGCGAGGAAAAGATTCAGGAATTCTGCCGCCTGACCTACTCGGTGGAGTTTCCCATGTTCGAGAAATCCCATGTCAAGAAAGGCAAGGCCAGCCCGTTGTTTCAGTATCTGGCTGCGCAGACCGGGGTCTATCCCAAGTGGAATTTTTACAAGTTCCTGATCAACCGCGAGGGTGACGTGGTGCGGGCTTTTTCAAGCATGACCAATCCGTCAAGCGGCAAAATGGTCAAGGCCATCGAAGCCCTGCTGTGATCCTGGCCAGCGCTGGCTACTGAAACCAAGCGCGCACCTGATCCGGTCCTGGCACGCTGCCGGAATGCACCAACTGTCCATCAATGACCACACCAGGCGTGGACATTACCCCAAAACTCATGATTTCGGCGATGTCAGTCACCTTGATCAACTCAATCGCGACTCCGGCTTGCTCGGCAGCGACCGCGATGGCTTGCGCCGTCACCTCGCAATTCCGGCAGCCGGAGCCGAGCACCTTGACTTCTTTCATAGCGTTTTCCCCTAAAATTCAACATAATTTCTGCCAACCGATCCCAGACGAAGACCCCGCCCGTGCATGCCACCCCCAAGGCTTTTTTCGCCGCGCTCGCCAACGATACCCGCTTGCGCCTGCTGATGCTGCTCACGCGCGAAGGCGAACTGTGCGTGTGTGAACTGACCCAGGCGCTTGGCGTTTCGCAACCACACATCTCGCGCCATCTGGCGCAACTGCGCGAACTAGCGCTGGTCGCTGACCGCCGCGCCGGCACCTGGATTTACTATCGCATTCACCCCGACCTGCCTAACTGGGCCCGAAAGGTGCTGCACGAAACACTCAAAGCGCTCGCGCCAACCCCGCCTTTCCGCCAGGATGCTAACGTCCTTGCCGCCATGACCCAGCGCCCGGATGCGCCGCGCTACACAGAGACTCAGGGCAGCGGCCCGGATTAAAGCATGGTTTCGATATCTGGTCATCGAAATATAACAAAAATGATATATTCTGTCTTGCATGGCATCAACATTGATCCTCAGCAGGAGAAGAACGCACATGGCCACTCGCATCGGCATCAACGGCTTCGGCCGCATGGGACGACTTGCGCTGCGTGCAGCCTGGAATCGTAGCTGCATCTGTGAAGGCGGGGAGCCACTCGAACTTGAATTTGTTCACATCAATGAAATTGCCTGCGATGCTGCCGGCAGCGCCCACCTATTGGGATTCGACTCAGTGCATGGCTGCTGGTCGCATACCTGCACGGGAGAAGGCAACCAGTTGACCATCGACGGTCAGAATTTGGGTTACAGCTCGGCCAAAACCATCGCCGAGGTTGATTGGTCGGACTGCGACATCGTCATTGAAGCGACCGGCAAGCATCACAAACAGCCGGAACAGCTCAACGACTATTTCGAGCAGGGCGTGAAGAAAGTGCTGGTCGCGGCGCCGACCAAGGGCGGCGCGCTCGATATCGTCTATGGCGTCAATCACGCGCGTTATGATCCGACCAAGTACCGGGTGGTTACAGCCGCGTCCTGCACGACCAACTGCTTGGCTCCGGTGGTCAAGGTGATGCATGAGCAATGAGCAGGTCGGTATCCGCCATGGCAGCATAACCACCCTGCACAACATCACCAATACCCAGCGCATTGTTGATCTGGGTCATAAGGACTTGCGCCGGGCGCGTGCCTGCGGCCAGTCGCTGATTCCAACCACTACCGGTAGTGCCAAAGCCATCACCAAGATCTTCCCCGAGCTAACCGGCAAGCTGAACGGACATGCCGTGCGGGTACCACTGCTCAATGCCTCGCTGACCGACTTTGTCTTCGAGGCCGAACGGGCGGTAACGGTCGCGGAGATCAACACGCTACTCAAAACCGCCGCTGAGGGCGAGCTGGCCGGAATTCTCGGTTATGAAGAACGCCCGTTGGTGTCGGTCGATTACCTCAATGATCCACGCTCGTCCATCATTGACGCCTTATCCACCCTGGTCATCAACAATACCCAGGTGAAGATCTACGCCTGGTATGACAACGAATGGGGCTATTCAAATCGAATTGTGGATATTGCTCTAATGCTGGCGCGCTCGCTGTAACGCGGTTGGGACTCTCGTCAACTACCCCGGCCTGAAGGCCGGAGCTCGCAAGAGCTCGGTTGACCAGGGAAAGCGGTATCCAACCCGCTACGTTTGTAACAGGTCGTCAAGACCCACTCCGGGATGCTTCCTCAGTCCCGGACTCTGGAAGATCAGGATCATGCGGGCGAAAGGCAAAGCGCCGAAGGTTCTGATCGCCGCAGCAAAGCGGGAGCCGGTTGCAGACCTTCCCGAGGGGAGCGAGCCGTCAGGCTCCGTCACCAGGCCCGTAAGGGCAGGAATTGAAAATGGCTGTTTTCGTCCTCGACAAACAGAAAAACCCGCTGATGCCGTGCACGGAGAAACGCGCGCGGCTGTTACTGGAGCGCGGACGTGCCGTGGTAGTGCGTCTGGCTCCCTTCACCATCCGGCTCAAGGATCGCATCGGCGGTGAGACTCAGCCGCTGCGCCTGAAGCTCGATCCGGGCAGCAAGACCACAGGGATGGCACTGGTGCGCGATGTTGAGCGTATCAACCCCGATACGGGCGAGGTATGCCGAGACGCGCCTGTGCTGTGGTTGGCGGAACTGA
>NZ_NRRS01000095.1 GCF_016583795.1 Rhabdochromatium marinum | reverse complement strand
GGACTGAGCGCCTGCGGTTGGGACTGCTCAACCAGGACTCCAGTTGCTCGCCCGGACAAAATCGGGTGCTATCAACGGAGAGCGAATTACCGAATGAGCACTTTCGAGTATGAAATTCGGAGCAGGTTGCATTGACTGGCCGCGTGATTCTTTCGATGACACCAGGTGTCCCGTCGCCTATCCGCGCTGAGTCCAGCGAAGACTCGAAAGCCCAGGGGGCCCAACCGCAAGTCTGCCGCGCTCCGCGCTCGCCTTGTCCCCTGCTTGCTACCGGCTTCGTGATTCTGTTTTTGCTCCTCTGCGTCGAAGTGGCGCTCAGCCTTTCGCAAATGCATAAGATGCGGGAGCGATTGGCGCAGGTTGTTGAAGCGTACAGCGCCCGTAGTGCGCTGGCGCAGGAAATGCAACAGAGCTCCCGCGAGCGGGCGATCCTTCTCCACGCCATGATTTCCACCGATGATCCGTTCGACCGCGATGATCTGCTTGTCGATTTACGCACCCTCGGCTCCCGGCTTCTGAAGGCCCGCGAGCAGATCGCAGCCATGACACTGAGCAAAACCGACGATGCCAAGAACCTCGATGAACTGGTCCGACTCGCGGACAATGCCATGTACTACGTCAAGCGCTCAGGCAAAGGCAACCACAGATACCATCAGGCACCGCGATCAGGCGCTGCGACCGAGGCACTGCCCTTTCAATGGTGAGTCAAGGAACCCTCTAAGATGCAAACTGTCGAGACTCAGCGAAATCTCCTAACCGATCACATATTGATTGTTGATGATGATCCGGTCACCTGCGCCAGCCTGTCGGGCTACTTCGAGCAGGACGGCTACGCAGTCGACGAGGCCGGCGATGCAGAGGAAGCGCGCGCAACAATGGCCCAAAAGCGCATTGATTTAATGCTGTTAGATGTCGGCTTGCCTGGGGAGGATGGGTTCAGTCTCATCCGCGAGATTCGCCAGCATTCGCAGATGCCGGTCATTTTCGTGAGCAGTCGCGATCATGACGTGGATAGGATATTGGGGTTAGAGTTTGGGGCGGACGACTATGTTGTGAAGCCTTTTAATGCCCGGGAGCTTCTGGTGCGGGCGCGCAACCTGCTGCGCCGCACCCGGGTCCGCGCAGATTCAGAGGCAAATTCAGGGCAGGATCAACCAAGACACCGCAACTTTGGTGATTGGTCTTTGGATCTCCATCAGCGGTGTCTGCTGGCAGCGGATGGGCAAAGCGTCGCGCTCACGCGTGGCGAGTTCAGCCTGCTCGAAGTGCTCACAGCCAAGCCAGGGCGCGCCCTGAGCCGTGATGCCCTGCTCGACCACCTCAACAACCGGGACTGGCAACCCAGCGATCGCACCGTGGACGTTCTAATCAGCCGGCTGCGGCGCAAGCTTGGGGATAATCCGCGCGCACCGCAACTCATCATGACCATTCAGGGCTTAGGATACCTCTTCAAAGCCAAGGTCAATAATCGTTAGCGCTTGCTCTCGGTGACACCATCGCCCGCCAGGCAGACTCCAATACCCGCTGCGATCTCAGCGCACTGTCCTTGAGGTCGCCCAGCAACCCAGGAAGATCTGCAGAAGCGGACTGAGTCGCGGCCAATTCAACCTTCGCGGCTTGTCGTGCCAGATGGCGCAATCCGAGTCCATTGGCAGCACCGCGCAAGCGATGGGCCACAGCGGCAATGGTCGCCGGCTGCGGCTCAGGTCCATCGTCCAATTCGGCCAGTGAGACCGAGCAGACCCGCTCGAAGGCGGAGACGATTTTCTCGGTACGCGCAACGCCCAGCTGCTCCAGATGCTCGCAGATCACCGAGCGATCCAGGAAACGAACCCGCGCACCTAAATTCGTCAGGTTCGCAAGCGTGCGTTGCAACTCCTGCAGATCAAAGGGCTTGATGAGCAGTGCGTCGATCGTATCGCGGCGCTTGATCTCGCCGCGGGCAACATGAGCGGTCACGGCGACGATTGGCATTCGCCAATCCGTTAGCTCCCGGATCCGCGCGGCCACTTCAAAACCGTCCATGTCTGGCAGACGGATGTCGAGCACGACCACATCGAAACCCGGCTGCGATGGCGTCTTCAGCGCAGCAATGGCGTCGGCGCCATTTTCGGCGATGGTGACACTGTGACCGGCACACTCAAGCAAACCACGCGCGACGAGTTGATTGACCTCATCGTCTTCAACAAGCAGTAGCGACAGCGGCCGCAAGGGCTGCGGTACATCAACTGCAGGACAGGCCGGTGCAGCGGACTCCCCCGCTGGCGGTAACGCAACTTCAAGCCAAAAAATGCTCCCACGCGATCGAGCAGGCTCCACCCCGATGCGCCCGCCCATGATCTTCGTCAAATGCTGGCAAATGGCCAGGCCGAGGCCACTCCCGTTGCCGCGCGCGCGATCGCGAGCCGGGGAGGTCCGGTGCAACTGCGTAAAGGGCAGAAAAAGCCGCTCGCGCTCTTCAGCTGCAATTCCAGGCCCGCAATCCTCAACCTCAAAACGCGCGACAGCGCCTTCAAGACGGCGCAGCCCAAGCCTGACGTCGCCCTGATCGCCAAATTTGATTGCGTTACCGACCAAATTCAGCAGCACTTGTTGCAGCTTGCAGGAATCGCCGCGCACGATTGCGGTGGATACATCAGGGGCATCGAGGACCAGCCCAAGCCCGAGTTCTTTGGCGCGCGGGGACATGATGGCCATCACATTGTCCAGAATCTCGCGCAGATTGAATGGCCCCGCATCAAGCGCAAGCTTGCCGGCTTCGATGCGCGAGTAGTCGAGCACATTGTCGATCAGAGCCTGGAGCCGCTCCCCCGAGCGTGCAATGGCAGTGACATAGGACTGCTGTTCCTGCGTGAGCTGATCTCGCCCCAACAGCCGAACCGCACCAAGAATCCCGTTCAGAGGCGTGCGGATTTCATGACTGACAGTGGCGAGGAATGCCGATTTGACCCGATTCGCTTGCTCGGTTTCGGCCAAGGCACGCAAGTGGGGGGTCACGTCACTCAACACCAACAAGGAGCCCGAGTACTTGCTGCCGGTTTCGAGAACGGCTCGGCGGTGAACCTCGAAGCTACGTCGCCCTTGTGCGGTCTCCAAGGTAATGGTCGTATCGTCTTCAAGCCCCTGACCACCGAGGAGTGCGTCGATGCGTTCGCGCTCGGGAAGCTCGCCTTGCGGACAATAGTAGGCCTCGCCTGAATCGGTCTCGATCCCCAACAGCCGCCAGGCTGCGGCATTCAGGTTCTCCACCTTGCCCGCCACGTCGAGCACGAATGCCGGATCGCGAATGCTCTCAAAGAGCGTCAGATACTTGTCTTTTTCATTCGCCAGAAGCCGGTTCTTAGCCGTCAGGTCCGCGATCACCTCGTCTTTGTCCGGGCGATCCCAGTCGGCGCAGACGGCAAGCTCGGCGCGATCGAAGAAGCGCTCAACAAAACGCTGCGCGCGGGTATGCTCATGCTCCGGCAGTGGGCATTCGCGCACCAGATCCAGATAGCAGGCGCGAAAATGCTTGATGAGCCCTAAAAAGAGTCCCAGCGTGACGCCACGAGCGCGATGCCGCCGCCCGGTCTCGAGCGCGAATTGACAATGCGGCTCCGTTTGATAATCGGCTTCAGCGCTGATGGGCGGCAGATCCGCCCAGGCCGACAGTGCGGCACAGAGGTCGGTGTTGAGCCCCAGAACGGACTCCCGCCAGGCGCGCGTCAACGCGGGTGTATATTGGAAGTAACCCGTGTCGCTCGCCGCGTGAATGATCTGATCGACTAGGCTGTCTTCATTCTCACGGATATGCGCAGTGAACATTTGCAAGGCGTCAGTCATCGCAGGGGATCTCAGTCATCGCAGCCGATCAGACTGAGGCTACGCCAGCTGAGCGGGGCGCGGCAACCCCTATCCATCAAGGCGCGAGCCGCTGTGCCAAATCTGTAAAGATACGTGCCTCCAGGCTGTCTGGGGCGCTAAAGACCACCGATTGTCCGGCGTCCGAGGCAGATGCGAGCCGCAGCGAGACAGGCACCTCTGCAAGCCTTTCCACGCCCGCCGCAGTCAGTTGCTCGCTCATCTCCGAGCGCGGGAACAGCTCGATCTCACCGGCACAATGCGGACACACCAGACCGGCCATGTTCGCTACCCAGCCCAGCATGGGCAACCCTCGTTCACGGCAGAATCGGGCGGCCTTAAGGCTGTCATGCAGGGCGACCGCCTGCGTCGTTGTGACCAGCAGTGCCGTGGCTTCGGTGTCTTCGATCAGATCGCACATGGTGATCAGTTCGTTACCGGTGCCGGGCGGCATATCCAGAACCCAATAGTCAAGCGGCCCCCAGTCGAAGGAACCCACCAGATGGTGGATAAAGTCGAATTTGTAGGCATCGCGCCAGACGACCGGGGAATCCGGCTCCGGCAGCAGCATGGCCAAGGACCCCAAGGTTAAGGCGGCGGCACCGTCCGAGGAGCGAAACTCGACAGGCCGAATACCGGCGGGTCCGACCTTGACCCGCGCGGACTGACAACCGAAAAAGACCCCGGCATTTGGACCGTGAATGTCGGCGTCGCCCAACCCCACGCGATGACCTTCCTGAGCAAGCGCTGCGGCAAGATTGGCCGCGACGGTGCTCTTGCCAACGCCGCCCTTGTTGCCAAGGACCAGTACGATCCGGTCGATCACAGCCAGTCGTGAAGCAATGAGCTCACGATCATGGCCCGGCTTGTCGCGCTGACATTCGGGCTCGTCCGGGCAGAAGCTGCAGGCATGTCCCCTGGTACAGGGTTCCAGATTCTGAGCGGGCGGGTGCAGGGTTACGTTTGGCGCCGACATCGGCCTAACCCGCCCCGAGCGGACTCAGATCAACCTTGAGCCAGCCAGGGGTGGTGCGTTTGAGGCCGTCGCGCTGATCCAAAGCCCCTTGCCAAACTGCAAAAGCCATCGAACGCACCATGCCGGGCTCAAACTGTGCGTCATACTCGCCATCGGTCGCGAGCGGTCGCGACAAGATAACGGTCCATTGGTTACCTTCGGCCGCAGCGGCCTTGGCATAATGGCTGCGCGCGCTGACAGGCTGTTCCGGCAAATGCGTCGCCGAGCCAAAGCCACCCGCTGCCAGGTTCTCAGCGCTCTCGCTATCCGAACGCCAATACCAGATGTTGACGGGTTTCCCGGGGGCGCCCATGGTATGCGAGGTCTGTTCATCCGCGTTGACGGTAAACTGCACGGCAGCGCCATCGCGTGACTGATCCATGCCCGTCTTGCGATCCGGTGTCGCATCATGCCACCGCAGCTTGATATAGAGGCGTTCACCGTCGCTGGCGACGCTGAAAAAGAGCGGCAGCGGCTCGCCCGAGCTGGCCTTGCGCAGCTCGACCGAGCGGTGCACCACGGGCGCCGGCACCAGTTGGACCTCATACTCGGGCACCCGCTCCCAGAGGATCGCAAGCGGATCATTGGCGACCCGCAAAAAGACATGCCCAGGAAACACCGTTAATGGAATAGTATCCCCAGGCTTGACCGAAAGTGCATTCGGATCGGCGAAGCTCGCTGTGGTCGGTGACAACAATCCCAGCGCCAGAACCAAGATACTGGCCGTTCGCAATCGCTTGTTCATTGGCTATCTCCAGAGATTTTGCGTGGGTCCCGCAACCGCCACGCCCATGGGCGGTCGCGAGACGCTGAGGTTACCGGCGGAACCGAAGCGTTCCAACTCCAGGGTCTGCAGGCGCTCAAGGGCTTCTCCGAGCGCGGCGAAGACGGGATCAAAGCCCTGCTCAGCACAGGCATCCGACAGCCTGGGGACGAATTCACCACAATGCGGGCCCAACAGCCGGGTAATGAAATCACCCTGGGCGCGTCTATACCCGGCCTCGGCATCGCTCTGTGCCCCAGCGCGGGCCTCTAGGTGTGTGAGCCAGGCAAGACAGTCGAGCTGACACGTCAGGTGATCAGCCAAGGCGTTATCGCCTTGGCCGGTACGCGCCTGAACGCCAAAGTGCTTGTAGAACTGCGCGTACTTCAGCATCAGACGGGGTACGGGCTCGCCGGCCAGGAGGACATCGTAGGCACTCGCGCGCAGTGGAGCCAGCGGGCGTCCTTTGGAACCCGTGTCGAACAACGTGATGTACTGGGCTTCAAAGTCCTGAAAATCGACGCTAAGGCTGGGCAACCCAATGCGCACGCCGTGGGCCATTGCCAAGGCTTCTTCAAAGGCCTGTTGAAAACGCCGATCAGCGAGCAGTCCGTGCAGCTCGGGAACCGGATGGGCAAAGGCAATGGAAAGCAACTGCCAGGCGCGTGAGCGCTCTACAATCTGTTCATGATCTTGCGTCATCGCATTACCCCAGCTTGAAGAGCGCCTTCTGGCGCTGGCCGATCAGCAGGTCCATTAATTCGGAGTCCTCGCCTCGCGCCTTGCGCGCGCGCTCAGCGGCCAAGGTTTCCAGAACCTCGCCAACGCGTGGGCCGAACAACTCCTCCAGATACTCAATTGGAATGCGCCGCGTTGCGTCCAGGCTTCCATCCGGCTTGAATCGCGGTGGCGAATCCGGCGGGACATAGAAGACGTTCGGCCGGGTGCCGCGATCAGCGAGCAGCGGCAACGCCACCTGGTACTTCTCCACCAGCTGATACACCGGACCCTCAATGTCGTCGGCATAGCCGACCGTGCGCAAGCGGCCGACGCACTGGCGGGCGCAGGCCTGCGGTAAGCCTTTCTCGATGCGCGGATAGCAAAACAGGCACTTCTCGGACGTGCCAGTCCGTTCGTTGAAATAGACCTTTTTGTACGGACAGGCCGTGACGCAGTAGCGGTAACCGCGGCAGCGCTCCTGATCCACAAGAACGATGCCGTCTTCCTGACGCTTATAGATCGCTTTGCGCGGACAGGCCGCCAGGCACCCGGGGTTGCTGCAATGGTTACACAGCCTCGGCAAATAAAAGTAATGGGCATTCGGGTACACCCCCTCGCCCTTGTCCTCATCCCAGTTGGCCCCCCAGGTCGGGGAGACATTCGGGCGCAGTGAGGTTTCGCTCCCGTTGATCAGGCTCGCCTCGTAGTTGTATTCCCAGGGGATGCCATAGTCCTCGAGCGGCGGCGTCTGGCCGATGTTGAGCTGGCCGTCTTTGTTAAAACCGCCGCCTTTGTCCTGGAAGTTGCGCGGGTAACCCGCGCCGGGGCGGGTCTCGACATTGTTCCAGTACATGTATTCGCGACCGTTGCGGTTCGTCCACATCATTTTGCAGGCCGAAGTACAGGTATGGCAGCCGATGCACTTGTTGAGGTCTATGATCATGCGCAGCTGGCGCTTGGATCCATTCGTCATTGAAAGATGCTCCCGGGCTTCAGGCCCGCTCGATGTCGACGCTGCTTTCGTGCGCCAACTGGTTTGCGTTCCACTTCCACAGGTTAAACTTCAAGTGGCCCCAATTGCCGACCAGCTCGAGCGGCTGGAGTATGGTTGCAGTGACATTATTCAGCGGCTTGCGCTGCTCGTACTGGTGAGGCTCCCAGCCGTGCTCCATCATCAGCGAATCCGCCGGCAAGCTTGGATAGAACTTCGCTTGCGCAAAAAACTCACCAATCCCATTGAACACCCGCACCCTGGAGCCATCCGCGATGCCTTTGCTTTCAGCCAGCAAGGGGCTGATGTAAAGGTTCGGCTCGCCCCGTTGCAGTCGCATCATGAACTTGTTCGAGCGCCAGTTACTGTGGATCCCCCATCGGGTATGAGGCGTGTAGAAGTTCAGCGGATATCTGGAGGCATCCCTTCCGGCGTGGTGACGTGCTGTCGGCACCCGCGCCCCAAGCCGTATGAAGCGGTCGTGGTCGCAGTAAAAGGTGATGCGGCCGGACAGCGTCGGATAGGGCTCCTTGTCAACCACCTGGCGCTCGAACGGATGCATAGGTTTGTCCGCATGTAATGGACTGTGCGCTGGCCCGCCCTTGGCGTTGAGGACGAAAAAGCCGCGCTTGGCACCTTCCTCAAGCGTGCCTTCCAGCTCGGGACTGTTATCGACCAACCAGCGGGCCGCGTCCTCCTGGGTTTTGAGCGCTCCGTCCATCGTGAAATCGTCGTAAATGCGGTCGAGATCACGGGTCACGGTGCCGTCCTGAATGGACCCAATGCCGCGTGCAATCGCGCGATCCTGGATCTTGCGCGCCAACAGGGCCATGATGTCCCAATCGGGCTTGGCCTCACCGATGGGCTCAACCGGCGCGGTAAAGACGTTGACAAACCGGTGGAAGCCGACCGAGCGCAGGTCCCATGCCTCATAGTGACTGGCGGCCGGCAAGATGTAGTCGGCCCACTCGGCAGTCGAGTCCATGCGCACATTGACATCGACGAAGAGCTCTTCGACCTCCTTGAGAACGCGCTCGCGGTAGCGGTTCGCACCCTTGTTGCGCCGAAATTTGTTGTCGGCAATCAGGATCATGCCCTTAACCTTGCCGTAATAGGGCATTCCCTGCTCGTCGATGCTCTCCATGATCATTTCGAGCAACTCATCGACGTTGAATCCGACACGCTCTTTCAACTTGACCGGATCATAGTGCTCAATGGTTTCGCGATACATCTCCCCGCGCAGGAACTCGCCAAGCCCGCCTGCTTCGAGTCGCGGGAGCTTCTTGAAGCCAAAGAGTGCCAGCTCAAACAGCTTGGGCTGACTCCATTCAATCCAGGATGTATCCAGTCCGCCGCTCGGCCCACCGTGTCCGGTCAAGGCCAGCAGCAGGGTCTGCGCCCAACCGGTATACATCCCATTGCTGTAACGACCGATATTAAAGCCGTTGAGCAGAACGGCTTTCTTGGCGGCCGCCAGATAGCGCGCCTCCTGGCGGACGACCTCCGGATGCACCCCAGTGACCTCCCGGGTCACCTCGGGGGGCCACCGCATCGCCTCGTTGCGCATATGCTCAAAGCCAGGGCGCACCCGGATGCCGGCGACCTCAAACAGGCCTTCCAGGGCCGGATCAAGGTCACCGAGCGCGATGGAGCGCTCCTCGCTTCCCATCGACCCCGGCGCTGCAACGGCTTGATTGGTATTGGTATCCCAGAGGAAGAAAACATCCTCCTTGCCATCAATTTCCAGATCGCTCTGGCGCAACAGGCGGCCGTTATCCTCGCGCACCAGCAGCGTCAGATCGGTCTGCTCTTTCACAAAGTCCGGCTTGTAGAGTTTTTCTTCCAGAATCACCTGCACAAGCGACATATTGAAGAAGGGGTCAGCACCGGGACGCATGGGAATCCACAGATCCGCGTGCACAGAACTCGGGTTGAAGTCAGGCGCGATGCTAACGACGCGCGCGCCATTCCAGCGTGCCTCCCAGATAAAGTGGGCGTCCGGGATACGCGTCGCGTTCGGATTGATCAGCGACAACAAAATGTAGTCGGCGTCGAACCAGGCGTCCGACGTGAAGCTTTGCATTGGATTCCCGTAAGCGAGGTGGGCTCCGGTATTGAGATCGCCAACGTCCGTAAAAATATCCGCCTGCACGCCACCTAATAGCGAGGCCATGCGATAAGGTGCGGCCAGGCGCACATGACTGAGATTACCGCTTCCTGTGTGCGTCATCAGCTGCCCAGGGCCGTGCTGCTCGAAGATATCGAGCACCTTATCGGCGATTTCTGTGGTGGCCTGGTCCCAGGTCAGGCGTTGCCATTTACCCTCGCCACGCTCGCCGACGCGCTTCATCGGGTAGTGAATCCGATCGCCTTCATACATGGCGGCCGAATGGATCGCCCCCTTCTGACAACCGCGCGGGTCAGCATCCGGAACCTGCGGATTGATCTGCGGATACTGTGCAAGCTGCTCTTCGCGCAGCACGATGCCGTCTTTGACGAACACCTGCCAGGCGCAGTTGCCAAGACAATTGATGCAATGGGCCGCATAACCGATGCGGTCCCAGGTCCATTCGTCGCGATACAGATCTTCCCAGTCGCGGTAGGGGTATTCGCTGCCGAGCGGATCAGCGACGGGCTGAAGTGCGTTCAACGCCCAGGCATTGTTCGCCGCAAGAACGCCGACGCAGGAGAGCGTGGTCGTGCGCAGGAACTCACGCCGGTCTAGCATTTTCATCGTCAGGAATCCTCCCCTTTTCGGTGCATCACTGGCTAGTCCAATACGTTATAAACGGCGGCTGTAAACAGCGTCTCAGCGCGCGGTAAATGAGCGGTAAAAAGTTGTAAATGGATTGCAAACAGAACGGCTGGCTCAGATGCGAAGCGCTCATGTGCCAACAAGATGCGCGCACCTCTGCTACCCTCATCCCCCACAACAAACACTTGGAAAACGGAACCTGGCCTGATGAAGCCAATTGACTTGCCGGGCAAACGCACGGGAATCGGCTCCCACCAACCACCTGCGCTTGTGGATCGTTTCGGCCGTCGCATCACCTATCTGCGACTCTCCCTGAGCGACCGCTGCGACTTCCGCTGCATCTATTGCATGCCCGCAAAGCCAAGCTTCACAGCGCGCGAGGCGCTGCTGTCGCTGGATGAGTTAGCCGCAGTTGCCGCCGCCTTTGTAGATCTCGGTGCGCACAAGATTCGGCTCACCGGCGGCGAGCCTCTGGTACGTCCTGGGGCGCTTGGGCTGATTCGCCAGATTGCCAAGCTGCCCAGCCTGAGCGAGCTCGTGCTCACCACCAACGGCTCCCAGCTCGAACGCCTGGCCTATCCACTGCGCAAAGCTGGGGTACGACGCATCAACATCAGTCTCGACACCCTGAGACCAGAGCGTTTTCGCGCATTGACCCGCACGGGGGATCTCGCCAAGGTGTTGCGCGGCATTGATGCCGCCATCGCCGCCGGCTTTGACCGGATTAAGCTGAATACCGTGATTCTCAAAGGCCATAACCACGACGAGATTCTTGCGTTGACCCGTTTTGCAATGGCCAAAGGGATCAATCTCAGCTTTATTGAAGAAATGCCGTTTGGCACGATTGGGGAACATGACCGGGCCGAAACCTTCTATCCGGCCGACCGTATTCGTGAGGAGCTAGCGGCGGAACTCGCACTGGTTCCAACAACAGAAACCACAGGTGGCCCGGCGCGCTATTACCGCATTCAAGGATCAGAAACCCGCGTCGGCTTCATCTCCCCACGCAGTCACAATTTTTGTAAGGCGTGCAACCGTGTGCGCGTCACGGCCGATGGCCAGCTCCTGCCCTGCCTGGGCGCCCCGCAATCGGTCGATCTGCGCGCAGTGCTTCGCACCCATCCGGGTAACGCTGAGAAACTGAAAGCGGCCATCGGCGATGCCATGGGAATCAAGCCGGAGGCCTGCGACCTTAGCCCGGGCAGTAAGCCGATTGAATTCCGACACCTGATGGAGACGGGAGGCTGATGAGGCTGAATAGTTTGGCCGCAAAACCGATCCGCCATCCTTAAAACGCTGGTCAAACCAGCGCACGGCGTCCCCATGCGAACGAGTGATGAGCCGATCTTCACTGGACACTAACCCTTATCAGTGGTGAAAAGCCACTTTTCGAGCTGTTAAACACATCAATTCAGCTGGGCGTAGCAGGTGGCTGTACGCCGACCTGCCAGTACATACCACCTGGAACACACCTGACAATTATCAATGCATCGACTATAATCAATGGCAACCATTGGTTTGTTCAGTAAGCATTCATGGAGGAAGGCCGCCCCATAATATATCCACGACGACTGCCCAGTTTCATCGACCACCCAACTCCCCAAAACCGCGCGCTTTTCAATGACTACCTGGCAAGAGATAAGCACGCGCCGGGCGGGTAGAAACCCGCCTGGCGCTCTTATTCATTGATCTGAATGAACTTAAACGCAAGTACTTCAACAAAACGGTCATAACGCAGGTTTTTAATCTAAAAAGACCCTAAAAATGCTGATCAAGAAAGGTAAAAAATCGCTATTAACACCTATATTTATTACCTTGGGTATATCGATTCCCGTTGGTCTGATGTTGGTGCATTTCGGGATATTCAGCAGCAGCATATTTAATACGTTATCCGTTGTCTTACTGACAGCAGGCATCGCTGCATTTGTGTTTTATCACTTGCTTTTTGCGCCGATGCAGGGTTTTATTGACAACTTATCCCAAAGTTTATCCGATGAGTTTAAAGCAAATGCTCAAGCTCATGGTTATAATGACGCTCATCTAAAACAACACCAGACACTCGGCGATCGCTATGACAGACTGACCCAGTCAGTACAGCTTTTCCACAATAATTTCAATGTTCTGGCAAGCCAGGGCAGCCAAATCGCCATCGCCGCAGCAGAGCTGTCTTTCACGGCAGATCACTTAAAAAGCCAACTTCATCAAAAAGTTGAAAACATTTCTGAAATCAACCATTCGGTTGAGCACATTGCTGCAAACATCAACTCATCTTCTGCAGCTTCCCACACCGCATCCAAATCCGCATTCGAGACATTAGAAGCGAGTGATATAGGCTACCAGGCGATACGGCATACCGTCGATCAAATGCAACTGACGACTCAACAACCACCAGCTAAAGCTGGTGGGTTGAAGTTACGGACTGAAAGTCCGGATACGGGTCAAATAGACCCGTTTAGGGTGCCTCTGTCCGGAAGTTGTCCTCTGCCCGTGGCTCGAAGTGATGC
>NZ_NRRS01000094.1 GCF_016583795.1 Rhabdochromatium marinum | reverse complement strand
AATCGCTCAAGCAGAGCGCGTACCATGACCGTGGCAGGCGCGCGTTCAGCAAACCGGTTGAGAACATCATCAAACATCGGTTGTCAACTCCAACTCTAGAAATAATATCCATATTATACAATGAGTTGCATCACCTTAAAAGGGCTGCATCATTAGCCTATTATCGGAGTAAATTATTATGATGAAATCAAAAAAAATCTGTTCTTTATTTTTGACATGCCTCTTTCAATTATCCATATTTATATTTTTTTCTACCTCAGTATTAGCGGAAGACACTTATGTACCAGCTTCGCCAATGCAAATATTTGAAAATTTTTGGCAAGAAGCAAAGTCAAAAATCTGTACCATTGAACGCGAAAAAGAGTTTTTCACTGAAGAAAACTATCAAATTCTAAAGAAAAAAGTTAAAAACACAAATAATATTTATGAACTTACGCCGGTCATCAATCATTTCCTAAAAAGTTTGCAAATTTCACATACACAATTTTATGATAATCACACAATAGATTTTTATATGTTCCGTTCAATGTTTTCAACACGGGATATAACACTGCCAAAAGTCAATCACATTGGTACTCAATACGCCATAATTGATAATAATTATGTCGTCCGTGAAGTACTTGATGGTTATCCAGCTGCAATTGCCGGTATCAGACGTGGGGACATTTTACTTGAAGCGAATGGAAAGCCTTTTCACCCTTACAATGCATTCAACCCTAATGGAAAAAATATCCAGCTCAAACTTCTTCGTAACCAAAAAATATTGTCTCTGAATATTGATGCTGTTAACGAAAACCCCAACAATTCATTTTATAAAGCCATGCTTCACAGTAAACGTGTCTATGATTTAAAAGGGAAAAAAATTGGTTATATTCATCTTTGGTCTGGAACACACAACACTATCTTAAGCATGTTTACAAAGATAATTAGTAGCGAGTTCCATGACAAAGATGGCATTATACTGGATCTTCGTGGTGGTTTTGGCGGCGCATGGTACGATTATTTGGACCCGTTTTTTCCTGATCGGAAAAACTTTTTTGAATATACAGTAATTGACAGAAAGGGGAAATCAATTCTAAATAAACCTGATTTAAAAACTAACCCATCTTACTTTTCAGGGCCCATGGTCGTATTGATTAATGAAGGGGTTCGTTCAGGTAAAGAGGCGCTTGCCTATCAGTTTAAAAAATCGAATCGTGCCACTTTGATAGGCACAAAAACAAAAGGAGCCTTCTCAGCCGGGACAGGAATATTCAATGAAGAAAAACAACCTTATTTCCTGTTTTTGGCTACAGCAGAATTACTATTAGATGGCAACAAAGTTGAAGGATTTGGAATTTCCCCAACTATTCAAATCCCTTATCCATTAAAGAAAAGTACAGCAAAAGATCCGCAACTAGAAGCAGCATTGTTGGAAATTGGTAATAAAATTTAAATCGAACGTAAAAATCGGGTAGGAGCATATATTTGGTTGATAAATTCGAATTATTTGATAGCCACTTGCATATTATTGATCCACGTTATCCACTGGTGCCTAATAATGGCTATGTGCCTGAGCCATTTACGCACGAACAATATTTAACGAGGTTGTCAAAATATAACGTTATAGGTGGTGCGATCGTTTCAGGGTCTTTTCAAGCATTCGACCAAGGGTATTTGATATCAGCGTTAAATGCTTTGGGGCCTAGTTTCGTTGGCGTTACGCAATTACCATATACAACCCCCGATGAATACATCATTGAACTTCATTCTTGTGGAGTGAAGGCGTTGAGATTCAATCTGTATCGCGGTGGCTCTAAAACCCTTAAACACATGGTTTCAATGGCAAAAAGAGTTCACGAATTAGTTGGCTGGCACATTGAGCTGTACGTTGATTCAACTGAACTTGATCACTTGTTTGCCACAATAATACAACTGCCTTCCGTAACTATTGATCATCTGGGCATGAGCAAGACTGGATTTTCTCATTTGCTTAAGCTTGCAGAGAAAGATGTGAAAATAAAAGCTACCGGTTTCGGTCGTATTAACTTTGATGCCGCGCAGGCCATCATCGAGCTATATAACGCTAACCCAGATTCATTGATGTTCGGAACAGATTTACCTTCAACAAGAGCACCAATCCCTTTTCAGGATAGCGATATCAGCATGGTGGCTGACACGCTCAGCTTTGAGGCTGCAACAAAGGTCTTTAGCACAAATGCTATCGAGTTTTATAAGTACGCTGGTTAAATTTTGCGTTTGGCTTTATGGTTCCAGCGCAACGCTGGAACTGTCGGCTTTGTAGCGTTCCAGCACCGACTCAACCGTGCCAGTGCATACAACACGACCATGCTCAATGAGTATCGCCTTGTTGCAAAGGTTGCGGATCATGGTTTCGGAATGCGAGGCCAGGACAATCACAGCAGCCTTGTCCCAGAACTCGCGCAGGCGGGCGTCAGCTTTTTTGACAAAGGACGCATCTCCGGCGCTCAGCCCCTCGTCGAGCAGCAAAATGTCCGGGTCAATCTCGGTACAGACGGCAAAGCCCAGGCGCATGCGCATGCCCAGGGAATAGGTGCGCATGGGCAGGTCGAGGAAGTCACCCAGCTCGGTAAATTCAGCAATAGCTGGGGCGCGTTTGCGCATTTCGCGCTTGCTTAAGCCAAGATAGAGGCCACGCAGCAGGATGTTGTCATAACCGGTGGCTTCCGGATTCATCCCCAGGCCAATGTCGAACAAAGGAGCAATCTGGCCCTGCACATCCACGGTGCCCAGAGCCGGTTCGTAAATGCCCGCCAATACGCGCAGCAAGGTGGTCTTGCCGGCACCGTTGTGGCCAATGAGCGCGACCCGATCTCCGTGCTCAAATTGCGCACTCACCCCTTCGAGCGCCTGCACCACAGTGCCACCACTGTCCTGGCTGTTGCCAATGCGCCCGCCCGTGCTACCTTCGATCAGGCGCTTTTTCAACGAGCGTCCGGCGACTTCATAGAGCGGGAAGCTGATATGGACGTTGTGCAGTCGGATATGCGCCATGCGTGAAATCTCCATCAAACCCAGTAAGCAAGACGCCAGCGATAGACGGAGAAAAACACCAGCGTCAGAGACCAGCCACCGACGGTAATCAGCCCAACCGCCAGCCATTGCTCAGGGGCCGGTGCCTGGCCCAGTAGTGGCCCCCGCACAATCTCAAGCAGGTGATAAAAGGGATTGGCACCCAACACAAAGGTGCGACCACTGAGCATGTCGGGTTTCCAGATGATCGGCGTCATAAAAAACGCCAGCTGAGTAACGCTGGCGATAATTTGTGGCACATCACGAAAGCGGGCACTGATCAGCCCCAGCAGCAGCCCGATCCAGACACCATTGAGCAGCAGCAGCAGCAGTCCGGGAATCACCGCCAGGGTGCCCCAGCTGAGCTGCACGCCAAAGATCAGCGCCACCACAATGAAGACCCAGATGTTATGGGCAAATACGATAAAGTTCGTCCACACCACCCGATAGATATGCAGTGACAGCGGGCCGGGCAATTGCCGGATCAAGCGTTCAGCATCAATGAAGCTGCGACTGCCTTCGAGCACCAGCCCGGAAATCAGTCCCCAGACGGTGAAACCAGCCGCGACATAGGGCAGATAGTCGTCAATCGACTGACCAAAGATGCCGGCGTACAACAGCCCCAGCCCCAGCACCATAACCCCCAGCGATAGCGACAGCCAAAACGGGCCAATGATGGAGCGGCGATACCGGTCGCCAATTTCCTGCATGCCCATGGTTGACCAGAGTTCGACCTGGCGCAAACCAGCGCCCAGATCAGCCAGCGCCTTGTGCAGATTGGTCGCATGCAAACCCTGGCGGATTTGCTGCATCGCCCAAAACCCGCGCTGCGTCTGACGCCGCGACGGATGCTCAGCGTACGGGTGGCCCTGTTGCGGGCTGGCAGGCTTCATGGCTGGTGCGTCGTCGCTGCGGTCTGATCTTGCTCTGTCGGCTGGCCGTAATGGCTGGCGACATAGTCGTCCACCATGCGCTTGAATTGCATGGCGACATCGGCGCCTTTCAGAGTCGCCGCCTTGGCCCCGTCAATAAACACCGGTGCCGAGGGTTGCTCGCCGGTGCCAGGCAAACTAATGCCGATATTGGCATGCTTGCTCTCACCCGGGCCATTGACCACGCAGCCCATGACGGCGACCTGCATCTGCTCGACGCCCGGATAGCGCTGCCGCCACTCGGGCATTTGTTCGCGCAGGTAGGCCTGGATGTCGCGCGCCAGCTCCTGAAACACCGTGCTGGTGGTACGCCCGCAGCCGGGACAGGCGGCGACCATGGGCGCAAAGGGTCGCAGCCCCATGGTTTGTAGAATTTCCTGGGCCACCACCACTTCGCGCGCGCGCGACTCGCCCGGCTCGGGAGTCAAGGACACGCGAATGGTGTCGCCGATGCCTTCCTGCAGCAGCACTGACAGCGCGGCGGTGGATGCAACAATCCCTTTGGACCCCATGCCCGCTTCAGTCAGTCCTAGATGCAGAGCATGGTCCGAGCGCGGCGCCAGGGCGCGATAGACGCGAATCAGATCCTGCACTCCGCTCATTTTGCACGACAGAATGATGTGATCACGCGGCAAGCCGAGTTCCTCGGCACGCAAGGCGCTGCCCAGAGCCGATTGCACCATGGCCTCAATCATCAGCTGCTCAACCGACAGCGGGTTGGCCGCCTGGGCATTGTCATCCATCATGCCCGCGACCAGTTCCGGATCCAGACTGCCCCAGTTCACGCCAATGCGCACCGGGCGATCATGACGGCAGGCAATCTCGATCATGGTCGCGAACTGGCTGTCTTTCTTCTCGCCACGTCCGACATTGCCCGGATTGATGCGGTATTTGGCCAAGGCTTCGGCACAGGCGGGATAATCCTGCAGCAACCGATGGCCATTGAAATGGAAATCGCCAATCAGCGGCACTTCGATGCCCTGCGCCGCGAGTGCATCGCGAATCCTGGGCACCGCCTGGGCGGCCGCTTCGTTGTTGACCGTGAGGCGGACGATTTCGGAGCCGGCGCGGGCCAGTTCGGCGATCTGCGCAACCGTGCTGTCGAGATCGGCGGTGTCGGTGTTGGTCATGGATTGCACGCGCACCGGCGCGTCACCACCGACGAGGATATCGCCAATGCGCACCGGAACACTGTGGCGGCGTTGAATGGGGTTCATGGTTCAGTGGTCAGTCTCAAGGCTCAGTGGTTGGTAATCGGGGTCGGAAGCGGGGAGCGCAGGCGACAGATCAGCTCGAAATAATCGGGATCATCGGGCGTGATCAGGCCATGCCGAATCAGGAAGTCAATAATGACCAGATTGCAGTTCAGCTTGAATTCATCCGTATCGCGCACGGTCTCCAACACTCGGGCGACCGGCCAGCGTTCAAAAGCAGCCACCTCGCCGTCGGTGCCCCTTGGAATCCGCTCAGGCGGCAGCTGCAAATCATAACAATACATCAGGTCCGGCTTCAGTCCGGCGCGGGTGGCGCGGCAATAACTAATGGCGCTGACCGGGCGGGCGCGGTCGGCAATCGCCGCCGGGAGTCCGGCTTCCTCGAAGCATTCCTTGCGCAGATTGCTGGACAGATCCAAGTCATGCGGCAAACCACCGGCCACCGTATTGTCGAACCGGTTGGGATAGTGGCGCCGATCAGCCGCGCGTCGCGCCACCCAGAGTTCGAGTCCCTCGGCACCCTCCACATAGCCGTTGAGATGCTGGCCAAAAGCACGGGTGCCAAAATAGGGCGCATAGGCACGATCAATGACGCAGCGGGCTTGATCGCGCCGTGCCGGAGTGACCGGATAGCGCTCGCCTTGGGGCGCAGGCAGGAGTTCCTGGTGCTGCAACTGAACACAAATATCAGCTAAGCGGGCGCTGCGCGCGGCGAAACTCAACCCTTCTGCCTGCCAGCGCAGCCCCGGACCGGTCAGCTCGAAGACGCCGGTGTCGCCCGCCTGGGGCGTCTGAGACGTCTGGGATACCTGAGCGACTAAGCGGCTGACGGCGCAAAGCGCCTCGGCAAAGGCCGGACGCATCCAGCCGAGGGTTTCATCCCCTAGCTGCCAGGGCAGAAAATCCTCTGGATTCCAGCGATTGCACGCCTCAATGTGATCAATAAAACTCATAGCTGATCGCTGATAACTGACCTGAACAACTAATAACTGAGCGGCAGCGGCGGGCCTCAGCGCTCCTCGCTCTTGACCGTTTCCCACAGACGCTCCATGCGCTCGCGGTGCTCGGCGCTCGGACTCAGGCCGGCGGCGCGCAGGCAAACCTCGACGCGATGAAAGCGCTTCTCAAAGCGGTGATTGGCCGCCCGCAGGGCCTGCTCGGCATCCACGTTCAGATGGCGTGCCAGATTGACGCAGGAGAACAGCAGATCGCCGATCTCATGTACCCGGGCATTGAAGGAGTCGCCATTGGCCACCGCCTCTTCGCACTCATGCAATTCCTCGCGCACTTTCTCGATCACCCCATCGAGTGCCTCCCAGTCGAAGCCGACATGGGCGGCACGCTTTTGCAGCTTCTCGGCGCGCACCAAGGCCGGCAGTGCTTGGGCCACTCCTTCCAGCGCGCTGATGTGATGGCGCTCGCCCTTACTGCGACGCTCAGCGGCCTTGATGGCTTCCCAACTGGCGCGGGCTTCTTCCTCCGAGGCAAAGGTCGCATCACCAAACACATGCGGATGGCGGCGAATCATCTTCTCGGCAATGGACTCAATGACATCGGCAAAATCGAAATGCCCCTGCTCCTCGGCCATGCGGGCATAGATGGCCACCTGATAGAGCAGATCGCCCAATTCCTCGCGCAATTCGAGCATGTCATCGAGCTCAATCGACTCGGCGACCTCGTAGGCTTCCTCCAGGGTGTAGGGCAGGATGGAGGCAAAGGTTTGCTTTAGATCCCAGGCGCAGCCGTACTCGGGATCGCGCAGGCGCGCCACAATGGCAAGCAGGGCGTCAATCTGGCGGCGATCAGCCAGACGGGGATCAATACTGGTCAGCTTGTCGGTGTTCGTCATAGGCGTGCGGACCATGGATGGGATGGGTTGGGTCAGAGTTAGGGGCGCAGCAGGAGTTCGCCCAAACCACCGAGCAGCAGTGATGCCAAGCCCCCCCAACGCCAATAGACCTTGGGAATGCCGGCAATTTCATCGGGACGAACGCTGTGCGGATAATAAAGCACCGACCACAGATGCGGGCCGGACAAAAACCAGGGAATAAACCCGAACACCACGGGCACCGCCACCCACAGAGGCACCGGCTGACTGACAAAGACCAAAAACGCCAGCAGTGGCCAGCCCCCAAAATAGGCGGCTGTCACCTTGGCTTCGGTGCTCTTGCGGGCGGTCATGGCAAAGGCCAGGAGCGCGCCAAGCCCCCAGAGTGTCGCGATTGCGATTAGAATGAGACGCATCGAACCCCTGTGTTTCCCTATTGTGGCTGTTTCTAAACCTGTGAATCCGCACCTCGACCCAAGCCGTGACGCGCCGGCCGCTGCAAACAGGCGCCAAGGATACTCCAATTCAGCTCCTAATTCAGTTCCCACGCTGGTACTTCTGCTGGCCGGCCTGGCGTTTAGCCTGGTTAGCGGTGCCGCAGCGGCTGCATCTCATGCGGAGCTGGTGCTGGCCACCTGGAATCTCGAACATCTGGCCGCCGCCGAGGGCGCCGGCTGTCGGCCCCGTACCACAGGGGATTATCGCGCCTTGCACGCCTTGGGCGAACAGCTGGAGGCGACCATTATCGCGGTGCAGGAAGTCGAAAACCGCGCCGCACTGGCACGCGTGTTTGATCCGGCGCAGTATGATCTGCTGATCTCCCGGCGTCCGACCGGACATCTGGGAACCTGCCGCGAGCCACCGGGGCAGGCATTCACCGAACAGCGTACCGGCTTTGCCATTCATCGCGCCCGTCTGGCGGCCCTGGGCTTGCGCTATCAGCGTCAGGCGGATTTCAGCGCACTGGCCAGCGATGGCGGACGGCGCTGGGGCACCTGGATCGCACTGCTGGACGCCGACTCCGGCCAGGAGCTGTTGCAACTGCTGTCAATCCATCTCAAATCCGGCTGTGCCTGGGGCGCTCTGGAGGGCCGCAAGCCGGTACGCCGCCACGCCTGTCTGATCCTGCGCCACCAGCGCGGCTGGCTGGAAGAATGGATGGATACCCGCATCGCCCAGGGTGAAGCCTTTGCCGTGCTGGGAGATTTCAATCGCCAGCTCGATCAACCCCGGGATCATTTCTGGGCTGATCTGGACGATGGTGACATCTGTCAGTGGCAAGCCGATGACGACTTGGGGCGCCGCTGTAGACCCGGCTCAGTCCGCGCGGCGCGCAACGCCCAACTGCGGCTAGCCAACGCCGGCCAGCCCTACCCCTATCCCCTCAATCCCAAGTATCCCTATGCCATCGACCATCTGGTGTTTGATGCAACAGCGGGTGCCTGGGTGCAAAGCGACAGCTACCGGGTGTTTGAGTATCCCGATCCCCAGGCGCCCCTATCGGATCATCACCCGATCCGGCTGACTGTGCAGCGCCCGGAGATTTGAAGTTTTCCCCTGGCTCGGGTAAAACTTCCACTTAAGTTTAACCGGCCACGATGGATGATCCCTTCCCCCATGAGCCAGGAGATTGATTGGACCGACTACCCGTGCGACGGCTTCTATGATGAGCTGGTCGCCGCGCCAGGTCAGCCGCGCGCTGTGGTGCGTGCCCTGTTGGCAGACCTAGCCGAACTGGGTACCGAAGAACTCGCCGTGCGCCAGGAAGCCGCCGATGTCTCCATCAAGGAGATGGGCATCAGCTTTACCGTTTATTCAGAAGAAGGCGGCACCATTGACCGCTCCTGGCCCTTCGATGTGGTGCCGCGGGTGATTCCGCAGAGTGAATGGCAGCGCGTCGAGGCTGGGCTCAAGCAGCGGGTGCAGGCGCTCAACCTATTCATCGACGACCTCTATCACGAGCAAAAAATCATCGCCGATGGTGTCTTTCCGCGTGAAGTGCTGGCCAAATCCGTCAACTTTCGTGAGCAGTGCATCGGAGTGAATCCACCACTGGGCATCTGGGCGCATATCTGCGGCTCGGATTTGGTGCGCGATGCCGATGGCTGCATCTATGTACTGGAGGACAATCTGCGCGTGCCCTCCGGTGTGTCCTATATGCTGGAAAATCGCCTGGTGACCAAGCGCGTGCTGCCCGAGCTGTTTGAGCACTATGCGCCCCTGCCGGTGGACGATTATCCCTCGCAACTGTTCGATACCCTGGCGGCCCTGTCACCGCGCCCGGCGGATTATCCCCAAGTGGTGGTGCTGACCCCCGGCATTTATAACTCGGCCTATTTCGAGCATGCCTATCTGGCACAGCAAATGGGCGCGGAACTGGTCGAAGGTCGCGATTTGTTCGTTGACGGTGACGATTGCTGCTACATGCACACCGTCGATGGTCCGGAGCGGGTTGATGTCATCTATCGTCGCATTGATGATTTATTCCTCGACCCCGAAGCCTTTCGGCCCGACTCGGCCCTGGGAGTTCCCGGACTGGTTCGCGCCTGGAAGGCCGGCCATGTGGCGCTGGCCAATGCGCCCGGTGCCGGGGTAGCCGATGACAAGGTGGTCTATGCCTTTGTGCCCGAGATTATCCGCTATTATCTCGATCAGGACGCTATCATCCCCAATGTCCCGACCTATCGTTGCATGGAGCCGCAGGATCTGAACTATGTACTGGAGCACCTGCACGAACTGGTGGTGAAACCAGCCAATGAGTCGGGCGGCTATGGCATGCTGATCGGGCCGGCCGCAACTGCCGCCGAGCGCGAGACCTTCGCCGCCGCGATCAAACAGGATCCGCGCAATTACATCGCCCAGCCGACCCTCAAGCTCTCCACCGTGCCAACCGTGGTCAAGAAAGGCATCGAACCGCGCCATGTGGATCTGCGCCCGTTCATTTTGTCGGCCGATCGCCAGCAGGTCACCACCGGCGGCCTGACCCGGGTCGCCCTGCGCAAAGGTTCGCTAGTGGTTAATTCCTCCCAGGGGGGCGGCAGCAAGGATACCTGGATTGTCTCCGAAGACGTGGCCAGCGAACCGCTGGCTGCATCCAGCGCCGCCGAGTCACAACCAGCCAGCAGCGGCCAAGTGACCCAAACGCAGACCCAGAACCAGTCCACCCGCTAGCGTAGCGGACGACCCCATAGGATTTCGACCATGCTGTCGCGTGTTGCCGAGAACATTTACTGGCTCGCCCGCTATATCGAGCGCGCCGAAAACACTGCCCGCTTGGTGAGTGTAAACGCCAATCTGCTGCTCGACCTGCCGCGTGGCATCGCCCCCGGCTGGCAGCCGCTGATCGACATCACCGGCGCCAATACCCTCTTTGAAGAGCACTACAAAGAGTATGGCGAACGTCAAGTGGTGCGTTTTTTGCTCAGCGATCAGCGCCATTGCGGCTCCATCATGTCGGCGCTGGCCGCCGCACGCGAGAACTGTCGCACCATCCGTGACATCGTTCCGCGCGAAGCCTGGGAGCAGCTCAATGGCCTGTATCTGTTTGCCAGCGAGGAGTTGCAGCAGGGCATGACCAAAACCGGTCGTCATCGCTATCTACGCGAACTGATCGGCTCAACCCAGGCACTGACCGGACTGCTCGACGGCACCATGCTGCACGATCAGGGCTATGAATTCCTGTGTCTGGGCCGCTATCTGGAACGCGCCGACATGACCTCGCGCATTGCCGATGTGCGCTCCGCCACCCTGCTGCCCGAGGCCGAGGAATTGCGGCCCTTTGACACCATTCAATGGGTCAGCGTACTGAAATCTCTGACCGCCTATCAGATGTATCGCCGCAGCGCACAAATCCGCGTCCAGCGCGGCCCGGTGTTGCGTTTCATTTTCCAGAGTGACAGCTTTCCGCGCGCAGTGCGCTATTGCATGGAAGCTGTGCGGGCGGGACTCGAACACCTGCCGCGCAATGAGGCCGCATTGCGCATTCTTGGGCGCCTGGCGCGCAGTCTCGACAACGCCCAGCTGGAACGCCTCAGCCCAGCCGACTTGCACGCCTTTGTCGATGAACTGCAAGCCGGCATCGGCGATTTGCACCAGGAGATTGCCGCGACCTGGTTCCTGCCGCTGCCCGAATCCCCCGCCGCAGAGGCCGACTAGCCGCCGCCTTTGACATTCGCATGGAGTTTGGCTTATGGCCGATTTGATGGTGGGTTTTCTGCGCCCGCACCACTGGCAGGAACCGGTACGTATCCACTATTGGGATCGCGAACCCCTGACTGGAACTGACGCCTCGCTTACCGGCGCCACCGACTGGCCTGGGCAGCCCATGTCGCCCGATCCGGAACATCCCGGCTGGTATGTGTTCCGGATGCCAGACACCGCGCGCGTGCGCCTACTGTTTACCGATGGTGCCGGTCAGCAAACCCCGGATCTGGAGCGAAACATTGATGGCTGGTATCAGCTCGGCAGCGGCTGGCAAGCGCATCCTAGCGAGCCAGCACCGCCAGCCGCCCCCCCTCCCCCTGCGCCGCCAGCGCTCACCAGCCTTGAACCACGCCCGCTGGCTGAACGCACTGACTTCCGCGAGGAAAGCATCTACTTCCTGCTCACGGCGCGCTTCAACGACGGCGACCCCAGCAACAACTTCTTCTGTCGCGACCGGATTGAATTCGATGCCGCCGGCAACCCGGTCGATTCACATTGGCGCGGCGACTTCAAGGGGCTAATCGAACGCCTTGATTACATCCGCGACTTGGGCTTCACGGCCATCTGGATCACGCCGCCGGTCGAGAATCGCTCCGGTCTGGATTATCACGGCTACCATGCCTACGACTGGACGCGCATCGACCCGCGCCTGGAATCTCCTGACGCCACCTACCAGGATCTGATCGACGCGGCTCATGCCAAGAACATCAAGATTATCCAGGACGTGGTCGTCAACCATTCCTGCCAATATGGCATTCGTGGCCAGGTGCATATCGATCATCTGCCGATTAAATACTATGTGCCGCAAGGATCGGAGCCGGGTCAGATCCAGCATGGTCCCTACCAGGGCAACCTGGGCAACTATGCCTGGACCAATCGCGACGACATCGACAACCCGGTCGCGCCCTCGTGGTATCGCGAGCGTCATGCCCGCGATCCGCAGGGTCTCGAGCCGCTGATCGACCCCAAAACCGGAGAGACGGTGCCCAAGCCGGGCTATGATCCGGGACGCTTTTTCGGCATTGATGCCCAGACGCTTGATCCCGAGTGGTATCACCAGGACGGCTTCATCTGTGGCGGTGACTGGGAGAGTGCCTACCCGTTGCAGCAGAAGCATCTGGCCGGTGACTGCATCGATCTGGCCACCGAGCGGCAAAACGTGAAGGACTACCTTATTGGCGCCATTAACCGCTATCTGGACATGGGCGTGGATGCGCTGCGCATCGACACCGTCAAGCATGTTGAGCGCGACAACCTGCTCGAATACGTCAACGCCTGGAAGGCGCACAAACCAGGACTGTTTGTCTTTGGCGAAAATCTGGTCAAGGGCTACGGCTGGGGAGACTTGGGCGGCGGTGACAATGGTCCCTCCGAGATCCGCCCCTGGTGGTACACCCGCCTTGGATCTGACCCGCGCGACCCGCACGCCGGTGGCGACTCTGGCTTCCCGCAGCTCGACTTTGGGCTGTTCTCAACCTTCCGCGACACCGTCAGCAAAGGCACCTATGCCGGCACCGGCCAGATTTTGTCAATGGACTGGATCTACGGCGATGTGACCCAGCTGGTCACCTTCCTGCAGAACCACGATGTTGGGCCCGACAACGACTTCAAATACCGCTTTCAGGGTGAGCAATGGATGGCAGCTGCGGCCTATAATCTGCTATGGACGGCCCGCGGCATTCCCTGTTTGTACTACGGGGAAGAAATCGAATTCATGAAGGGTGCGCCCCAAGATGTCGAGGGCGAGCGTGACACCCTGTCCAGCACCGGACGCGCCTACTTTGGTGATCACCTGAGCGCAGAGCGCATCGGCCAGACCCAGGCGCACCCACTCTATCAGCACATCCGCCGGCTGAATTTAATTCGCCGCGCCATTCCCGCATTGCAACAAGCCCAGATGACCCAGGTCAACGAATGGGGCAGCGGCATGAGCTTCGTGCGCGACCTGTCCGCCGCCGGCAGCTATGCCGTGGTGGGTCTGGCAATTGGTTCCGAGCAGTCAGTGCAGGTCGATGGCATTCGCCCCGGTCTGTACCGCGACGCTGTCAGCGGCGGCGAAATCAACAGCCAGGGCCAGCTCAACTTTCAGGTACCGGCCAACTCCGCCGGCATCTGGGTCTTGGACGGCCCCGGTCGCATCGGCGAGCCGGGAGCCTATTTGCACTAAAAAATCGAGCACCAAGCACGAAACGCACGAATCCAGCATGCCCAGCACTGTATCCTGCCCCACCTGCGGCCGCACCGTTCCCTGGACACCCGAGTCGCGCTGGCGACCTTTTTGCAGCCAGCGCTGCCGCCTGATCGATCTCGGCGACTGGCTCGACGAAAGCCATTGCATTCCGGGTGAGCCCGTGTATCACGAATCTTACGATGAATCGAGTCCTGCGCCCGACAGCGAATCAGCCTGGCACCACTAAGGCTTTTAGGGCCTGTCACAAAATAAGTGTCTCACTTTGAGGGCTGCTGCTATGCTTATGGCATGGTCAATGGCGACACACTAAAACGGCGGTTTGAGCTTCTTGAACCGGTTCTTGATGAACGGTTGCGTCGG
>NZ_NRRS01000093.1 GCF_016583795.1 Rhabdochromatium marinum | reverse complement strand
CGTCAACCTACTCGAGAAGGAAGGCTCCTCGCTCAGCATGGCGCACAAACGTCGCAAGGCCGCCTGGGACGACGACTATCGCGCTAAGATCCTGGCTGCTTGACGATTAATACGCGCTCGCCCTGCGTCACGCACGGGCTGCGGTCACAGCTGGACAACACACACTTCAACGCTACCATCTCGTATTCTGCGATGGAAATTATTTGGCCCCTCCCGACGCCTATCTCTCTTATCGTGAAGCGGATGGCACGTACTTGTTGACCGTGCTACGTGAGCTGCAACGTCCCGCAGTAGCGATTTTCGGCAGTGCTGACCATCACCTGCCCAGCGGATGGCTCGATGAAGTGGCCGCGATCGGCCAGCAAGTCAGGTTAGTTAATGGGGCGGGCCATTTCTTTGCTAACGGCTACGAGTTCGAGCTGCAGGATGCCGTGCTTGATGCGTTAAGCACGCTGGAATCGACCCTACCAGAGACGCAATCCCCTTGATCCGTCTACCACCCCTGCCCAGTTTTGCCTATTTGCTGCTTTTCATTGCCTTGGCAGTAGCCGCATCTGGTGCGGTGGGGTGGTGGATGCTGGAACGCATGGATGCGGTCAAGCAGGAAGCGATGGAGAGCAACCGCGATGCCGCCCACGGGGAGGTCAAGCGTGCGTTGTCCGTAACCCTATCCACACTTAAACACCAGCTGAACTCATTGGCCGTTTGGGGGGAAACCCGCCAACAGTTGACCGACCCCACCTACTATGGTTATTGGCGAGAGAACCGCGCCCTGGCCAACGGTCGCCTGGCAGCGTTCGTGGTAGACCTTGAACTCTACAATGCCGCTGGTCAGGCGCTGCTGGAACACCCTGGCAGGATGCCGGGGCGACTACCCGAACACACCATCTATCTTCACCGTGAAACGGACGAGGCATACCTCTACCTCTTTACGCCCGTGCGTTTGGATACCGGGCAAGTGATCGGTCATGCTGGCCTTAAAGCGCCGCTCATCACAGTGCTCTTGGATGTCAACCGATTTATCTACGCTGATCCTGAAAGACTCGACATCCTTGACCCCGGTGGCACGCTTGATGCCGGAGAATGGCTGGCGTTATCTGGTGCGGAGGCACTGAGTGGGCGAATTGCTGTAACGCCCCAGCCGCTGCCAGAAACCGAGGCACTGGAGCGGCTGATGGGCGAAACCCTCATGCAACTCGCGGTGGTGGCACTGCTGCTCGGTGCCCTTTACTACTTGTTGGTGGTGCGACTGTTGCAGCGGCCACTCACCCTGCTGGCACGACACATCGACGCCTTGCGCCGTGGTGAGACGTCCGGGCCGCTGGCCGATCCTCCTCGGTGGGCACTGCGGTTGCGCGAGCTTGAGACGGTGCGCAGCTCGCTTAACGACTATCAGGAGGCGTTACAAGCGGCCCAGATGGGCATCCGCCAGAAAACTCGGGAATTGTGGGAGTTGAGCCATCGCGACCCGTTGACTGGGTTGAACAACCGGTTGGCCTACGACGAAGATTGGAAACAACTGCTCGCCATGCTACGTGGTCGCCCGGTGGGAGTCTCCGTCATCCTGATCGATGTCGATCACTTTCGCGCCATCAACGATACCTACGGTTCTGACGTGGGTGACGAACTCATCCGCAGCATTGCACGCTGTCTCGCCAACAGTCTGGGCGAGGATGACCGCCTCTATCGCCTTGGCGGCGATGAATTCGCGATCCGGCTGGTAGGCATGGGCAGCAAGGATGCGGAGAGTCGAGCCCAGGATTGTCAGCTGTCAATCGGAGACTACGATTTCAAGGAAACCTTGGGCATCCGCGAACCCGTGCATTTCTCAGTGGGTTTGGCCTACGCCGAAGGAACCCATTCCAAGGAACTGGCGCAGCTCCACCGACAGGCCGACATCGCCCTCTATCAGGCCAAGCGTCCCGGCACCGCCAAAATTGTCCGCTACACCCCCGAGATGGGGGCGGCGGCCGAGGCGATGATTTCCAGTCGCTACGTTCATGCCGTCTACCGCGCCATCGAACAGGGCGAAGGGTTTCAACTCTACTACCAGCCGGTGGTGGCTCTCGACAAGACGGGAGGCTATCATGAGGTGCTGGTGCGACTGCGTGATGAAGAAGGATTGATCTCCCCGGCCTTCCTCTTTCCGGTAGTCGAAGCCGAAAAGCTGGCGATCGAGTTCGACCAAGCTGTGTTGCACCACCTCATTGAGTTGCTTCGCCGCGACGCCCTGCCGGCAGGAGCGGGTCTCTCGTTTAACCTTGATGGAACCAGCCTCACCGATCCTCGCATTCATGAGCAACTGGTCGAGCTGGAACCCTTCCTGGCCCAACGCAAGTTATTGCTGGAGGTGACTGAAACCGCATTGATCGCAGATCTCAACGCGGCCTCCACCATCCTCAAGGATTTACGGGATCGGGGCTATCTCATCGCCCTGGACGACTTTGGCAGCGGCTACTCCTCGCTACGCTACCTGTCCGCCATGCCAGTCGACGTGGTCAAGTTCGACATGTCCATGGTTCGCGATCTGGAACTAAACGATGGCCAGGGCCGCATGACTGAGGCCATCGTGCAGATGATCCTCAATGCCGGCTACAAGCTGGTGGCCGAAGGCGTCGAGACCGAATCCCTGATGAACCGCGTGCGCGCCGCCGGCTTCACTCACGTCCAGGGCTATCTGATTGGGCGACCATCACCGTCGTTATCGCCGATTCGCTGAAATCGTTTCAACCCAGCACCCGATTACTCAGGGCACTCAGGGCAAGGGGTCCGCGCGCTGCTGGCGTGCCAGTTCCATAAAAGCGCGCAGATAATCGATTTCAGCGTCCGGCTCGCGAATACCGAAAAAAATCCGTTTGGCGATGCCTTGGGGGCCCAGGCGTACCGCCGTCAGTTCAAGCTGCTCGGCGGCGTTCCCTTCCGCCAACCAGCGGGGTAGAGCAGCGACACCGCGCCCACTGGCAACCATTTGTAGCAGGATGTCAGTGGTTTCAATGGTTCTGTGGTGCTGAGGCCGAATGCCGGACGGCAACAGGAATTGGGTGTAGATATCGAGCCGATCGATGGGCACTGGATAGCTGATCAGGGTTTCCTGCGCTAGTTGCTCCGGTCGCGCGAAGGGGCGACCAGCGAGCCGGTGGCGAGCGCCGACCACCAACACCTGCTCATAGTCGAGCACCGGCTCGAACCGCAGCCCCGTTCTATAGAGTGGATCGGGAGTCACCAACAGATCAATCTCGTGGCCAAAGAGCGCTCCAATGCCACCGAATTGAAATTCCTGCCTCACATCCACGTCTACGTCTGGCCAGGCAGCGAGATAGGGCGCAACCACTTTCAGCAACCACTGGTAGCAAGGATGGCATTCGATGCCGATGCGCAGCGTGCCCCGTGCACCCTGGGCGAATTGTCGCAGACAGTCCTCGGCGTGGGCGAATTGCGGCAGCAAGCGATTGGCCACCGCCAATAGATAGCTGCCAGCCTGGGTGGGACGCAAGCGGCGGCCCTCTCGGATCCACAAGGCCACACCAAGCTGATCTTCCAGCTTGCGCACTGCGTGACTCAAAGCCGATTGGGTCAGGTTGAGTTGCTCGGCAGCAGCGGTCAGTGAGCCTTGTTGATCAACAGCGCGAACAATCGCGAGGTGCATACGTTCTAAACGCGCCATGGCAACAGCAACCAGTCATCAAGTCTTGAATGTCGCGACCAGGCCTTCGAGCTTGGTCGAGAGTTCTTCTAGCTGGACCCCAATCGATTGTGCCTGACGGGTTTGGCTGACAGTCTGTTCGGACAACTGGGTGATGTCCTGCACGTTGCGCGAGATTTCGCTAACCATCGCCAACTGTTCCTCGGCGGCGCTCGCGATCCGGATATTTCGGTTAGTGATCGACGAGAAAGTCTCCACGACCTGTTTTAAAGCGTCCACTGACTCACGGGTTTTCGCAGCGGTATGGGCTCCCTGGCGATGGCCCTCGACCATCACGCCCGTCACTTCGGTGGACGCCGACTGCACCAACCCGATCATGGCCTCGATTTCCTGAATCGAGGCCTGGGTGCGCTGGGCCAGGGTGCGCACTTCATCGGCGACCACAGCGAAGCCGCGCCCCTGGTCGCCGGCGCGGGCGGCCTCAATGGCGGCGTTCAATGCCAGCAGATTGGTCTGTTCGGCGATACTGCGAATCACATCCAGAATACCCCCGACCTTTTCACTGTCGGTGGCTAGCCGTTGCACCACCTGCTCGCCATTACTGAGTGTCGAGGACAGGGTGTCGAGTTCTTGCATCAGATCGTTCATCCGGCGTGCGTTCGTGGTGGCACCCTCATCGGCCTGCTGCACCACCTCGGAGGTCTCGGCGGTATTTTGCGCCATGTTGGCCACCGTGGACTCGATCTCATGGATGGCGGTAATGACCGAATCGGTCTGCTGGCGCTGCTTTTCCATGTAGCTGGCGGTCTGATCGCTGGCCGTCGCAGCCTGGGCGGCAGCGGTGCGCAACGCTGAGGTCACCTCAGCCACTCGCGAGAAGATCTCGTGTAGCTTGCTGATAAACGCGTTGACATTGGCGCCCAGCTGGCCGATCTCATCCTCGCGTTTGACCGGGATGCGATAGCTCAGGTCGCCCTTACTTCCTGCGAGGTCAGCGGTGATGATGCGCAACTCCGCGATTGGCGCAAGAATGCGCCGCTGGAAAAGAACATAGATGGAGCCAATGCCCAGCATGAAGAGGGCCGCGAGTAGCAGCCCCTCTTTTAGCGCGTCCGAGCGCGCCTCGGCGAGTTTCGCCTCCAAGGGCACGGTGACGGTGAGGCCACCGAGGAGTTCCGATGCGTCGAGCGCGATCCCGTGACACTCGGCGCACCCGGCATGCATGTCGCTGGTCAATGGCACCGTCAATTCCAATTGTGTTTTATCCGTTGCCACAATGGGCTCGCGCCGTCCAGTGGCAAAAGCGCGCAAGGAGTCACGCTCAAACGCGGTTGTGACCTGGGTGTCCTTGCCGCCGAGCGGTCGATGCCCGGTGATCGAGGCATTCCCCAGCAAGCGCACGCGGTTTTGACGCTCACCAAAATCGTTGATCACCGCCTTGTCGACAGCGGCGATGGTTCGCGTCCAGTCTCCGAGCACTTTGGCACGCTGCTGCTCATCGGCCGCCGCGCGGTATTCCTGGCTGAATTTTTTGGTCGATACCATAAACATCTGCCCGGAACGCTGCGCCAAATAGGTCGCGGTCTCCAGCGCATTTTCGCGCACCTGCTTGACTTCCCCTTGGTAGCTATACACCAAGAGGCCAATGGTTCCGAAGAGGCCCAGCAGAGCCAGGCTGGCTGGAATGAGAAAACTGATTCTTGTGAAAAGGCTCATCGGGTTGCTGAACTCCAGAGTGCAGTCATTAGCGCGTGTCATCAGCGCTGAGATTGATAGAGATTATCATCTATATTAACATGAGTGCCTTGCATGTTCCGATGAAAAAATTCCATTTCAATTCATGATTAAGACCGGGGGACAATAGCGCTATCGTTCATCTGCCACAGGACAATCAATATGGCCATCACCCACACGCTCGGCTTTCCCCGCATCGGTGCCAAGCGAGAATTAAAACGCGCTCTGGAGTCCTACTGGAAGGGTCAGTCCTCGATTGAGGACCTCAAGGCCGTCGGCGCCCAGCTACGAGCGCGTCACTGGGAGGATCAGACCGGGCTGGATCTGGTTCCGGTGGGCGATTTTGCCTTCTACGACCAGATGCTCGACATGAGCTTCACACTCGGCAATCTCCCCGAGCGCGTGCGCGGCCTCGCAGGCGATGCCCTCGACACCTATTTCCGCGTGGCGCGCGGTCGCTCGGCCCCGGCGGCCGAACAGCAAGCCGGCTGCAGCGGCGGCGTGGCGGCCGGCGAGATGACCAAATGGTTTGATACCAACTACCACTACATCGTGCCCGAGCTCACGGCTAACACCGAATTTCAGCTCGACGCCTCGCGTCTGCTCGACCAACTAGCCGAAGCCAAGGCGCAGGGCGTGCGGGCCAAGCCGGTCATCATCGGCCCGGTGACCTATCTCGCCCTTAGCAAGACCAAGGACGGCTCGGATCCCCTGGCGCTGCTTGAGCAGCTGCTGCCCGTCTACGCCGAGCTGCTGACCACACTGGCCGCCAACGGGGCCGAGTGGGTACAGATCGACGAGCCGATCCTGGTTACCGAACTCGACGAGTCTTGGCGTCATGCCTGCGAGGTTGCCTACCATGCATTGAAGAGCGCGCCGGTCAAGTTAATGCTAGCGACCTATTTCGGCGAACTCCAGGATCAGCGCTATCTGGTCGCCAACCTGCCGGTGGACGGCCTGCACATTGATGTTGTACGCGGACGTGACGATCTGGTACCACTGCTGAATCTGCTGCCGTCCAACAAGATTCTGTCGCTTGGGGTGATCGACGGGCGCAACATCTGGAAGACCGATCTGAACGGGACGCTCGACTGGCTGGAACCGCTCCAGATACAGCTCGGCGAGCGGCTGTGGATCGCGCCCTCCTGCTCGCTATTGCATGTGCCAGTGGATCTCGACAGTGAGCAACACCTTGATATCGAGATCAAATCCTGGCTCGCCTTCGCCAAGCAGAAGCTTGATGAGTTGCGTATCCTGGCCTCCGCACTCAACCGAGGGCGTCATACCGTTCAATCCGAACTGGCCGCCAACCGCGCCGCCATTGAGGCGCGCCGCAGTTCGGCTCGGGTCAACAATCCCGAGGTCAAGGCCGCGATCGCCGAGATCAATGCCCAGCTCGGACAGCGCAAGAGCCCCTATGCTAAGCGCGCTGCCAAGCAGGCCGAGTTGCTCCAACTGCCCAAGTTCCCCACCACCACCATCGGCTCCTTCCCGCAGACCTCCGAGATCCGCCAAACCCGCCGCCAGTTCAAGTCGGGCCAAATCGACGAGACGGTGTATATCGAAACGATGCGCGGTGAGATCTCTCGCTGTGTGCGCGAGCAGGAACAGTTGGGTCTGGACGTCCTGGTGCACGGCGAGCCCGAGCGCAACGACATGGTCGAGTACTTCGGCGAGCAACTCGACGGCTATGCCTTCAGCCAGTTTGGCTGGGTGCAGTCCTACGGCTCGCGTTGCGTCAAGCCGCCGATTTTGTTCGGCGACATCAGCCGTCCCAAGACGATGACGGTCGACTGGATCACCTACGCCCAGTCGCTGACCGACAAACCCATGAAGGGCATGCTCACCGGCCCGGTCACTATTCTCAACTGGTCGTTCGTGCGCGACGACCAGCCGCGCTCGGTCACCTGCCGCCAGTTGGCCCTGGCGATTCGCGAAGAGGTGCTGGACCTGGAGCGCGCTGGTGTGCGCGTGATCCAGATCGACGAGGCGGCGCTGCGCGAAGGTCTGCCGCTGCGCAAGTCGCAATGGAGCGACTATCTCGGCTGGGCGGTCGATTCCTTCCGCATCACCGCCAACGGCGTCGCGGACGAGACCCAGATCCACACCCACATGTGCTACTCGGAGTTCAACGACATCATCGCCGCGATCGCCGACATGGACGCCGACGCCATCACCATCGAGACCTCGCGCTCGGACATGGAGCTGCTCGACGTTTTCGACGACTTCAAGTACCCCAACGAGATCGGTCCTGGCGTCTACGATATCCACTCGCCCAACATCCCAGCCGAGACGCAGATGGTCGAGTTGATGCGCAAGGCCGCCGAGCGCATCCCAGCCGAACGCCTCTGGGTAAACCCCGACTGTGGCCTCAAGACCCGCCAGTGGCACGAAGTCATTCCGGCGCTGACCAACATGGTCGCAGCCGCTAAACAGCTACGAGGCGATCTGATCTATTCCTCCACAGTTTCAGAACAATAGATCCGCCGCGTGTTAACCCCTTTGCGCAAACGCGGCCGACTGCGCCAACGCAGCTACCGCACGCACAGTTGCCACGTCCGCCGGCAGAGTGAGCGCCTTCTCGCTACGCGCCAGCGCCAGTCTGCCATGGTAGGCGACGGCGTCTCGCATGGCGAAATCGCCGATCAGGGCCAGGGATCGCAACGCCTTCTGCAAGCGCACAGCAACCTCGATCGTACCGGCGCCGTCGCGTGCAATCGCCGTGAAGGCATCATCGAACAAGTCCATCACCGCAAGCTCCGGCACCTCGACGCGGTCGTATTTGGGCGCCTCACCCTCTTTCTGAGCGCCCGAATCGTTCCAGAGCACAAACAATCGAACCAGTGTTCCGATCACGTCGATCGCAGTACCGGGATCGTTGACCGCCGGGGACAGCGCACGACCGGCGATCTCCGACAGTACCACCAGACCGAAGCGAGGATCTTCTTGAAACGTGCGGTCGTCTCCGATCACGAAAGACTGGATCACCTGATCGCAGTCGATCGCCGTGTCCCCATCGGGACTATCGCTGACGCGCGCCAGCGCCTGTCCAGGCGCGGCAAAGGTTCCCGGCAAGGCCGTGACGACAATGCGTCCCTGCCCCTTTTCGGCGCAGGCCTGAAGCGCGGCGATATCGACGTGCTGAACATAGCCGACCGTAGTCGCGAACACGGCTGTCCCAACGGCGTCTTGAGAGCGTTGCGCCACGCCTTGAAGTGTGGGCGCATCGCGACGCCGCATCAGGGCGTCGGCCGTGGCCTTCTCGACGACGTCGATGGTCATTCCCAGCCGCCCAAGACGTGCAATGCGATCCACCCAACGTAGAAACGTCAGGATGACGATGCTAAAGACCGCCGCCATCAGGATGAAGAGCGTAAAGAGGCCCGCGCTTTCGAAGTAGTCGTTTTTCACGGCCGTCAGGGCCACGACACTGAAAATGAAGGCGCCGATGAAGGTCGAGAGGGCATTCTGCGAGACATCGTCGGCAATGATCAGCCGGAATGAGCGCGGTGTTGCCGTGCTGCTGGCCGAAGCGTACGCAGACACCATCGATCCAACCGCGAAGGTGGCAATCACCAGCATGCTGGAGGCCATGATGGAAAGGAGACTTTCAATGGAATCGGCGGAGATCGCCGGCATGAGCTGCGCAAGATCCGAGTCGTCCGCGAGCTTGGCGACAAAGACGTTCGCAATCGACAAGAGACAAATCACCAGCGGCTTGACCCACAGCCGCTCGCGTAGCCGATGACCGAGTAACTTGAGCCGGCCGCGCGACATGATGGCTGACATAGAGATCTCTTGTGTGCTATCTGGCTTCGGATCGGATTCTTCGACGAACCCGCCCGTTCCTCGGTGTTCCATGTGTCGAAGTTTGCCTTGGCGCCCTCCGGTCGGTCCCGGATGCAGACATGATTATAGGCTTCTCATCTTGTCTCCGGTCCCGTTGCGCTCTGCTTTCCTGCGCTCAGCCTCGGCAATGCGGCGCTGCCCGTCGACCACATTGGCGTGCGCGCGGTCGTCACCGGCACGCCGCGTCTCCAGTTCGCGAATTGTCTCCGTGCGACCGTAAACGATCAGCTGATTGCCACTCTGTGCCACGGTGTCGTCTCCCGGCGTGCCGAGCCATTCACTGTTGAACTTGGCGAGCCCGAGCACCAGTACGCCTTCCTCGGCCGGACGCAGCGCGCGGAGCGGCTGGCCATCGAGCCAGCTAGCATCCTCGACGGCACAAGCATCAAGGAGGACACGGCGGTGACGATCCCCGCGTTGCCGAGCAGCATGAGGGGCAGAACGATACGGCGGCGTACGGCCTTCAAACCGACGACGGCTGCTCGCCGGGCAGATGATCCGCGACATAGGCGCCGCGCTCTCCGCGCGGACGTTCCTCGCCCCGGGTGGTATCGCGGGAGGTCTGCCGCTCAATCTCCGCATTAAGCTCGGCACCGAGGATGGTGATCAGCGCCGAGATATAGAGCCACATCAGCAGCACGATGACAGCGCCAATCGACCCATAGGTCGCGTTGTAAGTGCCAAATTGGGAGACATAAAAAGAGAAGAGCGCAGATGCCGCCAACCAAAGCACGACAGCAAACACCGAACCAACCGAGACCCAACGCCAACGTGCGAGCGCGCGCGACGGTCCGAAACGATACAGGATCGCGAGCATGGTCAGCGCCAAGGCGGCCAGCACTGGCCAGCGCACCAGGTTGACGAGCGTGCGCGCAAACGATCCCAGCCCGACATAGCCCATCACGACCGGCACCGCGACGATCAGGGCAAGCACGACGACGACCAGAACCACCAGGGAGAAGGTCATGGAGAAGGCCGTCAGATTCAGCCGCAGAAAACCGCGTTCCTCGCGCTCGTCATAGACGATGTTCAGGGCCGCGATCACGGATCGGGTGCCACGGGTCGCGCTCCAGACGGACAGCAGAATCGCGCCGGCCAGTCCGGCACCAAGCGCCTGCCCGGAACCCGAGGCGACCTCGCGCATCTGCTGCGACAGCAGCTGATAGACCTCTGCCGGTAGAAAGGCGCTCAGGGAGGAGAATTGGCTCTGCACTTGCATCGGGTCGGCAACCAGCCCGAATAGGGCGATAAGCGCCGCGATAGCGGGAAACACGGCCAGCAGACCGTAGAACGCGACCCCGGCGGCGGCGAGCGAGATGTTGTCTTCCGAGGTCTTGCGCCACGCACGCGCCAGTATCTTGAGCCAGCCGCCTGGCGGAATCTCGCCAGGCGAATTGGCGAGGCGACCGATCGCCCGGTCAGTCTGATCGTCGGAATCCATCGGATCTCTCCCATTTTACTATCAAAGACTTGGGCCAGAATCCGGCGGCCAGACCGCCGTCATCCAAGCGACGGGCCAGCGGGAGCCGTCACACGTCAAACCTTCAGCCGGCCGGATCCTCGGTTAAAGGCTATGAATAGGGACAAACAGGTGTGGCCCGCACCCAACAATCGACTCAGCGATGGCCCTGGGTTTGGTTAAGCAGCCCGCATGCCAGCGCTTGATTTGAGACACCCGGAGCTTGGTGTTTGCGGCTCCGCTGCAGCGCAACCGATAGGGAGACGGCGCCTGATTAACCGCAGATTCCAGAGCACCGCCCGCCATCCGCTCAAGGCTGTCGTATGCGCTCTAGGATCCGATCTCATAGCCGCCCAGCGCCGACCAGAGGGCGTCGTCAAGCAATCGGCGGTTTGGGGCATTCGCACCAGTCCCCGCACCGACATCGGTGCTTATCAACCGACTGAGGCATCCAGAGGCTCACTTACAACCCGCATCCTCCAACCGCGCAGACGTTTGAGCGCAGCGCGATTGACATTGGGCTTGCTCACTACTCCCAATCACTGACACCACGAAGGATGCCCTATGAAATTAATTCCTTGCATGAGCTTTGCGATCTTACTCTCACTGTTCACGCTGACCGCACCGAGCTAGGCCGCTCCACAACCGAAAACCGATGTTCTTTTTAGCTGTCGCGGCAAACCAAGTTCCTGGAGCGCAATGTGCCTATTGAGATTCAGCGGCCCGCCTCCAACAATCACCCTGCGGGTTTGCCCGAGCTTGCTGGAATCGCGGGATCGCACCCCACCAACAGCCTACGAGAGAACAAGAATGAGCGCATCGTCCGCTGCGAACAAACAAGAAACGCCAATCGCCGTCTACGGCGCCATGGCGGCAAACGGCGTGATCGCCATCGCCAAGGGAATCGCGGCCCTGTACACCGGCAGCTCGGCGATGTTCTCCGAGTGCATCCATTCGCTGGTCGATACCGCCAACGAGGGGTTGCTCCTCTACGGCATGAAGCGTTCCGGGCACCAGCCGGACCAGGCGCATCCCTTCGGCTATGGCAAGGAGCTTTACTTCTGGAGCCTAATCGTCGCCGTCGCGCTCTTTGGTATCGGCGGTGGACTGACCTTCTTTGAGGGGTTGACCCATATCACCGGCCATGCCTCGGAGGAGCGCGGCAATGTCATGTGGAGCTATGGAGTGATCGCCATCGCACTGATCGCCGAAGGCACCTCCTGGACGATTGCGCTCCGGGAATTCCTGCCTTCGGTTAAGGGCAAGCGTCTCTGGCAGGCATTGCGCGCTGCCAAAGACCCTACCACGGTCACCGTGATCTTCGAGGACTCCGCCGCGCTGGCGGGACTGCTGTTCGCCCTGGTCGGTGTCTATCTCACTGATGTCACGGGCAATCCGGTCTGGGATGGCATCGCCTCCATGCTAATTGGCGTGACCCTGTCCGGCGTCGCGCTCCTCCTCGCCTACGAGAGCCGCAGCCTGTTGATCGGCGAAGCGGCGGATCCATCGGTGATCGAGAGTATTCGCCAGATCGCCCGCGCGGACGCGGACGTAGTCGAGGCCGGCCGGCCGCTGACCATGCATCTTGGCCCCGATGAGGTTCTGCTGAATCTGGATGTCCGGTTCCGCTCCGGCCTGCCGTCGGAGACGATCATGGGCGTGGTGGATCGGCTGGAACGCGGCATCCGAGAACAGCACCCGGAGATCAAACGCATCTTCATTGAGGCCGAGTCGCTGCGTCGGGAAGGTACTGGCAGCGGCGCTCGACCGATCTGAGGATATAGCCGCATAAACGGCTGGAGTTCGTGGACAGCGTAGACGCCGAGCTTCCACTGCTCGACCTGCCGTGAGTAAAGGTTTCAGTGACAAACACTTTGAGGACATTCTGACATGAAAACCGTGAGCATTCTTTACCACAGTGGCTATGGCCACACGACCAATCAGGCCAAAGGTATCGTCAGCGGTATCGACAGCGTCGAGCAGGTGCAAGCTAAGCTGATTGCGATCAATCAGGACGGCGAGATCACCGAGTCGGACTGGCAGACACTGGACGCATCGGATGCCATCATTTTCGGCTCGCCGACCTACATGGGCATGGCCTCCTGGCAGTTCAAAAAAGTTGCCGACGCGACGAGCCAACGCTGGCTCAACCAAGCGTGGAAGAACAAAGTCGCAGCAGGCTTTACCAACTCGGCGTCGATGAATGGCGACAAGCACTCCACCCTGCACTACTTTATGACCCTCGCCATGCAGCACTCGATGCTATGGGTAGGCACTGGCCTGATGCCGTCCAACACCAAGGCAGCCAAGCGTGACGACCTGAACTATCTTGGCTCCTTCAGTGGATTGCTAGCACAGTCGCCCTCGGATGCCAGCACCGACGAAGCACCGACGACCGGCGATATCGAAACCGCCAAGGCGTTTGGCGTCCGTGTAGCAACGGTGGTCCGCGATTTGCTGAGCTAGGCCCATGTCCAATCACGACAGGCTCAGATTAAGAGGGTCTGTTGGCGTGTTGACGGCACGAGAACCAGGGCAATCATTTGGGTTTGAAGTCCTTGACCATGATTCAACCGACCTTAAAGCAGGCCACCGTACTGGTCGTCGGCGGCAGTTCGAGGCGCTGGGGACCCTTGATCATCTGGTTGTGGCGGTACGGCCAGATGTGCGCTCGGGCGCCTTTCTTGAGATCGCTGTCAATGAGGCGAAAGGCGCCTTCGAGACCAAGTTTTAGGGGCTGTACCGACTCATCCAGTCCGCGTATCCCTATCTGCACGCGTCCGGCAGCATCCCACTGACAGGGTGCTACCTTTCAATAATGTCCTTAGCAAGGCTGAGCACCGAACTGATCGATCTTGTCCCAGAATTGCGCCCAGCGTCCGGTCGACTGAACCAACGCACGTAAGCTCAAAACAATCTTGGCGCCCTGATGTTTCCAGCGCATGCCCGCTCCGCACAGGCGCTGCTTGACCAGGGTTTTACAGGCCGCTTCGATGACCCCGGAGCCAATCGGTAAGTTCTCGGCTAGGTGCGCGGGGTAGTTCATGCGTTCACGTTGATTGCTGAAGTAGGTCAGGGCCGCTTGAAGATTGGCTTTGACGGTTTTGCCCAAGGAGCGCTTGTCCATCAGGCGTTTGCCTT
>NZ_NRRS01000092.1 GCF_016583795.1 Rhabdochromatium marinum | reverse complement strand
GGCTCACTTCGATGGTGATCTCTTCGCCCGAACGCCGAACAACCGTGGCCATGATCGCTCCTCGCCTCATCATTTACAGAGGCTTAGAGCATACTCCTCGAAATAACATCTTGTCGAGGCCGCACCCCCTTCAAGTGCCTCTGGCCCTGTCAGCAGACTCAAAAAATCGGTGGCATCCATCTCGGCCATTTGATGTTCTAAACGACGGCATTGGCGGCTTTCAGTGTGACAGTGCGCATCTCTCATTCGTGAGACTCCTCGGGCTGATGGTGGGATCACACGGCCACTCTACCCCGTTGTAACTGTGAACATCTGCCTTTCTTTTTCAGTTGTTTATGCCTTAAATTAGTACCATTCCACCTTGGCCCCCTTTTGCTTCCAGCGCATGCCCGCCCCACAGAGGCGTTGTTTGACCAGGGTCTTGCAGGCCGCTTCGACGACACCCGAGCCGATCGGGAGGTGCTCGGCCACAAAGGTGGGGTAGTCCATGCGCGGGCGCTGGTTGGTGAAATACGTCAGGGCGTCCTGCACGTCCTCTTGGACGGTCCGGGTCAGTGAGCGCTTGCGCGTGAGGCGTTGCGCTTCCTCGATCAGGGCGTCGACGGTACCGGGGGTATGCTTGAGGCGGTGGCGCTGCGCATGCAGCCACTGCTCGCGCTTGGGTTTGTCGGTCTTGCCGGGATAGGCGGCCAGGATGATCGCGGGCAGGTATTCGGCGGCATGATAGTCGTCGACGAGTTGGCACTCGGTGTGCTGCTTGAGGAACGTCCAGTGGGTCGAGGCCCCATCAGCGATGCTCAGATAGAGCGCCTCGGGATAGCGCCGCTTGAGCTGCGCGATCTCGCGCGTCATGCGCTCATGGAAGAAGGTCTCCTTGCCGTATTCGGGCGCGGCGGCGACGTAGAGGGTATGCAGGCGCTCGCCCTCAAAGTCGTAGAGGGAGAGACTGCCGACCATGACTTCACATCAGCCATCCTCCTTCATCGCCAGGCGTGCCCCATCCACACTGATGGCCACCGTGGCTACCGTCGCATCGAACTCGGGCAGCGCATACTCCCAGCTCTCCTCCGTGGCGCAGGCAATCGCCCAACCCAGTCGGTGACTTTCTGCACGTAGGAGGCGATCACCGCCCGCCCATGGTCCTCGCGCAGATCCCCGCACACGGCATCGACGTTCATCTGCGCATACTTGTGCGAGAGTTGTTTGGCAAATAGCGGCGTGGCATGGCGGATGATGCGTGCCCCCGCGTCGAGCGGACAATAGATAACCCAAGTTGCCACCTTGGCTGATTCAAAAAAGGAAATTGAGGCTACAGGCCATGATAAAGAATGCTGTCTCGAATTCAAAACCGGCAGCGGTCACGCTTTGGATATGCTTGGGTAGCAATGCTTTGAATATGCTTGGGTAGCAATCGTTCGATGAGGCTCCCTGTGGTTTCTACAGCATGACGCGCGGAGGACATCAAATACGTCAGTGCCGGTTCGTGGGGACGCTTGGAGTTTTTCTTGCGAAGCGGCTGCAGATGTAAACCGGCTTCCTCCAGAAGATCTTCATAGCCGTAGTCGTTATAGGCTTTATCGCCCGTGATGGTCGCCTGATCCGGGAGATCGAAGACATATTGTTTCAATGCTTTGGCATCGCTGTCGGTGCCGGGTGTCAGAAAAAACTCGACGGGTTGTCCTTGGGCCGTGACCAGGAGGTGGATTTTTAATCCATAGAAATAGCGGCGTTTACTCGCCTGGTAGCCGCGCCACGCTTCACCTCGATAACGACGACAGCGACGAATCCGGATGTTGTCGCAGACCGAGAGTGGGAAGCTGTCGATAATATAGAGGCGTTTGGTGTTCGATTGATGCCCCAGGCTGGCTAGAACGTGAAACAATGGTCTCACGAACGGTTCGCAACGATGGAGACGGCGCACGAAGCGACTGGCACTGAGCCGACGCGGGAGATAGCCTGTTTCATGCAGAAACCGATGGGCTCGCTGAAAGCATCCGCCAAACTCGAGGGCGGCGACCAACGCGGTGGTGAGAATTTCCGCGTCGGAGACCTGACACTGTGGATCTTCACGATGACCGAGTGCTTTCAACAGATCGTCACAAAGGCAGTATGCGAATATAATCTTTGTGTCCATCGGGGTTCCTCGCCAGTCGTTGTGCAGTAGGGGTACTTACAACGCTAGCAAACTCCGATGGACACCAGCTTATCAAGGTGGCAACTTGGATTAGATACGCCCGCCCTTGGAGGTCTGGTAAACGTTGCGCTCGAGCCCCACCGTGCCGTGCGGAGTCTGATAGGTCTGATGCGCCGCACAGCGCTTCGTCCACTTGATGCCATCCAGCATGATCGGCGAGCTGTCGGTGTCGAAGCCCTTGAGCACCTCGGCTGTCGCGAGTCGCCCAACGCCATTGCACGCCTCTTGAACGCGCTGCTCGGCTTGGGCATCGTCCCGCTCACGTCGATGCGAACCTGCAGGGTGATTTCATGTCCAGTACGGGCGATGATTTCGGCGGTCATGGAGCGTCTCCTGAGCAGTGCATGTCGGTCAGGAGGCAAGTATGGCACCGAGTCACATTTAATCTAGGCAGCACCCCTTGCTACCCGCTGGTCAGGCGGCTCCTCGCAGCTTGATCCGCTCGCGCTCATGGTGAACTTGCGCCTCTCTCATGCGCTCAGCGGCATTGGCGATCTCGAAGAGAAAATAGGCGCCGCCCTCGTAGAGCAGATCGTTCTTCAGGGCGATCCCGATCTCTTCGTAATTGGGGAAGCCGCGCATGACTGCGCGTTTCTCCACGCGATGGGCCAGGGCCTCGGTGTGGAAATTGCCGATGATCAGGTCGTAGGCGTCGCGCATCTTCTCGGCATCCTCAAGATCGCCGACAATCACTTGGTCCGCCTCAATGTCGCCGAGGATGGGTGAATCGACCGTGGAGATCGCCAGTGAGACCTTGCCGCCCACCTCGCGCAATGAAGCGGCCATGGACGCCAGGTGATCGGGCTCGGCGACCAGCAGGAAACGGGTCTGCCCGATGGAGAAATGGCTGTCGAGCATGGCGTCCTGCAGCCGCTTGCGCCAGCGCTCCACCACTGGCGGAGGCGTGTCCCGGGCGCTCGCCTCGAGCAGCCAGGCGACCAGCGCGTCGGTGCCGACCAGACCGTTCACATGATCGAAGTGGCGGTGCTGGATGGCCGGATTCTTTTTCTGCAAGGTTGCACCGACCGACTTGACCGAGGCCCCGACGGTGACGACGAAGGCCGCATCCGCGAGCTGCTTAAGCTCGGCGACCGTGACACCGCCGCTGCTCAGGGACGCCTGCTTCTCGCCCAGATGATTGTCGAGCGAGGAGGACAGATCCGGGACAGCGACGACCTTGAAGCCGAAGGACTCGATGAAGTCGTGGAGCTTTTCCACCTCGATCGGTTGCAGGCTGACATGGGGAACCAGCACGATCTTTTGGGCATCGATCCGGTCGCAGGACTCAGTAAGTTGGTCGATCAGCGCCTGGGTCGTCAGGGTCCAGCCGCTCTCCAGGCCGCCCTGGTAGTCCGGGGTGTTGACGTAAACCAGTGGCACCTCGATTTTACTGGCGACGCCGCGGAGATCGTCACCCTTGGTTTCGGTCAGTCCGGTGGTATGGACGCCGATCAGTTCGGGGGTGATCTTGTCGTGGATGTTCTTGACCGACTCGACGATGCTGTAGTCGCCGCCGTCCAATACGGCGATCACGTCGTTCACTGCGGTCGTCTGCAGGGCGATAGGCTCGCAGAAATGGCGGGTGAACATCACCTTGGCGAAGCTGGCACAGCCCTGAGCACCGTGCATCAAAGGCATGCAACGGTCGACGCCCAGGAACGCCAGGGTCGCCCCCATCGGCTGCGAGAGTTTGTGCGGGTTGACCTGCAGCGGCTTGCCCGATTTGCGTCTTACTTCTGCCATGGTGCCTTCCTGTCGACCAGTTCGAAGACCGGGTTCTGCAGTGAGTTTTTGAGGTCCTCGGCGAGGACCAGTAGCCCGTCGTAACCGCCGTAGCTCTTCTTCTTCTCCTGATTGACGTCGGTGAAGGCGATCCGCTTCTTGATCGCGGTATAGAGCGAGCGGCCGCCGGCCAGGAGCAGATGGGCGCCGGTGTCGTCGATCACCTTCGCCTGCTGGGTCGCCGGACTGGTCATGAGAATGGCGTTTTCGCCGAGGTATTCGCGCGCCTTGGCTTTGTCTGCCTCGGTTGATTTACGCACCGAGGTTGCTACCACCTCGATCCCCAGGTCTTGCAGCGCCGAGGCGATGGACCAGGCCTTGTTGCCGCCGGTGTTGAGTACCGCCTTCTTGCCGGCGAAGATCTCGCGGTAGGGGACCAGCTGCTCGTCCAGCCGGGCCTCCTCGCGGGCGATCAGGGCGCGGGTGCGCGCGATCAGATTAGCATCGCCCAGCGCCTCGGCGATGGCCAGGATGCCGGCCGAGGTGTCGGTCTTGCCGTAGAAGGAACAAGAGATCCAGGGGATGCCGTATTGCTCCTGCATTTTGCGGGTCATGGACACCAGGGACTTGGCGCAGATGATGACATTGAGCTTGGCCCGATGGGCGGTGCGGATGCTGGCGATGCGGCCGTCGCCGCTGAAGGTCGAGAGTACGCGGATGCCGAGCTCTTCGAGCAGATGCCGATAGCGCCACAGCTCGCCGGTGTTGTTGTGCTCCCCGATCAGATTGATGTCGAAGGGAGTCGTCTTCTCTGGCTCCTTGGTCCCGATCAGGTGGCGCAGCACCGCCTCCCCGGCGATGCGGCTGCCGAGGTTCTTGGCACCGACAAAGCCGGGGGCATGCACCGGCACGCAGGGGATACCGTGTTTCTCAGCTCTATGTTTGCAGACGGCGTCAATATCTTCCCCGATCATGGCGGTGACGCATGTCGAGTAGACAAACACGGCTTCGGGTGCATAGTGGGTGACGATATGGTCGATCGCGGCAGCCAGCTTCTTTTCGCCACTGAAGATCACATTGTTGGTGGTGATGTCGGTGGCGAAACCGGTCTGGGTCAGGTCACGTCCGGACCAACTGGTCGGCGTCAGGCGCGTCTCCCAGGCTCCGCCGATACAGGACATGGGGCCATGGATCAGATGGGCGGCATCGGCAAAGGGAAACAGGGCAATCTGGGCCCCGTCGAGGGCGCAGCCGCCGGTGGTCGCCCCGGGCGTCGGGGCGTTGCACGAACCCTTTTTGGTTTTGTTGTGTTCGCAGGCGCTTTCGACCAGCAGTTCTTTGATTTTCGGTTTGGACGACACGAGGCTTTCTGTTCCGTTCTGAGGAAGCTGGCTCGATCGGCGTATCTGCCAGGAGTCCAGCGTAGTATGTTCAAGGTTACATTTTACGTCAGTATAGATTTAATTCCGAGTTTAATACCCTGGTATTTCGCAATGTAATACGCGTCTTTGACAACATCTGTCACCAAATTCTGCTCCAGGCCGCCGTGCGAGGTTCTAAACTGCGGCGCATGAACAAACAGCCGCATATCCTGGTCGTCGATGACCATGCCGAGATCCGCCAACTGTTGCAGCGCTACCTGGGCGATCACGGCTATCGCGTCACCACCGCCGCGAACGGCCGCGCGATGCAGCGCCTGCTGGCGGATGCGGCCATTGATCTTGTCATCCTCGATCTTATGATGCCGGGCGACGACGGTCTCACGCTCTGCCGCAACCTGCGCGCCAGCCCTCATGCCGAGCTGCCTGTGATCATGCTGACTGCAATGGGCGAGGACACAGACCGCATCGTCGGTTTAGAGATGGGGGCGGACGACTATCTCGCCAAGCCGTTCAATCCGCGTGAACTGCTGGCCCGGATCAAGGCGGTGATGCGCCGCACTGGCACCCGCCGGGAGCGTGGTTTGGGCGAGAGCGCCGAGCGTCTCTGCTTTCTCGGCTGGACCCTGGCGCCACAGTCGCGCGAGCTGATCGACCCGGAGCAGACGCTGGTCCCGCTCAGTACAGCGGAGTTTGCCTTGCTGATGGCGCTTGTGACCCGGCCCAGGCGGGTGTTGAGTCGCGATCAATTGCTCGACTTGGCGCGCGGGCGCGACGCTCGGGCGTTCGATCGTGCGATCGACACCCTGGTCAGTCGTCTGAGGCGCAAACTCGGCGACCAGTCGCGCGAGCCGCAGATCATCAAGACCATCCGCGGTGACGGCTATCTCTTTGCCCCCAAGGTTGAGCGCTGTGATGCCTAGTCGGCTGTTGCGCCACGCCCTGGCGCCGGTGTGCACGCGTCTCGATACCCTGGCCGGGCGGATTCTGGCGCTGCTCATTGGTATGTCGTTTCTGTTGGTACTGGGCGCCGGGCTCATCCTCCAAGATGAGCGCAAGGAACGTTTCGAAGAGCGCAACCTGGCCTATCTACTTGACGAGGTCACCACGCTCGTCTGGCTGTTGCAGGATGCCAGCTCGGATCAGCGCGCTCTTATTATCGCGCGCTTCTCGCGCACTGGCGACGCGATTGGTCTTAGCGATGCGCCCAGACTCGGTCTCAATTGGCCGTGGCGCCACGCCGTCGAGCATCTGATCCATCACAAGCTGCGCAGCGCACTCGGCATCGACGAGCGTGCGTGGGTGCGCGTGCGGGTTGAGATCAATGGGCATTTGGCGGCGGAACCCTCAGCGAAAGGCGAATTGCCGGTCGACAAGCGCACCCTCGGCGAGAATATCCGCACCGATGACGTCAAGGCCATCGCCATTTGCGCGCGCCTGCACGACGGCCGCTGGGTCAACTTCCGCACCACCCGCATCGACCAGCCGCCGCCCTGGGCCGGCAAGACGTTGCAGCTGCTGGGCTTGCTGCTGATCGCCGTGATCGGCACCGGGTTGCTCATCGCGCGCAAGACGGCGCGCTCCATGGCGGACCTGGCCGAGGCGGCCAATCGCTTTGGTCGGGGAGAGGATCCGCCCTGTCTGCGCGAGCACGGGCCGCGCGAGGTTCGCGAGACCATTCGCGCGCTTAATCAGATGCAGGATCGACTGCACAGACACCTTCAGGATCGCTCGCGACTGTTAGCCGCCGTGTCGCACGACCTGCGTACCCCGATCACCGCGCTGCGGCTGCGTGCCGAGTACATTGAGGACACCGACATGCGCGAGCGGACACTGGCGACCTTGGGGGAGATGGAGGCCATCCTTTCCGCCACGCTCAGCTTCGCGCGCGACGAAGCGGCCGACGAGACGGCCCGCTCGACCGACCTCGCGGCCCTGGTACAGAGCCTGGTCGATGATCATCTGGATCTTGGCGGCGAGGTTGTCTATGAGGGACCGGAGCGGCTCATCGGTCGTTGTCGGCCGGTTTCGCTCAGGCGTGCCCTGTCCAATCTGATCGACAACGCTGTCAAGTACGGCGGAGGTGCTCGAGTGGCGCTGAGCGAGGAGCCGAGCGGACGGGTCTCGATCCGGGTCGATGACGAGGGCTCTGGCATCCCGGACGCGGACCTGGATAAGGTGTTCGAGCCGTTCTTTCGCCTTGAGTCCTCGCGCAGCCGTGAGACCGGCGGCACTGGGCTGGGACTGTCCGTAGCCCGGACCATCGTGCATGCCCACGGCGGCACGCTTCGATTGAGCAACCGTCGCGAGGGGGGGCTGTGCGCCCTCATTCGGCTCGCTGAATAGGTTGATTTAACCGCTGTATGGCGACGACGATCGCGGGTAGTAGTCGGGTTGGCGCACTAGCCTCCTGGGTTCATTGCCGCCGGAGGCAGCCACAGCAGTGCCGCAAGGGCGATCCCGACAATGAGCACCGAAACGAACAGGTTAGGGCGAGGCCACGCGCGCTTGGTGCTGGAGCGCAACCCCGCTCCTGGTGAGGCGGAGTCGCGTGGTTTTTGCTCGCGGAGAGGTCGATTCCCGAGCCGATCGTTGGGTGATAGTGGCATCGTAAAACTCCGGTGATAAACGAGGCGAACAGGGCGCTTAACGGCAATAGAGCGTCGAATTTATTATAAATGCGAATCATTCGCAATGATAATTTTTGATACCTGACGCAGAAGCTGACCGCCATTGTGCTGGTGTTGGCCCTGGTCAAGGGCGATGGTTGGTTAACAGGCTGGCCGTATTGGCGATGTTGATCGTGGCCGAGTGATGGACATGGCGGCAAAGGCTGCTTGACAGCAGTGAAAAAGCGCACTAGCCTAAACGCGAATGATTCGCAACAATCTTTGATTGCAGCTTATGTTCGCGCGCCCTCGCAGCTGTTGGCCAGGGCGGTGATCAGCCCGGTTGAGCCTGCGCGGAGGGCGTTTTATGTATGGTCTCACGATCGTGTGGAGGTGTTGAATGTCACGGATGTTATTCGAGTTTGCTGAAGGCGGTGGCCAGTGTTGCGGGCATGACCACCGACATGCGGTTCATGACAGGCCCCCAGCGGGACAGACGGTGTTGCGCCAGGCATTGAGTCAGGCGCTGTGCCAGCATTCGAGCCAGCATCGTCACGACTCTTTGGTGTCGCCCTTGCTGCGGGCACCGGCCCTCGAAGCGCCATTCATACAACCATTTGAAAAGCAATCAATGCATCCAGAGACGTTTGATGGTGTCAAGAAGCCTGCCGGAAGAAGACGCAAGCTATGGGAGATCGATTCCAAACACCACTGTCCACTGATCGGCACCTGCCTGAGTGGCGATGAGTTGCGGCAACTCGCCGCGCGCCACGCGCATCCCCCGCAAGAGCGCTTGAGCGATTATGACCTGCATGTGAGCTGTGTTACTGCGGCGCGTGAGTGCAATGCCTTGTCCAACGCGATCCAGAAACATTTGGACAAAAAATACGCCAAGGAGGTGCGACGTCTCGCCAAGCAGCGCGATTCGGAGCAACTTCAGACAGACTGGGCCGACGTTCTGGCGACAGGGCAGGTGTCTGGCATGCTGTGGGCCTTGCTCAGTCACCCGCTCACGGATGAAGACCTGAGCAAGCGTATCTATGAGGATGTGCACATGCTCGTGCATCACATGAGTTCCGAACAACGTGCCGAGATGCAGCGTTGGCATGCTAGCCAGGCAAAGCTGCGCCAGCTAAGGCACGACTTTGAAGCCCTGAAGCAGCGCAGCCGCGCTCAGCTCGAAGCGCGCGCGCAGAAACAGCAGGCACTTGTCCGGGCACTGGATGAGAAGACGCTGGCCAATCAGCGCCTGCATGCGCAGGTGGAAGCGCTTACCCAGCAGTGCACCGCCGCCGATGCCGCCGCCGGCAGCGCGCGACGTTTGGCCGGTTTGGAGCGCAAGCTGGTCAATGCCAATGCACGTCTGGTGCGCATCCAGGACGAACGCGATCACTGGCGCCTGGCAACAGCGGAGGCCGAACGCCAATGCGAGCAGGCGCATCAGAAGTGCAGCGAGCTGTACACCAGTCTGCAGGCCGTGGAGCAACGCCTGGCCGAAATGCTGGCTGATGATGCACCGGACACCCCAACGCAGGATCTTGAAGGGCGTCAGGTGCTGTGCATCGGCGGGCGCCTGGCAACCGTCGAGCAGTATCGTGCTTTGATTGATCGCTGCAATGGCTGTTTCGCTCACCACGATGGCGGCATGGAAGACAACCAGAATCGCCTCGAGACCATGCTCGCCGCTGCCGATTGGGTCGTCTGCGTCACTGAATTCGTCAGCCACGATGCCTATCGTCGCACCAAGCAATTCTGTAAACGCCGTGACAAACCCCACGCCCTGCTTGCCAATGCCGGGCTGGGTTTTTTCACCCGCGCGCTAACGGAGTTGGCGCAACAAGCTCAAGCAACCCCGGGATGACGGTCGACAAGACCAGCGGTGATTTCAACAATCCAGGCAAAACAGGACGCGGGTCTGGCCTGGGTCGGTGATTGGCGGGGAGCGATGAACCAGCCCGCCGCCGGCGTTACCGGGATAAGCCTCTCCCTTCAGGATGCCGACCCAAAAGGGCTCAAACCGCGAAGGTTCACCGTAGCGGAGAATGCGTTCATTTGACGCGCCGCTGGCCTGGGCGCTGCGATCGACCTGCGCATTGGTCAGCCATTCGGTGCCTGGCCCGCGATAGGTACACAATAGACGCAGATGGGTGCGATCAACATGAAAGCGCGGGCAACCGACGCTATCGGTCGTTTCGATCCGTACCGTGACATTACGCGCCAAGCAGATGGCGAAGAAGTGATCTGCCACCTGACGTAGATCGGCCCGCCAAGTGCTAAAGCTCTGCGGATCTAAGCCCTGCGCATTGAGGAGTGCGCCGATATCGGCGTCGAAGGTGGCGGGCGAGGTCGTGCAGCGGACATCAGGTAGATCCGCAGCCCGCAGCAAGGCGACCTCGCGGGTGATGGCCTCGACGGCTGAGCGGCGCCATAGCGTCAGCGTCACCTTGGGTTCGTTGATGCGGTGCAAAACGCGGGCGTGCGCGTCGAACAGATGCGCACTGGGGTTCGGCGGAGTTTCCTGAAGGCCGCTTGGCATGACGTCGGCCAGCTGTGCAGGGACTGAATGAACGGCTTGTCGCGGGAAAGGGTTGGTTCGCGTCATTGGGGTCACACTACCGATTAGGGACAGAAAGTTATGATATACCATAGCGCTAAACTCGGGTGTTGCGCACTGCATTGCAAAGGGCAGCTGCGCTAATAAAAACGATTCTGATTTGCGTAACTATGGAAAGGTTCGTAAACTAGAGCAACCATTGAATGGATTCGCTTCGCCGTCATGAGTGCGCGCGGACCAGCATCCTCCAACCAGATACGCAAATTCCGATGACCACTGAACGCAAGCCGCTGCTGGTCGCTCTGGCCGGTCAACAAAACGCCGGTAAATCGACCCTGTTCAATACCCTGACCGGTGCCCGCCAGCATGTTGCCAACTATCCCGGGGTGACGGTTGACAAGAAATCCGGTCGTTATCGCGACGACCAGGGTGAGGTTACGCTCGTCGATCTGCCCGGCACCTACAGCCTGACCTCCTTCTCGCTGGAAGAGCGGGTGGCACGAGCGTTTCTACTCCAGGACGCCCCGGATGTAGTGGTCAATGTGCTGGATGCTTCCAACGCCCGGCGTGCTCTGCATCTGACCCTGCAGCTGATGGAGCTGGAGTGCCCGTTGGTGCTGGCAGTCAACATGCTTGATGTGGCCGCCGCCCAGGGCATTGCGATCAATCTGGAGCTGTTAACCGAACGCCTCGGGGTGCCAGCGGTGGGCACGGTCGGGCGCAAGGGCGAGGGGCGCGAGACGCTGCGTACGGCTATTCGCACCGGCGCCCGGCCCGGTACGAGCAGCCCGATTCCAGTCACCTATGGCGCGCTTGAAGCACAGATCGGTGAGTTGGAGCAATCCCTGGGGGCCGCCCCGGCGCTGGCGGATGTGCCCAAACGCTGGCTGGCGCTCAAGCTGCTGGAAGACGATGCCCAGGCGAGGCGCCTGTTATTGGCACGTCTGGAGGAAGCCACTGCCGAGACTCTGTTGGCGCAGGCCGCGCACGCCCGCGCTGAGTTCGTGGGCGAGCAGGGATTGGAGATCGGCGATCATGTCGCCGGCTGTCGCGAGCGGGCGATCACGGCGCTGCTTGATGGGGTGTTGACGCGCGCCGACAGCGGCCGCCCGTCGCTGACGGATCGCATCGACCGCTTTATTCTCAACCGCTGGGCGGCGCCGGCCTTTTTGGTGTTGACCGTGTGGCTGATCTACCAGGTGTCCATCGTCTGGGGCTATGAGATCACCACCTACACCTGGCCGCTGCTGGCGAAGGGTCGCGAATTGGTCGCCGGGGTGTTGCCCGAGGCGGGCTTTTTGGTCGATCCCTACAGCCGATCATTGGGGCTGTGGCTGGTGGATTCGGCCAATACCCTGCTCAATTATGTGCCGATCTTTCTGATTCTGTTTGCCGCTATTGCCATCATCGAAGACTCCGGCTATATGGCGCGGATTGCCTTCATTCTCGATAAGTTGTTGCATCGCTTCGGGCTGCATGGGCAGAGCACCCTGCCGCTGATTCTGGGCGGGGTGTTTGCCGGTGGTTGCGCGGTGCCGGGGGTGATGGCGACCAAGGGCATCCCGGATCATCGCGCGCGCCTGGCGACTATTTTCGCCGTGCCCTTCATGAACTGTCTGGCCAAGGTGCCGCTTTACACCCTGCTGATTGGTATCTTTTTCGCGCAGGACAAAGCGTTGATGATGTTCTACATCTCGACCATGACCATCATATTCGCCCTGCTGATCTCTAAGCTGCTGACCGTTACCCTGCTGCGCGGCCAGGAGACCTCGCCCTTTGTAATGGAGCTGCCGCATTACCATCTGCCGACCCTGCGCGGGGTGCTCGGGCGCGCCTTCGAACGCACCTGGCAGTACATCAAGAAGGTCGGCACCATCGTGCTGGCGGTGGCGGTAGTGGTCTTTGTGCTCTTGCAGTTTCCCGGTCTGTCTGACCAACGCCTCAGCCATTATCAAGCTGAAGGGCAGACGGCGGTGGAGCGCTTTCAGCGTGCCATGCGTGGCAATGCCTATGCGGAGGTGGCCAGCGGTGAACGCCTGGTGGCGCTGCTCAACTACTTCGATGACTACAAGCGTGCCAAGCTCGGTGCTAGCGGCCAGGCCGGCTCGGATGCGGTCGCTGAGCGCTTTGCAGCGATCAATCCCCAATTCTATCCGCTGGTCAAGCCGCCCAAGGGTGACAAAGATGCACGCCAGGCCTGGCGCGCACTGCGCAAGCTGGGCAAGGCGCGCCAGGGGCTGAGACGCGAGATGCGCGAGGAGCGCATCGTCAATTCCCTGCTTGGCAGCCTGGGCCGGTCGATGGAGCCGGTGACCCAGTTTGCTGGTTTTGATTGGAAAATCAATGTAGCGCTGCTGTCGTCCTTTGCTGCGCGCGAGAGCAGCGTGGCGACCCTAGGCGTGCTCTTCCAACAGGATGGCGATCAAAACGACACCCTGGAAGAGCGCATGGGTGCTGAGACCAAGGCTGGAGGCGCAACTGCGCTGCTGGCGGTGTCGATGATTCTGTTTTTTGCCCTCTATCCGCCCTGTCTGGCCACCACCATCATGATTAAAGTACAGACCCATTCCTACAAATGGATGCTGTTCTCCATCGTCTTTCCGACGCTCTTGGGGCTTGCGGTGTCCAGTCTGGTCTACAGCCTTGGCCGAGCCTTCAACGCAACTGGCATTGAGGCGATGACGGCGCTTTATCTCAGCGCGCTGTCGGTGTTGATTCTGGTCGGGCTGACCAGCGGCACACGGCGAAAGACGCTGGCCGGGCAGACGACCGGTGGAAGCACCCCAATGACACAGGATTCCGGCGTGTTTGCGATAGATATCAAGACGCCGCCTCGATAAGTCCTTTCCGTTCCCGAATGCAAACTCGGCTCAGATTCAATCACGATAAGGAGCGCGACTCTAGTCTTGAAAAAAATGCGTGATAGTGTATTATCGTCTCATGGAAAGTACTATGAGTACAGGCAAGGCGGCGAAGCGGCTGGGCGTTTCGGTCAAGACGTTGCAGCGTTGGGAGCGCGAGGGGCGGCTGATCCCGGCGGCACGCACCGACAGCAATCGTCGTCTTTACACCGAGCCGCAGTTGCGAGCGTTCATCGGATGGCGACAGGCACCCGAGAGTTCAACGCGGCTGGTGGCTTATTGCCGGGTCTCATCGGCCGCGCAGAAGCCAGACCTGGCCGATCAGCGCCGAGTGCTGGAAGAGTTTGTCGTGGCGAGAGGTTTGGCGAACGTCGAGTTCGTGGAAGAAGTCGATGGCGGCTTGAATGGCTGCGAGATCCTGGTACTGAATCAAGAACGGCTTTCGCCCGAACAGGAGATGGTGCAGGACTTGATGAGCATCGTGCATGGCTTCTCATCGCGGCTGTATGGATTGCGCAAGGATCGCAAAACGCTCAATGAGGCACTCGGTAAGGATCAGGACAACACTGAATGAAAGTCACGCGGATTTTGCGCGCCAAGCGCCCAAACAAGGGCAAGGTCGCGGCCTTGCGCGACCAGGCGCAGCGGCTCGGACAGGTGCGTACCGAGGTCTGGCAGCGCTTTGGTGCGCTGCAAGGCGTGGGCGTGTCGGATCGCCAGATTCGCGATGCCT
>NZ_NRRS01000091.1 GCF_016583795.1 Rhabdochromatium marinum | reverse complement strand
AATCGCTCAAGCAGAGCGCGTACCATGACCGTGGCAGGCGCGCGTTCAGCAAACCGGTTGAGAACATCATCAAACATCGGTTGTCAACTCCAACTCTAGAAATAATATCCATATTATACAATGAGTTGCATCACCTTAAAAGGGCTGTATCTCAAGTGTCATTGAAGTTGCCCCTGATGACATATCATCTGATCGCGCTTTAACTCCGAAGCTAAGAACATACCAAAGTGATTCAGGCTCGTTCCAAAACACTGTTATTGGATATTCAACAATAGCTGTTCGATTGGTTTGGTCTTGCACTATAGGTTTGGCATTTTTCTTTGCTGGTACGATTCTTTTTGTCTCGACTTTGGCCATTTTCAGCCCGCTCAGGCCGCTCAGGCCGTTGCGGCAAGCTGATCGAGCAAACGCTCCAGGCGCTGGGGTGAAATGAAAAGGCTATATGAGAAGGAGGTCTTCAACGGCGACATCGGTCGGATCCTCGCCATCGACACTGAAAACAGCGAGGTGCGCATCGCCTTCGATGAACGCCAGGTGATCTATGAGTTTGGCGAACTCGATGAGCTGGCGCTGGCCTATGCCACCAGTGTGCATAAAGCCCAGGGCTCGGAGTATCCGGCGGTGGTGATTCCGCTGGCCACCCAGCACTATATGCCGTTGCAGCGCAATCTGCTCTATACCGGGGTGACCTGCGGCAAGCGGTTGGTGGTGCTGATCGCGCAGCCGAAGGCGCTGGGCATGGCGGTGCGCCAGACCGGCGGGCAGCGGCTGACGCGGCTGCGGCAGCGGTTGGTTGAAGCGAGCAAGGCGCGTTGAGGACAGGCCGATGTGCGGACGTTTTGCGCAATGTTTCGATGTCCAGGCGACGGTGGATTGGCTGGAGGCGCAACCGCCGGCCGAGATACCGCTAGCGCGTTACAACCTCGCGCCCGGCAGCCGGATTCTCGCCTGTCGCGCCCAAGCGGACGGGCAGCGCGAACTCGCTTCCTTGCATTGGGGTCTGCTGCCCGGCTGGGCCAAGGATCGCAAGCTCGGCTACAAGACCTTCAACGCCCGCGCGGAGACGGTGGCGGAGAAGCCGTCCTTTCGTGCGGCATTCAAACATCGGCGCTGTTTGATTCCAGCCGATGCCTTCTACGAATGGCTGACCACGCCCAACGGCAAGCAGCCCGTTGCCTTTCGGCGCCGGGATGAGCAGCCGATGACCTTTGCCGGGTTGTGGGAGCAGTGGACCGATCCAGGCTCGGGTGAGTGCGTTGAGAGCGCGACCATCCTTGTCACCCGAGCCAACACGACCGTTGCCAGGGTCCATGACCGTATGCCCGTGATCCTTGATCGCGCGCACTGGGCTGAATGGTTGAACCCTGACAATCAGAGCACGACGCAACTGACGGCGCTGCTGCAACCCTGTCCAGGCGAGGGGATGATCGGCTATCCCGTCACGCGTTCAGTCGGTCAGCCGCGCGTCGATGCACCGGAATGTTTGGTGCCGACAGGTCCACTGATCTCCGCGACGGTTGAACAGACCGATTCCACCCCCTGATGCCAGGGATTCGGTTCGTTTCGCGCGAGGCCCCCCCGCGCCGATATTCCCGGCCTCAGATCACAGGGTTGCAAACTGATCGCGCCGGATCGCACATGGGGACTTGACAACCGCGCCGGAGTTTATGAACAGGCCCAGAGGAACACACGCTCCGCGCTAGATTTCGGGCATCAACCCCTTGCACCCTGTTGAAATAGGCGGCAAAAAAAACAAAAACAGTCACTTACAAACTGAAACAATTCTGACCAATCGAAAACGAAGCGCGCCGGGACAAGGGGTTAGAAGCCATGTGACAGCCTTTCCCACAGGGTTATCCACAGGCTTGGTGGATAAGGGGCTCTACACCTTCAGGGGCGGCATCACCCGTTACCTTTGCACCTCGCCTGCTTTCATGCCTACGCATCGACGTGTCAGTTACCCTTCACGCCGCAAGGCTTGATACTGGGCTCGCGGCTCACGATTACCCAGGCGGGACTCTCACCCGCTAGAACACGCGGCCTTGCCAGGCCGCACTAGCCCAATGATCATGTTTTAAACTTGACTTCTAAAATTCTGAGCATCTATTCTAACGGCTAAGAATTTCTTATCGATAGTTGAGACATGCTCACTGCTCCACAACTACGCGCCGCCCGGGCGCTGCTTGGACTGGACCAACGCCAGTTGGCCGAGGCGGCGGGACTGTCGCTGCCGACGATTCAGCGCATGGAGGCCAGCAACGGCATGATCCGCGGCAACGTGGATTCGCTGATGAAGCTGGTCGATGCACTTGAGCGTGCAGGCGTCGAGCTGATTGCTGAGGGCGCAACGAGCACCGGTGGCGGGCGCGGTGTACGGTTGACGGCGCTCGCAAACGCCGCTGATCCGCCTACGTCGGCTGAGCTGTCTGACGACGCGCAGGCTCGGAGCGCTGCTTGATGTCTGATCCGATGCCCGTGCTCATGCCAGCGCTCCCAGCGCCGCTCGGGCTGGCGGGGCTTGCGGTATTGCTGGCGCTGCTGTCTGGCCTGGGCGCATTGCCGGCAGGACGCTGGCCATGGCTGCTGCGCGGGTTCTCGCTGCCACTGCTCGGTCTTGCCGGGCTGGTGGCGCTCGGCGCCGGACTAGGTGCCTTGGGCACGGGGCAGGCCGAGACGGCGACCCTGCCGCTCGGTCTGCCTTGGCTGCCCTGGCAACTGCGTCTCGACGCGCTATCGGGCTGGTTCCTGCTCATCATCGGCCTTGTCACGGCGGCGGTCGGGCTCTACGGGCCTGCCTATGTGCGCAGCTTGGAGCGTGGGCAAGGTTCCCTGGCCACGCTTGGGGTCTGCTCCGGGCTCTTTGTCGCCGGCATGTTGCTGGTGGTGCTGGCCGCCGATGCCTTCCTATTCATGATCGCCTGGGAGCTGATGTCGCTGTCGTCGTACTTTCTGGTGGCCTTTCAGCATGAGCAGGCGGCCAGTCGTCGCGCCGCGTTTCTGTATCTTTTGATGGCCCATATCGGCGGCTTGGCCATTCTGCTCGGCTTCGGCGTGCTCTCGGCCTTCGGCGGCGGCTTCGCGTTCACGGCCATGGGTGGCGCTGATCTCAGTCCGACCTGGGCCACAATCGCCTTCGGCCTGGCCTTTGTCGGCTTCGGCATGAAGGCCGGCCTGGTGCCGCTGCATGCCTGGCTGCCCGAGTCGCATCCGGCGGCGCCGTCACATATCTCGGCGCTGATGTCGGCGGTGATGCTCAAGGTCGCGGTCTATGGCTTCGTGCGTGTGGTGTTCGATCTGATCGGCACCCCACACTGGCCCTGGGGCGTGGTGCTGATCATCATCGGCGGGGGGGCGGCGGTGCTCGGTGCGCTGTATGCGCTGGTGCAGACCGATCTGAAGCGTCTGCTTGCCTACTCCTCGGTGGAAAACCTGGGCGTGATCTTCCTCGGACTCGGCCTGGCACTGCTGTTTCTCAGTGCCGATCTGCCGGTGCTCGGGGCACTGGCACTGGTTGCCGCCCTGTATCACGCACTGAATCATGCGCTGTTCAAGGGGCTCCTGTTCCTCGGCACTGGGGCCATCCTGCACAGCACTCACGAGCGCGACCTGGAGCAGATGGGGGGCCTGTTGCGACGGATGCCCTGGACGGGTCTGTTCTTTCTGATTGGCGTGTTGTCGATCGCTGGGCTGCCCCCGTTCAACGGTTTCGCCTCCGAGTGGCTGTTGTTCCAGGCCGCGCTACAGTCCTGGCAGTTGGAGAGTGGCGTGCTGCGCAGCCTGGTGCCGATCGCAGCCGCAGCGCTGGCCCTGACTGCGGCGCTGGTGGCGGTGACCTTTGTCAAGGTCTTCGGCATCGCCTTTCTCGGTCAGGCGCGCTCGCGCCATGTGCGCCGGGCTCGCCGGGCACCGCTCGGCATGCGCGCAGCGCTTGGGCTGCTGGCGGTGCTATGCATCGCCTTCGGTGTGCTGCCATCCGTGGTGCTGGGGCTGCTGGATCAGGTCACCTTGCTGTTGCTCGGCGTCAGGCTACCCCAGGCCACCGCTCACGGCTGGCTGTGGCTGACGCCGGTCTCGCCGGACACGGCTAGCTACAGTGCACCCTTGGTGGTGTTGCTACTGCTCGGTATCGCCGGGCTGACACTGGTGTTGTTCAAAAGCCTGCTGAATCCCCCTGGCGCGCGCCAACGCCAGCGTCGCTGCGACCCCTGGGATTGCGGCTTTGCCGCACCAACGCCGGCCATGCAGGCGAGTGCTGGCGGTTTCGTGCAACCTCTACGCCGCGTGTTTGCCCCAACCTTCATGCTCACCGAGTTATTGCTAATCCGCGACGACGGCAGCCACCGTTGGCTGGTGCGCGTCGCTGATCGCGCCTGGGGCTGGCTCTACCTGCCGGTCGTCCGGCTGCTGGAGCAGGTGGCACGACGGGTGGTGAGGCTGCAGTCGGGCAACGTGCGTGTGTATTTGGGTTGGACCCTGGCCACCTTAGTGGTGCTGTTATGGATCATCACTTGATGTGCGCGGCGCCAATGGCGTCTGCACCAATGGCATCTGAACCCAATGGCGTCTGAGCCCGATTGAATCTGAATAATGAGCAGTTCACTCACCCTACTCGGCTGGCTGCTGGCGCTCTTGCAGGCGCTGCTCTACCTGGCACTGGCACCCTTGCTGGTCGGTTGGGTGCGGCTGGTCAAGGCGCGGCTCCAGGGCCGGCGCGGACCGAGTCCGCTGCAACCCTATCGCGACCTGCGCAAGCTGTTCAACAAAGACACCCGAGTCGCTCACACCGCCTCGCCTCTGTTTATCATCGCGCCCTATCTCGTACTGGTTGCAACCTGGCTGGCCGCCGCCACGGTGCCACTGCTGGCGCTTGAGTTACCGACCGCGGTCATCGCTGACCTGATCGTGCTCGCCGGTCTGCTGGCCCTGGGGCGGGTCTTTCTGGCCCTCGCCGGCATGGACGTCGGCACCGCCTTCGGGGGCTTCGGTGCCTCGCGCGAGATGCTGGTCTCGGCGCTGGCGGAGCCGGCCATGCTGATGGCCGCCTTCACGCTCGCGATGACCGCGCACAGCACCAATCTGTCCAGCGTCATGGCCACCCATCTGGCCGAGGGACTGGTGGTGCGGCCCTCGTACCTGTTCGCCTTCGCCGCGCTGGTGCTGGTCGCGATCGCCGAGACCGGGCGCCTGCCGGTGGACAACCCCGCGACGCATCTTGAACTCACCATGACCCATGAGGCGATGCTGCTGGAATACTCCGGGCGCCATCTGGCGCTGATGGAATGGGCGGCGCAGCTGAAACTGCTGCTCTACGCGGTGCTCATCGCCAACGTCTTTGTACCTTGGGGTATCGCGACGACACTGACCCTTGGGGCGCTGCTACTCGCGCTGGTGGCGATCTTGACGAAGCTCGTCCTACTCGGTGCCGCCTTGGGCCTGGCCGAGACGCTGTTTGCCAAGCTGCGGCTGTTTCGGGTGCCGAATCTGCTGAATCTCGCGTTGCTGCTGGGGCTGCTCGGACTGCTGAGCCATGTGATCCTGGAGGTGGGCGCGTGAACATGGCGGAGTTGTCGTTGTTGCAGCAATCGGTGGTCCTGCTCGCGGCGCTGGTGCTGTTTTTGTCGTTCGTGCTGCTGGCGCAAGCACGGCTGGTCTCGGCCATCCACGCCTTCGCCTGGCAGGGCGCCCTGATTGCTGCGGTGACCGCCGTGGTCGCGCTCATTCAGGGGGCGCATCATCTCTACGTCTCGGCGCTGCTGACCCTGGTGCTGAAGGCGCTGCTGATTCCCTGGATGCTGCATCGCCTGGTGCGTCGGTTGGCGCTGGAGCGCCATCGCGAGACCATCGCCCGCCCGGCGCTGGTGGCGAGCGGCGCGGTGGCGCTGGTGATCTTCAGTTGGTGGCTGGTGCTGCCGATCATCGCCGACAAGCTGGGTTTCACCCGCAACATCATCGCCGTGAGTCTGGCCGTGGTCCTGATCGGGCTGCTGATGATGGTGAGCCGGGCGCAGGCGGTGGCCCAGGTGCTGGGCTTCATGTCGATGGAGAACGGGCTCTTCCTGGCCGCAGTCTCGGCCACCGGTGGCATGCCGCTGGTGGTGGAGTTGGGCGTCGCCTTCGACGTGCTGGTGGCGATGGTGTTGTTCGGCGTGTTTTTCTTGCAGATCAGCGACAGCATCGACTCGTTGGACGTGGACCGGCTCAACCGGCTGCGCGAGGCCGATGCGGCGGCTGATCCGGGTGTTGGCGGCGTAGCCGACCCGGACGATGGCGGCGCGACTGAAACCGGCGCTCGCGATCCCAACCGAACGCTCGGCGCCGACGTCACCGTCCCCGCGAGCCGGTCAGCCGGCGAGGCGCGACCATGAGCGCACTGACCTGGCTGCTGCTGACGCCGCTGGCAGGTGCACTCGTGCTCCTGTTGCTGCCGCCATTGCACGCCTGGAGCCGGCACCTGGTCGGCTGGCTCTCGTTGGCGATCTCGGCGCTGACCTTGCTCGCCGCGATCTGGCTCGTCGCTGGCGTGGCCGCGACCGGTGATCTGAGCACCATCGCACTGGGCCTGCCCTGGCGGGTAGATGCCCTGAATGTCTCGCTGATTCTGCTGACCGCGTTCATTGGCGCTACCACGGCGATCTTTGCGCGACCGTACATGCTGCATGCCTGTGCTGAAGGGCGCATCGGCCCCATCCGGCTGCGCACCTTCCACAGCCTGTATCAGGTCTTCATGCTGACCATGCTGGTGGCGCTGACCACCGATAACCTGGGCGTGCTCTGGGTCGCCGTCGAGGGCGCGACGCTCGCGACCGTGCTGCTGGTGTCGCTGTACCGCACGCCGGAGGCGATTGAGGCGGCGTGGAAGTACTTTATCCTCTGCGGCGTTGGCATCGCCTTGGCGTTGTTCGGCGCCGTGCTGACCTATTTTGCTGCTCAGCATGTGCTCGCTGATCCCGAATCCGGACTGACCTGGAGCCTGCTGCATGCGGCGGCCGGGGATCTGGAACCGGCGGTGATGCGCCTGGCCTTCGTGTTTCTGCTGGTCGGCTATGGCACCAAGGTGGGTCTGGTGCCGATGCACCAATGGCTGCCGGACGCGCATTCCGAAGGGCCGACGCCGATGTCGGCGGTGCTCTCCGGTCTGTTGTTGAATATCGCGCTCTATGCCCTGGTGCGGCTCAAGATGCTGGTGGACGGCTCGCTCGCCGCGACCGCCGCGCCGCATCTGGCCGGGCAGCTGATGATGGGCTTCGGCCTGGTGTCCTTCCTGGTTGCCGCGCTGTTCCTGCATCGTCAGCGCGATATCAAGCGCCTGTTCAGCTATTCCAGCATCGAACACATGGGGCTGATGACCTTCGCCTTTGGGCTCGGCGGCGCGCTGGCCACCTTTGGCGCCCTGCTGCACATGCTGGTGCACTCGCTGACCAAGTCCGCGATCTTCATCACCGTTGGTCATGCCACCCAGATCGCCGGCACCCAGCGCATCGACCAGATCCGGGGACTGATCCGCACCCAGCCCGCAGTCGGCTGGGGACTGCTGCTCGGCGTCACCGCCATCGCCGGCTTTCCGCCGTTCGGGATCTTCACCAGCGAATTCCTGCTGTTGAACGCGACCATGCAGACCGCGCCCTGGCTCAGCCTGGCGCTATTGGTCGGGCTGGCGATCGCCTTTGCCGGGCTGTTTCGGCACCTGCAGCCGATGGTCTATGGCACGCCGCCGACCGGACAGGCACCTGTCACAGCCAACATGTTGCCGGTCGCGGTGCATCTCGGCCTCGTCATTTGGCTCGGGCTCGCAATGCCGGCGCTGCTGGCCGGCTGGCTTGAGGGTGCGGTGCTGATGGTGACGGGTACTGCCCTGCCCTAATGATCGATGAGATACACATGAAGCCCTTCGATTGGTTGTCTGAATACCGGGAGCGCCTGGATGACGAAGGTCGGCTCGTCCGCGACGCTGATCACCAAGGGCTAACGCCGGCCCGTCGGTTGCGCCTGGAGGCCGAGGACTGGGGTGCGGCGGCGCGGATCGCGGCGGCGATGGGCCTGCGCCATGCTGGGGTCTTCGCCGATCCGCCAGACCTTGCGCCCCCTGCCCAGACCAGCACCCTGCCCGACGACGAAGAGCCGACGATCACGCTGCGCGCGGTCTTGGAACAGCAAGGCGACTATCTAGTGTTGGAGACCCAGGTGCCGCTAGCGCTGCCCGAACTGCCCTCGCAGACCCCCTGGTATCCCGGTCTCGATCGGCTTGAGCGACATGCGCAGGATCTGGTCGGCGTGCGTTTTACCGACCACCCGCATCCGCATCGCTGGACTCGGCACCAGGCGTGGCGCGAGGGGCGTTTTCCGCTGCGCGCGGACTTCCCGCTGGCCGGGGAGGATCAGCGCCGCACCCAGGCGGATCGGGACTATCCGTTCGAGGCGCTGACGGGCGATGGGGTCTATCAGATCCCGGTCGGCCCGGTCCATGCCGGCATCATCGAGCCTGGGCATTTCCGCTTCCATGCCGAGGGGGAGACCGTCCTGCAACTGGAAGCGCGGCTCGGCTATGTGCACAAGGGCATCGAGCGACTAGCGGTCGGCCGCGACGCCGTTGGACTCGCGCGGCTCGCGGGAAGGATCAGCGGCGATTCGACCGTCGCGCATACCTGGGCCGCCTGTCAGGCACTGGAGCGCGCCAGTGGCTGCGAGGTGCCGGCGCGCGCGCTGGTGCTGCGTGGACTGCTCTGCGAGCGCGAGCGCGTCGCCAATCACATCGGCGACATTGGCGCGATCTGCAACGATGTCGGCATGGCGTTCATCCACATGCAGTGCGCTCGATTGCGCGAGGACTGGCAGCGCGCGAGCCAGGCCCATTTCGGCCATCGCTTGCTGATGGATCGGATCATCCCCGGTGGCGTTGCGGTCGATCTGGATGCGGCCGCGGTCGCGACGCTGCGCGCCGAGCACGAGGCCATGCGGCGCGCGATCGCGCCCATCTTCGCCATCGTCGACGAACTGCCGTCACTCGCGGATCGGCTGCTCACCACCGGCCACCTGCAAACCAAGGATGCGCGAACGCTGGGCTGCACGGGCTATGTGGCCAAGGCGAGCGGCTTAGGCTTCGATCTGCGTCGGGACGCGCCTTATCCACCCTATGATGCGCTCGCGGTCGAGGTGCCGGTGCAACAGGAGGGCGACGTTGCGGCACGGGTGCGGATGCGCATGCACGAGGTCCGTCAGAGCCTCAACCTGATGGACGAACTGCTGCGCCGCCTACCAGACGGACCGATCGCCGCAGAGCTGCCGGCAGCGTCGGCCGGTGCAATCGGACTCGGCCTGGTCGAGGGCTGGCGCGGCGAGGTGCTGGCGTTCGTGCGCTTTAGAAACGATGGGCGTATCGCACGCTACTTCGCTCGTGATCCGAGCTGGTTCACCTGGCCGGCGCTTGAGCGCCTGATCCACGGCAACATCGTCCCGGACTTCCCGGTCTGCAACAAATCCGTTAACGCGTCTTACTCGGGGCAGGACCTATGAACGATCGACCGTCGCGCAGAGGAGGATCGGTACCATGCTGCGCATCCTGAGTCAAGCCCTGCGCACCGGGCTCGCCACCGAGCCGGCCCCGTCTACCGATGACGCGGAACTGGCCGAGATCGGCGTCGCCCTGCAGCGCCGCATCGACGCCCGCGTTGGCCGCAGTCTCGCGCTCCGTCAGGTCGACGCGGGCTCCTGCAACGGCTGCGAGCTGGAGATCCATGCGCTGAATAACCCGTACTACGACCTGGAACGGTTTGGCGTCCACTTCGTCGCCTCACCGCGACATGCCGACGCGCTACTGGTCACAGGTCCGATCTCGCGCCACATGGAGGCGGCACTGCGCCGAACCTGGCGCGCGATGCCAGCGCCAAAGTGGGTCATCGCTGCGGGCGACTGCGCCTGCAACGGCGGCGAGTTCGGTTGCTCCTACGCCTGTCGCGGCAGCGTCGATCAGGTGCTGCCGGTCGACGTGAGTGTTCCCGGCTGCCCACCGACACCGCTGGACTTTTTGCGTGCACTGCTGGCGGCCTTGTCTATGCCAGAGCGCTGACCACGCAGCAAATCGAGCAATGAATCTCTACAGCCAGGGCGTCGATCCCGGGCTTGACCTGTCCGATCCCGACGCCATCATCGCCGTGGTCGAGGACTGCACCGAGATCGGCACCCATCCTCGCCATCCCTGGTTCGGCGAGCTGGTCTACATGGCCTTCTCCGGCAGCCATCAAGACGCCATCGGCAAGTGTCTGAAGCGCCAACAGCCGGATGTGCCCTGGCAGGTCGCCTATCTGCCCATCGACCCGCGCGACCTCGGCCGCGACTACCAGGCCGTGATTCAAGCCAACAGCCAGTCCGGCAAGGGCGGCATGGCCTTCCTGCTCGAGCGCGAGTTCGGCTTGCACCTCCCGGCCTGGCTGCGGCGCGAGCTGGCCCCGCTGGTGCAGCGCGCGAGCGAGGACGCCGGCGAGCAGCGCGCCACGGGCACCGGTGCCGGCGTGATCGAAGCTTTCAGCCAGGCTTGGGCCAGCGCCTTCGGCGGCCGCTTCGCCATGGTCGACTATCAGAAGCACGCCATCAGCGCCGGCACCGAGGCCGAGGCCGCCGCCTATGTGCTGATCGAGCAAGATGGCACCCGCCACGCTGGCGCCGCGATCAACCGCGATAGCCTGAGCGCGGCCATCCGCGCGCTGCTTTCGGCGCTGAATCGAGCGACACTGACGCGAGAGACACCTGTCAGCAAGACCGCCCTGGAAACAGCGGAGCAGTCACTGTCACTAGGGCGAAAACACGCTGGAACCGGGCTTGGCTCAGGGTTGGATGGATATTCTATTTCAGGATGATGCGCTGATCGCGGTGCACAAACCGGCTGGCTTGCTGGTGCACCGCAGCCTGATCGACACGGGTGCCAGCACCTTTGCCTTGCAGCTGGTGCGCGACTTGATTGGCCAGTGGGTCTACCCGGTGCATCGCCTGGATCGGCCAACCTCCGGCGTCTTGCTGTTCGCGCGCAACCCTGAGACGGCGCGCGCCTTGACCGCCCAGTTCAGCGCCAGTCGCGTCAGCAAGACCTATCACGCCATTGTGCGCGGATGGACGCAACCCGCTGGCACCATCGACCATGCCCTGCGCGAGGAACCCGACCGCATCACCGACGCGCTTGCCGATCCGGACAAACCGCCACAACGGGCGGTAACCGGCTATCGGCGCCTCGCCCAGGTGGAATTGCCATTTCCGGTGGGCCGCTACCCAAGCGCACGCTATTCGCTGCTTGAGCTGCAACCAGAAACTGGCCGTCGCCACCAGCTGCGCCGACACCTGAAGCACATTTTTCATCCCATCATCGGCGACACCACCCATGGCGACGGACGCCACAATCAATTTTTCCGCGACCGATTCGGCAATCAACGCCTGTTGCTGGTTGCCACCCGGCTGTGTCTGGATCACCCGGCGACAGGTCAGCGCCTGGTCATCGAGGCGCCGCCCGCGGAGGATTTCGCCCACATGGCGCGGGCGCTGGGGTGGAATCTCTCGGATCGATTCAAGTCTTCGGCGTTTTGATCATGGGCGGATGCACTCGCGGCCAAGACCAATCACGGTCGTTCGAGCGCGGCCCTCGCGCGGATCGACAATCGACGGAGGTCAAGCGGCAGCTTGAGGCTCGGTTCGGGATGTCACGCTCGGATTTGTCAGCATCCAATCGTGCGTTTAGCCTGTGTCGGTAATGGCAATCCTGCCACCATGACTGGCAGCCTGCGGGAGGGACCAACAGCAGGTGTGGAGGTTTACCGATGTGGATTTGGCTTGGCTTGACGGATGCGGCGTCATTGATAAGCGCAGTGCACTTGGCCAAGCGGCCGCTACCGCTCAAAACCGGTTATTGCCGCAATAGAGGCCTTCGTCGACTGTGGCTCGGCAACCGACCTACCAACTCGTTGAAAGGCCCCTCGGCGATAACTCGAGCAGGCTGCTTTAGATCAAAGATCAATCGTCCAATCGGGTCTTCAACCCTTCGCTCAAACGCAAAACGGTGATGGTCTTTGCGCAGACCGTTCCCCTCGCCTGCTCAACTGCACGGTCAGGCTGTCAGTTGGTACGTTGGGATGCGCGGTCTGGAGACCCGAAGTGGAGCGTCGCGCAGAACTCTTTCAGTGCCCGGCACTTAAACACCGAAGTAGTTGGCAGGATTCTGTAACTCGCGCTTCTTGCCGCGAAAGCTGTCGTACAGCTGCCGATGCCGCGCAAGTCCATACTCATCATCCCGGGTCTCATAGGCGCGAACCCAGTCGATCAGGTTGTTCAGGTTCTCGTTTTGCGCTTCTGGAGAGGGAAATTTCTCCGGTTCCCACGGGCGTGCGCGACAATGCGCGACACAGACCTCGATGCCGGGGTTGAGAAACAGGAGCTCTCATGCGTGGCGATAAAGCGCCGCACGTCCGCAATGCTGTCCGCTAGCGGACGCCGTGTCGGGCCGTCCGCGAAGGCGACGGTATCGAGCGACAGACAAGCGGCTGGCTCGCGGGCGAGTAGTTTCCTGGAGAAGGTGCTCTTGCCTGAACCCGCATTACCCAGAAGAATGACATTCACGGTTATCCTCAACAGCTAAAGTCCGCGCGACAGTGGCGCTGATGGCGTCTCGTCAGCATCGGGAAGCAATCATGGCGGTTATCCTCTGGCTTGTCATCGCCGTCTGGTCCTTTCACTGCATGGATCTTTTTTCCAGTGATTGGCTCAGGGGCGCCTTTTGTCCAATTCTGTTTGGAATAGCCATCCTTGTGCTGCTGGTCAAGCTCGTCTCCCGCTTGGGGCCGGGAGCTGGCGACGGATTCGGCGGCGATGGTGGGGATTGGTTCGACGTCGGTGGTGACGGGGGCGATGGCGGCGGTGATTGAGCCCCATCCACCACACCGCCTTGCTTGGCTCATCCCTTCACGCACACCACCTGCTTGAGGGTATGCACCACCTCGACCAAGTCGCTTTGGTTGGCCATGACCTGGTCGATGTCCTTATAGGCGCCAGGGATTTCATCGAGCACCCCTTTGTCCTTGCGGCAGACCACGCCCTGGGTCTGGGCTTCTAGGTCGGCTGGCTTAAACTGCTTTTCGGCGGCGGTTCGGCTCATCCGCCGCCCCGCGCCATGGGCGCAGGAACAGAAGCTCTCGGGGTTGCCCTTGCCGCGTACGATGTAGCTCTTCGCGCCCATGCTGCCGGGGATGATGCCAAGATCGCCTTCGCGCGCACGGATGGCGCCCTTGCGGGTGACCCAGACGTTGGCACCGAAGTGGTTTTCCCGATCCACATAGTTGTGGTGGCAGTTGACGACTTCCTCTGTGACGGTGAATTCGGGCAGATGCCACGCCAGCGCGGCTAGCACCAGGCGCATCATCTGGTCGCGGTTCTCGCGCGCATAGGCCTGCGCCCAGGAGACTGCCTCGACATAGTCATCAAAGTACTCGGTGCCCTCGGGCAGATAGGCCAGATCCCGGTCCGGCAGCTGAATCATCCAGCGCTCCATGTCGCGGCGGGCCAGCTCGATGAAATAATGGCCGATGGCGTTGCCAATCCCCCGGCTGCCAGAATGCAGCATCACCCAGACGCGGTTGGATTCATCCAGACAGACCTCGATGAAGTGATTACCCCCACCCAGGGTGCCGATCTGCTTGACCCAGTTGGAGAAGCGCCCGAACGCCTTGAGCAGTTGGGGGTGCTTGTCGGTCATGGCCTTGAGCGGCGCGGCGAAGGGCGCGGCGGCGTCGGTCAGCGCCCGGTCGTCCTTGTGCTGCGCGCGCCCGACCGGCACATCGCGGCTGATCTGGTCGAAGAGCTTCTTTAGTCCCTTCTCATCGATCTGCTCGGCCGTCAGCGAGGTGCGCGCGGCGGCCATGCCGCAGCCAATATCGACACCGACGGCGGCCGGGATAATGGCCTTGTCGGTGGCAATCACACTGCCGATGGTGGCGCCGATCCCTAAATGTACGTCAGGCATGGCGGCGACATGGTGGTGGATGAATGGCAGGGTCGAGATGTTGATGCCGACATTCCGCACCCGCTCACGCCACCAACAGGTTTTTTCTCAACTCATCTATCCTTGCGTTTATCGCAAACATTCAGAGGGAAGCAGGCTAGCCATGCACATCGAAACTGGCTCAAAGGCCAGTCCACAGCATTACAGCAGCCAAGCGCTCGAACACCTGGGATTGGTAGCGGGAATGTACGACGAACTGGGTCTCGGGGAGCTCATTGATCGGGTTATGGTACAG
>NZ_NRRS01000090.1 GCF_016583795.1 Rhabdochromatium marinum | reverse complement strand
GGCGCCAAGATTGTTTTGAGCTTACGTGCATTGGTTCAGTCGACCGGACGCTGGGCGCAATTCTGGGACAAGATCGATCAGTTCGGTGCTCAGCCTTGCTAAGGACATTATTGAAAGGTAGCACCCCATCAGAGTTTGGGGAGGTGGAACCGTGGTTGTCGACCACTTCAGGGTTGATGGAACAGAGACGTTGGAGGAGGCCTGTTGCGCCGCTACGGCTTCGTCTGGCAAAGATGTGGGGCAGCGCCAAATCGCTGCGGCTGGCGAGTAAACTAACTTAAATTCGAGCTAAATTTGTCCTGGACATGGGGTCCACTATAGATATTTCGCATAGGCGGTTGGATTTCCTACCCTTTTAGAAGGGATTGAAGATGTAGTTGAGCAGGCTTTCGGACTGGATCTCGATCATGCGCAGCACCCGCACCAGATCAATCGCTTTGCTGGTGAAGATGGCGGCCAGTCCGCTGGCGCCGAACTCCAGCGGCGTCTGGCTGAAATCGCCTTGCGGATCGAGCTTGACGAAGAAGGTTTTGCTCATGCCGATCTGCTGCTCGGAGGGCAGGGGACCGGTGGCTGTGAGCTGGGCGCGACCCGTGGCCCAGGCCACTGAATCCACCTTGGCCTTGAAAAGACGCCCGGGGTACATGCTCAGCGCGAAATGCGCCTGATCTCCGGGGCGAATCCACTGCACTGAGCGTTGATCGACGCTGGCGACCAAAAAGACATCCTCGCTGCTGACGAAATTGGCCACGGGCTGCTTGAGGCGAATAAAACTCCCGGGGCGCAACACCAGATCGACCAGATAGCCATCGGCGGGTGCAACGATGGTTGCATGCTCCAGGTTGTAGCGCGCCTCTTTCAACTCGGCCTTTAGAGTCTCCTGCTTGCTGACGATGCCGGCGACCTGCGCCTTAAGCCCTTCGACACGATCGCGGCGGATGGGCAATTCTTGGGCGGCCATCATCTTCTGCGGCACCAACTTGACCGCGTCTTGGAGCTTGCGCTCAGCTTCGGCCAGCTCGGCTTCGACCGATTTCTGCTCCTGGGCCGCGCTGGCCAACTCGCCGGTTGCCTCGGTGAGCTTGTTTTGCCACGGGGTCGCGTCCATGCTGAAGATAGGCGCTCCTTTGGCGACGGGTACATTCGGCTTGGCGTGGACTTCGGTCACCAGGCCGCCGAATTCTGGCGCCAGTTGGATCACATAGCGCTCCACCACCAGTTCCTTTGAGTAGGGTGTGGTTTGGCCGAGCACGACGACCTCGGTGAGGGCTGCGCCGGCATAGAGGCCGAAGACCACGAAGCTCCAGAATAGGTTGAAGCGCAACAGGTGAAAGCGGAAAAAAATCAGCCAGATCAGGCAAAAGTAGGCGACAGTGACCAGGAGTTCCATGGGCTATGCCTGCGTGTCCGGGTTGGCGGGTCGCTCGGCTGGCGCGGTTGCCGCTGCTACGTCAGGCAGCGGCTTCGAGTCCGAGGCGAGCATGGAATTCTGGTTGGGTTCGGCGACCGATGCTCGTTTGGATACCGATTGGGGTCGGGGGTCGCGCGTTGGTTCAGAATCGGGTACTGACTCCGAATCGGATTTGGCGGTGCCAGCTGCTTGATTGGCCAGCGCCACCGATAGTGTGAAGGGCTTCAGGTAGGCCCACACCAGTGCGGCCATCCACAGCGGAAAAATCAGCAACCCGAGCAGGGACAGGATCTCGATCGCCTCTTCCTGAGGGTTGCCGCGCTTGCGGGCAATCTTGCCGGGCATGGTGTGCACGAAGATGATAAATAATATGATGACGATGATGCAGGTTAGAATCAGCCCCACAGAGACAGCCATCAGCATTTGAGGGTTATCGGCCACGGAAATCTCTCGCAGTTGTTTTGACCGCGTTTGACCGTTTGGCCAGCCGCGACGAGCGGAAAAGCAAAGATAAAGCTAAAGCTAGAGATAAAGCAAGGATAACGAGCAGGTGCGACAGTCGGGATACCCGGCGGCGCCCCGATACGTACGTGGCCTAAGTAGTAACACGGATAGGCATTAGCGCCCAGACCACCTAGAGTTCGGACTGGGGCATTCGCCATCGTTCTGATCGAATCGACCTTACCAGAGCCTGAACCTTCCAAAACCCGAATTAAGGTGATGCTGATGACTGATGATCCGTACCATGATCGCGGGCTGACGCCCGCGCCCACTGGGGCACCGATGCCTCGTTCGGCTCGTTCAATGGCCCGATTGGCTGTCGCATGTTCTTTAAGCTTGGCACTGCCCTTTGCGGCTGTTGCCCAGGACGCAGACCAGGGCAGCAATCCGCGTGGCTCAACCACGGGAGCGACTCAAGCCAAAGGCTATGACTTTCCTGGTCATTTCATTCATCTCAAGGCCGAGAAGCCGGCTGACAACATGTATCCGGCCATTGCTCATCCAGAGCAAGAGAAAGCCGCGCGCGAGAAGCTGGCCGAATTGGAGAAGAAAACCGGTAAAAAGCCCAATGTGCTGATCTTCCTGCTTGATGACGTGGGCTGGATGGATCCGGGCTTTAATGGTGGTGGTGTGGCGGTCGGCAATGCCACGCCCAACATGGATGAGCTGGCCCAAGATGGGCTGCTGCTGACCTCAGCCTATTCGACGCCATCCTGCTCGCCGAGCCGCGCGACTATCCATACCGGACAAAATCCGCTGCATCACGGCATTCTGCGCCCGCCTATGTATGGCGAGCCGGGCGGACTCGACGGCGCCACCACCTTGCCCAAGCTGCTCAAGGCGCAGGGCTATGTCACCCAGGGTGTCGGCAAGTGGCACATGGGCGAGAACCAGGGCTCACTGCCGCAAAATATCGGCTATGACGACTATGTCGGCTTTCTGGGCGTCTCGGATATGTACACCGAATGGCGCGATCTCTATTTCAATCCCGAGGTCGCCCTGGCACCGGCGCGCTTCAAGATGATGCAGGAGGATGGCTTTGACCACCACGAGGTCCATTGCACCCCCGAGGACACCGAGCAATGCCAGGACGGCAAGCTGATCGACCTCGACTACATCAAAGACCTTGACACTCATTGGAAGGAGGTCAGCCTGGCCTTTCTCGACAAGATGAAAGACAGCGACAAGCCGTTCTTCCTCTACCACGCCACCCGGGGCTGTCATTTTGACAACTATCCGCCGGATGAGTACTTGGGTAAATCAGCCGCGCATACTGTCTTTAGCGATTGCATGGTGCAAATGGATGACATTTTCGGCGCCCTGGTCGACAAGCTTGAGGAAACCGATCAGCTTGAGAACACCCTGATCCTGCTCACCTCCGATAATGGTCCGGAATGCGAGATCCCGCCGCATGGGCGCACCCCGTTTCGCGGTTGCAAGGGCTCGAGCTGGGAAGGCGGTGTGCGGGTGCCGACCTTCGCCTACTGGAAAGGCATGATCCCGGCACGTCGCTCGGACGGCTTGTTCGATTTCGCCGATATTCTGCCCACGGTGATGTCCATGAATGGTGTCTCCGGGGCGGATCTGGCCGCTGAGTTCTCGAAAGACACCTATATTGATGGGGTCGATCAGTTACCCTTCCTGCTGGCCGATGAGGGGCTGTCGAGCCGACGCAGCCGTCCCTACACCATCAACCAGTACTTTAGTGCCATGAGGATTGATGAGTTCAAGTATGTCTGGACGGGAGAGCTTCAGAATGCGGTGGTGCAAAAAGGCGACATTGGCGGCTTCAGCGGGGCGATGTTCACCGACAGTGGCGGTACGATCACCTTTAACCTCTATACCAATCCACAGGAAGACGCCAGCATCGGTGTTCGCCATATTCCCATGATGGTTCCGGTGATCGGCGCGGCGGGCGACTACATGGCCGAGCTGATCAAGTATCCGCCACAGTTTAAGATCGGCTTTGTCAGCAATAACCCGCCCATGTACGATATGGTGCCGCAAGAGAAGAAAGTCATGCAGAAGATGCTCGAAGAGCGCGGTGTGGGGCGTTCACCTCACTAATTCCGTGCATTGGACCCGCGCCCCGGCGCATCATGCCGGGGCCACCCACAGGAGCTAGTCACAATGAAAAGAACAACTGTCGCAACCCTCGCCCTGGCGGTGAGTCTGGGCGCCCAGCCTCTGCTGGCGGAGGATAACCAGACCACTTCGGAGGCGGTCAAGCAGCTTTGGCAAGTGCAACAAAAAGCCTTTGATGCGCATGATCTCGATGGAGTGATGCAGACCTTCGCTGATGGCGACGATATCATGCTGATGGGAACTGGTCCTGGTGAGCACTGGGTGGGCCAGGATGAGATCAAGGACGCCTTCAAACATTTCATGGGCAATTTCGACCCCAACACCATGAAGGCCAAGTGCAAGGAGGGCGTGGGCCACGCCATGGAGGATGTTGCCTGGTTTACCGAGGTGTGCCGCTTTCGTGATCGCAAGGATGGCAAGGCCCGCAAGTTCGTCGCCAATTTGTCCGGTGTGGTGATCAAGCAGGACGACGGCTGGCGTTTTCACAGCATGCACTACTCGCAAGTGATCGGTGGCGATCCGGCAACTGCGCCGGCTTCAGCCGATTGATCAACTATTATGAGAGGAATTCTGCGATGACCGACAAGCACAATCCAACCGAGATCGCGAATGACACCGATCAGGCAACGGCCACCCCAGAGGCCGCCATGCCAGAACAGGCGCAGCATCCTGTGCTGGACCAGGCGCGGGATCTGGAAAGTCGCCGGGCTTTCCTGTTCGGGCTGGGTAAATGGTCCAAAGCTGTGATTGTTGGCGCCATTGCCGGTGGTGTGTTGTTGCCGGGCCGGGAGGCGCAGGCCGGATGGCTTAACCGCCGCGGTGGTCGGGGAGGTGGTTGGATCAACGCCCGTGACGGCGTCGGCTGGGGCAATCGTCGCGGCGGCGGCTGGGGCGGTGGCAGTTGGATCAATCGGCGCTGAACCAGCAGCGCGTTTACAAGCTTCCGCTCGCGCGGCTGCGGTCATTCTTCGCCCAGGTCGATCCAAGGGCAACCTGGGTCGTGCGTGGCCATCAGGCTCATGAGCTGGTGGCGCGACTGCGCCCGGACGATCTCGACAGGATCGACTATGTGCAGCTGTGCAGCCTGGCGAACAACTCTGATGCGTTGATCCACTGGGCCGAGGGCCTGCCCATCGAATTGCTGCTGGACAACCCGGACGCGGATTTTCCCACGCTCTACGCCCATGCCAAGCTGATGGAAAACCACCCGGTTCGCGTCGCTATGGCGGTGAAACCCGGCTTCAGCAAGGCTGTTAAGCTGGCGGCGGCGCTCGGGTTCGGCGTCAGACTCGAGATCGGTCAGGAGAAGCCAGAGCAGATCGACGCCCTCGCGCGAGTGCTCAATGCCTATCTGCACCAGCGGATCTTCACGCAGCCGGTGGATTTCTTCCACAGCCTGCTGATGGCTTGGGTGCGCGATGAACCTGCCAATCTCTGGGACATTCAAGAAGAGAACCCAGCATTGGTTCGCACCATCGACGATCAGGGCCGCGAGCACCTTCCCGGGCGGCTGTCTGCGCTAAGCGAACCGCAGCCCGACGGATTCGTTGCGAACTGGAGTGCTGGTCTGCTGGCCGATGGTGCCGATTGTGCCGACTGTGAATTTTTTAGCGTCTGCCACGGTTATTTCAAATGGCCCAGACGCGACTATGACTGTATCGGGGTCAAACGGCTGTTTGCTAGTCTGCGTCAGGCTGCCACTGAGTTCCGCGCCGATCTGGCGGCTGCGGCTGCGGCCTCTGGCGGACCAGCGCCATGATCAATGGCAACCAGCTGTCGCTGATTCTGCTCGCCACCAATGCGTGCAACGCCGCCTGCGAGTATTGTTTCGAGGACAAGACCAGCGACAGCTTAAGTCTTGAGCGCTTGCAACTCATCATCGCTAAGGTGCTCGACCACATGGCAGCGCAGGGCATGCGCGTGCTTAGCATCAACTGGCAGGGCGGCGAGGCTATGCTGCTCCCGCCAGACTGGTATCGTGAGGCCCACGCCTGGATTGATGAGGCCGCCGCCCGGCGCGGCAAGGTCGTACACCACGGTCTGCAAACCAATCTGCTGGCCTACAGTCCGGCGTGGAACGGGGTCATTGCCGAAATGTTCGGCAATAGCCTCAGCACCTCGCTGGATGTTCCCAACCGCCACCGCCGGGTCGCGGGCCACGACACCGCGCACTACGACGCGCTGTGGAGCCGCAAGGTCACCATGGCGCGGGAGGCGGGTATTGATGTCAAGGTGATTTCCGTGATCAACCCGGGCACCCTGGAAATGGGAGCCGAGCGCTTTTACACCCACTTGGTTGACGAGCTCGGCATCACCGATTTTCAGATCAATACCCCCTTTCCCGGCGGCGCAGACAACCCGGCGAAACAAAGCCTCACGCTCGATCCCACCGATCTGGCGCGCTTTCATTGTGAATTGGCCGACATCTGGCTGGAACGCGGACCAGAACAGGATGTCAGCATCGGCCCCTTTGATCAGCTGATGAATGTGTTTCTCGACCGCGACAGCTGCCTGCCCTGCATCTGGAGCAAAAACTGCGCCGACGAGCTCATCGCTATCGACCCGCGGGGTGAAGTCGCCCAGTGCGACTGCTGGGTCACCAGCTATCCAGGCTATGTGTTCGGAAACGTCTTTGAGTGTGAAAACCTGACCGGTCTGTTGCAACACAGTCGCGCACGCCGGCAATTCGCCGACCGGCCGATGCAGCTCCTGAAACAGGCGTGGACAGGATCTGGATCTGGATCTGGATCTGGAAAGGGCAATGTCCAAGCGGATGAATCGGGCGATTGCATCGCATGCGACTATCTGGCCTTATGCCACGGCGGCTGTCCGGTGCGCACCTACAGCATGCGCAGTACGCTCTTGGCCAAGGATCCCTATTGCGCGCTGTACCAGAGCCTCTTCCGCCACATGGAGCAGCGGGCCAGTCATTGCGGTTTGGCTCAATGATTCCCCATGAACGCATAACCCATCGATTCAGATTTCTAACACCATCCACTTAAACAGGAGATAAACAACCTCATGAAAACCAATTACCAGACTCTCGTCATCGCTGGTCTTGCCTTCGTCATTGGGTTGTCCGGCTGCGCTCAGATCGAGGAGTCGAACGCCAAGTCGACGGAGCAAGCGCTGGCAGCGTCGGGTTTCAGGATGAAAGTCGCTGAGACCGCACGCCAGAAAGCCAAGCTTGCCGGCCTGCCGCAGCGCACACTCACGCGCACAGTCGGCCCTAAGGGAAAAATCCGCTTCTTCTGGGCCGACGCTGCCGATTGCAACTGCCTCTATGCCGGTGGCGAGGCGGCCTATGACCGTTACCAGAAGATATCGGTTAAGGAACAGATTGCCGAGGAGAACGCAATGGACGCCGACATGATGGACTGGGATGCCTGGGGACCTTTGTGGTAAGACGCGCTCGCGTGCAGTGCTCTGAACCCATGGCAGCGCTTTATGCCAGCCATGTGCTTTAGGGGCACAAACCATGTTTCGGTTTCTCATCGGGTTGATTCTCGCTGCGTCGGCGCAAGCCGGCACAGACGCGAGGCCAAGCTATGTGGGCCAAGCGCGCTGCGCACCTTGTCATGCGGAGGAGACGACGCGCTGGCGCGGCTCGCATCATGACCTGGCCATGCAGGAGGCCACCGGGGAAACGGTTCTCGGAGACTTCGGCGAGCGCGAGTTCGAGCATCTCGGCCTGCGCTCGCGCTTCTACCGCAAGGACGGCGCCTTCATGGTGCGCACCGACGGTCCAGACGGTGAATTGCATGAGTATCCAATCGAGTACACTTTTGGCGTCTATCCGCTGCAGCAGTATCTGATTGCCTTTCCCGGCGGGCGCTTACAGGCACTCGACATCGCCTGGGATAGTCGTCCAAAGGAAGCGGGCGGGCAGCGTTGGATGCACCTGCATCCCGATGATCCGGTTCGGCACGACGATGTGCTGCACTGGACCGGACCAAACCTCAACTGGAATTATATGTGCGCGGATTGCCACTCCACCAATCTGCGCAAGGGCTATGACGCTCAAGCTGACAGCTACGACACCACTTGGTCGGAGATCGATGTCTCTTGCGAGGCCTGCCATGGCCCCGGTTCGGATCACCTGCGCTGGGCTAAGGCCCAAGCTCAACCCCGGGATGAGGTGCAGAAATCGCCGGATGTGGCGGCATTGGATCCCAATGTATTCGACCGCGCTCTGCCAAACATGGGCCTGACTGTGCGACTCGACGAGCGCGAGGGCGTGGCTTGGCCGATTGACCCCGCCACCGGTCAGGCGCAACGTTCCAAGCCACGCATCACCAGCCAGGAAATTCAGGTCTGCGCGCGCTGTCACAGCCGCCGCAGTCAGCTCACCGACCAGACCCAGGCCGGTGATCCGCTGCTCGATGCCTTTCGCCCGGCACTGCTGAGCGAGGGACTTTACCACGCCGATGGCCAGGTTGGGGACGAAGTCTACGTCTGGGGCTCGCTGTTGCAGAGCAAGATGTATCAGGCTGGCATCACCTGCTCCGACTGCCACGATCCTCACAGTGCTGACCTGCGCTTGCCCGGCGATCAGGTCTGTTCTCAGTGTCATGCGCCGGATCGCTACGCGACTAAGGCGCATCATTTCCACCCCGAAGACTCGACTGGCGCGAGCTGTATTGAATGCCACATGCTGGCGAAGCACTACATGGTGGTTGACGCGCGCCACGAGCACAGCTTTCGCGTGCCACGCCCCGATCAGTCGGTCGCGCTCGGAACCCCCAATGCCTGCACCAACTGTCACACGGATAAGTCCGCGCAATGGGCGGCGGATCAGGTCGTCGCTTGGTATGGCCAAGTGCCCACGGGCTTGCAGGCCTATGCTCCGGCACTGCACGCCGCGCGCACCGGCCAGCCGGAGGCTGGGGCCTTATTGCAGGCCATCGCGGTGGACAGCGGCCAGCCCGGCATCGCACGCGCTACGGCCTTGCAGGCCTTGGGCGGCTATCCGAGCCCCGTGATGCTGGAGGCGATCAAACAAGGCCTGGCCGCTAAGGATCCGCTGCGGCGGCTGGGCGCGCTCGCGGCCCTTGATGGATTGGGGACACGCGAGCGCCTGCTCGCGGTGCCCCTGCTGGAGGATGACCTCAAAGCGGTGCGCACCGAGGCTGCCCGCTTGCTGGTCGCTGTCCCGGATGACCAGCTGGCGCCAGAGGCGCAAGTCCAACGCGCGCAAGGCATTGAGGAATACATCGCCGCGCGGCAGTTCAACGCCGAGCGGCCCGAGGCCCAGTTCAACCTCGCCGGCCTGTATGCCGACCAGGGGCGGGTCCAAGACGCCGAGCAACACTACCGCGCGGCCATCCGTTTGCAGCCCCAGTTCATCCCAGCCTATGTCAATCTCGCCCAACTGCTGAGCAAAAACGGACGCGAGGGCGAGGCGGAGGCCACCCTGCGCGCCGGACTGGAACAGCAACCCGACAGCGCTGATCTGCATCATGCCCGGGGCCTGTCGCTGATCCGCCAGAAAGCGTCCGGGCCGGCGCTCGCTGAACTGGCCAAGGCCGCCGAGCTGGCGCCAGAGAACGCGCGCTATGGCTATGTGCACGCCGTGGCCTTGCATGCCAGCGGTCAAAGCGACGCCGCCATCGCCGCCCTGGCGCGCGTCCATCGCCAGCGCCCAGGCGATATCGACACCCTCTCAGCGCTCATCAGTTACCATAGCGAAGCCGGCCAGTTGCGCCAGGCACTTGACTACGCCCAGCGGCTCCAGCAGCTGCAACCAGGGAATCCGAACATTGCACGCCTGGTCACACAACTCCAGGCGGCTGTCCACTAATATTAGGCTATATCAGCAAGTGTCTCATGGGGGCTGCGTGCTGGAGATTGGAAGTCATAAGGTGATTTCCGAATAACAGTTTCCCCAGCGATGATGGGGCAACTTTGCTTAGGTTTTTAGGAGCAGTGTCTTGACTTTCAGGGTGTGATGAATTGTTATTGAGAAGCTGAAGCATGGCGTCTGGATGCTTTGGAGCTAGACTTTGATATTAAAAATAATGCGCGATAGTGTTTCTATTGGTCGATAGAAAGCACAATCATCACAGACAAAGCGGCTGTTGATCTCGGTCAAGACGCTGCAACACTGGGAGCGTGAAAGGCTGCTCATTCCCGTGGCGCGCCCCAAGCGCAACCGTCGCCTTGATACCGGGCCTCAGATTCGCGAATGTCTCAGCTCGCGATTGATGAATGTCATACCTAACCAGGCTGGTCGGATGAAAGCCACCCGAATACTCACCGCCAAAAACCCTAATCTGGGCAAGATCGATGCCTTGCGTGAACAAGCCCGGCGACTGGGTCAAGTGCGCTCCGAGGTCTGGCAACGCTTCGGTTCGATCCAGGGCATCCATCGCACCGACCGCCAAATTCGCGATCAGTGGCTCAAAGACAAGCGCGTTTTTCCCGTCTCGGCCAATGCCTGGAAAGAAACCCTGCGCGATGCCAAGGGCGACATCAGCGCCAACATGGAATCCGCCAAGGTCAAAGCGCGCCGGTGCATCTGGCGTCACACCCAGGACAAGGCTGAGCAAAAACGCGTATTCACCGCACTCAAACGCAACGAATGGACAAGCGATCCGTATCTGCGCCGAATCATGCGCAACAGCTGGAAGCGCGGACACAACCACACCCACAACCAGATCATTGTCCGCTCAGATAATTACACCAGCTTTCAACTTGGCGGGCGCGCCTGGATCAAAATTCCCGGCCTGATCAAAGGCCAACGCCTCGCCATTCCGCTCAACACCACCATCGCGCCAACCGGTACCCTGCGCCTCATCCTCAAAGACAACAACCGGATCGAGGTACACTACACCATTGATGTTGAAGTCAAACAGGATTGCGGTACGCAAACGCTAGGCGTCGATAAAGGTTACACCGAAGCCCTGGTCGATTCCGATGGTGACCACCACGGCCAGGAACTCGGTCGGGTCTTGCGAGAACAATCCGACCGACTCAAAGCCAAATACCAGCGCCGCGCCAAACTGCGAGCCCTGGCCAATCGACACCGCAACCCGCGCAAGCGCGAGCACATCCGCACGTTCAACCTGGGTCGTAAGAAACTCAACCGGCAGATGGACAAGACCCACGCGCGGATTCGCACGATCGTCTTCAAATCGGTTCATCAGGTCGTCGACAAAGCCGCCGTCATCGCGGCAGAAGATTTAACTGCCCCGATGGCGGGCAAGTCCTTCGGCAAGAACGTCAATCGTCGCCTCGCGGCCTGGACGAAAGGCGTCATTGCCGAAGCACTTGAGAGTGTTTCAAGCCGTAGAGGTTCTACGGTCGTTCTGGTCAATCCAGCTTACACATCGCAAATCGACTCCCGAACCGGATGCCTCGATGGCCAACGGCGCGGGGATCGGTTTTACTGTTCCGACGGGGTTGTGTTGCAGGCGGATCAGAACGCTGCGCGAAACGTGCTGGCGAGATTGTTCGATCCCAACATTGAGCGGTTCACCCCGTTCAAACGGGTCAAAGCGATCGTGCTGGAGCGGACTGAACGCCTCCGGCTGAGCACTGCCCAGCCAGGACTCCAGTTGCAGGTCTGACCTATCAACGGAGAGCGAATGACCGATGAGCATTTTTGAGTACAAAATTCGGAGCAGCAGTCTATGGAGGCGAAGGTGGACAGCGCGGCGGAGCGCAAGTACGACTTTGATGTCGTGCGCTGGTTTACCATCATGGCGGTGGTCTATCTGGTGCTTGGTGCGGCGGTGGGCGTCTATATCGCCTCGGAGCTGGCTTGGCCCTTCCTGAATTTCGACAATCCCTATATCTCCTTCGGTCGGCTGCGTCCGGTTCATACCAACACCGTCATTTTCGCTTTCGGCGGCTGTACCCTGATGGGCACGGCTTTCTATACGGTGCAGCGTACCTGCGGCGTGCGGCTGTGGAGCCATAAGCTGGCCTGGTATACCTTCTGGGGCTGGAATCTGGTCATCCTCCTAGCGGTGCTGACGCTGCCCTTCGGCTTCACCCAGTCCAAGGAATACGCCGAGCTGGAATGGCCGATCGATATCCTGATCGCCGTGGTCTGGCTGGCCTTTACCTTTAATTTCATCATGACCATTGCCCACCGCAAGAGTTCGCACATCTATGTGTCGAACTGGTTCTATCTGGGCATGATGATCATGATCGTCTACCTGCATGTGGTCAACAGCCTGGCGATCCCGGTGGGGCTGTTCAAATCCTACAGCCTGTTCTCGGGGGTGCAGGATGCCATGATCCAGTGGTGGTGGGGCCATAACGCGGTGGGCTTCTACCTAACGGCCGGCTTTCTTGGCATCATGTATTACTTTGTGCCCAAGCAGGCCAACCGGCCGGTGTATTCCTATCGGCTGTCGGTGATTCACTTCTGGGCGCTGATGTTCGGCTATGTGTGGTTGGGTGCGCACCACCTGCAATACACCGCATTGCCGGACTGGACTGGTTCGCTGGGTGCGGCGGTGTCCATCGCCATGATTATTCCCTCTTGGGGCGGGGCGGTGAATGGCATGATGACCCTGTCCGGCGCCTGGGACAAATTGCGCACCGACTATGTGTTGCGCTTCCTGATCATCGCGCTGGCCTTCTATGCCATGTCGACCTTCGAGGGGCCGGTGATGGCACTCAAGACGGTTAATGCCTTGTCGCACTACACCGACTGGACCATTGGGCACGTGCATTCCGGCGCCCTGGGCTGGGTGGCGGGTATTTCCATCGGCGCCATTTATCACCTGATGACCCGCCTGTGGCACACCCGGCTGTGGTCCGAGGGGCTGGTGAATGTGCATTTCTGGACCGCCACCATTGGTACCGTGATCTATGTGGTGGCCATGTGGGTGGCTGGCATCATGCAGGGCCTGATGTGGCGCGCTTACGATGACTACGGCACGCTGGCCTATACCTTTGTCGAGTCGGTGGCGGCCCTGCATCCCTATTACGCGATGCGTGCAGTCGGTGGTGCCATCTTCCTGTTCGGTGCTGTGGTCATGCTGTTCAATGTACTGATGACGGTATGGAAGTCCGCGTCCGAGGGCAGTCTGCGCGAGGCGCGCGGCCCCATGGTTCCGGTGTTGGTCTGAGCGCGGACGGCAACAGGAGAGAGCAACATGGCGCGTGGTGTTCAGGATTTTGTGGAGCGCAATATCTGGGGCCTGTCGATTATGACAGCCATTGTGCTGTCGATTGGCGGCATCGTGGAGATTGTGCCGCTGTTTTACCTCAAGAGCACCGAGGAGGCGAACCGCTTCCCGGAGATCGTCTGGCCGCAGGCAGGGCAAACGCCCATTGTCACCCTGGATGACAGTGGTCGTGAGGTGTGGAACTGGAAGGCCGGCGATGGCATCCGCCCCTATACCGGGCTCGAACTGGCTGGGCGCGACATCTATCAGCGCGAAGGCTGCTATCTGTGTCATTCCCAACAGGTGCGTCCGTTTCGCGATGAGCGCGAACGCTATGGGCATTATTCACTGGCTTCGGAATCGATGTTTGATCATCCCTTTCAGTGGGGATCCAAACGCACCGGACCGGATCTCGCCCGCGTCGGTGGCAAGTATTCCGATGAATGGCAGCGCCAACATCTGAACAACCCGCGCTCGGTGGTGCCGGAATCGATCATGCCCAGCTATCCCTGGCTGGACAAACGCCTGGTGAAGGGCAAGCGCATGCGTTGGCGTATGAAGGGGCTGCGCCTGATTGGCGTGCCCTACAGCGACGCGGATATCGAAGCCACACCGGCATTAACGGCGGACAAGACGGAACTGGATGCCGTGGTGGCCTATCTGCAAGTGCTGGGCACCATGGCCACTCTGAAGCCAGGGGTGGATTATCGTGAATAGTCTTGCCGAACATTTCCGCACCGATTGGGCGGCCATGACGGCGGCCGATTGGGTGGGAACCCTCTTAACGGTGGTGATTGCTCTTTTGATGGCGGTGGCCTATTTCCAGGTGTTCCGCCCCAAGCATCGCGATGGGCTGGAGGCGCAGAAGTACCTCCCCTTTGACGAGGAGTAATTAACAGTTGCTTGATTTATTACCAGAGCTGTCTATAATTATTCAATATGAGCAGCTACTACAGCATCGGAGAATTTGCCAAGCGGATTGGTCGCTCGGTGCAGACCGTGCGGCGCTGGGAGCGCGAAGGGAGGCTCGCGGCCAAGCGCCATCCGTCCGGGCATCGCTATTTTGACGAAGCGGATGTGCGCCTACTGACGGGTGGCGCTCCGGAGAAACGCGACGTCGTGGTTTATTGCCGGGTTTCCAGTGCTGGACAAAAAGACGATCTCGCCTCGCAGGTGCAAGCGATGGAAACCTACTGCCTGGGTGCGGGAATCGC
>NZ_NRRS01000089.1 GCF_016583795.1 Rhabdochromatium marinum | reverse complement strand
TGACTTGAAAAGTCGCCTGATGACCGTCGATGTTAATGAGTTGCGCTGTTATGGCCAAGCCCTCTTTCTGCATTTGGATGATGGGCTAAGCATGGCTCATGATTGACATCATTGAAAGGCGGCACCCCTCTGATGCGGTCGCCCGCTGTTGTAGAAAGAGAAATACTCCGTCAACCCCAGATGTAATTCCGGGATCTTTTCATAGCCTTTGGGATAGATGTCTTCCCACTTCACCGTGCGCCACAGTCGCTCGACGAAGATATTGTCCAACGCCCGTCCGCGACCATCCATGCTGATGTGGATTTCATCTTCGTGTAATACCCTCGTGAAGGCATTACTGGTAAATTGCGCCCCCTGATCCGTGTTAAAGATTTCAGGAACGCCATGATGGCGCAAGGCCTCTTCCAAACAGTCGATACAAAACTCAACCTCCAGCGTGTTGGAGATACGCCAAGCTAAGACACGACGGGAGTACCAGTCGATGATGGTTACCAGATAGGTAAATCCGTGAACTAAACGCACATACGTGATGTCAGTGCTCCACACCTGATCAGGGCGCACGATGGCCAAACCACGCAACAAATCAGGGTAAATCGGATGCGCTGGATGAGGTTGACTGGTCTGCGGGCCAAGCGCCATGCCCGCTAACCCAAGCACAAGAGCCGTTCGGGGTCGCTGCTCTCTGAGGCCTTCTTGCGCCCTCGCTGGCCCTCAAAGAGCTGGCTGGCTTGCTCAACGATAGCTTTCTTCCATTGACCCACTTGCACCGGGTGAACCCCTCACTTAAATTGGTGTCCTGATTTTGGGGTCCACATATACAAACCGAGTCTTGACGGCACTCCAGATCAGGGGGATATTTCGCATAGGCGGTTGGATTTCCTATCCTTGAAGCGGCGATTCGGGCTGATCAAGCCCGTGGTCACCGCAGACATCAACCAACAAAATGTGTGAACTGAGGGGTCAATTCCTAATGGATATCATCACTGGATTTAATAACAGATCAGCCCAAAGCGCATTGCAATCGGATACCTCCGTTGCTAATTCCAAGGATAGAACGAATTCAGAGAATACAAGCAGCTCTGGCTCTCAGATCAGCAATACTACTAATTCAGCCCTGCAGATTAGCGCCCATGGTCATTCTATAAGCCTATTGATGCAAGGCGCGAACGAGTTTTTACGCCAAGAACTTGGGCCCAGTTACCTTCCCTTAGCAAGAGGTCAAGCGTTGCTTGACCAAGCCGTTAGCATGGTAACAGCCAATACCGAAATTGATATAGATGGGCAAGCGTTGAGAAATGCCTTGCAGCAAGAACACAATATTCGTGAAACGATACCAAGACCTAACCCTTCATCTGATAGTGGAAATGTCTTTGATTTTTTATCGGGAAGCGACAGAGAAGCGTTGGAAGCTGCGTATGATTATGCTGTAGAGAATAACCTTGATGCTGATGATGTTGAACTGGCAGCCGGGTTACTTGCCAGTGACCGACGACGCCAAGCCGCTATTGCTTCAGGTACAATCTATTTAATGTATGAGCCAAGTGAGAATGCAGGCAAGTTTATTCCCCAATCATCAGCTAACTTACCCAATACAGATACTAGCAATCCGCGCCAGTCACTGATTGATCGAGTGACATCCGGCGACCTATTCAGTAAAAATCCGTTTCTCAACCAGGCGTTATTCATCGAAGCGGCGTTTCGCACCCTGAACATTTCAGCGCCAGTCCAACCCCATTTGGGCTAACTTCAAAATAAGCTGGCACTTAATACCCATGGTGGGGTTAGCGGCGAGTATACCGGGACACCCATTGTAAGGAGTTGGGTGAAAAGACCAGCACTGACGCTGCGGGTGTGAGATCACGAGTCGGTAGGGGAGCGCCCTACGTCAGAAGTGCCTTGCCGACGGCGAGGCCGGTTGTTCGTTGGTCGTTGCTACGATGGGTGTCCCGTTGGCAAGCTCTGCCTTCGTTCTGATCGGGTCAGAGGGGGACCGAGGTTCCCCGTCTGCCTACAGAACCGTGTGTACGGGTTCATACGCGACTTCTCATATTTCTTCTTCATCATCATTGCCCTCCGGTGGTCAGAAGGGCTCAAACCGAGTCTTGACGGCACTCCAGATCGGGGGGATATTTCGCATAGGCGGTTGGATTTCCTATCCTTCGGTTGAATTTTCTATCCTTTCCCGGATAAAGTGTCCGGAAATGCCGTGCTAGGCACGGATGCACCGAACCCAATGAGATGATGAGGATTGCCCGATGCTCCGTGCTTTGCTGACCGGCGTGGCCGCCGGATTGATCACGCTCGCTGGAACGGCCTCGGCCGAAACGCTGCGGCTCTCGAACTGGCTGCCGCAGAGCCATCCGATCGTGAAGGACGTGATGGTGCCCTGGAAGGTGGCCGTCGAGGAGGCGACCGAGGGCCGCGTCACGGTTCAGATCCTGGACGCCCCGCTCGGTCCGCCGCCCGCCCATTACGACCTTGCCGCCAACGGCGTGGCCGACGTTACCTTCAGTGCCCAGGCCTATACCCCCGGCCGCTTCAAGACCGCCATGCTCGCCGAGCTCCCCTTCCTGGGCGACAGCGCAGAGGCGGTCTCGGTCGCCTACTGGCAGGTGTTCGAGGAGCGGCTCGCCGCAGCGGGCGAATACGCGGGCGTCAAGGTCCTGGGCGTCTTCACCCATGGCCCGGGCCATGCCTTCGCCAAGGGGCGCGATCTCTCCTCGCTCGACGGCATCGCCGGGGCCAAGCTACGCGTCGGCGGCGGCATGGCCAACGACGTGGCCACCGCGCTCGGCGCGGTTCCGGTCCAGAGCCCCTCGTCCAAGGCCTACGAGCTGATCTCGGGCGGCGTGGTCGACGGCATCCTCTTTCCCTTCGAGTCGGTCACCTTCTTCCGCCTGGACGGCCTGCTCGACCAGGGCTTCGAGGTCCCGGGCGGTCTCTACAACACCTCCTTCTTCTTCGTGATGAACGAGCGCCGCTGGAACCGTCTGTCCGAGGCCGACCAGGCCGCCATCGACAGCGTCTCGGGCGAGGCCCTGTCGCGTCTCGCCGGCAAGGCCTGGGACGCGGCCGACGCGGCCGGGCGTAGCGCGCTCGAGGGACAGGTCGAGCTCCATGTCGCCACCGAAGAGCAGATGGAGGGTCTGCACCAGATGCTGGATCCAGTCATCGAAGCCAAGCTCGATGAGATCGCCACCAGCGGAATCGATGCCAAGGCCGCGCTCGAGGACATGAAGGCCCGGATCGCCGCCGAGTCCGAATGAGCTCGCAGTCGCTGTCGATCCGCTCGCTTGCGGATCTGGGCACGGCGCTGCTCGGCGGCGCCTGTGCCCTGACCATGCTGGCGATGATCGTCCTGACGGTGGTGGACGTCATCGGTCGCTATCTCTTCGCCGCGCCCCTGCCCGGAGCCGGCGAGCTGATCGAGCTGATGCTCGTCGGCGTCATCTTCCTGGGACTGCCGCTGGTCTCGTTGAGCGACGGCCATGTCACGGTCGATCTGCTCACCGAACGGATGCCGGATTGGACGCGTCCGCCGCTCCTCGCCCTGGCGCGGCTCGTCAACGCCCTGGTGCTGGGCGTGATCGGCTGGCGGCTGCTGGTCATGGGCGGGACGCTCGCCGGCTACGGTCAGACCAGTCTCTATCTGCGCCTACCCATCGCCCCCTTCGCCGATGCGGCGGCCGTGCTCTGCTGGCTGGCGTCCGCCGTCCTGGTCATCATGGTCATTTTCCGCATCCCCGGACATCGCCATAACGAGGACGCATCCTTCACCGACTGAACGGATTCGCTGCGCCGACTTTCCCCCCGAGACCCTGATGGACTGGCCCTACGGTATTCTTCTGCTCCTCATCCTGATGCTGACCGGCGTCCCGCTGGCCGCCTCCATGCTCCTGGTCGGCACCATCGGCACGGCGACCCTGATCGGTGTCGAGCCGTCCCTGTCGCTGCTCGGTCAGACCGTCTTCGACAACAGCCGCAACTATTCGCTCTCGGTGCTGCCGCTGTTCCTGGTGATGGGGAACTTCGTCGTCCAGTCCGGGATCGCCCACGAGCTCTACGACGCGGCCTATGCCTGGCTGCGTCACCGTCGCGGCGGACTCGCCATGGCCACGGTCGTCGCCTGCAGCGGATTCTCCTCGGTGTGCGGCTCCTCGCTCGCGACCGCGGCCACCATGTCGCGCATCGCGCTGCCCTCGATGCGCCGCTTCGGCTATCCGGACGGTCTGGCGACGGCCTCGGTCGCCGCCGGCGGGACGCTCGGCATCCTGATTCCGCCCTCGGTCATCCTGGTCTTCTACGGCATCATGACCCAGCAGGACATTGGCAAGCTGTTCCTGGCCGGCATTCTGCCCGGGCTGCTCGGCGTGCTCGGCTATATGGTTGCGGTGCGCTTCAGCGTCTCGGTCGGCCAGGGACGCGAGATCCCGGTGGAGCCCAAGCTCCCGCTGCGGGAGCGGCTGGCGGCGCTGCGCGGTGTGGCGGGGGCCATGGTCCTGTTCGCCTTCGTCATGGGCGGTATCTATTTCGGGGTCTTCACCGCCACCGAGGCGGCCGGCATGGGCGCGGCGGGGGCCATCCTGCTGACGGCCGTCAGGGGCCGGCTCCAGTTGCGCCGCACCATCGAGACCCTGGCCGAGACCGCCAAGCTGACGGCCATCATGTTCTTCATCCTGTTCGGGGCGCTGACCTTCTCGAACTACGTCAACCTCTCCGGCATGGCCTCGGACATCCGCGAGGCGCTGGGGCCGCTCGCCGACACGCCGGTGCTGATGATCCTGGCGATCATGGCGGTCTATCTGCTGCTCGGCAGCGTGCTGGAGAGCCTGTCGATGGTGCTGCTGACGGTACCCATCCTCTCTCCGGTGGTGGCCGCCTCCGGGTTCGATCTCATCTGGTTCGGCATCTTCGTGGTCGTCGCCACCGAGATCAGCTACATCACCCCGCCGGTCGGGATGAACGCCTTCGTGCTGCGGTCGGTCACCAAGACGGTTCCGCTCTCGACCATCTTCCGCGGGCTCATGCCCTTCGTCGTTATGGACTTCCTGCGCATCGGCGCGCTGATCGCCTTTCCCGGACTCGCACTCCTGCTGCCCCTGGGGACTTGAGAAGGGGGAGCCTTCGTGCGAGGCGGATCGGGGCTAGCCCTCGCGCTCGGCCTGGCCGGCCGCGCGCAGGATGCCCTTGGCCGCCATGATGCCGTTGACCGCCGCGCCCACGATGCCGCGCGACTTGCCGGCCCCGTCGCCGGCGACGAAGAGTCCGGGGAGATTGGTCTCCAGGTCGTCGCTGGTCGGGTAGCGGATGTCGTAGAACTTGATCTCGGGGACGTAGATGGTGGTCGAGGGATGGGCGACGCCCGGGATGACGCGGGTCAGCAGCTCCAGGCTCTCCTGGAGGTTGCGCACGATGCGCCCCGGATAGGCGAAGGAGATGTCGCCCGGCGTCACCCCGGGTCCCGTCGGTAGGGTCGGGACCAGCTTGTCGAATCCCAGCTCGGCGGTGTCCTGCAGGGGCTCGGTCATGGTCACGGTGTTGAGGATGGCGAAGTTGGTGTTGGCCGTCTTCTCGGCCTTGAGTGCATCGCCGTTGACCAGCCGGACCCCCCGATGCTCCTCCACCTCAAGGTCTGGGGCGGCATCGGCTCGAACCGCAGCCGAATACGCAGCACGGGTGTCGCGTCCTACGAGGCCGGCATCGAGCTGGTTGACGAGATCGCTCGACGCCGGGCGCGCCGTGGGTATCTTTCGGCGCCTACAGGCTGACAGGAGATATCGTCGAGCGGATCCAATGCTCCCCGCATGGTATCCTGTGATGGTGTTGCTATCCGCCCCGCCATCAGGGGATCGGTCCAAATGGCGATACTCATGACATTCGAGGTCGAAAGCTCCGGCAACGGAGAAGATACCCGCAAGCTGCTTCTCCCCTTGGGTATCGGGCATGGAGATGGCAGCTATCTTCCTCTCGGCCGACGAGATTCACCTCCCGGCAAGCGCAGACGGCCCATTCTTCCCCCGACACTCCCTGGCGTCATCCTCAAGCCAGAAGCCCCGCCCCTTGATCTGGCGGGATAAAACCCCATTTTTCTGCCCGACATTCCCGAGAGCGGAGCAATCCGCCGCCAACACCAGTTGGTCCCTGCAACAGGGATGCGGACCTCGAATGTCAAGAGTATCGCCATTTGGATCTCAAGACGCACAGCGTCTAGCTCTCCGCGACGGCGAGCGGGCCGCCTGGAGAGCGGCAATACCCGCTCGCATCCCCTCACTCGCGTACCGTGCCATTGGAATTCGACGACTTTTTCTCGCTGGAGGCCCTGGAGCAGGACTACCAAGATCTGCTTGACGGAAAATTCGACTTCGTCCACGAAGACACCTACCTACCCCCCGGTTCCGACCGACAGGATCGGAAGGTCTTCGAGAAACAGCGGGAGCAGCATTTCCGCGCCATCCATCGCAAGGTTCTGCAGGACCGATGGATCTTCAGTCCCTTTTTGGAGAAGAGTATCCCCAAGATAACCGGGGGCGAACGCATCATCTCCCTCGCTACGATTCGCGACACGCTGGTTCAGCGCGGACTCTACAAGTATCTGTATCCGATTGTGGACCCTCTGTTGAGCGATGCCTGCTGCGCCTACCGGCGTGGCAGCGGAGCCCACAATGCCATCAAACAAATCAGGAACGCCCTGGACGCCGGCTATGTTCACGTCCTGGATGCGGACATTAAGAGCTTCTTCGACCGTGTCGACCATGAGGCGCTGCTTGCAATCGCGAGGGGCCTTCCAATCGACGAGCGCGCCCTTCGACTCATCCAGGTCTACCTTACAACCCCGAGAGTCACCTCTGAAGAGCGCCGGATAGCCGACAGCGCGAAGCCCAGAACCAAGTACTTGCGCGAGCCGCGCAGGATAGGGCTCCTAGGGCGGGGTCATCTCAGGCATGTTGGCCAATCTGCTGCTCGCATCCTTCGACGAGGAGATGCGGCAGGGAGGGAACATCCTCGTCCGGTACGCCGATGACTTTCTGGTCTGCTGCCAGACAAAGGAAGCCGTGAACGACGCAAAAGTACGGGCCGAACATGCACTCGATGCCCTCGGCAATCTGGAGCTCCACCCCGACAAGAGAGCCGTGAGCGACGCGACCGATGGTGTCGATTTCGTCGGTTTCAGAATCGGCCGCAGCTTCACCCGGGTCCGTAGCACGAACGTCGCAAAGTTTAAAAATCGCATACGCGAGGTCATCAACACTCACAAGCCGAAGAGCGATCCCGACTGGGATCTCCGTAGCCTCAGCCGTCGATTGAGCTACAAAATTCAAGGTCCTATCGACGAGATCAGGAAGCACAACCCGGCCAAGCATCCCCACCACCGAAGCTGGATCGGCTTCTACCGCATCGTCGATGACGAGAAGCAGATCAAAAACCTCGACCGATGGATACGCGAGCAAATCTCGCGCTACGTCTGGCAACACCACCACAAAAAGGTGACCGCGAAGCACATGCGGGAAGCAGGGCTGCCCTCTCTCCACGGAACTCTATGGAAGGCGCGCAAACCGCCGGAGAGCGCCTGATTTGCAGTCAACCCACTCTCACCCACGCACGACGAACGGGAACGACGCCGATTTCTGGAGTGCGGTATCCTCGCCTATGGGTTCGCCCGCGCCCGCTGTGCCGAATGCGGCCATGATTTCCTGATGGCCTTCTCCTGCAAAGGGCGGGGCGTCTGCCCCTCGTGCAACACCCGGCGCATGGCGGAAACCGCCGCCCACCTGGTCGATCATGTACTGCCCTGGCGCGGACCCCAAGGCGCGAATCGGCGCGGTGGCCTTCATACACTGGTTCGGCTGCTGCGCTACTGCGCCCGGCCGCCCTTTGCCGCCGACCGACTGGAGGAGATCGACGCCCAGCGGCTGATCTACCACCTGCCCAAGCCCGGTCCCAACGGGCAAACCCAAATCATCCTCTCGCCGCTCGAACTGATCGGTCGCATCGCCGCTCTAGTTCCGCCGCCCAGGCAACATCGGCATCGTGACTACGGAAACCGGCGGCGGAGGGGGCAACGGACGACCCGCCGCCAGCGATCAGACGTTCCCCCGCCCGCTATCTCTGGGCTATGCTCCTGGCCCGCCTCTACGAGGCTTTCCCTTTGACCGGCCCCCAGTGCGGGGCCGAGATGCGGATCATCGCCTCCGCCAGGGGGCCGCCAGAGTGGTACGAACCGTCATTCCGCCCCCCCCCTCAGCCGCTTCCAGAATATAACGCCACATACCGCCATCCCAGCAGTTCAAGTAAGGCGTGGTGGTGGTGTTGCATATTTAGCACGAGCGGCCTGACCTGGGCAATGACCAGCACATGGATGCCTTTGAAAGATTGGAATACCCAGCGCGCGGTGGGACGAGCACTCGGCTGACCCTTCTGGTCGGGGAAGGTTGCCTGCTGTGCCTTGAGACTCTCGCGGATACGGTGTTCCAGGGCAGCATAGACCAACAAGCAGAGGGTCATCACCATCATCAACGCCATGATGCGCTCGGGTTTCTTCAGGTAGAGTGTCGCGGCCATGAACATCGGGTCTTTGAGGAAGCGAAAGCCGCGCTCGACTGTTTGTTGATCCTTGTAGGCGGCGATGAGCTCGGCTTCGCTGAGCAGTGAGTCATCGAGCTGATTGGTGGCGAGGATGAAACAGCTTTTACGTTCCAGGCGGCGCTGGTGCTCCTGCACCTGCGAGGCCAGTGCACCGCTGATGCGGTAGACATAAAAGTCTGGCGCCTGCCCTCGGGCCGGGCGGCCTTGGCTGTGGTAGCGAGGCAAGGCCTCAATGCAGGTCTCGCCGAGCAGGCCAATCTTAAGTGTGTGCTCAAAACGCTCCAATGCCTTGAGCGCATCGGCCTCGCAGGCGAAGTCCGTGTTGCACAGCCGCTCGAAGGCCTTGAGTTCGGCCTTGCCCTGTGTAAGACAGTGCTTGTTAAGGCGCTTGAGGGCGCGTTGGCGCGCCTGCGGTGAATAGACCACAACCCAGCGTTGACGCACCTCACCATAGACGGTGCCTAAGGTGCAACAGGCCTCTTGCGTGGGCTTGTGCATCAACATTGGAGCGACTGCATGGATCATCTCGCAGGCGAGCGTGAGGGTTTCAGGCACGCGCGAAATCCAGGCATAGGTGTCCATCGCCTGGAGGGTGTCGCGGGTGTAGAGCGCGCTGTCGGCCATGAGGATCTCCAGTCCAACATCGGCTTGCAGCTGGTCGAGATAGGCATTGACGGTCTTGCGAAAGCTCGTCTTGTCGCTGTTATTACCGCTTAAGGCTTCCATCAGCAGGGGAATGCCGGCTTGGCGCTCGCAGAGCAATTGCAGCACCACCTGGTTCAAATCCGCGCGGTGGTCACGACTGTAGCCTTGGGTGATGCGAATCACGCCCGTCGGATCTTCGATGTCGCTGTTGTAGTCACCATCGACATGGAAGCTGGTCGAATCCAGATGCCCAAAGCGACACAACAACCCTAACCGCTGAACCGTCTGCGCGGCCAACTGGGCATACAGTTGGGTTGGACCATAGGCGTAAATCCGATCCAGGGTTCGCCCGAGCACATCATCGTTGAGATGCTCAGCCTCAATCCCCGGACCGAGTAAGCGTTCCACAGGCTTGTCCTTGAAAAACAACGGGGTGAGATACAGGGCGCGGTGCGCGAAGCCTAACCCGTTGAGTACCATCGCTTTTACAGACTGTCCCAGGGAGATGATCCGGCTGCTTTCATCCTGTACCATAACCCGATCAATGAGCTCCCCGAGACCCAGCTCGTCGTACATTCCCGCTACCAATCCCAGGTGTTCGAGCGCTTGGCTGCTGTAATGCTGTGGACTGGCCTTTGAGCCAGTTTCGATGTGCATGGCTAGCCTGCTTCCCTCTGAATGTTTGCGATAACGCAAGGATAGATGAGTTGAGAGTTGAGAGAAAACCTGTTGGTGGCGTGAGCAGGTGCGGAATGTCGGATCCGGGATGGGACGCTGCGTTGCTGGCCTCATGTTCCGCTCTGAGCACGACCGGCGGTAACCCACTGGGCCGAAGTTGACCTTTATTCAATGGCTCGCAAGAAACCTATCCCCTGTCCGTGCGGTTCTGGCCAAGACCACACCGACTGCTGCGCACCCTATCTGGCCGAAAGCGCGATGCCGCCGACTGCTGAGGCGCTGATGCGTTCGCGCTACACGGCCTATGCGCTAGGTGCGTTTGAGTATCTGCGCGCGACCTGGCATTCCAGCACCCGACCAGCCGAGCTGGCCTCCGAATCAAACTCCAAATGGGTTGGCTTGCAAATACTCGCCACCGAAGGCGGCGGTCCGAACGCGACGGAGGGTAAGGTAGAATTCATCGCGCACTACAAGATTCAGGGCCGCGCGTTCAGACTGCATGAGCGCAGCCGCTTTGTGCGGGAGGGTGGCGCCTGGCGATATCTCGATGGGGTGCTGGATCCTGATGAACACTGAAACGCCTGGCGCCCGCGTCTGTCATCAGTCTTGCGCGAGAAACCCCGCCCTTCAGGGCGGGGAGGTAGAGCGCACCGCGCGTAGCGCGGTTAACCCACCGGTCTCGCGGCCTCCGTTTGGGTTGGAGTGAATGCGTAGCCATAGCCGTCGGCGCGTTGCACTACCCGGCAATGGCGGTGTGAAATGCCTTGAACCAGACCCGTTGCGGTCTGGAGATTGAAGCGCCCGGATGCACGAACGGCCACACGCCCGAGATGGGTTCCGGCTTTTTTGCCCTTTGGCACCTCAGCGATGACCCGATCTCCGGTCTGGAATCCTTTAACGCGCTTCTCACGCATCAAATAACCGCGTGGAAAGCCGAAGCGATTCAGGCGGGTGCGCTGGTAACAGCCGCGCCCGGTGGCCTTGATCGCAAGTGTCGGGATGGCCCAGCCCTGCAGGGCATCGAGTTGACCCACACAGGCGGCATCAAGCGCATGGGTCTTGGGGATGCCGAGACGCTGGCGGTTGTACTTGGTCTGGCCGCCTGAACCCGTGGTCACGGGTACGCCGGTGGCCTTGAGTTGTTCAAACAGCGCCCAGCGGGTGGCATTGACCGCTGTGGCATCGCGAAGCGGGGCCTTGGCCTGTGCCTGAATACGGCGCAACCGCTCGGGTTGATGAGCCAGAAACACCTCAATCGGCTGGTTTCCCTTGCGCTGGTTGCAGGAGTGGCAGGCGAGCGTCAGGTTGGAGACTCGATTCGAGCCGCTTCGACTTTTGGGCTGGATGTGCTCGATTTCCAGCGGGACGTGCTGTGCGCCGCAATAGGCGCAGGTGCGATGCCATTTCTCCAGCAGATATTCGCGCACTTCATAACCGGCCAGTTCGCCCTGCTGATACGCCACACCGCTGATTTCAGGGTTCTGGAGTGCCTGAGTGTCGAAGCGCACCAGCTCTTGGCTGATGCTGTTGATGGGCGCGAGACGCTGGAGACGATTGACCCAGCTCAGCGTGGTGTCCAATCGATGGCGCAGACTCGGGGCGAGCCAGCCATTGGGTCTGGTGCGATTGTGGAAGCGCGGGGCGCGATAACGCAAGTTCTTCGAGCGCCGACGGCGACGAAAGGCGCGGCGAGCGGTCAAGCGCTCACGGATCTGGGCACCACGGTGGGTCAGTTCGGCCAGCCACAGCACCTGCGCCTCTCGGCGTACCTCGCCCGTGTCGGGGTCGATGCGCTCGACCTCGCGCACCACGGCGATTCCGGTCGTTTTGCTCCCCGGATCGAGCGACAGGCGCAGTGGCTGGGTCTCACCACCAATGCGATCTTTGAGCCGGATGATGAACGGATGCAGCCGCACCACCACCGCCCGCCCACGCTGGAGTAACAGCCGAGCGCGCTTCTCCGTGCACGGCATCAGCGGGTTTTTCTGTTTGTCGAGAACAAAGACAGCCATTTCAATTCCTGCCCTTACGGGCCTAGTGACGGAGCCTTGCGGCTCGCTCCCCTCGGGACAGTCTGCAACCGGCTCCCGCCTCGCGGCGGCGATCAACACCTTCGGCGCTTTGCCTTTCACCCGCATGATCCTGATCTTCCAGTGTCTGGAACTGAGGAAGCATTCCAGAGTGGGTCTCAACGACCTGTTGCAAACGCAGCGGGTTGGATACCGCTTTCCCTGGTCAACCGAGCTCTTGCAAGCTCCGCCCTTCAGGGCGGGGTAGTTGACCAGTCTGCACGCGTTGATGGCGGAGTTGCGGGCCTTGGACTAGGGTGCAATCGGTCAGATACGTACCCTGAAAGATTCAATGCGTTATCCTTGGTATCAGTGAGGTAAAGACTGTGGGTGCCGAGACATCCACGATTCGAACACCGGCTTCGTTGCATTGACAGGCGAGGGAGAACTCCGTCAGCCAACGGGAGCGAGAGGACAGCATGCCATGGCCGATACCCGACTCATTTTGTATCACACCCAACCCATCAGCGCGCGCACGCGCTTTGTCCGTTTCGATCATGGCGGCATTTGCGGGTTTGCCCCCTTGCCGGCGCGGACACATCTGACCGAAGATGACCCCGACATCGGCAGCAAGCTAGTGTCGCATCCAGCGTTTTTGCTGCGCGATGCCGAGCACCGCCTCCGCTTGGACTCTGGCTCCCTGGAGGTACAGTCCGGTTTTCGCGCCACACCGAAGTCACCGAACGGTGTCATTGAGGTCAGGCTAGCGCGCTTCACCATCCTGGATCCACCCTTTGCGGAGGTTGAAGCCATCGGCGGCACCTTCATCGCTTTGACCGAAGCGCGCGGACTGCCGCCGGTGGAGTTGGAATTGCTGCGACGAGCCTATGAAAAGATTCTCGGTTAGCAGGCAATGTGCCCAGGCTTTCTGAATTTTATCCAAACACGGGGTCGGGTCCCAGCTCAGTCGCCCGCCTGTCGGCGTGCATAGTCCCGCAAGGCCGCCTCGATCGGCTCGTTGGCATACTCAGACACCGCCTGCACGCCCATTGCCGCAAGCTTCGCCCGAGGAGGCTCGCCGATCATGGCGACCAGCACCGCCTGGCAGTCGGCGACCGCTTTGAGAATGCCTCCGAGGGCGGAGTCCATGGATTGGCCAGCCACGCAGTATTGCTCAATGTCGCGCCTTTCCAGGAAGGTCGCGGTCTCGTCGTTAAGGTCGTAGATCCAAAATTCCCTGGCATGGCCAAAATGCGTATCGATGGTCAGGCCATCGTTGGTGGCTACTGCAACATTCATAGGTTGTTCTCCAGGTTCATGCCGCTGTTCGGCAGACAAGTGAGTATATCCGCCGGCGACTCCAGACCTGCCTGGAGGGCGGCCGCAAAACGACTCGCTTCCCGCAACAGATGGTCACAGGCCTCAAGCCCGGCCAGCTGTTCGATCGGCAAGGCTCCCAATCCGCGCGCGGCGCCCCAAAGGCCGCCGGCCATAGCGCCAATGGTATCGACATCGCCGCCAACCCGGCGAGCGAAGTCAAGCAATTCGGCAAAGGGTTTGCTCAGATGGCGCAGGGCAATGTAAACAGCTGTTGGGCAGGAGTTCGCCGCCGTCATCGACCGGCCCAGTTGCCGGGCGACCCTGCTTGGCTCAACCGGCTGCTTGTTGCTGAGCCACTGCTCGGCGATGGCGAGCTTGTCGCTCAACACAGGGCTCCAGGTCTCAGCCTTGATGGCGGTCCAAATCTCGCTCGGGCTGAGGCTGTTGAAGACCAAGCCCGCGACCAAAGCAATCAGCACCGCACCTTCTTTGCCCTGGGGATGGGCATGGGTGATCTCGGCGGCAGACTGGGCGGCTTTGATGACCGCATTCGTTCCCCGCGCGGCGAAGAAGAGTCCGATTGGCACCGAGCGCATGGCCGCACCGTTGCCGTAGGAGCCTTGGGCATAGACGGCACGGCTGGCGGTAGTCCAGTGTTCTCCCCGGTGGATACGCTTGAGAATGCGCGCTGCGCCGGGGCCATAGCCGCGCGACCACTGATAGGAGCGTGCGAAACGTGCCGCCAAGTCGTCCTGGTCGATGCCCTGTACATCGGCCAGAGAGGCAGCAACGTCAAAGGTCATCTGAGTGTCGTCGGTCCAGCGCCGCCGTCCCTGCCGAGTGCCGATCACACGCCACAGCAACCTTTCGAGGAGGCCGCCTTCGTAAGGAGCCCCCCAGGCATCAGCCAATGCGACACCCAGCAAGGCGCCCTTGACGCGATCAAGCGGTTCGGGTGGTGTCGTTGGACTTTGGTGGGACATGGATGGAGTATTCTTCTGAAGCCTGGTCGGGAATAGCGGGCGCCAGCACCTGGTTCATAACCTTCCGCAGCTGTTCCATATCAACCGGCTTGGCCACATATCCGTCCATACCAGCGTCAAGGAATTTTTCCTTATCTCCAGCCATGGCATACGCTGTCGTGGCGATAACCGGGATGCCTCTATTCCGATTTCCAGCGTGCCCTTGCCTTATGGCCGATGTAGCCGCAACGCCATCAAGAATTGGCATTTGCACATCCATCAACACGAGGTCAAAAGACTGCTTCTTTAAAGCGGCCAAAGCCTGGGCTCCATCATCTACGCCCTCGACCTGGTATCCGGCTTTTTCCAGATGCTTCAGGGCTATGGTCTTTGATGCCTGGTCATCCTCGGCGACAAGGATCCTGAGTCTTCCCAAGTCAGTTGGTTTTTCTGCAGACAGCGTGGGTGAACAGTGTTTATCCAGCTTAAAAGGGATGCAAACTTTGAGCGTTGAGCCAACGCCTTCCTCGCTCTCCACAGAGATATCCCCGCCCATCAGTTCGACAAGCCTTTTTGAGATCGACAACCCCAGCCCCGCGCCCTGGAAATTTCTCTGGTAGCTCTGTTCCGCCTGCGTAAATGGGGTGAACAGATGCTCAAAAAACGTCGCAGGCATCCCGATTCCGGTATCTGAAACCGCAAAAACAACTCGGTATTCTTCATCTTTTCCTGGTGGCACGGGTTGGGCGCTCAAGGCAACATGGCCCGCATGGGTGAACTTGATCGCATTGCCCACCAGGTTGCTCAGCACCTGCTGCAAACGGGTGGCATCACCGAACAGCGTGGAAGGGATGGCAGGATTGATGTTCACGCGCAAGTCCACCTGCTTTTCCATGGCCACTGGCAAAAACAGTTGCACAATGCCGTCGATGGCATCTTGGACATCAAAAGGCTCAATAATGACATCCATCTTGCCAGCCTCCACCCTGGCAAGATCAAGAATGTCTGAAAGCAATCGCAGTAAGCGTTGGCTCGACTGAAGCGCCTGGTCGGTGTATTCGCTTTGCTCAGTGTTCTGATGGGTCATTTTCAGCAGTTGCAGCATACCCATGAGGCCGTTTAAGGGCGTGCGTATTTCGTGACTCATGTTGGCCAGAAATTCTGACTTGGCTCTGTTGGCGGCCTCGGCCTGCTCCTTGGCTGCAAGCATCGCCTGTTCAGCGGCTTTGCGATCGGTGATGTCGATGTGCGAGCCAAGAACCCGATAGGCTTTGCCGTCTTCGGTGCGGAAGATGGAGGCTTGGACCAGGATCCAGAGGTAACAGCCATTCTTGTGCTGGAACCGGTACTCCATGTTGTAGCTCCCGGCACTCCCTTCGAGCTGCTTCTGAATGAAGGCCAAGGTGGGTTTGAGGTCGTCGGGATGCACACGATGACGCCATTCCTCGAAGTCATCACTCACCTCATCGTCGCTGTATCCGATCTGTCGCTTCCATTCCGACGAATAGGACACTTTATCGGTGCCAAGATTCCAGTCCCAGAAGCCCACGCCCCCGGCCCTGACGGCCTCCTCCTGGCGTAGCAGCGACTCACGTATTTCCGCCTCCGCACCTTTGCGTTCGGTGATGTCCGAGGTGACCACCGCAAGGTGAGCGAGGGAGCCGTTGTCATCCGTCACTGGCACGATGACATGTTGCAGCCAAACCTCATTACCTTTGGTGTCGCAGTAAACGCCCTCCAGTTGGGTTTGTTGCGGCTGCCGCATGACCTCCTGCAACGCCGCTCTCAACCGATTAGCACTTTCTTCTGGGAAAAAGCTGAAGGGGTACGGCTGACCATACACATTATCTGACTTAGTCAGTTGCAGCATGTTGAAGCCGCTTTCGTTCATGAACTGCAGTTTCAAGTCAAGATCAACGATCTTGTGGCAAACGGGTGAGTGGGCCAGCAGCACCTCTCGTGACAATTCACGGTTGCCAAACGAGCCGGGGAGTGCTTCGACGGTCAATTCCGTACCTGTTTGGCCAGCCTGTTCCAATCCGGTGATCGGTTGGGTCTCGGTCTTTGTTGAATGTTGCATACGACGACTTCAATCGGGATGATGAGCGCTGTCAAATACCGGCCAGAACCTGTTCGAATGCATCGATCGGCAGCGGACGTGCGTAGAGATACCCTTGCGCATAATCGCAGCCGAACGCTCGCAGCAGATCCCGCTGACGCTCGGTTTCCACGCCCTCGGCAATGGTTTGAATGCCAAGCTTGTGCGCCATCACAATGATGGCCTCAATCAATGCGGTATTGGCGTCGTCCTCGGCCAGATCGGAGACAAAGGAACGGTCGATCTTCAGGTAATCGATATCGAACCGACGCAGGTAGGACAAGGCCGAAAAACCGGTGCCGAAATCGTCAATGGACACTTCAATTCCGGCATTGCGGAAATCCAGCAGTTGCTGTTCGATGTACTGCGATTGGCTCAGTAGCGATCCCTCGGTAATCTCGACGGTGATGCTATGGCCGGGAAGATCGAACTGGCGTAATTCATCCGTACAGCAGAACGGCGTCAGTTTTTCGAACTGAATGGGCGATCGGTTCACGCTCACCTGAATGATGCGCCCGTACCTCTGGTACCAACGTGCAACAGCGGCAAGCGCCTGGCTGAACACCCACTGGCCGATCTCATGAATGAGACCGATCTCCTCGGCCAAGGAGATAAAGACCATCGGGCTGACCATGCCACGCTCGGGGTGATGCCAGCGCAACAGGGCCTCCGCCTTGACGATGGCCTCGTTGGTCATGGCGACGATCGGCTGATAGTAAACCTCCAGCTCACCACGACGCAGCGCCTGGCGCAGATCCTTGGCCAGGGCGATCTTTTCCCTCACTTCATGCTGCATGGAGGCGGTGAAGTAGCCAAAGCGGTTGCGCCCTTTGGCCTTGGCTGCGTACATCGCCTGATCCGCGTGCTTGAGTAACCCATCCAGGCTGTCAGCATCGTCGGGAAACAGCGTGATCCCGATGCTGGCGGAAATGTCACCTCGGTCATCGTCGCCCAGTTCATAGGGCTCAGCGAGGGTCAGGATCAGATCCTGAGCGATGTGCTCGAGTTGAGCGCGGCTACCAAAATCCGGCAAAACCACGGTAAACTCGTCACCACCGAGGCGTGCAACGGTATCGCTCTGGCGCACCTTGGCAGCAATGCGGTGCGCGGCCTGCACCAGCAATGCGTCGCCCTTAGCATGCCCGAGGCTGTCATTCACCTCCTTGAAGCGGTCAAGGTCGATGAACAGCACTGCGATCCGGCGCTGCGTGCGCTGGGCTTTCTTAATCTCTTGTTCCAGGCGTTCATAAAACAGGTGACGGTTGGGCAGTCCGGTCAGGGTGTCGAAGTTGGCCTGCCGCCACACCAGTTCCTCGGTTTTCTTGCGCTCGGTGATATCGGAAAACACTGAAACATATTGATAGAGCGTGCCCTGACGATCATGAATGGCATTGATGCTGAGCCATTTGGCGTACAGGGTGCCGTCCTTGCGCCGATCCCAGATTTCGCCCTCCCAGTGCCGGGAACGTTGCAGGGACGCCCACATGGCGCTATAGAAGGCTCGATCATGGCGCCCGGAGGCGAAGATTTTGGGGTTCTTGCCGCGCACGTCGTCAAAGCTGTAACCCGTGATACGCACAGCGGCCGGATTGATCGAAACAATGCGGTTGTCGGCATCGGTGACCACCACCGCCTGATCCATGGTGTCAAACACCCGGGCTGCCAACTCCAGGCGACTTTCCTGCATCACCCGCTCGCTGATATCTTCAACGAAGACAAATAATCGCCCGCCCTGCACGCGCGAGTAACTGGTCACCACCTCCACTGGCCACAGGCAACCGTCCTTGCGACGATGTTTGCTGCGAAAGCGGTCGTAGCCGACCTGGATGACGTTGACGATATGGCTGGCTGTTTCCTCGGATTGCTCCACAACCTCAATATCGGAAATCCGCATGGACAAGAGTTCCGCGCGACTGTAACCCGACAGCTTCAGGTAGGCGGCGTTGACCTCCAGGAAGCGCCCGTCTATGTCCACCATCCAGAACCCCAAGGTCGTGGTATTGATGGCCGCCGCATAGGTTTCGATGCCCTCGCTCAACCGCGCCTCGAGCTCTTTGCGTTCGGTGATATCGCGCACCACGCTGAAAAACACCCGCTCCCCACCGACCTGGAAGGACCGGGCATTGAGCTCGACCGGCAGGACAGTTCCGTCCTTGCGATAGTGGGCGGTTTCGAAGGTGGCCTGTCCATGTTGCTCGAGAGCGGCCAAGCGCTGCGGCACCCGAGCGGCGAATTCCGGTGGGTTAAGCGTGGTGACGGACAACCCAATCAGTTCATCCTTGCGATAGCCAAGGCGGCGATGAAACGCGGGATTGCAGTCAAGGATCATGCCCTGGCGATTCACCACCAGCACACCGTCGGTCATGGCGTTGAACAGGGCGGCATGAAGATCCTGCGCCGAGTCCAAACTGAGAGGCGTTGTCGGATCAAACAAGCAAGGAACTCCGTGAACTGACAGGGTGACACCAATAGGGTGACATAAATTATGAACAATAGAGAGAACCCTTTGCCGGAGCAAGCAACCAATCACGCCATCGGCCATGACAAACAACAGAACCGTTACTCGATCGCCAGCACCTGCTCAAAATCCTGACGGCTCGCTGGCTTGATCAGTTGGGCATCGAACAGCTCAGTGGCTTCCGGCTGTTCGGCCAAACTGTATCCCGACACAGCAACTAAGCGTAGCGCCTGGCGCTGGGGCCAGTCGGTGAGCTGTCTGGCCAACTCCAGGCCGTCGATGTCGGGCAGGCTGACATCCAGGAAGACGATGTCGGGGGCGTCACTACTGATGCGCTCAAGTGCCGCAGCACCGGTCGCTGCGATCTGCACCTGATGACCAAGCGCGCGCAGCAATGCAGCCGTCGCGTCAAGAATCTCAGACTCGTCATCGACCAGCAGCACCCGGCGCGCGCGCATCGTGGGCTGGCCGGCCATTGCCGGTGTGGGCGCGGTGTTGCTTTGGGATTTGGGGGATTCGGGAGATTCAGCGCTGTTTGGCGCATCCGGGGCGACCTCGGCCAACGGCAACCAAACGTTGAACGTGGCGCCCTGCCCCACCCCGGCGCTGTGCGCTTCAACGCGACCCTGGTGCAATTCCACCAACTGCCGCACCAGCGCGAGTCCGATTCCCAAACCGCCTTCGCGACCGACGCGGTTCTCGGCGCTGCGGCTAAAGGCGTCGAACAGCCAGGGTTGATCCTTGGCGGCGATACCCTGACCGGTGTCAGTCATGCTGAGACACCCTTTGCCGTCCTGACAGTGCAGCGAGACGCGAATCCGACCGCCAGGTTCGGTGTATTTGATGGCGTTGTCGAGCAGGTTGGTGATGACTTGCACTAGGCGGGTGGCATCGCCCTGAATCCAGACCGGCTCATCCGGCAGTTCAAGCTCCAGATGATGCGCGCGCTCGGCCAGCGGTTTGGCCAGGGCCTCCAGGGTCTCGCGCACCAGGGCGGCAAGATCCTCGCATTGCCGGCGCAGGACGATGGCGCCACGGCTGATGCGCGCCACATCGAGCAGATCTTGCACCAGGCGCTCAAGGTGATGCATCTGGCGGTCAATGCGGCTGACAGCCTGCTGGTAATGGGACGCATCTGGCTCGGGCATCAGGGCTAGCGTGTCCAGAGTGCTGCGCACGGGTACCAACGGATTGCGCAGCTCGTGCCCCAGCAGCGCCAGAAAGGCATCTTTGCGTCTGTCCGCTTCGGCCAGGCGGGCGGTGGTGTCGCGCAGATTGTCTTCGAGTGCCTGGCGCTCGGTGACATCCACCACCAGTGACAGGACGGAGACCAGTTGGCCATCACTGTCATGCAGAGCGGAGTTGTACCATTGGCACCAGATCATCCGTCCATCGGCGCGACAGTTGCGCACGGGAATGCGATTGTGCTCGAACTCGCCACGAAAAAGCGCTTCGCGCACGCGACGCATGTGCTCGCGGTCGGCGGCATGCACCAGACCGAGTTCTTCAAGCGTATGTCCGATGACGGCTTGCTCGTTCCAGCCCAGGATGCGTTCGGCCGCCGGCGACCAGCCAAGCAGCCGGCCCTTGATGTCCCATTCCATGGAGGCAACCGGGCTGTTGTCCATGTGCCGCTTGAGGCGACCCAGGGTTTCGCGATAACGCTGCTCGGCCAGCCGCGAGGCGGTGCAATCACTGAAGCTGACCACCACTCCGGCGATGGGAGCCGTGGCGATGCGATAGGGGCGCATACGCAGTGAAAACCAGCGTCCATTGTCGGTGGCGACTTCGCGCGCGGCGGGTGACTGGCCCGCCAGGATGGCACGGGCGTCGTCCAGGAAACCGGTTCTGTCGAAGCGGGCGCTTAATGCTGTCACCGGCTTGCCGATGGCTGCTGGTTTGAGATCGAACAAGGCCTCGCTCGCCGGGGTGAAACGGCGTAAACGCAGTTCAGGATCGAGAAACAAGGTGGCGACTTCGCTGCTAAGCAGCAGGTTATTGAGGTCGTTGTTAACGGCCTCAAGCTCGCGCACCTTCTCGTGCAGGGCTTGATTCAGGCGGTTCAGGGCGCGATTGTCCGCAGCCAGGGTTTCGGATGTTGGATCGGCGTGCTTGGCCATTCTCCTGTCGTCTTATCGAATCACATCCCCCAAGCACGGATTGTTCCAAACAAGCCGCACCACTGTTTCCGCTCGACAGTTCCATTTGGCGGGGCCTCTGTGCCGCCTTGTGGCACCCAATGTCAATGCCAGGGAATTATCCGATGCCGCGTCGATCGCCGCAACCCAGGCGATGGCAAACAAACTCAAGAAGCAGGAAGCCCCACAAGCACTGAACACCGGAGGGTCGGCGCATGCCCGAGTTGATTGATTTGTTATACCCCGCGCTGCTGCTGTTAGGCTGGTTTCTGTTCGGAATGTACAGCCTTACTGCACTCCACCATGGACGATGGGTGGCATTCCTGATGCCACTGGCTGCACTCATTTTTTTAATGGTCTATGTCATGCTCGGGGTTTCGCGCCTCATCGTCTACCCGTTCTTTGTTATCGCCGGCAAGCAGCAGCGCTACCGATATCTGGTGGATCTAGTGAAACATCCATATCTGTGGGGCGTAAAAAGTACCGAGGGCGAAGACAACGAGAGCAAAGACGACAAAGGATAAGCGATAAGCGACGACCAAATGCCGGCCATTGGTCTGAAGTCTCTGTGGTTCAAGACCCCAGCTTGGCTGAAGCGCCCTGACCCACCGAATCGGGCGCGGGCACCTCGAGGTTTTCCATCTACTCGCTGGTTGGAGCAAACATCTGGTTCGTCTTGGCCGCCATAACGAAATCGTTGCGGTGCAGACCGCCGATTTTGTGCGACCACCAAGTCACGATGACACAGCCCCACTCGGTGATGAGCTTGGGATGATGGCCTTCGGCCTCGGCGAGCTCGCCGAGCCGGTTGGTAAAGGCAAGCGCTTGTGCAAAATCCGGAAATTCGAACCCTCGTTCAAGCTGACGGACTCCATTGCGAGTTTCGATCCTCCAATCCGGAATTTCGGCCATTAGATTATTCATTTCCTTATCGGAGACTTGCGGCGCATCAACGCGGCACGCCTCACAGGATTCTTGGCTGAGCGTTTTCATGACAGACTCCTTATTGGCTCGTTACATTGTGCTGGTCTGGTGGCCGGGGCCATAAAGCGCCAGCTTTTTACTCATTCTCAGCTTTTTTCCACAACCTGTTGAATAGCCCGAGAAGATCGTCGATGACGAAGGGTTTGGTCAGATAGCGGTCGATCCCGGCCGCGAGAAAGCGTTCCTTGTCGCCAGCCATGGCATGCGCGGTCATCGCCACGATGGGCAGCCTTACATGATGGGCTCCGGCGGCTCCCTCGCGAATCAAGCGGGTCGCCTCCAATCCATCCATCCCCGGCATTTGGATGTCCATCAGGACGAGATCGCAATCTTGATCACGCAGCGCATTCAAAGCCTCCTGTCCATTGGAGGCACAGCGCACCTGATGCTGATGTTTTTCCAGTATGCGGCGCGCCAAAATGAGATTGACCGGCTCATCATCCACGAGCAGGATGTTAGCCCCGGCGGCGGGCTGGGGTGGCGCGGACGCCACGGGGCGCGGAACATCCGCCACGACCTGGATAGTTGATGCCGCATCGACCACTTGCAAGGGAATTGAAAACCGAAACGTCGTACCGACGCCAACTGTGCTGTCGATGCTGACTCGCCCCTGCATCAGATCGAGCAGACGACGCACGATGGACAAACCCAAGCCAACCCCTTGATGGGAACGGCTGGACCCTGCGCTAATCTGAAAGAAGGGCTGAAAAATCGCCTCGATTTGGTCGGCTGAAATCCCCACGCCAGTATCCGCGATGCGAAATTCCAGCCGCGCATCAGTGTCTTCAGCTGCATCAGCCAGAGCAACCTGCACTCGCACTCATCCCTTTTCAGTGTACTTGATGGCATTACCGACCAGATTCAGCAGCACTTGTCGCAGTCTTAGTTCGTCGCTGAGAATCCGTGGCGGCACCTCCGGCGCTATAGTGAAGGTCAGCTTCAGTCCCTTGGTTCTGGCAATGTGGCCAAAAATGTCGATGACGGCTTCACGCAGTTCGGCCATCTCAACGATGGTCTCGCTCAGCACCAATTGACCCGATTCAATCCTGGAGAGATCAAGAATGTCGGTCAACAGCCCGGTGAGCCGATGCGATGACTTCAGCGCGGTCTCGACATACTCGCTCTGCTCATCAGACAGTTCCGTGGTCTCCAACAGTTGCAACATCCCGACAACGCCATTCAGGGGGGTGCGAATCTCATGGCTCATGTTGGCGAGAAATTCTGACTTCGCCTGACTGGCCTGTTGCGCTTCACGGGTGGCGCGTATCAGCGCCTGCTCGGCCTGTTTGGTCTCATTAATATCCTCGATCAAGGTCAAAAAATGGCGCGGTTTTCCTTGCGCATCAAAAATTTGGCTGACTGAGAGACGACCCTACACCGTTTCGCCGGTCCGGGTGAGGTAGCGTTTATCAAATTTTGCCTTGGTAATTTTGGCATTCCAAAACCGATCTCTTTGCTCATAACTGAGCTGAAGATCGTCCGGGTGGGTCACATCATCCACTGTCAGCCGGGTCAGTTCCTGCTCGCTGTAGCCGAGCAGTTCGCACAAGGCGCGGTTAACCCGCAAGAAACCCGCCTCATTGGACACCATGGCGGCGCCGATCGGCGATTCGTCGAAGGTGAGGCGAAACAGCTCCTCGCTCTGGCGCAAGTCCGCCTCGATCTGCTTGCGTTGGGCCACTTCTTCGCGCAGGCGCTGCGTCGCCTGATCCAGTTCCCGGGCATGACGCTCCGCGTCCAAGCGTTTGTCGGTTTCGATGGTTTGGGTCAGTTGCAGGCGGAGCAGCGTGACCTGATGGTCCAACAGCTCCGCACGTGCGGCCTCGAACTCCGGTTCATCCAGGCTGGCCGGCAAGCGCGCGGCGATCCAATCGCGATAATGCCGCTCCATCGCGCGCAGCTTGGCCTGGGCGCCCCACCGTGAGAAACAGTCGTAAGCCTGCTGCCAATAGCCCTGGGCCACGCGATCATTGCCTTGCGCTTCCCAGAACCAGGCGGCACGTTCCGCAATCACGCCCTCCCAGTGGATCAACCGGTGTTGCCGCGCCACCGCCAATGCCTTGGTAAACAACGGGTGCGGCCTTTGAATAATGTGATCACCCGAAACAGGCGGCACCGAATTGATCAATTCGCTGCCAAAATTGTTGCCAGCGCCCGGTCGTTTGGCTCAGCGCCCGCAGGCTGAGTACAATCCCG
>NZ_NRRS01000088.1 GCF_016583795.1 Rhabdochromatium marinum | reverse complement strand
GGGTGAATCGTCTCCAGCGTCTCGCGCCCATCAACAGCATCAGCCAAGAGCTGGTGCGCTTCGACACTCAGGCACTCCAGAACCCTGAAATCAGCGGTGTGGCGTATCAGCAGGGCGAACTGGCCGGCTACGAAGTGCGTGAATACCTGCTGGAGAAATGGCATCGCATCTGCGCCTATTGCGGCGCACAGCACGTCCCGCTGAAGATCGAGCACATCCAGCCCAAAAGCCGAAGCGGCTCGAATCGAGTCTCCAACCTCACGCTCGCCTGCCGCTCCTGCAATCAGCGCAAGGGGAATCAGCCGATTGAGGTGTTTCTGGCTCATCAACCCGAGCGGTTGCGCCGTATTCAGGCACAGGCCAAGGCCCCGCTTCGCGATGCCGCAGCGGTCAATGCCACCCGCTGGGCGCTGTTTGAACAGCTCAAGGCCACCGGCGTACCCGTGACCACGGGTTCAGGCAGCCAGACCAAATACAACCGTCAGCGTCTCGGTATTCCCAAGACCCATGCGCTTGATGCCGCCTGTGTGGGTCAACTCACCGCGCTCCATGGCTGGAACATCCCGACGCTCGCCATCAAGGCCACCGGGCGCGGTTGTTACCAGCGTACCCGTCTTAACCGCTTTGGCTTTCCACGCGGTTATTTGATACGTGAGAAGCGCGTTAAAGGATTCCAGACCGGAGATCGGGTCATCGCTGAGGTGCCAAAGGGCAAGAAAGCCGGAACCCATCTCGGGCGCGTGGCCGTGCGTGCATCCGGGCGCTTCAATCTCCAGACCGCAACGGGTCTGGTCCAAGGGATTTCACACCGCCATTGCCGAGTGCTGCAACGCGCTGACGGCTATGGCTACGCATTCACCCCAACCCAAACGGAGGCAGCGAGACCGGTGGGTTAACCGCGCTACGCGCGGTGCGCTCTACCTCCCCGCCCTGAAGGGCGGGGTTTCTCGCGCAAGACTGATGAAAATTCTGGCCCTTGAGACCTCCGGGATATTCTGCTCGGCCGCCTTATGGCGCGATGGCGAGCTGTTTACCCAACACGAAGAAGCCGCGCGCCAGCATGGCGAGCGCTTATTGCCCATGCTGGACCGGGTTCTCGCCCAGGGGGAACTGGAGCTAACCCAGCTCGACGCCATCGCCTTCGGGCGCGGCCCCGGCTCCTTCACCGGTGTGCGCATTGCAGCAGCCGTCGCCCAGGGGATCGCCTTCGGCGCCGGAGTGCCTCTGGTCGGTATCTCGACCCTGGCCGCCCTGGCTCAGGCTGGCTGGCGCTGCCATGGACACAGCCGCATCCTCGCTGCCATTGATGCTCGCATTAGCGAGGTCTACTGGGGGCTGTACCAGGTCGAGGGACCCGGGCAGGTGCGCACGCTGCAAGCCGAACAGGTCAGTGCCCCGGAAGCGATTCACTCAGGCGCAGCTCCCCAAGGCTTTGATCCCCCCCAAGCGGCGGATTTCGGAGTGGGCAATGCCTGGGAACTGTACCGCGACATCCTCAGCGAGCACAGCGGACTCGACGACGCCCGGATTGATGCCCAGCAGGTCTGCACGGCGGCAGAAATCGCCGAACTCGCTGTCACCGCCCTGGCCGCCGGAGAAGCCGTCGCGCCTGAGCACGGGTTGCCAGTGTATGTACGCGACCAGGTAGCACACAAACGCTTGACTTCACATCCCTGACACGCATGCAGCCTTCAACCAGTCTACAGGCCGCTGCTGCGGCGGCCCTGACAGCAACCCAAGTCAACACTAAACTGAACGCCACCGCCACACTGGCCGCGCGCTGGCAGGCCGGCGATTATCCTCTGGACTTCCACGCCGAGGTCGTCCCTCCCGCAGACGCCGGTCGCCCCTCGCACCCGCTCCTGGTCGCTCCGCGCGAGCTGCCCAAACGCGGGCTGGGCAGTACCGAAGGTCGCGCGGCCCTGCTGCACGCCGTGGCCCACATCGAATTCAACGCCATCAATCTGGCTTTGGATGCCGTGCAACGCTTTGCGCATCTGCCGACCAGCTACTACGACGACTGGGTACAGGTCGCCGCTGAGGAGGCTGAACACTTCGCACTGATGCGCGAGCGCCTGCAGACGCTGGGCTTCGACTATGGGGACTTCCCGGCCCACAATGGGCTGTGGGAAATGGCCACGGCAACGGCGGATGACCCCCTGGCGCGCATGGCCCTGGTGCCGCGCGGACTGGAAGCCCGGGGCCTGGATGTCACCCCGGGCCTGATCGAGCGCCTACGCGACGCAGGCGACCCGGCCAGCGCCGCAGCCTTGGAAGTCATTCTACGCGACGAAGTCGGCCATGTCGCCGCCGGCTCACGGTGGTTCACCTACCTGTGCGAATCGCGCCAGCTTGATCCCGCTACCACCTATGTCGCCCTGCTGCGCCAGCACATGAAGGGCCGGGTCCCCTGCCCGCTCAACCTGCCTGATCGGCGTCGGGCCGGATTCGACCCAGCCGAACTGGAACAACTCCAGCGGCTGTGCACTGAATCCTGAGGCGGCGGTTGCACTGTCACCGTGCCGTCTCGCGGCACCTCAGCGGGCTTCATCGACAAAGCGATTTCCCCAGCTATGATGGGATTTCCCCCTAACAGACCAACCTGAGCGAATCGACCACTGTTACTCCATCATGTCGTTAATGACATTCTTGAACCAGCTGTGTGCATAACTGACCTCGCGCTTGCGGATCTCGGGGCTGGCGTTGGCGGGTGAAACGCCGCCGGAACCGGGGATGGGCTCGATGGTGTTGGTGTCGCTATCGAGGTTGTAAACAGCGGCGACTGAGATACCAAAGTCTTCGCCGACCACGCTGTAGCAGGTGTTGACGAAGGTGGGATCGCCGGGTTCCTGGTCCTGGAAGCGGGCGATGATCGCGGCGGCGGCGACCTTGGCCTGGGAGTTGGCGGCGTAGGCGGACTTGGGCATTTTGGCGGCGCTGGAGGCATCCCCCAGCACATAGATGCCGGGGTGGCGGCTGGACTCGAAGGTGCGCTTATCGACCGGGCACCAGTCGCCATCCACCAGGTCAGCGGCGAAGGCAATGTTCCCCGCTTTTTGCGGCGGGATGATATTGACCACATCGCCCTGAAAATCCTCGACCAAGCCGACCAGGGTGCGGGTGTCCGGGTCGAGTTCCTCCACCGCACCACCGGCGGCGGCACTGACCCATTGGATCATGCTATTGTCGGTGCCATAGCCATAGAGCTTGCGCCAGCCTTCCATATAGAGCCCTTGCTTGGAGAAGGCATCCTTAGCGTCAAGGATGGTGATCTTGGCCCGCGGTTTATGGTGCTGACAGTACAGGGCAATCTGCGAAGCCCGCTCGTAAGGACCCGGTGGGCATTTAAACGGGTTGGGCGGGGCGACGATAATCACATGCCCACCCTCGGGCATGGCTTGGAGCTGCTGGCGCAGCAGCAGGGTCTGCGGCCCGGCGAACCAGGCATGGGGGATACTTGTGTTGGCAATCTGCTCATTGTAGCCGTCAATCGCATCCCACTTGAAGCCCACCCCTGGGGAGACGATGCAGGCGTCGTAGTCGAAGTGCTGCGCTCCCTGGGTGGTTACCTGTTGCTGGTCCGGATCGATGCCGACCACCCAGTCCTGCACCACAGTGACCCCATAGCCGCGCAGGCCGTCATAGCCGAAAGTCAGGGATTCAAGGGTGCGCTCACCACTGAGCACTTCGTTACTCATAAAGCAGGACGTGTAGCTGGCTTCAGGGTCAATCAGGGTCACGGACAGGCTGGGATCGAGCTTGCGCAGGTATTTGGCGGCGGTGCATCCTCCTACCCCACCACCGACGACCACGACACGGCGGGATGCGCCCAACACCAGCGCAGGAAAACCGAGCGTGCCGAGCGCGGCTGCGCCACCAGCCGCACCGCCAGCGGCACGGAGAAAGGTTCTGCGTTTCATGTCAGCTTTCATATAGTGCCTTTTTTCGCTAAGAACGTTATAGAATCCTCACAAAAGGCATAGGCGTATCCGTCCGCCCGATGCGCCCGTTTCAGGTGCTTTTGGTGTTTGCTGATGGGCTTTTGACCTGGACTGGACAGAGCGAAGTGGCCCGTTGTCCTTGGCGTGACCCGGTAGCTTTTGCCATCAAAAACCGCGATGTCGCCCGAGCGCCAGCCATGGATGGGTTTCAGGGCATTGTGGCGGATCGGATACCCATATCTGTTCAGCGCCGCCTTTTGCCGTCCGCCTTGGCCTTTGGCGGTGATCGTCAGCGGTTGCTCGGTTAAAAGCCTCAGCGCGCCGACATCGCCAACCGCTGCCGCGTCCAGCCAATGCGCCTTGCCCCAGCCGAGTTGTTTGCGGTTGTACTTGGTCTGTCCACCGGTGCCGACGGTCACGGTGACGCCGGTCGCACTGAGGGTGTGAAAGAGCGCCCAGCGCGTCGCGTTGACCGCTGCGGCGTCCTTGAGCGGGGTCTTTGCCTGGGCTTGGATTCGCTTGAGAACATCGGGTTTCTTGTTCAAGAACGCCTCGACCGGGCGGTTGCCTTTCTTTTGGTTGCACTGTTGGCAGGCCAAGGTCAGATTCGACACGCGGTCGCTGCCGCCTCGGCTCTTGGGGTGAATGTGCTCAATCTGCAAAGGTACATTTTTGGCACCACAGTACGCACATTGGCGACCCCATTTCTCCAGCAGATACTCCCTGACCTCGTAGCCGGCGAGTTCGCCGTGCTGATACTCGACGCTCGAAACTTCAGGGTGCTGCATTTGCTGGGTATCAAAGCGCACCAGCTCTTGCACAAGCTCGCCAACATTGCAGAACTTGCTTAGGCGATTGACCCAGGTCATGGTCGTTTGCACCCGATGTTGCAGTGACGGGGCGAGCCAGCCGGGCGGCTTGGTCCGATTGAGAAAACGCGCCGGCCGATAGCCTAAGCGGTTGCGACGGTTGCGACGGCAGGCGCGCCGGACGGCGAGTTTTTTCTTGATCACGCCGCCACGATGCGCAAGCTCGGCGCCCCAGATCACACGGTCTTCCTGAACAACCGCGATGCCCGTTGTTTTTGAGCCGGGGTCGATCTTCACTTGACAGGCTTTGGGTTGGGCGTCGGTGACTGCGCGCTTAAGGATGATGGTGAACGGGTAGCGGCGCAAGACCGCCGCTTTTCCCTTGCTCAGCAGTTCTCTTGCTCGTGCCGGATGACAGGGGTCTAAGACGTTCCTGTTCGCGTCCAACACGAAGACTAAATTCGATGTCATTTCTGAACAGTCTCCCGAAGGGTCACGTTTGCCTCGACAAGGTTCATCAGGCTTGTCATGCGAAGGACACTCAGGCTACAAACCCACTCACCCTTGACTTAATCCTTCGCGACAGAGCAACGGACTGGCGTTCATCCGAGGGTGTCATGACCTGACGAACATAGCCCTCGAAGGGCTAAGTCTGCATCTTCACAGAACGAAACCTGGAAGTTCATGGAGGTTTCGTTAAGGTTTTTGTGAAGAGTCATGTTTATTGCTCCTGCTCTTCAGCACCGGATGCGCCTGTTGTCCCTGTTGTCATGGTGGGGCCGGTCGATGACTGGCTGCCGTAGTAATTGACCAGTGCCGGAATGGCCTGATCGCCGGCGGCCTCAATGGCGGCCTCGACCTTGCGCTTCATCTTGCGCGGCCATTGGCGCTTACCGTTGATGAAATCCTCCATGGTGTAGTGCAGGTAGGGAATCCATTGCCCGGCCAGGGTGCCGGCATCGCCGGGCAGGCCGCCGTTCTCATGACATTTTTCGCAATACTGCTGGTGCAACTCCAGGCCTTGTGCCGCTAGGGCGGCGTCGTACGCTTGCGGAAACACCCGTAAGCGCTGACTGGCGAAAAACCAGCCCATATCCTCAAGCTGTTCGTCGCTGTAGGCCTTGGCGATGCGGTTCATGATGCTGGGATTGCGTTTGTCCTCGCGGTAGGCTTGCATCGCATCGACAAAGACCTCCGGGTCCATCCCGGCAATGGCCGGCATGGATGGCCCGACGCTGGAGCCATCGGTGCCATGGCAGCCGGCGCAGGTAAAGGCCAGCGCCTGCCCGGACGGCCTAGCCACGCCGGCCGCCGGCAAAGCGGTGCACGCGGCCAGCAGCAGATTGCGCAGGTGTTTTGGCAGGGTATTTTTGTGGTTCATCGTCTCCATCCCCCTCAGTTCGGCGCAGTGATCAGGCCAATCAGCACCAGAGTGAGCAAGGCCAGGCCGGTCATGATCAACACAGTGGTAATGAACGAGGCCGCCAGCGAAGCGCGGCGCGACGGGCGTTGGACCAGATGCTTCTCCAGCTCTCCGGCTTTCACCAAGCGGTCGTATTCGAGCCGGTGGTCGTGCTTGAACTCGTCGATGGGAATCACGCCGGTGAAGATAGCGGTGCTCATCGGGAAACGCTCGGGACGGAAGTGCACGTTAAAGAAGTGCACCGAGTTCAGGAAGATGGCCGCCAGCAGCGCCTCTTCGGCATGCACCAGATTGGCGATATTGAAGCTCCAACCCGGCAGGATGAGAGAGGTAATCCCGGGCATGAAGAGCACCAGACCGGACAGACCAATCACCGTGGCACCCCAGAACGGCGCCCAATAGTCGAACTTCTGCCAGTAGGTCCAATGGCTGAACTGCGGACGCGGTCCCATACCGAGGAACCATTTGAACATATCGCGCAGATCCTTGAGATCCTTCCAGTTGGGCAGCATTGAGGTACTGCCGAACCACTTGAAGCTCGCGCGGTTGCGGCGGATATTGCGGATGGCCAGTATCAGATGCAGGATGAAGATGCTCAGCCAGATCACGGCGGCTGTGCGGTGAATAATCGCTTCCATACGGATGCCGCCGATAAATTCCACCACCGCCTTCGCCCAGGTGGTATGCGAGAACAACAGCGTAGTACCGGTCAGGATCAGGGTCATGGTAGCGATGGCGAACAGGAAGTGAATCCAGCGCCATACCACCGGGAAGCGGCGGAAGTAGACCACATCCGGCTGGCTCAAGTCCTCGTTGAAGCCTTTGCCCTGACGGCGATCCATGATTTCACGGTAGAGCCACAGGAGCACATGGATCCAGAAAAAGCCCATGACCGCGAAGATCAGGATATCCATAAAGGTCTTGAAGGCCCACAGATCCGGGTAGTTTTCCCGGTCATCGGCATCGCCATGCGGCCAGAAGCTGAGAAAGTTTTTATTGGCGTTCTCATGGCAGTTGCGACAGTTTTCCAGCCGGTTGTTGGCATGGATTTCCGAGGTGGGATCGTCGGCACTCTTCACCAAATGACCGCCGTGGCAGTCATGGCACTTGGCGGCATCGGTGTAGCCAAGGCGATGAACCTGGCCATGATAGGAAGCGAAATAGGTGCGTTGGGCCTCTTCGTGGCAGTTCCCGCAATTCTCGGTGATCTGCAGTTGGGCTTTGTCGGTCTTGGAGGCGGCAATCTCGTGGGTGGTGTGGCAATCGGAGCAGACAGCGGCGTCACTGTCGCCCTCCCTCATCACTGCAACACCGTGATCAGAGGTGCGATAGTCGGCCAGTGCCTGTTCGTGACAGCGGCCGCAGATTTCAGGGTTTTTCAGCCGGTGCTCGGCGCGTTGGATGCTGCCCAGCTCGCCGATGTTGTGGCCGTCATGGCAGTCGTAGCAGGTGGCGTTGGTGCGTGACTGATCCAGTTCACTGGGCTGGGCGTGAACCGAGTGCATGAAATTGTCGATCTGTTCGTTGACAATTTCCAGGCGCGCGTACTTGTCATCCGGATCGTCTTTGTGCGCTTCCCAGGTGTCGCGATGACATTCGATGCAGCCGACGATAACCGATGGTGCTTTGCGATGCGGCACCCGGTCAATGGTGACATGGCAGCTGGTGCATTGTTGCTCACCATGGACACTGTCCTTGATCTGTTGGCTGTTGACAAAGATTTCGACGGGCGAGCCATCATCGCGTACATCGGTTTGATGCTCTTTGTCGCCATGACAGGTCAGGCAGCGTTCGTTGGGGATGATGCGTTTGCCGGTCTCAGGATCGAAGTGGTCGATCATGAGTTCAGCATCGGGCATCAGTGGTTTTCCGACCGGCTCCGTCGCAGCGCTGGAGGCGAGGGGGAAGAGGATTAATCCCAAGAGTGCGATCCATAGACAGACCGCAGGTAGTATCTCGATGCGTCTTGGCATCGTTGCTCCTCCATCGTTTTTGTCGTATCGCTGGTTGGCGCTTGTGCAACCTCTTGATGATTGTCAATCTAGCACTTTTATTAGGGGTAAGGAAAGTGTGTTCTTAGGCGTCTTTCGTATCCTGGGTATCCGGGGTATTCTGATCCTTGGTATTCTGGGTCGTCGTTTGCAGCGCCTTGGTGGCCGAGGTCGATGTCGTCTGCAACGCCTTGGCATCGCTTGACATCATTCGGTTTGATTCAGCATAAACGTAGGTATCGTTTCCGGATTGCCGGGCCTGATTCAGCGCCCGACTAACGCGCGCGAGACAGGATTCTATGCTCTCTGAGGATCGATAATTGGCGACACCAATGGAAACGGTGCAGTCGATGAACTCATCGTTCCAAGGCAGATCCAGCTCGCGAAAATGCTCATTGCAGCGCTCCGCGAGCCGTATCGCTGTGTCACGATCAGTGCTTGGCAGAATAACGGCGAAGATGTCTTCGCTGTAGCGGGAGATAAAATCCTCCTTGCGTGGAAAGGCCCGAAACAGCGCTTCTCCAGCGGTGCGCAGCATGGCCTCGCAGGCTAACTGGCCCATGACATACTTAACGGTTTTCAGGTTATCCAGACTGATCACCATCAGCGCCAGATCTTCCCCGACGAAGGCGGAATAGTCGGTGAAACGCGAGATCGCCTTATCGAACGAACGGCGATCATGCGTGCCCGTCAGCGGATCGTCTTTTCCCTCGCGGCGCATATCGAGCAGCGCCTCGCGCGCCGCTTCGATCTGGATACGCATCTCGCGAATTTGGCGTTTACGATTGTTGTGCTTGTCGCCAAAGAGTTTCTCGGCTGATTCCAGGCTGGCCTGAAGCTGGGCTTGCATGGCCTCGGGGGGCTGTTCCGTGACCGTCGCCTGCAACTCCTGCAATGTTTTGGTGATGGTCCGGTCGAACCGGCGGTCTTCTTCGAGCAACTGACGAAAGCGATACAGCGAGTTAAGGAACAGTGTCCGCAACAGCGTGGCCGACTGATCAATCGCCTGCTGCTCCTCGCGGCGGTGGCGATACAGAAACTGGTAGAGCCCTTTCCAGTCACGGTTGTTGAGCGGAACACGAAAAGGCATTTCCTGGCCAGTGTTTTCCACAGTGGCGGGGCTGGCGGTACCGGTCAGGATATGGCGGCTCCACTTCTGGCACTGCTCGGCGAAATCCTGGGCGTCACATTCAGGGATGTCGAAGGCGTGCTGTCCCAGCATCTGCACCACCGACGCCAGAGTATCGAGCACATCATCGAGCGCCTCGGCGTCTTTTTCCGCGCCGCGACTGCGGAGTAGGCTGGTCTTGGCTGAAAGTTCCGCTTCCGCATCTGGCTTTTTTGCTTTGAACCACATCGGCATGGCTCCCGTTAAGGCTCCCTGGCTCGCAGCGCCAACTTGTAACCCAGGAGCGGTAATGACGGTCAACCCGCCGGAAATCAAAACTGCTTTAACATGCAACGATTTGTTGTCAAACAAGCAGATAGCAGTCTAACAAGGATGCTCCAGTAGGCGCCACCTGAGGGCTCTCAGCGCCCACGGCCCCGGCGAACTGATCAATCGCATTGAAAACTTGCAATCAGTTAGACCAGCCCCACTTCACAAAACGACGGTCTGCACTTATACTCGGTTACTGTTCGCTCAGGCGAAGCTCAGTGAATCGAGACCACGAGAATGATCCTTAAGGGATTGCAGGTCGTCGATTCGATTTATGCACGTCAGGGCCAAGGGTCCTGACCCCCGTTTATCCACAAAACCCGCTTAAGCAAGCAAAGATCTAACCATTCAGGAGAGATTTGATGAAAAAGTTTACCAAGGTTCTCGGCGCGGCCGCCATTGCCGGCGCGGCGGCTTTCTCAATGGGTACGGCACAAGCTTGGTGGGGACCCGGTTGGGGCGGTCCTGGCGGTTGGAACGACGGCTGGGGTGATGGCCTCGGTGATATGTTCGGCGATGGCTATGGCGACATGAGCTTCAACATGTCCGGCGGTGGACGTGGTTATGGGAATGGTCGTGGGCGCGGTTATGGCTATGGTCGCGACTACTATGGTTATGGCCCCTATGGTGGCTATCCTTATGGTGGTGGTTATGGCTATCCGGGCTACGGCTATGCCCCTCCGGCACCTTATGGCGCCCCCTATGGTGCACCGGTTCCAATGGCTCCTCCAGCCAACAGCGGCGAGTCCAAGTAAGTCGCGCTGACCGAGCGAGCCTTCCGTGCTCAAACCGCGCCCCGCTGGGGCGCGGTTTTTTTATGCTCACCAGTTTCCTGACCATCCTCGGGGCCATTGCTGGCCCTTGTTTTTGCGGCATCTCTTGATCCCAGTCAATTAAATCTGCACAATGGTAGAAAATTACTGGGACGAATCGCCTTGACTCAACGAAAAATCATCTCCTTTGAGAACATCCGGGTCGCCTGCCGCAGCTGCTCACTCAATGCGCTCTGTTTACCCATGGGCCTGTCGAGCGACGATATCGAAAAACTGGAAAACGTCATTAAACGCTCGCGTCCACTGCAGCGAGGTGAACATCTCTTCTACAGCGGCGAGCACTTCCATTCGTTGTTCGTGGTCAAAACCGGGTCGGTCAAAACCTACACCCCCAGCACCGAGGGCGGTGAGCAGGTACTGGGTTTTCATCTCCCAGGGGAGCTGATCGGCCTGGATGCCATCAACCAGAATTTCCACTCCTGTTCAGCCCGGGTGCTGGAAACCTCGGCAATTTGCGAGATTCCCTTTCAACGCCTCGAAGAGCTGGCGTCCAATTTGCCTTCCCTCCAGCATCAGCTCTACCGGCTGCTGAGCAAGGAAATTGTCGAAGAGGCGGAAATGCTGATGCTGCTCGGCAAGCGCAGCGCCGAGGAACGCCTGGCGGCTTTTTTGGTCAGCCTGTCACAGCGGCTTGGAAAACGCGGACTGTCGACAACAGATTTCCATCTGAGTATGTCGCGACATGAAATCGGCAACTATTTGGGCCTGGCGGTCGAAACAGTCAGTCGGTTATTTTCGCGCTTTCAGGATGAAAACTTTCTGAGTGTTGATCGCAAGCATGTCAAAATTCTCAGCATGCCGGGACTCGAAACCCTGGCCGGGATTACGCCCGATCAGCCCAGCTGGCGCGAAAGCAATTAACCAGCCAGCGGTGGCTACCAGTCATCACAGAACTGGAAACAGGGAACCGGCACTGATAACCAAACAAAAACAAAAGTTTATATAGCAAGCCGCATGGCTGCACCTAGCCGCCTTGACCAGACGCTTCTTGCATCCGCAGGTTAATCGCGACATTCTAAGCGGCTTTTGCCTGTCCGGTTCCCATGCGCGCCATTTCACCGCATTCCGGCATCCGCAATTTCATTGTCAGGACTTCTTGCCATGCACGACCTCTTTCATCGGCCCCTGAGGCCCTTTCCAGCATTCTCTGTTGACAAGCGCAGCGCCCTTGGTGCTGTGCTCTTTGGCATTCTGCTGCTGTTTTCCGGCCTTTTGTTTGCGTCGGAAGCCGGCACGGCGGCCCATCAGTTGGAGTTAGCCAACACCTGGGTTGGATACACCTCGCTGCTGATTTTCATCATCGCCTATGGCTTGGTGATGACGGAAGAATTCACCCATTTGCGCAAATCCAAGCCGGTGATGCTCGCCGCCGGCCTCATCTGGCTGCTGGTGGCCCACTACTACACCACCCACAACGGCTCTTCGCACGCGGCGGCCGAAGCGGTGCGGCACAACATCATGGAATTTGGCGAGCTGTTCCTGTTCCTGCTGGCCGCCATGACCTATATCAACACCATGGAAGAGCGCCTGGTCTTCGACGCCCTGCGCTCCTGGCTGCTGCGCATGGGCTTTAGCTACCGCAAGCTGTTTTGGATGACCGGCTTCATGGCCTTTTTCATCTCGCCGGTGGCGGACAACCTAACCACGGCACTGCTGATGTGCGCGGTAGTCATGGCCGTTGGTATCGACAGCCCCAAATTTATCGGTCTGGCCTGCATCAACATCGTGGTCGCAGCCAATGCCGGGGGCGCCTTCAGCCCCTTTGGCGACATCACCACCCTGATGGTTTGGCAGAAGGGCATTGTTGATTTCGAAGCCTTTTTCCGACTGTTCATCCCGGCAGTGATCAGCTTTGCGGTACCGGCCTATTTCATGGACAAGGAAATTCCGGACTTCAAACCAGCCGCCAGCGATGAGCGCGTCCGCATGAAGCGCGGTGCTATCCGCATTGTGCTCCTGTTTCTCGCCACCATCGCCACCGCCGTGAGCTTCCACAACTACTATCACCTGCCGCCGGTGCTGGGCATGATGACCGGTCTGGCCTATCTGAGCTTCTTCGGCTATTACCTCAATCGCACCGGCGAGCTGTCCACCGTGCGCGCCGGCAATATTGCCGACAATCTACCCTTCAACATCTTCAACAAGGTCGCCCGTGCCGAATGGGACACCCTGATGTTCTTCTACGGGGTGATTCTGTGCGTCGGCGGTCTGGGCTTCATCGGCTATCTGGAGCTGGTCAGCCATGTGGCCTATGAAGGCATGGGGCCAACCATCGCCAATACTCTGATCGGCTTGCTGTCGGCCATTGTTGACAATATTCCGGTGATGTTCGCAGTTTTAACCATGAACCCGGATATGAGCCTGGGCCAATGGCTGCTGGTGACCCTGACCGCTGGCGTGGGTGGCAGCCTGTTGTCGATCGGCTCAGCCGCTGGCGTGGCACTGATGGGGCAATCCCGCGGCATGTACACCTTCTTTGGCCACCTGCGCTGGACGCCCTATATCGCAGCCGGCTATATCGCCGCCATTGCCAGCCATTTCATCGTGAATTTCTCCACCTTTAAGGTGGCCGTCAACTGACGCAACCGGTCTTCGGTTGCAACCAGACGCAGCGCCCCTGGCTGGCCTTGTCAATGGCCGCCAGGCGTTGCTGATGGGCTTGAAGTTCGGCCTCGGTCGCACGAATCACCGGCAATGGCGGACGATCCTTGGCCAGGGCGCGCACGACTCGCGCCGCGCCCTGGGCATCGCCATGGCGCACCGGTTCCTGATCCAACGCCAGGCTGCCCTGTCCACCGGTCATGGCCAGATACACCTCAGCGAGAATCTCGGCATCCAGCAGGGCGCCATGCAGATCGCGCCTGGAGTGATCCACCCCATAGCGCTTGCACAAGGCATCCAGGCTGTTGCGCTGCCCGGGATGCCGACGGCGCGCCAGGCTGAGCGTATCAATCACCTCGCATTGGCTCTCGACACTGGGCGCCTGTTCGCGCCACCGGCGCAACTCATGATTCAAAAAGCCCAGATCGAAAGCGGCATTGTGGATAATAAGCTGCGCCCCGCCGATGTAATTCAGAAAGCGCTCGGCAATATCGCCAAAACGCGGCTTATCAGCCAAAAATTCATCTGACAAGCCATGCACCTCGACCGCACCTGCTTCGACAGAGCGATCCGGTTGCAGATATTGATGAAAGTTACCGCGAGTCAGGCGTCGGTCAATCAGCTCGACACAGCCGATTTCGATAATGCGGTGGCCTTCGCTGGGTTCGAGGCCGGTGGTTTCGGTATCCAGCACGATCTGTCGCATATTGTCACAACTCTATATCAACCTAAGCCTTAACCTTGTTTCAACTTTGCATCACGCTGAAGTGCTGCGCCTATCTGCCAAACCGCGATTGGCCAGTTGGTCAGCACGTTCATTCTCAGGATGACCGCTGTGTCCGCGCACCCAGCGCCAATGCACCCGATGCCCGGCCAGCGCGCCATCCAGGCGCTGCCATAAATCCTGATTTTTCACCGGCTGCCGCGCCTTAGTTAGCCAGCCATTGCGCTTCCAGTTGGCCATCCAGCGCTCAACCCCATCGCGCACATAGCGCGAATCAACCGTAAGAATGACCTCCGTCGGGCGCTTAAGCGCCTCCAGGGCCTGAATCACCGCCATCAGCTCCATGCGGTTATTGGTGGTCTGGCGTTCCCCCCCGCAGAGTTCTTTCTCCACCTCGCCCCAGCGCAGCAGCGCCCCCCAGCCACCCGGGCCGGGATTGCCCTTGCAGGCCCCATCGGTAAAGATTTCCACCGCCTTAGTCATGACTTGACTCCCGCGCCGTGGGCTTGACCGCCCGACCGGTGGGCAACAGCGATGGTCGTGGCTTCCAGCGAGAGCGCAAGGGGGTCAGCGTCGAGAGGCGTTTCACCGCACGCACTGCATACACGCCACCCAGCACCTTCCCATAGCGCTGGCCGAGACTGTCAACCCAGTCGAGTCGAGCGTTGAACGCACGGCACCACGGCGGGCGAAACACCAGCATGCGCTTAACCTCGATATGAAACCCCATCAGCTTGAGCCAGTCGCAGACGCGCAACAGTGTCAGCCGCGAACCGCACCAGGGAACCATGCCTCGTCGACGTGGCCAGACACGTCGCACACCCCAGGTGCTGAATGGATTGAAGCCAAACAAAAACACCCGTCCCTCAGCGATCAGCACCCGTTCCACCTCACGCAGCACCCGATGCGGATCGGGAGAAAAATCCAGGCTGTGTGGCAGCACCACCGCATCAAGACTATCGGCGGCAAAAGGCAGGCGCATGAGTTCGGCCCGCAAGGGCGCGACATCACCCGTGCCAGGTGCCCTAACCGCACCAGGTGTCCTGGGTCCATCGTCAGTCGTTTGCAACAGAATCTGCTGACGAATGCGGCAGGCCTCCAATGCAGCGGCAAAGGGTTCCTGGGCGCCGACCTGCAACAGGTAATAGCCAAAGGCATCCTCCAACAACTCCTCCAGACAGCGCGCCTCGGTTGCCGCCACCCGCTGCCCCAGCGGACTACGGTACCAGTGATCAAGCGCCGTCAGCGGATCAGCCGGTGGCGCATCACAATTTTTCATCAGTCTTGCGCAAGAAACCCCGTCTTTCAGGGCGGGGAGGCAGAGCGCACCGCGCGCAGCGCGGTTAACCCACCTGTCTCGCTTCCTCCGTTTGGGTTGGGGTGGATGAGTAGCCATAGCCGTCGGCGCGTTGCACCACGCGGCAATGGCGG
>NZ_NRRS01000087.1 GCF_016583795.1 Rhabdochromatium marinum | reverse complement strand
GGTGACGGCGCTCACGGCTTCGCTGAAGGTCAGCACCAGGTTGGCACCGACCGCCACCTCGGTGGCGTCATCCGCCGGGGTGCTGCTGGTGAGCGTCGGGGCGGTGGTGTCCGCCGCTGCGGCGGTGGTGAAGTTCAGCGCGGTCGTGTCGGTGAGGCCGGCGTAGGGGTTGTTTGCCGCGTCGGCAAAGGCACCGCTGTCGATCAGCACATAGTAGTCGGTGCCGGGAGCGAGGTCGGCGCTCGGGTTGACCGTGACCACGCTGCTCGCAATCGTGATCTGCGTGGTGTCGTCCGCCGCGAGGGTGGCGACCACGCTGTCGTCGCTGGCGGCGTAAATGACCAAATTCTTGCCGGTGACGGCGCTCACGGCTTCGCTGAAGGTCAGCACCAGGTTGGCACCGACCGCCACCTCGGTGGCGTCATCCGCCGGGGTGCTGCTGGTGAGCGTCGGGGCGGTGGTGTCCGCCGCTGCGGCGGTGAAGTAGTAGAGGCTGCCATCGGATGCGCCGACCAAGGCATCCAGGTCGCCGTCGGCATCAAGGTCAGCCAAGGTCGGGGCGGTATTGGATCCGGTGGTGGTCAGATCGAAGGGGTTGGTCTGGGCGCTGGCGAATGCGGCGCTGCTGGCGCTGCCGGTATTTTCGAAGGAGTAGAGGTTGCCATCGGAGGCGCCGACCAGGACATCGAGATCGCCGTCGCCATTGAGGTCAGCGAAGGTCGGGGTAGCAGAGGATCCCACGTAGCTCAGGCCAAAGGGGTTTTTCTGGGCGAAGGCGGGGCTGCTGGCGCTGCCGGTGTTCTCGAAGTAGCTCAGGGTGCCATAGCCTTCGCCAACCAGGAGATCGAGATCGCCGTCGGCGTCGAGGTCAGCGAAGGTCGGGGTGGCATTGTTGCTCACGCCGCTCAAGCCGAAGGGGTTGCTCTGGGCGCTGGCAAAGGCCGCTGAGCTGGCGCTGCCGGTGTTCTCGCAGTATTTGAGTGTGCCACTGACTTCGCCGATCAAGGCGTCGAGATCGCCGTCGCCGTCGAGATCGGCGAAGGTCGGGCTAGCCGAGTAAGGCACACTGCCCAAGCCGATGGGACTGCTCGCGGCTGCGCTGGCGAAGGCGGCGCTGCTGGCGCTGCCGGTGTTCTCGAAATACCAGCTATAGCCATTGGAATCGCCGACCACGGCATCCAAGTCGCCGTCGGCGTCGAGATCAGCCAAAGTCGGATGGGCATTAGAGCCTGAAATGCTCAGATTGAAGGGGTTGGTCTCTGGAGCGAGGAAGATCGGATCGCCGCTCGGCAGGTCGTTGTCGGCGATCTGTACCGAGACCGTATCGACCGCCAGATCGTTGTAGCCGCTGTCGCTGCTGCTGACGGTGTGGGCGATGACGCCAAAGTGCGGCCCTTCGCCGATGCCGTCATCGACCGCGCTGACGGTGACTGTCTGCGGGGTGTCCCAGTCGGTGCTGGTGAAGGTCAGGGTCGTGGCATCGGCGCTGGCCTGGCCGTTGGTGTCATCAAGGGTGATGGTGACATCCGCCGTGGGCTCGGTATCGAGCACCACTGTGTAGGTATCGCTCGCGCCGCCCTCGGTGGCCGTGGCGGAGGTTTTACTGAGGGTAACGCCAGGCGGGGTGCCGTTCTCGAAGTAGTAGAGGCTGCCATCTCTTTCGCCGACCAAGGCATCGAGATCGCCGTCGGCATCGAGGTCGGCGAAGGTCGGGGTGGAGTTATCATCCACGTCGCTCAGGCCAAAGGGGTTGGTCCGGGCGCTGGCGAAGGCGGCACTGCTGGTGCTGCCGGTGTTCTGGAAGTAGATGAGGGTGCTATCTAATGCGCCGACCAGGGCGTCGAGATCGCCGTCGCCGTCGAGGTCGACCAAGGTCGGCGCGGCATATTGGCCTACGTCGCTCAAGCCGAAGGGGTTCTCCTCGGCGCTGGTGAAGGCGGCGCTGCTGGCGTCGCCGGTGTTCTTGAAGTAGTTGATGGTGCCATCCTGTACGCCGACCAGGGCGTCGAGATCGCCGTCAGCGTCGAGGTCGACCAAGGTCGGGGCGGCACCGGCGCCTTCGTCGCTCAGGCCGAAGGGGTTGGTCTGGGCACTGGCGAAGGCGGCGGAGTTGGTACTGCCGGTATTCTCGAAGTAGTTGAGGGTGCCATCTTTTTCGCCGACCAGGGCATCGAGATCGCCGTCAGCGTCGAGGTCGGCGAAGGTCGGGGCGGAATAGCCCACGTCGCTCAGGCCGAAGGCGCTGGCGTCCTGGGCGCTGGCGAAGGCGGCGCTGGTGGCGCTGCCGGTATTCTCGAAGTAGTTGAGGGTGCCATCTTTTTCGCCGACTAGGGCATCGAGATCGCCGTCGCCGTCGAGGTCGGCCAAGGTCGGTTTGGAATACCCGCCCACGTCGCTCAGGCCGAAGGGATTGGTCTCTGGAGTGAGGAAGTATGGATCGTCGCTCGGCAGATCGTTGTCGGCGATCTGTACCGAGACCGTATCGACCGCCAGATCGTTGTAGCCGCTGTCGCTGCTGCTGACGCTGTGGGCGATGACGCCAAAGTGCGGCCCCTCGCCGACGCTGTCATCGTTGGCGGTGACGGTGACCGTCTGTGGGGTGTCCCAATCGCTGCTGGTGAAGGTCAGGGTCGTGGCATCGGCGCTGGCCTGGCCGTTGGTGTCATCAAGGGTGATGGTGACATCCGCCGTGGGCTCGGTATCGAGCACCACTGTGTAGGTATCGCTCGCGCCGTCCTCGGTGGCCGTGGCGGAGGTTTTACTGAGGGTAACGCCAGGCGGGGTGCCATTCTCGAAGTAGTAGAGGTTGCCATTGCCTTCGCCGACCAGGGCATCGAGATCGCCGTCGGCGTCGAGGTCGGCGAAGGTTGGGGCGGTATAGGCGCTCACGTCGCTGAAGCCGAAGTGGTTTTCCTGGGCGCTGGCGAAGGCTGCGGAGCTGGCACTGCCGGTGTTCTCGAAGTAGTTGAGGGTGCCATCGTATTCACCGACCAGGGCGTCGAGATCGCCGTCGGCGTCGAGGTCGGCAAAGGTCGGGGTGGAATAGCTGCCCACGTCGCTGAGGCCGAAGTGGTTTTCCTGGGCGCTGGCGAAGGCCGCCGCACTGGCGCTGCCGGTGTTCTCGAAGTAGTAGAGGGTGCCATCTTTTTCGCCGACCAGGGCATCGAGATCGCCGTCGGCGTCGAGGTCGGCAAAGGTCGGGGCGGCATAGCTGCCCACGTCGCTGAGGCCGAAGTGGTTTTCCTGGGCGCTGGCGAAGGCTGCGGAGCTGGCACTGCCGGTGTTCTCGAAGTAGTTGAGGGTGCCATCGTATTCACCGATCAGGACATCGAGATCGCCGTCGGCGTCGAGGTCGGCAAAGGTCGGGTTGGAATAGCTGCCCACGTCGCTGAGGCCGAAGTGGTTTTCCTGGGCGCTGGCGAAGGCCGCCGCACTGGCGCTGCCGGTGTTCTTGAAGTAGTTGATGGTGCCATCTTTTTCGCCAACCAGGGCATCGAGATCGCCGTCGGCGTCGAGGTCGGCCAAGGTCGGGGTGGAATAGCCGCCCCCCACGTCGCTGAGGCCGAAGGGATTGGTCTCTGGAGTGAGGAAGGTCGGATCGCTGCTCGGCAGGTCGTTGTCGGCGATTTGCACCGAGATCGTATCGACCGCCAGGCCGCTGTAGCCGCTGTCGCTGCTGCTGACGCTGTGGGTGATGACGCCGAAGTGCGGGCCTTCGCCGACGCTGTCATCGACGGCGGTGACGGTGACTGTCTGCGGGGTGTCCCAATCGCTGCTGTTGAAGGTCAGGGTCGTGGCATCGGCGCTGGCCTGGCCGTTGGTGTCATCAAGGTTGATGGTGACCATGTTGGTCGGCGCGGCGTCGAGCACCACGGTGTAGGTATCGGTGGCACCGCCCTCGGTGACCGACGTGTCGCCGTCGGTCTGGGCGACGGTCACGCCGGGCGGGATGCTGTTCTTGAAGTAGTGGAGGTTGCCATTGCCTGCGCCGACCAGGGCATCGAGATCGCCGTCGCCGTCGAGGTCGGCCAAGGTCGGGGCGAAGACATTGCCCAGGTCGCTGAGGCCGAAGGTGCTGGCGTCCTGGGCGCTGGCGAAGGCTGCGGAGCTGGCACTGCCGGTGTTCTCGAAGTAGTAGAGGACGCCAGTCAATTCGCCGACCAGGACATCGAGATCGCCGTCGCCGTCGAGGTCGGCAAAGGTCGGGGCGGAATAGCTGCCCACGTCGCTGAGGCCGAAGTGGTTTTCCTGGGCGCTGGCGAAGGCTGCGGAGCTGGCACTGCCGGTGTTCTCGAAGTAGTTGAGGATGCCATCCTCTTCGCCGACCAGGGCATCGAGATCGCCGTCGCCGTCGAGGTCGGCAAAGGTCGGGGTGGAATAGGTGCCCACGTCGCTGAGGCCGAAGGCGCTGGCGTCTTGGGCGCTGGCGAAGGTCGCCACGCTGGCGCTGCCGGTGTTCTCGAAGTAGTAGAGGTTGCCATATTGTGTGCCGACCAGGACATCGAGATCGCCGTCGCCGTCGAGGTCGGCCAAGGTCGGGTTGGAATGGTTGCCCATGTCGCTGAGGCCGAAGGTGCTGGCGTCCTGGGCGCTGGCGAAGGTCGTCGCGCTGGCGCTGCCGGTGTTCTCGAAGTAGTTGAGGGTGCCATCGTATTCGCCGACCAGGGCATCGAGATCGCCATCGCCGTCGAGGTCGGCAAAGGTCGGGTTGGAACGGTTGCCCACGTTGCTGAGGCCGAAGGGGTTGGTGACTGGGGTGAGAAAGGTCGGGTCTTCGGTGGGCAGATCGTTGTCGGCAACCTGGATGGAGAGGGGGGGGACGCTCAGGCCGTTATAGCCACTGTCGTTACTGCTGAGACTGTGGGTGATGACGCCGAAGTGCGGGCCTTCGCCGACGCTGTCATCGACGGCGGTGACAGTGACGGTCTGGGGCGTGTCCCAGTTGCTGGTGGTGAAGGTCAAGGTCGCGGCATCGGCGCTCGCCTGGCCGTTGGTGTCATCCAGGGTGATGGTGACCGTGTCGGTCGGCGCGGCGTCGAGCACCACGGTGTAGCTATCGGTGGCTCCGCCCTCGGTGGCCGTGGCGGAGGTTTTGCTGAGTGTAACGCCGGGCGGCGTAGCGTTCTCGAAGTAGTACAGGTTGCCATCTTTTTGGCCGACCAGGGCATCGAGATCGCCGTCGCCGTCGAGGTCGGCCAAGGTCGGGACGCAATAATCGCCCACGTCGCTCAGGCCGAAGGGGTTCTCCTGGGCGCTGGCAAAAGCGGCGCTGCTGGCGCTGCCGGTGTTCTCGAAGTAGTTAAGGGTGCCACTGTTTTTGCCGACCAAGGCATCGAGATCGCCGTCACCGTCGAGGTCGGCCAAGGTCGGGGTGGAAGCGGAGCCCACGTCGCTCAGGCCGAAGGGGTTCTCCTGGGCGCTGGCAAAAGCGGCGCTGCTGGCGCTGCCGGTATTCCGAAAATAGTAGAAGAGACCAGCGTCTTCGCCGACCAAGGCATCGAGATCGCCGTCGCCATCGAGGTCGGCGAAGGTCGGGGTAGAATAGCTTCCCACGCTGCTCAGGCCGAAGGCGCTGGCGTCCAGGGCGCTGGCGAAGGCGGCGTTGGTGGCGCTGCCGGTGTTCTCGAAGTAGTTAAGGGTGCCAATTTCTTCGCCAACCAGCGCATCGAGATCGCCATCGCCGTCGAGGTCGGCCAAGGTCGGGGCGGAAAAATCGCCCACGTCGCTCAGGCCGAAGGCGCTGGCGTCCTGGGCGCTGGCGAAGGCGGCGTTGGTGGCGCTGCCGGTGTTCTGGAAGTAGAATAGGTTGCCATATTGTTCGCCGACCAGGGCATCGAGATCGCCATCGCCGTCGAGGTCGGCGAAGGTCGGGGTGGAAGACCCGCCCACGTCGCTCAGGCCGGAGGGGTTGGTCAAGGGAGTTTGGAATGCAGGCGTGCTCATCGCTCAGGCTCCTCAGGAATTCGTATTCGTTGACTGATCTGGTGTTTCGGTCAGCGCCAGCGGGGCGGCTAGCGCGCGTTGCAGTTCGTGTTGCAGGCGATCTTCAAGCCCCAGGCGACGCCAGACGGGGCGCACCTGGAGCGAGCGCCGCGCGGCTTGGGGCTGACCCTCGGGGGTGTGCCATTGCTCGGCGATGGCCATGGCGACCAGATGGCCGTCCACCGCCGCCGAGATGCCCAGCAGCTCGCCGCGCGGGGGCGTGCTGGCCCAGTGCTCCAACAGACCGGGTGCGAGCAGCTCGGCATAGGGCTTGAGGTTGTCCGGGGTCAGGTGAAAGACGCGCTGGTATTTGACCGTGGTCGGATCCAGGCGCGGCAGCCCGGCCACCGGTGCCTGAGGTCCGCGCGCCGGACGCCGGGCGCTGGGCTTGGTGATCACCAGCCCATCGCTGTCGGGGAAGCTCACCAGCCGCTCGATGGCATCCTCTTGCAGCCCCAGGGCGCGCGGCTGGCGCACACCGGGCAGCACGACCACATCGAACAGCTCCTCCACCAGGTTGCCGAAGCGCAGCCAGTGCACCACCGCGCCGCGATTCAGATCGACCACCACCAGCCCGCACTGGGCCGGCTGCTGATCGGCGGCCAGACGCTGCTCCAGCGCCAGGCCGCCAAAGCTCGCCGAGCGCAGCTGCGACAATCCGACGATGGCGAAATCGCCGCTGAAGGCCAGCCCGCGCACGAAACCGGGGGCATAGCAGAGCGGCTGGAAGCGCTCGCCATCCAGACAGCCCAACTCGCCGCTGCCGGAGTTGAGCAGCCAAAGCTGGTCGCGATACCAGCGCGGCGAGTGGGGCATGGACAGGCCGGTGGCGACGATGCTGTTGCTGGGAAGATGCAGCACCACGCCGCCGTCGTGGCGATGATGGCGCCAACCAGCGGCGCTGTCGGTCTGGCTACAGGCGGTCATCCAGATCGGCTCGCCGTCCTGGAGCGCTAGGCCATTGAGATGACAGCGATCCTCGGCCACCCGCTGGCTGATAAACGGCGGCTGCCACAGCGGCACGAAGCTGTGGTTCGGATCCAGGGCGGCGAGACAACTGAAGTCGGTATTGACGAACAGCCGCCGCCCCTGGGCGTCCATGGCGACCTCGTGGGCGTTGAGGTCGCCGGTGATCCAGCTCTGCGCGGGCACATAGAGCCGGTCGCCGCCCTCGTGGGTTTGCCCAGACGGCAGCCGGTTGTGCAACCGCCAAAGCTGATAGCGGCAGGTCATGAGCAGGCTATCGCTGTCGGCCTGCCAGTACAGGCCCATCGGCTTGTCGAACAGGCGCTCGTGCAGCGCCAGGCGCCCCGGCTCCTCCTTGCGGCCGATGAAGAACAGCCGGTTGCTCTGATAGGTGGTCAGCGCCAGGCTGATGTCTTGCGCGGCGAGCCAGTCCCAGAGACCGGCGTCGGCTTGGACATCGAGGGTGGGCGTGGTCATTGGGCATCCTCGTTGGGCAAGGGCGCTCGCGCCGGTGTGAAACGGGTTTGTGCGAGGGTCTGCTGGACGGCGCGAAGCACGCTGTCCCAGTCGCCCGGGGTTGGTTGGCGAAACAGGCGCATACTCGGGTACCAGGGGCTGTCAGCGCGTGCAAGCAACCAGCGCCAATCGGGGTGGTAGCACAACAGCGTCCAGGTCGGCACACCCAAGGCTCCGGCCAGGTGGACGACGGCGGTATCGACGCCGATGACCAGATCCAAATTGGCGATCAGCGCGGCGGTGTCGGCAAAATCCTCCAGCGTTTCGCCGGGGTGCAGCCAATGCGGGTGTTCGGCCAACAGCGCCTGATCGGCCTCGCGCGGCTCGTGTTGCAGGCTCACCCACTGGTAGGCTGGGTCGTCGAGTCGGCACAGGCGTGCCAAGGGCAGCGAGCGTTCGCGGTCGTTCTGGTGGCTGGGGTTGCCGCTCCAGACCAGGCCAATGCGCGGGCGAGTCTTGGCGCCGAGGTATTCGGCCCAGTGCATGCGACGTGGACGCTGGACGCGCAGATAGGGCACGGCGGCTGGAATCGTCTCCAGGGTGGTGGCGAAGGCGCGCGGCAGACTCAACAGTGGGGCGTGCAGATCAAAGGCGACCTCACGCTCCGTGCGTTCCTGTGGCAGGATCTGGGTGATGCCCGGCAGGCTTGCGCACAGGCGCATCAATGCTGGGTAGACGGCCAGCAGCACCTTGGCGCCCAGGGCGGCGACCAGGGGCGCATAGCGGCAGAATTGGATGCTGTCGCCCATGCCTTGCTCGGCATGCAGCAGGATGGTCTTGCCAGCGATGGCTTCCCGCCCTGTCCAGAGTGGGCGTTCGGCATAGTGTTGCGGGTCGGCGCCGGTGCGCCGCCAGCGCCATTCGTACTCCGGCCAGCCGTTGGTGTAATCGCCCAGCAGCAAAGAATTGAGGCTCGCGTTCCAATGCGCGTCGGCATAATCCGCCTGCAGCGCGATGGCCCGGTGATTGTCTTGCAGGGCCTCGGCGCAACGGTTCAAGCGGCGCAACACTGTGGCACGGTTGTAATAGGCCAGCGCCGAGTCTGGATGGCAGGCAATGGCGGCGTTGTCGCTCAATAGCGCCAGATGATGATAACCCAGCTCGCCGAGCATCACGCTCTGATCAATGTAAGCACGGAAGGGCTCGGGCAGCAGCGCCAGCGCCCGCTCGGAGGCCGCGAGCGCTTCGTGGTGGCGTTGCAGTTTGCTCAATACCCTGCCGCGTTCCAGATGCGCCTCGCCGGCGGTGGGCTGAAGCGCCAGCGCGGCGTCTAGGGCGCTTAGGGCGGCAGGCCAGTCCTGCGCAGCGGACAGCACCTTGGCAAGGTTAAGATGCGCGAGGAACAGATCCGGTTGCAGCCTGAGCGCCTGTTCATAGGCGGCGATGGCCTGGTCATTGTCGCCCTGGAGCTGCCACAGCGCGCCCAGGTTGGAATGCACCACAGCCTTGTCTGGAGCCAGTGCGACGGCCTGTTGCGCGATCTGCAGGGCTTCGTCCAGCTCGCCGGCGGCCTGTAGTGCCGTGGCGAGATTGTTGTGGGCGGGCAGATGCTCCGGGCAGTGGCGGAGGGTGTCGCGAAAATGGGCGATGGCGGCTTGGTGGTCGCCCTGGCGGCGCGCGGCGCGCCCAGCGGCGAAGGCCGCATCGGCCAACGACGGCGAGGGCGGACAGGCTCTGCACACGGTTTTGGAAACAGCACTGTTTGTATCGGCTAACCTGCGGGAATCAGGGGGCGACGATGACACCGAATGGCCTCCGGGCTTGGCAAGAACTCGTCATGGCGAGGCGGCGCGCGCGCGTGGCAGCGACACGGCATCGGCTATGACTTTGATTCTTTCCGTTCTAACCCATCCCGGCGGCGGCTTCTTGTACCAGCGTTTCAGAATTTTTTGACCCAGCGTCCCAGTCAGAGTGGTGGCGACGCAGAGAGACCGGTCAGCTTGGCAAGGTTTCGCGGCCGCTCACACGGAGAGCAGCCAGTCGCGAAAGCGGGGCAGATCGGCGGGGCCTGTGGAGGCGGCGGAGGCGCTCAGCTGCAAGCGCGCCTGGCTGGGGCTCAGTGCGAAGGCGGTGCGAAAGGCGCGACAGAAGTGGCTTTGATCGGAGAAGCCACAGCGCATGGCGATCTCGGCGAGGCTCAGATGACGCAACGCCGGGTTGCCCAACAGGTGATAGGCACGGGCGAGACGGCGCTTTTTGATGGCCGCGCTCACCCCACCCTCGGTGGCCAGGAGCCGATAGAGGACGCTGCGCGAGCAGCCAAAGGCCCGGCACAGATGAGCGGCGTCGAGCGGCTGTTGCAGGTGACGGTCGATGTAGGCGAGCAAGGCGCTGTGGTTCAGCACCGGTGCTGGCGATCCCCGCCGAAGCGTCTGACCCTGGCAGGCGATGACCTCGGTCAGCGCATGCAGCAGGCCGTTCACCACGGCGGGCGTCTCGCCAGCGTTCAGGTCGGAAAGACTGTCCCAAACAGCGAGTAGATGGGCGGTGAGGATGCGCGCGAGCGGCTGTGTGGGCGACAGCACCAATCCACCGGGACGGCCAGCGGCGGCTTCTTCGCCCAGGCGGGCGCGGGGGACGGCCAGCGTCAGACAGCGAAAACCATGGTCTTCTTCCAGGTAGGGGTCGGCGAGGTCGATGACGCTGATCGCACCCGGCACCAGTGCCATGGTGCGGCCGCCGTTGATGGCGTGTCCCTCGCCCTGAATCTGCAATTGCAGTTGCAGGAGCAGCAGGTCAGTGCCGGCACTGCCGGGGCGCTCGCCGCCGCGCCAGATGACATGGCCGCGCGAGCGGCTGTCGGCGATCAGCAGGTCTCCAATGCTGAAGGTGCGCGTTTGGGCGGCGAAGTTGTGCAGGCGCTCCCCGGCAGCCGGCTCCAAGTCAAACAGTGGCCGCAGGCTTTCGCGCCAGATCTCGAAACCCTGGTTGGCGAGGAACTGGCAGGCATCAAGCTCGACAGGGCTGGCGGTTTGCCCCTGCAGATTGCAGGCCTGTTTATACTGATGTCCCGATTGTTCGTTTGCAGGATTTGTCATGAAATTCCCCTACGGCAACGCTGATTTTCACGCCATCCGCACCGAAGGCTACTACTACGCGGATCGCACTGCGCATCTTCGTGCGCTGGAAGAGGCCGGCAAGCAACTGCTGTTTCTGCGCCCCCGGCGTTTTGGCAAAACCGCCTGGCTCACCACCCTGGAAAATTACTACGACTTGGTCCGAGCCGGAGAATTTAATGCCCTGTTTGGAGCGCTGGCGATTGGTCAGAACCCGACTGCCCGGCGCAACAGCTACTTTGTGCTGCGCTGGGATTTCTCCATGGTCGATGCCAGTGGCCGTCTGGCGGAGATCCGCCAAGCCTTGCACAATCATCTCAATGCCCAGGTGGCCGATTTTGGGGTGCGTTATGCCGACAGGCTCGGCGGCGACTTGCGCTCTCACCCCAACGATGGCCTGGTCGCCTTGCGTTCCGCCGTCAGCGCCGCCCGTGCCCAGAGCCATGATCTCTACTTGCTGATTGATGAATACGACAACTTCGCCAATGAGCTGATGCAGGGGCGGCGGGCGGATTATGACGCGCTGGTCTCCGGGGAAGGCTTGCTCAAGACGGTGTTCAAGGCGGTGAAATCCCTGGCCTCGGGCGCCGGCATCGACCGGGTGTTCATCACCGGCGTGTCACCGGTGGTGCTGGCGGATATTTCCAGTGGCTACAATGTCTCGGAAGACATCAGTCTGGATGCGCGCTTCATTGACCTGTGCGGTTTCACCGAACCCGAAATCGCCGCCGTGCTCGACCAGCTCGCTGCTGCGCAGCAACGCGACCCGGGCTGGTCCGCGCGCATGCTGGAAACCATGCGTAAACCGCGACGATCGCTGGTCCAACGAGCTGACGGTCAAGACCGTCTTTCTGATCGCGCTCTTTGCCGACATTTTCTACGTGATGGACTCCGAGACCGCCATCGAACGCCGCCATGCCGACCTGTCGCTGATGGTGCGCGAGGAGATGCGCCGCTTTGCGCTCCTGGATCATCTGCTGGAGTTCAAGTACCTGAGTCTGCACGACATCGGGCAAACCGGCCAGGCGCTGCGCCCCCAGTCACGCGAAGAACTGGCCCGCCTGCCCCTGGTCGCCGCCAGCCTGGACGCCGCCGAAGCCCAGCTGGCTCACTATCGCCAGGGGCTGGAACAGGCCTATGGCCAGCGCCTGCGCCTGCATACCCATGCGGTGGTGGCGTTGGACTTTGAGCGGTTGCTGTGGCGCAGCACTCCCGGAGCGCCCGTCTGAGCATCAATCATTTATTCACCAGACCTCAGAAAGGCGCATCACCCGGACCCGGATCGAAAGGGTCGAAGGGAGGTGGCTCCTCGCCGCCCGTGGGCGGGGTGGCGTTGCCCTCCTGCTGAGGGGTGACTCGCCAGGCTTTGACGTCCGTGTACCAGCGTCCGTTGTATTCGCGGCTTTCGATATCAACTTCGACCCGTAACTGCTGACCCTCACGGATGGCCAGATCGTCGATTTTGTCGCCCCAGACCATGAAGCAGATTTTTTTCGGAAAATCGCCCTGGGTTTCCAGCACATATTCCTGTTTGCGCCAAGGGCCGCGCGCCGAGGTGCCGGATTTCTCCGGAATGACTTGAACAATGGTTCCGCTAATCTCCATCAAACTACCCTGCATTCGGTCGTGGTGAGTGTGGTTGCTTTTACAAGCCTCCATAGTGCCTTGCCACGACCATGGAGTCCAGCCAGCGGTCCGGCGCTTGCGAAGTGCAGCGCGGACCCTATTTGACAATCAACAATGTTGACCAGCCCCGCTTTGAGCTTCAATGGAGCCAAGGAAGGCAGCGGCGCGCCAGTCCAGCCCCGGTTTCAACCGGCAGCGGTTTGGCGCGGTACGCCGTCACCCCCATAGCAAACGACACCTATCAACCACAGACCACAAACGATCGATAAACGATCGATGATCGAAATCAACAGGAGTTATTGAATGAAGACCATTGCTGTTACGGCGAATGATGATCGTGGCCTAGCCGGCGAGATGTCCATGCACTTTGGCCATTGCAGCCATTTTGTGCTCGCGACATTGGATGACAACAGTCAGGTCAAAGCGACTGATGTGCGCGCCAATCCCTATGCTGAACAGCATCAACCCGGACAGATCCCCGATTTCATTAAGTCACTGGGGGCCAATGTTGTGCTTTCTGGCGGCATGGGGGGACGGGCGATTGAGTTTTTCGATCAGCTTGGCATTGAGGTGGCCACTGGGCACCGTCCCAATGTTGGAGCGGCGATCGAGGCCTATGTGGCCGGAGAGCTGAACGGCGCGGCTGGCTGCGCCCATGATCACGAGCACTGAGCGCGTGACCGGCAAGTCTCCGGCGCTGCACTGGCCGGGGGCGGACAGCCGGATGCTGCCCGATGCCCCGGCGGTTGCTGCCGCCGCTGCGGATATCATTCTGCAACAGGCCCTCGCCGCGCTGGCGGCGCGCAATCGCTTCCATTTGGTGTTGGCCGGCGGCAGTACGCCGGTCGCTGTCTATCGCCTATTGGCGCAGGTCGATCAGGACTGGAGCGGGTGGCGCTTCTATCTGGGCGACGAGCGCTGCCTGCCGCCCGATGATCCGGAGCGCAACAGTCGCATGGCGCGGGAGGCTTGGCTGGAGCCAGCCGGCATCGCAGCACAGCAATGTGCCGAGATTCCCGCCGAGCTGGGACCGGAGGCGGCCGCGCAGGCGTATGCGCCACAGGTGGCAGAGGCACTGCCCTTTGATCTGGTGTTGCTGGGTATGGGCGAAGACGGCCATACCGCAAGCCTGTTTCCGGGCCTGTTGCCGCCGGAGCGGGGCGGCGCTCAGGAGACGGATCAGGAGGATCCGCCACTGGTGATGGCGGTGCGACAGGCGCCCAAGCCACCGCCCGAGCGGGTGTCGCTAACGCCGTACAGTCTGGGAGCCTCGCGCTGCATACTGATGCTGGTCACCGGGGCGGCCAAGCATTCGGCGCTGCGCGCCTGGCAGCGTGGCGAGGATCTGCCCATCGCGCGGGTTGCTGCGCGGAGCAGCAAGACGCTGCTGCTGCTTGATCAGGCGGCGGCGCAGGGATGAGGCCGATGTTTAAGTGCGGCGGGCGATATATTGCTGATGGTAGTCTTCGGCATAATAGAAGGGCGGTGCCATGCGGATCTCGGTGGTGATCTGACCACCGCCTCGGGCCTCAAGGCGGCGTTGCTGTTCGGCCCGGCTGTCCTGGGCCATGTGCAGATAATCCTCACCATCGGTATAGATGACGGAGCGATACTGGGTGCCGATATCAACCCCCTGGCGCATGCCGGCGGTGGGATCATGCTGGTTCCAGAAGGTGTCGAGGCAGGCTGAGAAGGGCAGCTGCTGGGGGTCAAACACCAGCAGCACCACCTCGGCATGACCGGTCAGGCCGCTACAGACCTCTTCATAGGTCGGGTTGGGCGTGAGGCCACCGGCATAGCCGACAGCTGTGGTATGCACACCCGGCAGTTCCCAGCAGCGCTGTTCGGCGCCCCAGAAGCAGCCCATGCCGAACATGACCTGGCGCTGACCAGCCGGGAAGGGCGGGCGCATCTCGGTGCCCAGTACCAGATGGCGACCCTGAATGGGCATGGGTTCGGTGCGCCCTGGAAGGGCGTCGGAAGGGCCGGGGAGTTCAAGTTTTTTGCCGAATAGGAACATAATGATCGCCTCTGTGAATCGCGGCTCGGGGCGGAGCTTGGGTGTTGATTGCGTGCCCGCTGCCTTGCAAGATCAGGCCGGGGGCGGCGCTTGCCAAGTCGCCGGAGCCAAAATGGCCGTCGCTGCTGCGCCTGAAGCGTCCAGGTCCGAAGTGTCCATGTCGATGTCCAGGCCCGGAGTTCCAGTCTCATGAGCGCGCCTTATCGCCTGCTGACGCTGGATCTGGACGATACTCTGTGGCCCTGCAAGCCGACCATCGACCGTGCTGAGGCGCAGTTTCATGCCTGGCTGGCCCGGGCTGCGCCCCGGCTGGCGCACGCGCATGATCTCAGTAGCCTGCGACGCCATCGCTTGGCCTTGTATCAGTCGCGCACCGAGATCGCCCATGACATGACCGCCCTGCGCCGGGTGTCGCTGGAAACCTTATTGGCCGAATTTGGCTATGCACCGCCGCTGGCGGCCACCCTGGCCGCCGAGGGTGTGGCGGTGTTTTGCCAGTATCGCAATCAGGTTGAGCCCTATGCCGAGGTGGCCGAGGAATTGCGCCAACTAGCGCGCGCCTATCGACTGGTCTCGGTCACCAATGGTAATGCTGAGGTGGCGCTGACGCCCCTGCGAGACTGTTTCCATTGCTCCCTGACCGCCGCCGAGGTGGGAGCAGCCAAGCCGGATCCGGCCATCTTCCAGGCCGCCATGCGCTGGGCCGGGGCCAGCCCCGCCACCACCCTGCATGTCGGCGATGATCCGGTGCGCGACATTGAGGCGGCGCGCCAATGTGGGCTGGGTGCCGTCTGGGTTAACCGCACCGGCGCGCGCTGGCCTGACACCCTGGAGCCACCACTGGCCGAAGTAACCGATTTGCGAGCGCTGCGCCAGTGGCTCGCGGGAGCGCGACTCTAGTCTTGCAAAAAATACACGATAGTGTATTATTGTCTCATGGAAAGCACCATGAGTACAGGCAAAGCGGCGAAGCGGCTGGGCGTTTCGGTCAAGACGTTGCAGCGTTGGGAGCGCGAGGGTCGTCTTATTCCCGTGGCGCGCACCGACAGCAATCGCCGTCTCTACACCGAGGATCAGTTGCAAGCGTTCATC
>NZ_NRRS01000086.1 GCF_016583795.1 Rhabdochromatium marinum | reverse complement strand
CCGCTTCCCGGTCTCGGCCAATGCTTGGAAGGAAACCTTGCGCGATGCCAAGGGCGACATCACCGCCAACATGGAGTCGGCCAAGGTCAAGGCGCGCCGCTGCATCTGGCGTCACACCCAGGATCAGGCTGAGCAAAAACGCCTGTTTACCGCGCTCAAGCGCAACGATTGGACAAGCGATCCCTACCTTCGCCGGATCATGCGCCGGGACTGGGCGCGCGGGCACAACCACACCCACAACCAGATCATCGTCCGCTCAGACAACTACACCGCCTTCCAGCGCGGCGGGCGCGCCTGGATCAAAATTCCCGGCCTCATCAAAGGCACTCGCATCGCCATCCCGCTCAACACCACCGTCGAGCCGACTGGCACCCTGCGGATCATCATCAAAAACGATGATCGCATCGAAATCCATACCACCATTGAGGTCGAGATCACCCAGGATTGCGGCACGCGCACCTTGGGCATCGACAAAGGCTACTCCGAGGCCCTGGTTGATTCCGACGGCGACCACCACGGCCCCGAGCTGGGCGCGGTGCTGACCAAGCAATCCGACACGCTCAAAGCCAAGTATCAGCACCGTTCCAAGCTGCACGCACTGGCCAAGAACAGCCGCAACCCGCGCAAGCGTGAGCACATTCGCCAGTTCAATCTCGGGCGCAAGACGCTGAATCGACAGATAGACAAAACCCATGCGCGCATCCGCGACCTGGTGTTCCAGTCGGTTCACAAGGTCGTCGACAAAGCCGCCATGATCGCGGCGGAAGATTTAACCGCCCCGATGGCGGGCAAGTCCTTCGGCAAGCACGTCAATCGTCGGCTGGCAAGCTGGACGAAAGGCGTCATTGCCGAAGCACTTGACAGTGTTTCAAGCCGTCGAGGTTCGACGGTCGTTCTGGTCAATCCGGCCTACACATCGCAAATGGATTCCCGCAACGGAGGCCTGCTGGGCCGCCGCCAAGGGGATCGGTTTCACTGTTTCGACGGGGTTGTGTTGCAGGCGGATCAGAACGCTGCGCGAAACGTGCTGGCACGGTTGTCCGACCCGGACATCGAGCGGTTCACGCCGTATCGAGCCGTGAAAGCGATCTTGCAAGCACGGACTGAGCGCCTCCGGTTGGGACTGCTCAACCAGGACTCCAGTTGCTCGCCCGGACAAAATCGGGTGCTATCAACGGAGAGCGAATTACCGAATGAGCACTTTCGAGTATGAAATTCGGAGCAGTATGGTATGTACTGTGCTTATGCTCAGAGTGCGGGCGGAATCGGCGATCGATAATCGGCTTCGCTATTTTCCTCGCGCGTCGCTCCAAAGGGCTTCCGGCCTGAGCGCGATACTGGATTTGAAGACGGATCAACTGAGACGGAGAGGTCTTGATGAAAATGATGAACAGGAAGCGACTCGCAATCCCGGCTGCGGCCTTACTGACCCTGACGCTGGCGGCATGCGGCGATTCCGACGATGGCGCCGCCGAGCAGATGGGGCAAAAGATTGACCGTGCGGCCGAGCGCGCAGGTGACAAGGTCGAGGCTGTCAAGAATTCGGTGTCGGACGCGCTGGAGAAGGCCGGCGATCGGGTGGAAGAGGTTGGAGATCGCGTGGAGAACCGCACCGATTAAACTATTCTCGGACGTCCCGATGTCGTCCTAACGATAGGCCACCGGTGGCAGAGCACCGAATCCTGCCCTTTGATCGATACGCGTGCGACCTCGTGTCGCACGTCCCGCTCAGGCGATACAGAGCCAGAGCCCACACTCACGCCGTCAAGCCCGACCAAGCAGCCGCGACTTGCTGACATCCCCAAAAGCCTTCCAGGCAGAGAGTCCCAGAGAGCGCCCGAGGAAGGCACCGAGGTGCTGGAGATCGACACTCGCCGGTGCCGGCCGTTCACCCGCTCGGATGGTTGCGAATGCAGGTCCGCCGTCGCTGGCGAGCGGCAACGGAATGCGGGGTGCGCCTTCAAAAGATCGAAAGGGATGAGGTGGAGTCAGTCGCCCAGTCCAGGCCTCCGGGTCCGGGCGCATAGCGCTTGGGGCGGTGCTTGCTGTCGAACTGATAGGCATAGACCTGTCTCAGCCGTGCGTCTGTCATCGCGTTCTACCTGCCTGGCGCGCCAATTCGAGGGTGTAGGCATCAGATCTCGGGCCGAGACACTCAGATATCGACCCGCTCGTGCTGTCGCGCGGCTCGGTGCATCCTGAGGGGAGAAATCGCGTTCCTGATGTAGACGAAGCGAGTTGCGTCGCGTCGGCACGCCAGGTTGTCAGCATGACCGACGGATCACCGCGTCAGGCAAGTCGATTGATGGCTTCTCAAGCGGCCACCGGTCGATTGCAGGTCGGTGACTTTTCGATCCTGGAAGCGGAAAATCGGCCTGCTCGGCTCAGAGGTCGTTCTGTCCCAGGTGCGGTGGCTTGCGCCTCGGTACAAGCGAAGCGGCAACGTCGCTTTCCTGGGTATCTCGACTTCACCGTTTATGTGCAGGTTTGTTCAACCGCTAACAGCCACGCACACGAAGAGCGTAGCTGGCTTTGCGGGAGGGGATTTCGAGAGTTTCGCGATCCTCAATCGCTTCGATGGGTTGGCCAGCGGTGATGGTGCCCAGCAGGGGTATCGCGACGCCTAGCTCCCGCTCCAGGTCGATGGGTTCGAGGTCGGCGCCCCAGTCGGGGGCGGTGCGCCGATGGGGGGTGAGGCAGACGAGTCGGGCCATGGGGGTCCTCCGTCGATCTGTTCGGTGGGCTTCAAACGCTCACGCAGGGCAAAGCATGCCAGTCGGTTGAGCAAGCCGAGGAGTGGCGCTCGGCGCCTTGGCAGGCAGCGTACACCAGGACCACGCCGCCGTGCGCCTGCAGCCAAGCGCTGGGGGCTTGGCTGGCCAGCACCTGCATCACCCGACGACCCGACGCGACAGATTGCCTTAGGGCGCTTAGTGTGATGAGAACACGGTTACGCGGTGCTAGCGGATGGTCGCTCGACTTGGTAGTAAGGCGCGCTCATCGGCAGGCCGTGGGCTTTGGCTTCTTGGCTGCGCGCGACCAGGCAGCCGCCGTTGTTGGAGTGGAGAGCGCCACCACGGGGCGACCTTCGAGCGCGGGCTGAAACAGGCGCTCGCAGGAGACATAGAAGTTGTTGCAATCGACCAGAGCGAACAGGGGCGAGGCCACCATCAAGGGCGGCGACGACGATGGCGCCGTGGCGCGTTTCCTCGGCACAATCAACGATGATCAGATCGCCGTCCTGGATGCGGCACCGGTCATGGAATCGCCTTGCACGCGCAGCTGGAGTTTAGGACATTAGCTTTATGGGCGCGTTAGGTGTGTTGATTTACTGGTTGATGTGGTAGGAATTTTTACAGATTAATTGAGTGATTTATTATTTAAGCCGTCACGCCAGCTAAGCGCAAAATCTTGAATAGATTCAGCAAATTCTTGATCCGCATCTTGGTCATCAATGGTGCAATGAATAACAACCATATTCTTGCTTTCATGGTATGTGATCGTCCAAGCAAAAGCATGCGGGCAATCTAATAATGAGAAACGCACGCCATTTTTAATTACCTCGCGTGAAACAATAAAATGTCCCCAAACGCAATAGATTTCGCCGATATTGCCTTTGTCTGAAATGACAGATTCAATTAAAAGGCAAAAATCTGGAAGTGCTGAGATCCGCAAAAAATTTTTCAGCGAATCAATTTTTACCTCTTTTTTTAGTTCTTGAAAAAATTCCATAAAACAGATCTTGCTCGGTTATTAAAGTGACCCAGGCGCATTAATTACTTACTTAATTATTTAATTCCAAGATTTTCTTGTAAGACACGCCATCTGATAATAATCATTGCCATTGAATTTAAACTCTTGAATTACATCAAGACCAAGTTTTCTTTTGTGAGCCTGGTATGACCTTTCATTGGTTTTGTTCACAAAAGTAACCAATATCGAATATCGCTCTGACATCTTGTTTTTGGCAAACTCAAAAATCTTTTCTAAAACACCCGTTCCTCGAACACTTTTATCAATACATATTGGACCATATTGGTACGAATTATCAATACTCAATGTTTGCCCATGATATTCAAGGCTTGGCAGATTACTTATCATGTATTCAAACATTGGCCACAGTGACCAGAAATCCCATGATGCAGCCATCGCATAAGCCACAACTTGACCATCTATCTTAGCGATGAACAAACCGTTTTCCTTTTGGATCAAATCCGCCATCTGTTCTTTGGTAAATGACGTTGTTACAAAGCCATCGGCTTTATCTTCTTCATTGATGGAATCAATTTGATACTTATAGTGCAGTCTTAGAATATCGTCTATCTCTGATAATTCTGCATTTTTTAGTTTCATGCCCGCACGCTTCATTTTTGTTAATCTAACAGTGTATTAGACGGACGTCACGGATTATCTACATAGATGGACCGAGCGTCTCGCGTAATCGAGCGATCACTTAGATGAGTTGCGCAAGCCGCTCCGCGAAGCCCCTAATCTCAGATAAGGTGGCAATCAATGGCGGGTCGATGCGCAAGGTTCGTCCGCGTAAACCTACGATATAGCCGGCATCGAGGAGCGCTTGGTGGAGTGACGCCGCCGTTCCACTATCGATCAGATCAATGGCGAACATGGCCCCCCGCCCCCGCACATCCTGGACGATTCTTCCGTCAACCATTTCTTTAAGCCACTCGAAAAAACGGTAGCCAGTCTCTCGGCCGTGCTGCACTAAATCCTGCTGTCGAAGTTCATGCAGAACCGCGCTCACAACGGCGGCTCCGAGCGGGTCGTTCTGGTGTGACTGAGAATACTGAAGCGGTCGCTCGGCGAGCGCATTGGCTATGGGGCGACTCATGAGCACTGCACTGACGGGATAGCCGTTTCCCATTCCCTTGCCAAGCACGATGATGTCGGGACTTAGATCATAGTGGTCGCAACCGAGCCAGCGGCCTGTTCGCCCAAAACCTGTCGTGACTTCGTTGGCGATGATCAGCCCTCCACATGATCGAACACGGGAGGCAAGTTTGTGAATGAGTCGCTTGGGTGGAAATCGAACGGCTCCCGACGCGCTTCCAGGTTCAAAAATAAAAGCGTTGATCTCTGCAGGCAGCGTACTAACCGGGTCGCATTCCTCATTGTCATCTAAGCCGCTCCAGTTGACGATATGCCAGCCGGTCTCTCTATCACGCAACGATCTGTACGCACCCAAATAGGAATCATGCAGCGTCATCGTGTTGTAGTGCCCCGTAAGGTGCTTCGCAATCGAACGCGCAAGCTCGATCGCTTCGCTTCCCGACGACAAGAAGATGCATCGACCGCCTGCCAATGCGAATTGCGCAAGCAAGGCCCCTGCAACCTGGTCGCTGATAGAGGACGCATAGCAAAACCCGGTGTGCGATATCTTGCTTAACTGTTCATGGATCGCAGCGTTCACATGCTTGTGGTTGTGACCGAGTGAAAGGCACCAGACACCGGCTTCGAGATCCAAGTAGCGCTTTCCCTGCTCGTCGAACACGTAGCTTCCTTGTCCAGAGACAATGTTCGGGAGCTTGATCTCATGGCCTGTTGGATGAAATAGATTGTCCATTGCTCAATTTTATCACTCTTGGCAAAGATGCGCGACAGGTCATGAATAAACGAAGCGTTTTCGCATCACTCGTTATACCGGTTGAGCGGCGCCCTGCGTTCTAAACAAAAGGCTATAGAGCACAGGCACGACGCCGAGCGTCAATACCGTGCCGACCAGCAAACCAAAGGCCATGACGCTGGCCATGCCGTAGAAAAGTGGATCGCGCGCCAGGATCAGCGGGGCCAGTCCCAGCGCCGTGGTGATGGTAGCCATCAGGATGGGGCGCAGCCGACAGGTCGAGGCACTGACGATGGCCTGCACGAGCGGCAGGCCGGAGCGCCGTTCGCTATCGATGCGATCGATCAACACGATGGCGTTGTTCATCAGGATGCCAGCAAGGGCGTAGAGCCCGAGAATCACCATGAAGCCAAAACTGGCCCCCATCAGCAGCAGACCGAGCACGGCGCCGATCAACAGCAGCGGAATGCTCAGCACGATGATCGCCGGGCGTCGGTAGTCGTTGAACTGCGCGACCAGCAGAATCAGCATGACCACCAGGCACAGCGGTAGATTGGCCATCAGCGCCGCGCGCGCCTCGCCTGAATCGACCACCACGCCATCGAATTCAATGCGATGGCTTGGGGGTAATTCCCTGGCCAGTGCATCCAGGGCCGGTGCGATCCTCGGCGCCAGATCCTCGGCATTCAGCCCAAGGTTGCGCGCCTCCACGGTTAGGGTCAACTCCAGGTCTTCGCGGGCGAGCCGGCCATAGGCATTGACCAGGCGCACATCGGCGACCTGCATGAGTGGGATGGGACGACCGGTCTCAGGTGCTGCCAGACTCAGGGTTTGGATGCGCTCGGCTTGCGCGCGCTCCTGATCATCGGCGCGCAGCACAATCGGAATCTGCTCGTCGTCCTCCCGCAGCAAGGTGGCCGTCTGACCGGTGAAGGCACGCGCGAGGGTCTCGGCTATCGCGTGGTTCGACAAGCCAGCGCGCGTTGCGCGTGCCGGATCGATGACTACTTCGAGCTGTGGGATGCGGTTTGCCCAATCCCGATGCACGTCGAGAGTGCCGGGGATTTGGTACAGCGCCGCCTGGATGCGATCGCCAACCGCATCGAGCACGGCGGGATCAGGGCCTTTGACTTGGATGCTCAGCTTGCTGGAATCGCTCGGTCCCAGGAACATCTTGCTGACCCGGGCATTCAGCTCTGGCGTGACCTCCTGAAACAAGACGCGCAGTTCTTCCATCAACGCATCCATCTGCCCGAACTCGACTAGGTTGATAACCATGAAAGCCTTGTTGGGCGCGGCATCAATGGGCGTCAGCGAGAGCACGAACCGCGGTCCGCCAAAACCGATGTAGGTCGCGTGGCTGTGGATCCGCTCGCCCAGCGCCGCCGCTGTCCCGGCCGGCTTCAGGGCGGCGAAGATCTTGCGTATGGCCGCGTCGGTGGCCCGCGTGCTCACACCGGCGGGTAAATCGATTTCCACCAGGAGTTGCGCACGGTCGCTGTTGGGAAAGAAGCGCTGCGGCACTTGGCTCATGCCCGCCACCGCAGCCACCATCAAAGCCACCATGAGGGCGAGCAGCACGCGCGGATGGCGCAACAGCACCCGTAGCAAGCGTCCATACTGATCGGCCAACCATTGAAACGCCCGATCGGCCAGGCGGGGCGACTGGGCGTCGGTGTTAGCCGTCGGTGTCGGAGCAAAACGATGGCACAGGCTAGGCGTGACCAGCATGGCCAACACCCAGGAACTCAGCAAGGCGATCAGGATCACTTGCGAGATGGAACGGGTGTATTCGCCAGCGGTGTGCTCGGCGAGCATCAGCGGCAGAAACACCAGGATACTGGTCAGGGTCGAAATCAATAACGGGATGGACAGCTCCCGTCCAACGCCGCGTAGCGCTGCCACGCGGCTCTCGCCAATCTCCAGGCGGCGCTTATAGTCATCGGCGACCACGATGGCGTTGTCGACCAGCAACCCCAGCGCAATCACCAGGGTCGCCAGGCTCATTCGCTGCAAGTCGATGTTGAAGAACCCCATGATCGCCAAGGTGACGAGGATGACCGCCGGCACGATGGCTCCAACGATCAACCCGGTGCGCAGCCCCAAGAAGGCGATCACCACCACCAGCACCACCATCAGCGTTTGAAGCACATTGGCGCTGACGCCATAGACCGCCTTGGCCACCTGCTCGGCCTGAAAGGTCATGGTGGCAAGCGTATAGCCGACGGGCACTGTGGTCTTGATGTCGTCCAACATGGCGCTCAATGCGCGACCGTAATCGAGCACGCTCCAACCTTCGCGCATGGAGATGGCCAGCACAATGGCGGGCTGCCCATTGAAATAGGCCGGTCGTTGCGGCGGATCGACCGGACCGCGATGCACCTCGGCGAGCTCGCCGAGCGGAAGCGTGCCACCCCCGCCGGGCAGTTGGATCAGACGCTCGCGCACGGCGGCGACGTCCGCAAAGGCGCCGCTCGGCTCCAACAGCAGTTGCCGCGTTCCGGTGTCGATTTGACCGCCAGGATGAAAGCTGTTTTCGGCGTGCAGCTGCCGCGCGATAGCGTTCGCATCCAGCCCGAGCTCGGCCAGACGCGCGTTGCGAAAGTCGACATAAATGCACTCAGGCTGCGCGCCGAGCACATCAATGCGCTTGGTACCGGGGACGCCGTAGAGCCGGTCGCGGATGGCTTCCGCCTGGTTGGTGCGCTCTTGCCAGGTGAAATCCTTCCCCATCAGCGCGACGGTGGCCACCGCGACATCACCGAAGTCGGTATTGACCTGAGGGGGTCGGGTACCCTCGGGCAGGCTGGGTTCAACTACGGCGATGCGGTTGCGTAGATCCTGCCAAATGGCGTCGAGATCGAACAGGGTCGGATAAAGCTTGGCATGAATGATCGAGCGCCCCGGCATTGACAGTGAGCGGATTTCCTCGACCTCCGGCACCCGGCGCACCGCATCCTCCAGCGGACGGGTGATCTGGCGCTCGACGCGCTCGGCGGATAGACCGGCAAACTCGGTGGTGATCACCGCCTCCCGCACGGTGATCTGCGGGTCTTCGCGGGCCGGCAAGGCGAAATAGCTGATGACGCCATAGCCCATCAGCGCTACCAGGATGAGTGCGACGACTGGCCGATGCCGAAAGGCCCAGACAGTGATATTCACGGCGCGACTCGCTCGGTCGGACTGGCGCTGACGAGCCGACGCACGCGCTGCCCATCGCGCAAGAAGGCCAGTCCGCGCGTGGCGATGATCTCAACAGGCGTGAGTCCGCCCCGTACCAAGGCGCCCTCCGCCGTAAGCTGTTCAATCTGGATGTCGCGTGCTTCTAGCACGCCCAAGGCACTGTCCGCACTGTCGGGAACAAACACGAAGGCGCGCTGGGTCTCGCCGTCTCCCCCCAAGAAGGCCGTTAGTGGAATGCGGGTCGCCGCTCCGGTGCCTGGCTGATGTGGGACGTCAAGACGATCGGCGATCATGACTTCTGCCGTCATGCCGGGCTTGAGCGCGCAGTCCGCAGACGCCAAGCGCAGGGTGACTGGAAAACTACTGTTGCGATTGTTGGGAGTGCCAATTTCCGCGACGCGGGCGCGCAGTGTCTTTCCGGGGCAGGCGGCAACGCTCACCGGCGCCACATCCTCCCGCTCGAGCCGTACCACCAGGGTCTCGGGGATCGAGACCAAAACCTCGAATCCACGCGCTTCTCCTTGCAACTCGAGGACGGTTTCGCCCGCGATGACTTGTTGTTGCGGCTCGGCGGAGCGGCTCGCGACCCAACCTGCGTAGGGTGCGTGCAACACCGTATCGCGCAACGCCTTCTCGGCATTGCGGCGCTCAGCTCGCGCGACGGCCAAGCGCGCTTGGGCGGTAGCGCGCGCTGCCAAGGCTTCATCCAGCGCCGCTTCCGACGCCGAGGCGCGTCCGTGTAAATCCTGCTGGCGCCTGAACTGCTGCTCGGCTTCGCGCAACTGGGCCACAGCCTCGTCAACCGCCGCCGTGCGCGCTTCAAAGGCGAGCCGGTAGCTGGTGCTGGCGAGACGCGCCAGCACCTGGCCGGCAAGGACGCCCTCGCCGACGTCAACCGACAGAGCTTCAATCCGCCCGCCAACCTCGAAGCTCAGCGGCGCGCGCTGCACAGCGCGCACCACGCCCGGAAATGGGTAGCGCCAGGATTCTGCAGCGGCCTGCACAGGAGCCCAGGCGATCACGCGTGGCTGTGCTTTTGTATCGACCGAAGTGGTCGCCCCATCGCAGCCGCTCAGGGCGGCGCCGATGAGGGTCGCACATAACCCAACAGCACATCGTATGACGCTATACCTTTTCATGGCGTGCGCAGGCACGGCTCAATGAGCGCCGAACAGTTGCGGATGCGACCGAAGCCTCATCGGCGTCCTCCTCGGGGGCTTGGTGAAGCGTGTCCACCGTCTGAAGCGTGCGCAAAGTGGCCTCTAAGTCGGCAGCGGGAATGTCCGAGCACAGGGCCTGGGCATGCGCTTGCCAGGCGGCCTGGATTGCGCGGTAGGTGCGTTGACCGTCTTCGGTCATCGCGAACAGCGGCGAGCGCTTGTGCGCGGGGTTGGCGCCTTTGCGCACCAGTCCTTGCTTCTCGAGCAACGTCAGTTGCTTGTTGGCCCCCTGCCGGGTCACGCCCATCTGCCGGGCAATTGCCGGGGCCGACGCGGGCTGCTCCAAGAACGCCAGGGCACCGAGCATCTGCCAGCGTGCGCTGGTCAGTCCGAAAGGTGCCGCGAACCGGTCGCCCCACTCGATTAAGCGCCCGTGGGTGCGAAAGATCGACACCACGACCTGGGTAATTTGCTCCGGCGTGCTTTCTGACATGCGGCCCTCATTGGTAACTGGTTGCAATATAGTAACCAGTTTACAATATCAATACCGGTTGTCAAATTTGGTTTTGGTGTGGGGCGACTTCGGCCGAGGCGGGTTGATCGGCGACGGCCTACAACGGATTTCGATTTGATTGCGCGATGTCAATGCGACCCAGCCACCAAACGCCAATCATTATCGTTACAAGTCCATTCGCAGTCGCACCGGAGCGCAGCAAGGAGATAAGAAGCATGATCCAGACACGTCACCAGATACCTGGACGCGTGCGGCTGCGTATCCAGCCGCTGACACAGAATCATGCCTTGGCCTCAAGATTCGAGCGTCATTTCAACGGGATTGAGGGCGTACTGGAGGTGAGCTGCAATCCGGGCTGCGCATCCCTGGCCCTGCGTTATCAGGAATCCCTAATCGATGCGGCCGCGCTCAGGTCCATGATCGACGCCATCCTGCGCGATCCCTTGTGTGCCGAGCCTGCGGATGCGGAGACCGATGCTGGCATCCAATGTCGCGGCTGCCGGCAGGCAACACAAAGAGACAAGAAGAGCGGCTCCTGGTTCTGGCGTCTGCTCGGCTTCGGTCTGCTCTGCGGCTATCTGGGATACGTGCTGATCCGCGAGCATGTCCTGAAACGCCCCGTGGCCCAGTCCGCATTGAGTCCGACCGGGCTGATCGCCCTGGTCGGCGCCCTGCCCCTGCTGCGCGATGCCTGGCACGAGACCTTCACCGAGCGGCGCTTCACCATCCACCAGTTCCTGGCCTTCTCGCTGCTCCTGGCGATCCTGGTCGGCGAGGCACTGACCGCCTTCGAGATCATCTTCGTGCTCCACGGCGGTCGGCTGCTGGAGACCTATGTAGCGAACCGCTCGCGGCGCGAGATCCGGCGCATGCTCTCCCTGTCCATCAAGGACACCTGGGTGGTGATCGACGGCGCCGAGATCCTCACCCCAGTGGCGGAGCTGAAGGCGGGCGACCTGGTGGTGATCCGCACCGGCGAGAAGATCCCGGTCGACGGCGAGATCGAACAGGGCGCGGCGGAGCTGAGCGAGGCGGCCATCACCGGCCGCGCCGAGCCGGTCTACAAGACCCAGGGCGAGCGGGTCTTCGCCGGCAGCTATCTCGAACAGGGCGTGCTCTATGTACGGGCGTGCGAGGTCGGCGAGGACACCTATCTGGCCCGTATTGCGGCACTGGTCGATGCCTCGCTCGACCAGAAGGCCCCGCTGCAGGAACGCGCCGACGTCCTGGCGGCCCGTCTATTGAAGCTCGGTACGATCTCGACCCTCGGCACCCTGGTGCTCACCCGGAGCCTGAGCCGGGCGCTGACGGTCATGCTGGTGATGTCCTGTCCCTGCTCGACCATCCTCGCCGCCTCCACGGCCGTGAGCGCGGCCATCCACAATGCTGCGCGCCGTCAGATCCTGGTCAAGGGCGGCATCTATCTGGAGCAGATCGGCGGCGCCCGATGCTGGTGCTTCGACAAGACGGGCACCCTGACCACCGAGACCCCGGAGGTCGCCGAAGTGGTGGCCGAGGATGCGCAAGAACTGCTGTTCTGGGCCGCCTCGGCGGAGCAGCACAACCCGCACGCGCTCGCCCATGCGATCGTGGAGCACGCCAGGGACCAGGGCGTCGAGCCCGAGCAGCATGCCTTGAGCGAGCATCTGCTCGGACAGGGCGTCAAGGCCCAGGTGCGGGAGCGCACCGTGCTGCTCGGCAACGCCCGTCTGCTCGAGTCCGAGCGTCTGCGCTTGAACCGGCGTCTGCGTCACGCGGCCGAGGAAATGAGCGAGCGCGGACTGACCAGCGTCTACGTGGCGCTGGACCGCGAGGTGCTGGGCGTGCTGGGGATCCGTCACCAGCTGCGTCCCGGCGTCCGCGAGACGCTGGAGGCACTGCGCGCCGAGGGGGTGACCCATCTGTGTCTGATCTCGGGCGACGAGCCGGCCGTGGCCGAGGGACTGAGCCGCGAGCTGGGTCTGGACTCCTGTCACGCCGGACTGCTGCCACAGGACAAGGCCGAGGTGGTGCGGCAGCTGCGCCGGGATCATGGATCTCTGGTGATGGTCGGGGACGGCGTCAACGACGCACTGGCCCTCTCCGAGGCCGAGATCGGCATCGCCATGGGGGCCGGCGGCTCCGAGGTCGCGATCGAGATCGCCGACATCGCGCTCGCCGACAGCGACGTGCGCAAGCTGATTGCCATCCGCCGGCTCAGCGACCGCACCCTGCGCACCGCCGATCAGAACTATGCCTTCGCCGTGGTCACCGACCTGGCCGGGGTCGTTCTAGGCGCGCTCGGCATCCTATCGCCCGCCATGGGCGGCATCATCCACATCAGCCACACCCTAGGGATCCTGCTCAACTCCTCGCGTCTGCTGGCCCACCGGCCCGATTGATCGAGCCCCCGAATGCGCGGTCGGCCCGCGGTGGCGGTGGCCGACTGAACGGACCCATCCCGAGATGGGTCCAGTCGCATCAGGATGCCACCTGCACCTCGTTGCCAAGCATGCGTCTCAGAGTGCCGTCTCGATCAATGAGATGGTGCTTCAGCGCGCCCACCAGATGCAGGACGATGGCGCCAATCAGAAGATAGCCGACCCAGCCATGCACCAGATGACCGATCTGGGCCAGCGTCGCGTTGAGCGGCAAAACCTCCTGCGGATTGGCCGGATCCGGATTGGGCGCGATCAGTTCGAGCCCGAAGAAGGAGACGCCATGTCCGCCCATGCCGGACATCATGACCCCGGAGATCGGCATCAGGACCGTTCCGACGATGAGCACCCAGTGCACGATCTTCGCCAGCCGCTTCTCAATGGACGTATAGTTCCCAACCGCCGTGGGCCAGCCGTTGAGCATGCGCCACACCACGCGCAGGACCACGAACAGGGCGATGAGGACCCCGAGCGACTTGTGCCAGGGGTAGAGCGCATAGACGCCGTTCTCGGTCATGTAGACCCCGACGGCCAGCAGGCCGATCATCATAAGCGCGACGATCCAATGCAGAGCAATGGTGTTCGGACTGAGCCGGGTGGGCGAATCGAATGTCATGGTCATATCTCCGCAGATTGGCTGGCCGTCGAACGACGGCGGTTAAATTCGAACGCGACAGGCTAGGCTGAGAGCCTCTATGCGTCCAATGCATAGCGGAGATACTAATTATTCATATGACGAATCTGCGTACCCTGGATCTGAATTTGCTCGTCGTCCTGAGACAGCTGCTCGAGGACCGTCATGTCTCGCGCGCTGGCGAGCAGCTCGGCATGAGCCAGCCCGCCGTGAGCCGCGCCCTGCAGCGGCTGCGCGCCATGTTCGACGACCCGCTGCTGGTCCGCACCCCGCGCGGATTTGAGCTCAGCGCGCGCGCCGAGGCACTCCTGCCGGAACTGAGCCGCTGGCTGAATGAGGCCGAGCACCTCGTCTCTCGGCCCGTCTTCGATCCGGCCACCTCGACCCAGGTAGTCCGCTTCTACGGCCCGGAGCCGGAGGTCGGCTGGTTCCTCCCGCCGCTGTTCGAGCGGATGCGCCAGCTGGCTCCCGGCATGGTGCTGGAGGTGAACAGCGAGCCGCGCGACCATTTCGGTCCGCTCGAACGCGGCGAGGTCCACTTCGTCGTCACCCCATTCGAGCCCAGCGCGAGCACCGCGCAGCTCCACAGCCTCCGTCTCGCCCCCTTGAACTTCGCCCTGGTGATGAGCAAGGACAATCCGCTTGCACAGGGTCCGCTGACCCTTGAGCGCATCGCGGCGGCCAGCCACGGCTTGGTATCGCTCACCGGACGTGGCGGCGGCCTGTTAGAGAAGCATCTCATCGAGCAGGGCCAGCTGTCGCCGGGTGAACGGCTGAACCAGCCCCTGCGGCTCTCCAGCTTTGCCTCCATCCCCGCCTTCTGCGAGCGCAGCGACATCGTCTTCCGCCTGCCGCGCCGGTTTGCCAAGGAACTCGCCCGAGGCCGCAATCTGGTGGTCCGCGAAGCCCCGCTGCACACCACCAAAGAGGTCATTTACGCCCACCTCTACTGGCACGAGCGGTTTCACAAGGATCCCATGTGCCGATGGATCCGGGAGCAGTTGAAAGCGGGACAGGTCTGAACCGCGTCCCGAACTAAGTGTCTAGCACCGCCACATGGCCTTGGTGATGGTAGCAACGTTGTTCCTGCTCAAACAGAAGATCCAGGGCCAAACTCAGTGGCCCATGCTGCCGATCAACGATCTGGTCACGGCTCTGGAGCATCTCTTACCCCGGCGCCAACTCACGGCCGAAGAACTGGTCTAGATCATCGCCAAGCGCCATCGACTTCGCCAGCAGACCAAGAACTCTCATGCCCGGCGGGCTGAAGCGGCGCTGGAGTAAATCTGACAAAGTAGACCTCACCGCCTATCAGTTAATCTCGGGCACTACTGTCCGGGGAAACTCGCGAAGCGACCTGGCAAGCCATTGTTTTAGTGGAATAATAAGTCAAATTATGGGTGTTAGCGATTTAAAGCGATGTCAGTCCCTGACAATCCCAGGATTTTGGGATCACAGGGGACATGGGATCCACTATAATCTTGAAAGTGAAATGTTTAAGGGTAAAGAAATTGGCCGACGCCGCAAGGCGGTCAGTAAGAACTGGTGGAACAAGGAGTGGCCGGCCCGATTGCTTGGCGTTGCTCAGGCACTTCAAACCTCTGACGGTCTCATAGAGATCGGCGAAGGAAATCGAAAGGTATCATGCAGGCCAAACCGTTGAGTTGGCAATGCCCGGTAGGGCTACGAGCCCTGTACTAAATAAACGCTTTTAAGGCACAATAACGACAGGTTTTTTGGGCTAGGGGTGTCCCGTCCCGGAAGATTATTTACCAAAGAGGAGCCATCCGTTATTCCTCGCGCGCGAGATGCTCGAAGCGCTCATCGCCGATCTCAAAGCGGATTGCTCAAGCGCTGAGCCATCCCAATGTCATG
>NZ_NRRS01000085.1 GCF_016583795.1 Rhabdochromatium marinum | reverse complement strand
CGGCTCCCGCCTCGCGGCGGCGATCAACACCTTCGGCGCTTTGCCTTTCGCCAGCATGATCCTGATCTTCCAGGGTCCGGGACTGAGGAAGCATCCCGGAGTGGGTCTTGACGACCTGTGATGCACGGAGCGGGTTCTCACCGCTTGCCCTGGTCAACCGAGCTTTTTCAAGCTCCGGCCTTTAGGCCGGGGTAGTTGATGTCTGCAAACGCAATACCGGCACCTGAGGCTTGAGGCCCAGCGGACATCCCTTGTTATACTGCCTGAGCCGAGAAGTTCAATCTATCACACATCAGATGAAAAAACCGGTTCAAGAGGCTGATTTGGAGCTTTTTCGGCAAGCCGTCGATGATGCCCAACCCCTGGAATACGAGGCTCCTGTGGCCTATCGGGAGCGCCCGCCCCCCATTCCGCGCCCACGTGAGCCGGAGGCCGAAGAAGCCCCGGCCGGCTCGCTGTCGGAACATGAACTCGACACCCCGGACTACCTGCTGTATGTCCGACCCGGCGTGCAGCACCGGGTGCTGGGCGAACTCCAGCGCGGGCAGATTCCAGTCGATCTCGAACTGGACCTGCACGGCCTCACCAGCGCCTATGCCGAGGCGACGTTGCGCGAATTCCTGGCCGACTGTCGGTTGCGACGCGTGCGCTGCGCCAGAATCATCCACGGAAAAGGTTCTCGCTCCCCAGATCGCCAGCCGGTGCTCAAGCGCAAGCTCAACTACTGGCTGCGTCTGCGTGCAGAGGTATTGGCCTTTTGCTCCACCCCCAACCGGGATGGCGGCACCGGCGCCCTCTATGTCCTGCTGCGCAATCCGGCCAAATCACAACGCCGGCGCCGGGGCTGATCTGAGCGGCGTCAATCGCGGCCGGATTCGTTGCAATCGCCGAGTTCGCGCAGCACCGCCGTAGCATAGGCGCCAGCGGGCAGGCGAAAACGCAGCCGCAGTGACTGCTCGCCTTCAAGCGCATCATCAAGATCAGCGACCTGCACCCGCAAGGCACGCCGCTCCTGGCGCAGCCCGGCGCGTGCCAGCCCGGCAATCCAGTCCGTCCAGGCGGCCAGGGCGGCAGTTTCCAGCTCCGCCACGCTCTGGCTGACCAGTGGCTCACCCGCACCACATAAGGGGCCGGTCGGTGACAGATCCCAGCTCGACACCCGCTGCATGAGCTCGGCATCAATCTCCGGGGCGAGAAAATGCGCCTGAGAGCCCGCCAGTTGCAGGCGCTCCCCGGGCAATGCCCGGTTCCAGTGCCCCGCCTCCACCCGCTGCGCTAGCACCTGATTGAACAGCGCCGCGCGCGCGGCGGACAAAAACAACCCCCGCCGATGCCGCGACAGCCGCGCGCCACGCCCATCAGCGCTGAACAGCGTCTGAGCCCCGCGCAGATTCGCGTCCTGATGGCCAAAGCGCTGGGGGCCGAAATAGTTCGGAACCCCCTGGTCGCGAATCTGTGCCAGGCGCTGCGGCAGCGCGGCCAGATCGCCGCTCAGATCGCGCAGCGTGATCTCGAAGGCATTGTCCCGGATCGCCCCGCGCCGGAGTTTGCGCCCATGGCGCCGGATCTCCAGAACCTCAATGCCCTCCCCGGCCAAGGCCAACCAGTCGGGCGCCGGAGCCTCGCCCAAGGGCAGGGAGAACCATTGCACGGCCACCGCATGGCGATCCTTGAGCCCAGCATAGCCGACATCACGCGCCGGAAGCTGTGCCAGGCGCGCGAGTTGACGGGCGACCCATTCGGTATTGACGCCGGTTTTGCGCACCTTTAGCAACCAGTGCGAGCCGCGATCCTCGGGCGTAAAGCTCAGAGTTTCGGTGACGCGAAAATCCTGCGGGCAGGCGCGCAGCACTGCCTGGAGCAGCGGCGCGCCATGGGCTCTGGGCAAACACTCAAAGGTGATCGGCGCCATCGGTGACCTGCTGCAACAGCACCACGGCGAAACTGGCAATGCCCTCACCGCGCCCGGTAAAGCCGAGCCGCTCACTGGTGGTGGCTTTGACATTGACCCGCGCCAGCGGGCAGCCGAGATCTTCGGCCAGGATGGTGCGCATGGCCTGAATGTGCGGGGCCAGCTTGGGCGCCTGGGCAACGATGGTCAGATCGGCATTGACCACAAAAAGCTGTTGCCCGGCCAGCGCTTCCATCACCCGGCGCAACAGCATGCGGCTGTCGATGTCCTTAAAGGCCGGATCCTGATCGGGAAAATGATGACCGATGTCACCCAACCCGGCCGCACCCAGCAGGGCATCACAGAGCGCATGGATGACCACATCGCCATCGGAGTGGGCCTCCAGGCCGAATTCATGGGCAATCTCCACCCCGCCCAACACCAACTGCCGCCCGGTGGCAAAGCGGTGCACGTCCAGACCTTGACCAATTAACACGATTCGCCTTCCTCCCCTGTATTGGCTACCTCGTCGGGCGTGAAAGATACCATGGCGACAGCCCTCCTGCCCATCCAAGCGCGCATCCCGCAGTCTTGCATCCAGGCCGCGAGGCGGCGATTGACGTGCTTTGCCGAAGCACTTGCCCGCCATCGGGGCGGTGACATCTTCTGCTGCGATGACGGCGGCTTTGTCGACGACCGGGTGATCACCTTCCAGGGGATGCGCTGGCGTCTGTCGGTGGAATTGACATCGGATGTTAACATCCCATTGCTATGATCTGTGTTTTTTTCAGACACGGGAAACACTTAAATCATGGTGGTCCGAATGAATCCAATCCAAACACTGCAATGCTTCCAGCCATTGCACCTGCACCGAATACTTGCAAGCGCCACCCTGAGTCTGGCGGCCATCCCAGCTCTTCAGGCCGCTGATTCCAGCTTCCAGCACCTGGCCAGTTTCGATGTCACCCGCAATCGCAGCTCGGATCAGCAAGTGATCAGCCGGGTGGCGGAAATCGTCGATGTCACCGAGGATGGCCTCACCCTGGTCTATACTGATTCTGCATCCCAGCTCATCGGTTACGTGGACATTTCCGATCCGGCCAATCCCCAGCCGGCCGGTGTTGTGAATGTCGGCGGCGAGCCAACCAGCGTCGCCGTTCATGGTGGCCTGGCCTTGGCAGGTGTGAACACCTCAACCATGGCAACCATCGACTGTGATGGTGAGACGGTCGACTACATCGCCGACTGGAGCGGCAAGCTGGTGGTGATCGACAACACAACCCGCGCGATCTCCGGGGAGATCGACCTCGGCGGTCAGCCTGATTCCATTGCCGTGTCGCCCGATGGCCGCTATGCCGCCGTGGTGATCGAGAATGAACGCAATGAAGACATCGGTAGTGGCCTGATCCCTCAGGGTGCCGGTCAGCCGGCCTGTGTCGATGGGGACCTGATCGCAACCGGCGCGCCAATGCCCGGCAAACTGGTGATTGTCGATCTCAACCGCTGGAGTGCTCGCGATGCCCAGACCATGATCGGTCTGCCCGGACTCTTTGCCGCTGACGATCCTGAGCCGGAATTCGTGGATATTAACGCGGCCAACCAGGCCGTGGTCACCTTGCAGGAGAACAACCACATTGTGATCTTCGACCTGCCAAGCGGCGCTATTCGTGGGCATTTTCCCGCCGGTTCCGTTGATCTGACCCAGATTGATACCGTGGAAGACGATCTCATTCAGCTCAATACCGCAATCACGAAAAGACGCGAGCCTGATGCGGTGACCTGGATCGGCAACCGCTTTCTGGCCACAGCGAATGAGGGCGACTATGAGGATGCGCTCGGCGAGGAGGGCGGCAGTCGCGGCTTTACTGTTTTCGACACCAACGGCAACGTGGTGTTTGAATCCTATGCCTCCTTTGAGCACGAACTGGTTCGGCTCGGCCATTACAATGAAGGCCGTTCCGAGAATAAAGGCGTTGAACCAGAGGCGGTGGAGTACGGTTATTATGGTCGCCAACACCTGCTGTTTGTGGGTTCCGAGCGTTCCAATGCCGTGGGCGTCTACCGCTTGAGTCGTCGTGAGGGCGCGCAACTGCTGCAGGTGCTGCCGACCGGGATTGGCCCGGAAGGCTTAAAGGCGATTCCCGCACGTGAGCTGTTCATCGCCGCAACGGAAACAGCCGTGTTTGACGCGGGCATTCCAACCATGATCAACATTTTTGCCCATCAGAACGCACCGGCAGGGTATCCCGGCCTTGTCTCGGCGAATGACGCCAACGGCCTGCCGATTCCCTGGGTGGCACTGTCGGATCTAGTCGCCGACCCGGTAGATCCACACCGCCTCTACAGCGTGAGCGATTCCTTCCTCGCCAAAGGGTTTGTTTACAGCCTGGATGTCTCCCAGCAACCAGCCGTGATCACCAGCCGCCTGGAAGTCAACACCACCGATGCGCTGGATCTTGAAGGCATCGCGGTGGGCGCCGATGGCACGTTCTGGCTCGGCAGCGAGGGGCAAACGCCTGGCGGCCGGGACAATCTGGTATTGCAGGTCGATCCCAACACGGGCAACGTCCTGCGGACCATTCCCTTACCCGCAGATCTGGTGGATCAGCGGCGCGGCAATGGCATTGAAGGCATTGCCGTGACCGGCGCGCCAGGCAATGAGCAGGTCTATGTCGCCATTCAGCGCGCCTGGCCTGACGAGGGCGATTTGGATCAGGTGCAAACCAAGATCGGTCGTTACGAGGTGGCTTCCGGCCAGTGGGGCTTTGTGCACTATCCACAAGAACCCGAGGGCAACGGCGGCTGGATTGGCCTGTCTGGCATCACCGCCTTTGGCCAGGATCTCTATGTCATTGAACGCGACAAAGGTTGGGGTGACAGCAGCCCGCCCAACGCCGAGTTGAAAGCCATTTTCCGGCTTGAGATGGGCACGGCTCAGTTCAAACCCTACGGTCAGTCACTCGACACCATCGGCAAGACTCTAGTCGCTAACCTGACCGACCAGATCGCGGCCAACAGCGTTTGGACGGCTGAAAAGCTCGAAGGCTTCGCCATCGCCGTTGACGGCCAGGCGTATGCCGTCACCGACAACGACGGTGTCGATGACGCTCCCGGTGAGACGGTGTTCCTGCGGTTGGGTGAGCTGTTGTCCTTGGGTCAGTAAGCTCAGGCTATCCAGCGTCCACTGCTGCGTTTGAGCTTAAACGCAGCAGCGAGCCTGGAGTTTCTCAGCAAAGCAACACCTTGGCCTCATTCAGCCATCGGCTCGGTTAGCGCGTGAATCGGGCATGTGAGTCGCTCAACCCTCTTGTTGCGACAGATAAAATTGCGCCAAGGCTAAATCCTCGGGTCGTGTGATCTTGATGTTATCGCTGTGACCTTCCACTAGGCGCGGCGACCATCCGAGTAGTTCCATAGCGCTGGCATCATCGGTCACCAGCTGATCACGCTCCAAGGCGCGATCCAGCGCCTGCCGCAAGGCTCCAAGACGAAACGCCTGCGGCGTGTAAGCACGCCAGAGATCTGCGCGCGGGACCGTCTCAGCCACTCGCACGGCATCGGCTTGAGTCCGCTTGACGGTGTCATGCACCGGCACCGCCAACAGCGCGCCCACCGGCTCATCCGCATCCAGCACCGCCAGCAGCGCATCCAGATCCGCGCGACGCAAACAGGGCCGTGCAGCATCATGCACCAGCACCCAGTCTTGTTCATCAGCCTGCGGCGCCAGCGCGTCTAAGCCATTGCGTACCGAATGACAGCGTTCGGCTCCACCCTCGGCCCGCCACACTGCTGGATGGGACGCATAGGGGCCTTCCGGCCAATAGGGATCCTCGGGGTGCAACACTAAAACGCAGCCACGGATACGCGGATGCTCCAACAACCGCGCCACGGCATGATCGATCACCCGGCGCCCCTTCAGCTCCAGGTATTGCTTGGGCACGGCAGCGCCGAAACGCCGCCCGACCCCGGCCGCAGGAATCAGCGCCCAGCAGACGGTTTGCTCCTTAGCGCCCATGCTCTCCGCCGCTTGGGTCTGGGCTTTGGAAGTCATGGCGCGCCCCTCCGGTGCGCTGCCGCAGGGGACGGTTTCTCGATCACCTGCAGAAACATTTCGCCGTCCTGAATCATGCCAAGATCGAACCGTGCCCGTTCTTCAATGGCTTCCAGACCGTTCTTCAGACTCTCGACCTCGGCAATCAACGCCTGGTTGCGTGCCCGCAGGCGCTCAAGCTCAACCTGATACTCGGCAATCTGAAATTTCAGCGTGTGCAATTGCGCCAGGCTGCCATCACCCACCCACAAGCGATATTGCAGCAGCCCCAACAGGGCCAGCAGGGCAACCACCAGCCAGCGCAAGGGAGTCACAAGGCGCCGCCTTGGAGCCGAAACCTTCGATTACAAATACTTAAAGGCACCACGTCCGGCATACACCGCCCCATCGCCCAGCTGATCCTCAATGCGCATCAGCTGGTTGTATTTGGCCACCCGATCCGAGCGCGACAGCGAGCCGGTCTTGATCTGCCCGGTCGCGGCAGCGACAACCAGATCAGCAATGGTGGTGTCCTCGGTCTCACCCGAGCGGTGCGACACCACCGCCGTGTAGCCAGCATCGTGGGCCATTTTGATGGCGGCCAGGGTTTCAGTCAGGGTGCCAATCTGATTGACCTTGATCAGAATGGAATTGGCGATACCCTTATCGATACCTTCCTGAAGAATTTTGGTGTTGGTGACATAGAGATCATCCCCCACCAGTTGGACCTTGCTACCGAGGCGCTCGGTATGATCTTTCCAACCATCCCAATCACCTTCGGCCAGACCGTCTTCGATGGTGATGATCGGATACTTGGCGCACCAGTCGAGCAGCAGATCGGTCATACCAGCGGCATCCAGGCTGCGACCCTCGCCTGTCAGTTCATAGCGCCCGTTCTGATAGAACTCCGAAGCCGCCACGTCCATGCCAAGATAAATATCCTGCCCGGCCTTGAAACCGGCTTTGCCGATGGCTTCCAGAATCACCTCAATGGCGGCCTCATTCGACGGCAGATCGGGGGCAAAGCCGCCCTCGTCACCGACTGAGGTGGCCAGCCCGCGCCCTTTCAGCACCGCCTTGAGCGCATGAAACACTTCGGCACCATAGCGCACCGCCTCACGAATGCTGGACGCACCCACTGGCAGGATCATGAATTCCTGAAAATCGACGCTGTTATCGGCATGCTGACCACCGTTGATGATATTCATCATGGGCACCGGCAGCCGGTAGTTGCCATCACCAAGATACTGATACAGCGGCAGAGCCTTCTCCTGCGCCGCCGCATGAGCCGCCGCCATGGACACCCCAAGGATGGCGTTGGCCCCCAAGCGACCTTTGTTTTCAGTGCCATCAAGCGCAATCATGCGCTCATCAAGCGCCGTCTGGTCCGAGACCTCCATGCCCTGCACCGCCTCGCGCAGCTCACCGCCAATGTTAGCGCAGGCGTTACGCACCCCCTTGCCACCATAGCGGGACTTGTCACCATCGCGCAGCTCCAGCGCCTCACGCGAGCCAGTCGAGGCTCCCGAGGGCACCGCCGCGCGGCCAATGGCGCCATCAGCGGTGATCACATCGGTTTCGACAGTCGGATTGCCGCGCGAGTCGAGAATCTCCCGTGCACGGACTTCGACAATTTCAGACATGGTTTAAACTCCAAATGGTTAGATGAAAAATCGGTTTAGGCATGGGGCCAATAGAGCCTGGGGGGCCAGTGACCATGGGTTATCCCATCAGCGCGGTTTCGGCCAGATCACCGGCCTTGACCAAACGGTCGATCCCAACCAGGGTCGCCAGCAAGTCGCGCATACGCCCCAGCGGCCAGGCATTCGGACCATCACTTTTGGCCTGCGCCGGATCCGGGTGGGTTTCCATGAAGATCCCGGCCACGCCTGCGGCCACTGCGGCACGCGCCAACACCGGCACGAATTCCCGCTGCCCGCCCGAGGCATGCCCCTGCCCGCCGGGCAGTTGCACCGAGTGGGTGGCATCAAAGACCACCGGACAGCCCGTCTGGCGCATCACAGCCAATGCCCGCATGTCCGAGACCAGATTGTTGTAGCCGAAGCTCACGCCCCGCTCACACACCAGAATCTGCTCGGCCCCGGTCGCACGCGCCTTGCGCACCACCTGCGCCATGTCCCAAGGCGACAAAAACTGGCCTTTTTTAATGTTCACCGGCTTGCCCTGGGATGCCACCGCCTGAATAAAATTGGTCTGCCGACACAGAAAAGCTGGGGTTTGCAGTACATCGACCACCGCCGCCACCTCAGCCAGGGGGGTATCCTCATGCACATCGGTCAGCACCGGCACGCCAATGTCGGAGCGCACCCGCTCCAAAATGCGCAGCCCGGCCTCCAAGCCTAATCCGCGAAAGCTATCAATGGATGACCGATTGGCCTTGTCAAACGAAGCCTTGAAAATATACGGAATCCCCAACGCCTCGGTGATCGCCTTGAGTTCCGAGGCCATGTCCAACACCAGCGCTTCGCTTTCGATCACACAAGGGCCGCTGATTAAAAACAGCGGCTGATCCAGGCCAGCTTTAAAACCGCACAGGTTCATCGAATGTGCGTAAATCTTTTATCCGCGCGCACGCCGAAACGCCCGCGCTGCCTCAATAAAGCAGCGAAACAGTGCATGCCCATCACGCGGGGTCGAGGTGAACTCAGGATGGAACTGACAACCTATGAACCAGGGATGATCGGGGATTTCGACAATCTCCACCAAACGACCATCCAGCGACCAGCCGGAGAAACGCATCCCGGCATCCTTCATACGGTCCAGATATTGATTATTAAATTCATAGCGATGCCGGTGGCGCTCGCGAACCTGGGGTTTACCATAAACAGCTCGCGCCAGGCTGCCCGGCTCCAGCCGGCAATTCTGCCCACCCAGCCGCATGGTGCCGCCCTTGTCGACGCTGGCATCACGACGCTCGCGTGCGCCCTGCTCAGTTTCCCATTCGGTAATCAGCGCAATCACTGGATGCGCGGTATCGCTGACAAATTCGGTGCTGTGCGCCCCATCAAATCCGGCGACGTTGCGGGCGTATTCAATCACCGCCACCTGCATGCCCAGACAGATGCCCAGATAGGGCACCCGCTGCTCGCGAGCATAGCGCACCGCCGCGATCTTGCCCTCAATGCCGCGCTCGCCGAAACCACCCGGCACCAGAATGGCATCCAACCCCGCCAGGGACTCGGTGCCGGAGCGCTCAATGTCCTCGGAGTCCAGATAGCGAATCTCCACCTGCGCCTCAGCATGCACGCCGGCATGAGCCAGAGCCTCCGACAGCGACTTGTAGGCCTCGGTCAGATCCATATACTTGCCAACCATGCCAACCACGACCTGATCGCGCGGGGTATCGAAGCCGCGCAGCACAGCATCCCATTCGGACAAATCAGCCGCCGGCACCTCCAGCCCAAACTGCTTGACCACCAATTCATCCAGACACTGCGCATGCAGCAGGGCCGGGATGCGATAGATATTGTCGGCATCGATCGCTGAGATGACCGCATCCTCGGCCACATTGGTGAACAGCGCGATCTTGCGCCGCTCATCATCGGGCAGATTGCGCTCGGCACGGCACAGCAGAATATCCGGCTGAATACCAATTGAGCGCAATTCCTTCACCGAGTGCTGGGTCGGCTTGGTCTTGATCTCCCCGGCCGTACGAATAAAGGGTACCAGGGTCAGATGCATAAAGAGCGCATGCTCGCGTCCCAGTTCGACGCGCATCTGGCGGATGGCCTCCAAAAACGGCAGCGACTCAATATCGCCCACGGTGCCGCCGATCTCGACCATGGCAATATCGGCGTCTCCAGCCCCAAGGCGAATACTGTGCTTGATCTCATCGGTGATGTGTGGAATCACCTGCACGGTGCGACCGAGATAATCCCCGCGCCGTTCCTTGCGGATCACGCTCTCGTAGATCTGCCCGGTAGTGAAGTTGTTGTTACGCCCCATGCGGGTGCGCAGAAAGCGCTCATAGTGGCCCAGATCCAGATCCGTCTCCGCGCCATCGTCGGTGACATAGACCTCGCCATGCTGGAAGGGACTCATGGTGCCAGGATCCACATTAATGTAGGGATCCAGCTTGATCATGGTGACCGAAAGTCCACGCGCCTCCAGCAGCGCCCCCAAGGAAGCCGATGCAATTCCTTTACCCAGCGAGGAAACCACGCCGCCGGTGATGAAGATCAGCTTAGTCATGAGCGCCTGTTTTACGAGAGTGAATGAAGGAAGCAGAATCCGCGACGGCCAACCGCCCCGGGGCAAGCTACCAAGTTATCAAATTCGCGCCGCAGCGACAATGCGCCCCAGCCGCCGCCCCTCAAACAGCACCACCACCAGCGCGAACAGTACCAGCCAGGCTGCCGCCACCGGCCAGTGCGCCAGCGCCAGCCCATCGGCCAGTCGGGGGGCGTACCACAGATGATCCAGCCACACGATCAGCACACCAAGCAAGGGATAGCCCAGCACCCGCTTCACATCATAGGGCACCGGGTAATAGCGCCGCCCCAGCAGATAGGACAGCAGCACCATCACCGCATAACAGGCCAGATGCGCCCAGGCGGCGCCCTGATAGCCAAATCGCGGCACCAGCCACACCAGCATCACCACGGTCACACCAGCGCCAAGCAGCGCCACTCCGGCGCCGAGCAGTGTCCGATCGGTCAACTTATACCAGATCGACAGATTGACATAGATGCCCAGCAGCAGATTGGCAATCAGCAACAGCGGTACCACCGTCAGGCCCGCGCGATACGGTGCCCCGACAAAGTACTGAAACACATCCAGGTTCAGCCCCACGAAAAGCAGAATCACAACACAAAAGACCACAAAGCCGGTCAGCACCCGCGCATAGGTCAGGCGCGCATCTTGTTGCTTGGCATAGGCAAAAAAGAACGGCTCCCCGGCATAGCGAAACGCCTGAATAAAGAGCGTCATCAAAATCGATAGTTTGTAACAGGCGCTGTAGATCCCAAGCTGCGCCATGTTGGTGGCATTGTCATAGGGCAGCAGATACTTAAGCGCCGCCCGATCCAGCATCTCGTTGACGATACCGGCCATGCCAACCACCACCAGCGGCAGCGAATAGCGCAACAGTCGCACCAGCAGCTGCCGGTCAAAACCGCGCACCGCATCGACCAACTGCGGACTGAGCAACGCCAGCTTGATGACACTGGCGATCAAATTGGCAATGAACACATAGCCGATGCCAATCTCCGGCCGCCACAGACGTCCGAGCCAGGACGCCGGGTCGGCTGCAAAAGCCTCGCGACACAGCACGATAAAAAACAGATTCAACCCAATGTTTGCGCCGATCTCAAGCAGCTTAATGGTGGCAAACCGCCCGGCCCGATGCTCAGCCCGCAGCCGCGCAAAAGCCGCCGCGCCGATCGAATCCAGCGCCAGAATCGCTGCCGTCCAGACGATATACTCCGGATGCGCCCCATGCCTGAGCACATCCGCCAGCGGCTGGCGCCACACAATAGCCGCCACCAGAAACAGCCCATTGGCCAGCAGCAGCGTTCGCACCACGGTCGCATACACCGAGATCGCCGCTGACGGATCATCGGCACGAAAGCGGAAATAGCCCGTCTCCAGACCAAACACCAGGAGCACCGCCAGAAAGCCCATGTAGGCATAGAACTCTGCCACCACCCCGTAGGCCGCCGGTGCGAAACTGTAAGTGAACAGCGGCACCAGCAGATAATTCAAAAAGCGTCCAAAGACACTGCTGACACCATAGACGGCCGTCTGCGCCGCCAAGCGTTTGAGTGGATTCATCAGGTTCGGATCAGTCGCCCGGTTGGATGACGCAGACGACGTGCACTGCGGCAAGAATGGCTGGCATTATAGGCGCACAGCCCACCAACACCACAGGTTTTCACACCATGACAGCATCCACAACCAAACGACTCAATCAGCCCCTATGGATCACCGCACTCACCTTAGTTGCCAGCCTGGAGGTCGTCATGGCCGAACCTGTAAATGAAATTCAGACCACGCTTGAGGATCAAACCGAGGTCGCAGTCACCATCTATAACAGCAATCTGGCGCTGATTAAGGATCAGCGCCAGATCCGCCTGCCCGAGGGTCGGGTTGATCTGGCGTTTCGTGATGTCAGCGCGCACATCAAACCGCAAACGGCGCTATTGCGCACCCCTAACGGCGATCAGGCCCCGCGCGTCATTGAGCAGAATTTCGACTTCGACCTGCTCACCCCAAGCGCACTGCTGGAGAAATACGTCGGGCGCGACGTCGGACTCATCAGCACCCATCCCACCACCGGCGAGCAAACCGAAGAAACCGCTACAGTACTGGCCGCCAATGAGGGGGTGGTGCTCAAACTCAGCGACCGCATCGAAACCGGGCATCTGCAGCATCTCCCCTACCGCATCGTCTACCGCGACATTCCCAGCAACCTGCGCGACCGCCCGACGCTGGTGATGCGCCTGGACAATGCAACTGCGGAACCTCAGGCACTGGAACTGAGCTACCTGACCGGCGGCCTGAGCTGGCAGGCCGACTATGTCGGTGAACTCAACCAAGACGAGACCCAGCTCGACCTGACCGGCTGGGTCACGCTGGAGAACCGCAGCGGCACCGGCTACAACAACGCCAAGCTGCAACTGGTCGCCGGCGATGTGAATCGCGCCCCCGAACCCGTCGCCCTGTTCAAAAACATCGCCGAACGGCGGACCATGGACGCAGCCCCGCCGATGCAGGAAGAAACCCTGTTCGAATACCACCTCTATAGCCTGGCAGAACCAACCAACATCGCCGACAACCAGTCCAAGCAAGTCAGCCTGCTCGCCGCGCCCGGCGCCACCGTGCGCAAGGAACTGCTGATTCAAGGCGGTGCCGGCGTCTATCAGCGCGCGCTCGGCGACCTCGCGCAAACGCTCGATGTGAGTGTTTTTATTGAGTTCACCAACGACGAATCCTCCAACCTGGGCTTACCGCTGCCGGCCGGCACCCTGCGCGTCTACAAGCGCGACTCAGCCGGTCATGCGCAGTTCATTGGCGAGGACGTCATCGACCACACGCCCAAAAACGAGACGGTCAAAGTCCTGCTCGGCCAGTCCTTCGACATCACCGCCAGCCGCAAGCAGACCGACTTCAACAAGCGCTCCGGCTCTGGCCCCTGGCAATATGAGTACGAAAGTGCTTTTGAGATCGTCATCCACAACGCCAAGCCCGCCGCTACCGAAGTCACCGTACAAGAACAACTCCCCGGCGACTGGCAGATCCTGAAAGAAAGCGCGCCACACCAAAAAGGCAACGCCCGCACCGCCGTCTGGACGCTTGAGATACCAGCGGAAGGCTCAACCACCCTCAGCTACTCAGCGCGCGTGCGCTTGTGAGCACTCTCGCGCCTTCCAGCGACCCACTTATGTGTTTTTATCGTAATTGGAAACTTCAATAAGATTTCCATCGGGGTCTCTGAAGTAAAAAGAGCTGATTGGTCCGGTTGCTCCTGTTCTTTTCACCGGACCTTCAATGATGACCACTCCTTTTGTTCGGACATGCTCCATGGCTTCTACTAGCCTCGTTTCTGTTATAAAGCATAAATCCTCTGAACCCGGAGTCGGCGTATCAGCTTTTGGCTCAAACTCCTTACCGTATTGATGAAGATTAATTTTTTGATTGCCAAATTTCAAAGCAATCCTTTCTTCACCGAATACTTCTTTAGTCATCCCCAGCACCAATTCGTAAAAACGAATTGTTGCATCAATGTCCTGAACTGTAAGAACAATGTGATCTATACCGACTACTTTCATAAGACCTTTTAACACATAATGCTTCGCATCGCCGGACATAAAAAGCATCGCTAAGGAACGAGCGACACTTTATTGTGGTCCGAGTGAATGGAATTTTTAGGGCTTTTGCTCTAAACTGTACGGCATTACCGTACGACTTGAAGTACCCACAATATGGAAAGCACAACCGTAAATAAATTCCGAGATAGCCTGAAAAGCTTTGTAGAACATGTGGCTATAAGCCACACTCCTCTCCGTGTAAAGCTCCGCACTGGCTCTGATTTCGTGGTCATTAGTGCCGAGGACTGGGAACGCGACCAAGAAACCCTTTATGTGCTACAAAACACCAGCCTTATGCGCCAGATCGCTGATTCCAGTGCTACCCATAACGCCGGCACGGGACATACCCCCAACAAAGAGCAGTTAGATGAGATCGTTGGTGTTTGAGGGTAGAACATGGGAAGTTTACGAGAACCTACGGCTTCAAGATAAACGGATGCATAAAAATCTGCGCGTTATTTTGAAAGAAATGTTGCGCGGTGACCCGACCACGGGTTTGGGAAAGCCTGAAGCTCTTCGACACAACCTTTCGGGCTTTTGGTCGAAGCGACTTACCCAAAAAGATCGCCTCGTATATAAGTTTGACGATACTCATATCTATATCTTCGCCATTGGTGGCCATTACGATGCTTTCGAGCGCTAACGCGAAGTTGAGCTACCGACGAAGGAGGTCAGCTGAGTGAGACAGAAGTCAGCCGACAGCCTAGTAACCAAACACCCACTGTAATGGGTGGGACAGGGTGAAGGCCCGAGCCTTCGGCAACGAGCGAGCCTGGCGAAGCTCAATGGCTGAATGGCACCACCGGGTGAATCGGCCCTGGCGGTTCGTGATGTAACCAGCGTTGGAGGTCGCCATTCTTAGGTGATCCTTTCAAACCTAAAGGAGACTCCTCGTGCGAATCAGCACGAAGAGTGTTGTTAAGGCCGGGGGGAGAAAAATCCCTGGCTATCCAATTAGGCGTCATCTGCAACGCCCCGATCACAAGCCGCGCCCGCAAGGATCGTATTGAGTTTGGCCAAACTGTTCGTCCCGAAGACGTAGGAACCCGCCAATATAGCCAACGTATCTTTTTGCTTCATCGCCTATTTGTCCGATAGTGAAGAGCCGCGACAATGCCCGCGCCCACCTCTCCAATTTACCAACTATCACCGGGCGAACTACCTGTCCGACCTTTCCTGTTCTGTCACCTTGCTCGATCAGGCGTATCAGGTCTGGACGCCCTAGAGCAATAGAAGTTTCAAGCTGCTTCCAAACTGCTTCCGGATTAGCTGTTTCAGGTTCGCGCCCCACAACAACCTCCAAGAAATAATACCTAGCGGATTGGCCGAAGCTGCTGAGAGTGCTGACAAACTGCTCGAGTTCATCACTTTTGAGGTATTCGAGATCCTCAGATGCAACGGGGATTTTCTCGACATAGCGATCCAAAAAACATTCCTCTTTGATTTTGCCGAGTAATAAATTCAGATCATGGCCCTTTCGGCCGCATGGAAGAACATTGGACCCGGGGTATTGCCCTGAAACTTCCAGCGCCCTGAAGCACAAAATCACTTTCATAAAGCGCTCAAAACCGTTCGCCAAGGTAAGTATTGGCAGATGATAGAAATCATTGGTTCCATCTAGGTTTTGAAGTTGACCAAGCCCCGCACGGATAAGCCGAATAGAATTCAGCAGCTCCTGATCATCACGGTAGGACGGCCAGTTACCCGGCCGCCCCCGTACAGATCCCGGCGTGCGGAACTACCGCACCGGGCTCCTCGAAGTGATTCGCTTCACACGCGGCAACATTGCATAATACTCAGAAGCTGT
>NZ_NRRS01000084.1 GCF_016583795.1 Rhabdochromatium marinum | reverse complement strand
GATGAACGCTTGCAACTGATCCTCGGTGTAGAGACGGCGATTGCTGTCGGTGCGCGCCACGGGAATAAGACGACCCTCGCGCTCCCAACGCTGCAACGTCTTGACCGAAACGCCCAGCCGCTTCGCCGCTTTGCCTGTACTCATGGTGCTTTCCATGAGACAATAATACACTATCGTGTATTTTTTGCAAGACTAGAGTCGCGCTCCCTGCTCGCCTGATGTGATATGTTGGCTTGCTGCCGCTCGTCTCCTGCCTGTTTGACAAGGAACGCCTTTAACGAGAAACGCCATTGAAAACCTTGCCGCATCTGTTTGCTAACAATCGTGCCTGGGCCGAGGGGATCAAGCATCAGACCCCGAATTTTTTCGCCCGGCTGGCGCAGCAGCAGTCACCACGCTATCTGTGGATTGGCTGCGCCGACAGCCGTGTGCCGGCTAATGAGATCGTCGGTCTGCCGCCTGGCGAGGTCTTTGTGCATCGCAACATTGCCAATGTGGTGGTGCATACGGATCTGAATTGCCTGTCGGTGATTCAGTATGCTGTGGATGTACTGCAAGTCGAGCACATTATTGTCTGTGGCCATTATGGCTGCGGCGGGGTGAAGGCGGCATTGACTTCCGAGGATCATGGCCTGATCGACAACTGGCTGCGCCATCTCCGCGATGTGGGTCGCTTTCATGCCGAGGCGCTGGCTCCACTCAGCGAGGCTGAGCGTTTGGAGCGCCTGTGCGAGTTGAACGTAACCGAGCAAGTAACCAATGTCTGTAACACCACCATCGTCAAGAATGCCTGGAAGCAAGGGCGTCCCCTGGTGGTTCACGGATGGATCTACAGCCTCAGTGACGGCATTCTGCACCAGCAGGTGCCCGAAATCGACTCACTGAAAACCCTAGCTGCTGCCCGTTGCGACGATGCCGGCTGGATTGTGCAAACGCCCGCTGTGACTTCTGTGCATGGATGTTTCTAATACTGAATCATTTCGCTCTGACAACCACCGCCTGATGGTCTGGACTGGCCAATCCCTGTTCGCCTGGCTGTGGTGCAGATAGTCAGTGGCTAAACAAGAACTTTACCCCAACGATCACCGCCGTCAGGCACGCCTGATCATCCTATCCGGCACGATGATTGCGTTAGTGGCGCTGCTGCTTTGGATGCTCAGCCTGGCGCGCTTTTCTGACGTAGAAACGGCTTGGGAAACACACAACACGCGAGCGACAAGCATCGGCAATGCCTTGTCCGAACTCCAGCGTCATATCGGCTATGGCGGTTTTATCCACAATTTCAAAAATCTCGTCCTGCGCCAGGATTTGCCACGCTATCAGGCCAGAATCGACGAAGATATCGCCGGCTTCAGAAAACAAATTGACCGCCTTGATCACCTGCTTTGGGTCACGGAAGATAAACAGGCACTGGAGCAAATTCGACTGGTGTTTGAAGAATATGTGGACAAATACGCCAAGATCCCGTCGATGGTGACCGCCGGCGCCAGTGCGGCGGAACTTGATGCCGTCGTCAAGGTTGATGACACCCCAGCCATCCAGGCATTCATTCATCTGAGCAAGCGTGCAGAGCAGCGCGCCCGGGAAACCGAACGTCAGGCAACCTCCGAGCACGATAGCGCAGTACGTTTTGCGCTCATTGGTGGCATTTTAGTGCTCTCCGCAATGTTCTCTGCGGCCATTATTCTGCTCCGCTTTCTGCGTCAGTTGGTCGCCGCCAACGACGCCATCCACCAGGCCGAGGCACGGCTCAACACCCTGCTCGACACTGCTCCCGATGTGATGGTCACGGCGGCCCGAGACGGGCGCATCGTTCGCGCCAATCAGATGGCCGAACGCTTCTTTGGCTATCGTCACGACGAGTTGCTCGCCATGACGGTCGAACAACTGATCCCCGAGCGCTTCAGAAGCGAGCACATAAAGCATCGTAATTGCTTTTTCAATAATGCTCAGCACCGCCCGATGGATGTCGGGAAGGTTTTGACAGGCAGGACGCGCGATGGCCGCGAAATCAGTGTTCAAGCCAGCTTGTCTTATAGCGCTAAAGGCGAGGAAATACTGGCCACCATCACCTTGCGCGACGTGACCGAACAGGAACGCAACCAGCAAATCCTACTTGAAGCCAAGCAGCAGGCCGAGTCCGCTCTGACTTTGCAACGTCAACTACAAAAAGAACTGGTACAGACGGAAAAACTCGCAGCACTGGGCAGCTTGGTCGCCGGTGTCGCTCACGAAATCAACACGCCGGTCGGCGTGACACTGTCTGCGGCGACTTATCTCGAATCCGAAACCCACAAAATCGACCAAGCCTATCAGGCTGGAGAGCTCAGCGAGGAAGAGCTGAACGATTACTTCGCGACCGCACGTCAGGCGACGCGGCTGATGTCCCTCAACAGCGAGCGTGCAGCTAATTTGATTCATAGCTTCAAACAAATCGCTGTGGATCGCACCGGCGGCGAGCGGCGTACCTTTGATCTCGCAATCTATATCGATGAAGTATTACTCAGTCTGCACCCACGCCTTAAGAAAACCCCGATCGAAATCCAGGTGGACTGCCCCGCCGGGCTGATACTGGATAGCCTGCCCGGCGCCTTTTCGCAGGTGCTAACCAACTTGATCATCAATGCATCGGTTCATGCCTTCGAACCCGATCAAGCGGGCCATATCGCCATCACAGCACGTACTACTACAGACAAGCAGGTGAAGATTTTATTTAGCGATGATGGCAAGGGGATCCCGCCCGAGTTGCATAAGAGGGTGTTCGAGCCTTTCTTTACCACCCAGCGCAGCCAGGGCGGGAGCGGCCTTGGTCTTCATATTATGTATACGCTTGTCACCCAGTCTCTCAAGGGGACACTGACGTTCAGCAGCACCCCGAATCAAGGCACAACATTTGCTATGTGCGTGCCCCTTGTCCTTCCGACGTCTTCTCCTAAGGATTGACCGTCATGCCCGGTTCACCCCTCAAACTAAAATCGTCCGCCAATGCCGTCGCCACGACATCGCTCTTGCGCAATTGGAATGTTCTTGTTGTTGATGACGACGTGGAAGTACACACTGTCACACGGATGATTCTCAGCAAGATGCGCTACAAGGAGCGCGGCATCACAATCCTGTCCGCCTATTCCGCCGCCGAGGCGCACGCGCTCCTGCAGCGCGAGCGCGACATCGCAGCCATTTTGCTCGACGTGGTGATGGAAACGGACGATGCCGGTCTGCGCCTAGTCAAAACGATTCGGGAAGAACTCGGTAACAGCGCCACGCGCATCATCTTGCGCACCGGTCAACCCGGCCAGGCTCCGGAAGAGCGCGTCATCGTCGATTACGATATCAACGACTACAAAGCCAAGAGCGAACTGACGGCACAAAAACTCTTCACCACCGTGATGGCGGCGCTGCGTTCCTTTGAAACCATCGTCTCGCTGGAGAAAACCCGCAATGGGTTGGAAAAAATCCTCGACAGTACCGATACGCTGTTTCAGGTGCATTCGCTGCAACAATTCGCCTCCGGCGTGCTCACGCAGCTTTCCGCCTTCCTGGGATGCCAGCCCAACGGTGTCATTTACATGCAACGCAGCCCGGTCGCGCTGAACGAAGACCTCTCGTCATGCAACGATATGACCATCATGGCCAGCTCGGGCGAATACAGGGATTGTTTAAATTGCACCATGGATGGCGACTGCAAGCACCAGAACATGCTCGCGTTCGCGCGCCAAGCACTCGTAACGCGCCAGAATCAGCTGGGCGACGAATATACCGCGATTTATCTGGGCAACGGCGATAACCATGCCACGGTTGCTTTGTTGCACGAGGGGCTGGGCGTGCCCGATGCAAGTGATCGTAAATTACTGGAGGTGTTCTCCTCCAAGATCGCCATCGCCCTGGCAAACGCGCTGAACTATCAGAAAATGGTCACCGCAGAACAGGCGGCAACCACTGATTTTCTCACTGGACTCGACAATCGCCGGCAGTTGTTGCGTCTGGGCTTGCCGTTGGTGGCCCGCGCCCATCGCGCGGGTACATCGTTGGCGGTGGCGATGCTGGATATTGATCATTTCAAGCGCATCAACGACACCTGGGGTCACGACGCCGGGGACGAGGTTTTAAGTCGCGTCGGCCAAATGATGAAAACCCGTTTTCGCAACAGCGATGTCGTGGCCCGCTTCGGCGGCGAGGAATTCTGCGTCATCGCCACCGATCTCACGCCCGAGGCCGCCTTGACACTCCTCGATCACTTCCGTCGCCAAGTGGCGGCAGAAATATTCGAGTTCGACGCCGATAAGCTATCAATCACCATCAGCATTGGCGTGACCACCAAGGTTCAAGACAACATCGACGCGATGATAATCGCCGCTGACAATCTGCTCTACCGCGCCAAGGAAACTGGGCGCAACCGCGTTCTGTTGGATTGAACGAGCCGCGCAAGCGTAACCGTTTATTGTATTTAAGTAAAAATACTCCGAACATCTATGTCCCATTACGATCGCCTAAGGACTTAAAAAGCCATGACTCAACTGAATCTCGAGCATATTGCACCACTGCAACAGGAACTCGAATCCCATCCCATTTATACCGCATTGCGCACGCCTGAGGATCTGCGCATTTTCATGCAACATCATGTTTACTCGGTATGGGATTTCATGTCGCTGATCAAGTCTCTGCAACGCCAAATTGCGCCCTGTGACCTGCCCTGGGTGCCCAACGGACCACCGGCAGTGCGTTATTTCATCAACCAATTGGTGCTGGAAGAAGAATCCGACAGCTTCGATCAGGGCGACGGGCCGCGTTACGGCAGCCACTTTGAACTCTATTGTCAGGCCATGGAAGAAATTGGCGCCGATGCTGAAACTCCGCAGGCATTTGTCGCGGCAGTTGCGCGCGACGGCTTGCCGCAGGCATTGGCCACCAGTGCGGTGCCGGAGCCCTCCAAGCGCTTTTGCGAGACGACTTTCTGCTTTATCAACGCAGACAAACCACACGAGGTGGCCGCAGCACTGGCCCTGGGGCGCGAAACCGTGATTCCACGGATGTTTCGCCGCCTGCTCGACGGCATGGGTATTACCGAGACAGAAGCGCCCAGCTTTCATTTCTACCTGAAGCGCCACATCCATCTGGATGAGGATTTTCACGGTCCCCTGTCGCTGCAACTGCTGGAGCATTTTTGCGCGGATGACCCTGAGCGGTATGCCGAAGCTGAGGCTGCCGCCGAAGAGGCCATTTGCGCGCGCATCCGCTTCTGGGATGGCGTGCTGGAGGCGATGCAGCTGGATATTGGCCGTCGCTGACACCACTGTACTAGGGCGCGGCCGCTGCGTCGGCCCACCACAGTTGACAGTCAAACCACAGGAGATGACCCATGGCGATCAGTGTCCCACTCGACGGCGAGGGCTTTTTGGTCAACCGCGATGACTGGAACGAGGATCTCGCCCGTGAGCTGGCGCAGACCGATGATTTCGAGATGACGGATCAGGTGATGGACCTGATTCGTGCCGCTCGAGCCAGCTATGACGACGACGGCGTGGTGCCGCCGATTCGGATTTTTGCCAAGAAAAGCGGGGTTTCCACCAAGGAACTCTACAACATTTTCAAGAAAGGGCCGATGAAGCTGATCTGCAAATGGGGCGGTTTGCCAAAGCCTACTGGCTGTGTGTAACAGCCGTCATGGCTGGCTGTGACGGCGCCCGCAGGCTGATCTGTGCCGGCGAACGCCAGTATCCCTGGGCATCATGGCAGCGCCCGTTGCGCAGGGCGATCAGATCGCCCTCCCCGAGCGGTTCCCAGAGTTCGTCGGTCAGGGGCACACTGGCCACCAGCGCCACTTCCTGGCGCACCGTCTGCAAATGCACGCCGGCGTCCTGCAACTCAGGCGCCGATTCCCAACAGGCGCGTTGCAGCAGATAGAGCCCCGGCGGCCGCAATTGCCCGTCGGGCTGGGTGCGGCGATGGGCATGAATAAAGAGCGCATCGGCATCGGCATAGATGAAGTTGGCCGGACCCAGGGCGCGCATCCCGCGACTGAAATCAGCAATCACCGCCAGGCGCTCGCTCAGTGGCGGCGGCTCTGAGGTGCAGGCATCCCACAAGGGCGCCAAACGCTCCAGCAGCGCACAAAAGGCCAGTTCCGAGTCCGAGTCCCCGATGGCGCGAAAGCGTCCCACCGGCCTGACCGCCGGTTCGAGCAATTGCGGGAAATCACCATTGTGCGCAAACACATGGCTGCGCCCGCCGAGTTCACGCACAAAGGGCTGGGTATTTTGCAGCGAGCGTGCCCCGAAGGTGGCGAGGCGCAGATGGGAGACGGCCATGCAGGTGCGCACGCCCTGCACATCAACAAAGCCCAGCAGCAGGCTCTCACAAGCCGGTCGCGGTTCGCGCAGCAGCAGACAGTCGCGCCCCTCGTAACAGGCCAGCCCCCAACCGTCCTTGTGCGGGCCTTCCGCGCCGCCGTGGCGCGCCAGATGCCCGATCGACAGCCCTAGAGTCGCTGGCACCCGGCTCGACATGGCAAAGAGTTCACACACAGCTGTCAGATTCCTGCCGCTGCGGCGGTCGCGGCTGCGGTCGCAGGCGCAAGCGACAATCGTTACCGACGGCGCGCACTTCCAGCAGTTCCAGGCCTATGCGCTGATCCATGCACTCCAGACCGGGCAGATGAAAGAGTCCGCGCGCGGCATCGCCCATGAGATGGGGCGCCCAATACAGCCACAGCTCGTCGATGTAACCCGCTTGCAGGGCCGCGCCAGCCAGCACCGGGCCGGCCTCGATCAAGACCTCATTGCACTCGCGCCACGCGAGTTCGCGCAGCACTTCACCCAGGTCCACCCGTCCCTCTGCCGAGGGGCTGGCCTGCATGACCTCGGCTCCAGCCGCCTCCAACGCAGGCCAGTGCGGGTGCGCCGGCTCCTGGGTAGTGAAGACCAACAGCTGACCGGGCACCTTCAGCAGTTGTGCCGTGGGCGGCAGGCGCAGTTGTGAGTCGAGCACCACCCGCAACGGCTGGCGTGACTCAGGCGCGATGGCATCCGGTGCCGCCGCAGCGTCGGGAAGCTGGCGCACGTTGAGTCGGGGATCATCGGCCAGCACGGTGCCGATGCCAGTCACAATGGCTGATGAACGCGCGCGCAGGCGCTGCACATCCGCGCGCGCCGCCTCCCCGGTAATCCAGCGGCTCTCGCCACTGGCCATGGCGGTGCGCCCATCCAGGCTCATCGCCAGCTTGCTGCGCACCCAGGGACGCCCCTGCTGCATGCGCTGCACAAAGCCTGGATTCAGTGCCAGCGCCTCGTCCTGCATCAGCCCGGTATCGACCTCTATTCCGGCAGCACGCAAGCCAGCGATCCCCTGCCCGGCCACCCGCGGATTGGGGTCTTGCATGGCCACCACCACCCGCGCCACGCCAGCCTTGATCAGTGCCTCGGTGCAGGGCGGGGTGCGCCCGTGATGGCAGCAGGGCTCGAGGGTGACATAGACGGTGGCACCGCGCGCATCGGGGCCGGCTTGCTCCAAGGCCAGCGGCTCGGCATGGGGTTCACCAGCCCGCGCATGCCAGGCTTGAGCGATGACCTGGCCATCGCGTGCGATCACACAGCCCACGCGGGGATTGGGATCTGTGGTGTACAGACCGCGCTCGGCGAGCCGCAAGGCCTGAGCCATCAGGCGCGCATCCACTGCGGAGGTCATTTGGACTCCAGATCATTGAGCAGATCAAGCTGCGCGCGGCGCAGTTCCGGCGAGGGCTGGCGTTCGAGGCGTTCGATTTCCTCACGGAAGGCATTGACATCCTCGAACTCCCGATACACCGAGGCAAAGCGCACATAGGCCACCTGATCCAGGCCGCGCAGTTCGTCCATCAGAAACTCGCCGATGTCACGTGATTTGATCTCGCTGGCCCCGGTGGCCAACACCTGGCGGCAGATGTGCGCCATCACGGTATCGATTTCATCGGCGCTGACCGGACGCTTTTCCACCGCTCGCAGCAGCCCGGCGCGCAGCTTGTTGCGATCAAAGGGCACCCGGGTGCCATCGCGCTTGATCACCCGGGGCAGATCCAGTTCCGCGACCTCGTAGGTGGTAAAGCGTTCACCGCAGACGATGCAGCGCCGGCGCCGGCGTACCTGATCGCCGTCGCCATACAGGCGCGAATCGACCACCTTGGTGTCTTGCTCGCCGCAGAATGGACAACGCATGGCTTGTGCCTCCAGCAGTTTAGGCGGCCTGAGGCCGCATTGGAGTGCGCCGGCCAGGGCTGTACAACGGATGACTCAGGCGGCGTAAACCGGATGACGCTGACACAACTGAAGCACCTGCCCCTTGATCTTGTCAATGGTGCTGGCATCACCACGGCTGTCGATCAGATCACACATCCAGCCCGCCAGGTCACGTGCATCGCCCTCGGTGAAACCGCGTGTGGTCATAGCCGGGGTGCCGACACGAATACCGCTAGTGACAAAAGGCGACTGCGGATCATTGGGCACCGCGTTCTTATTGACGGTGATATTGGCCGACCCCAGCCAGGCATCGACCTCCTTGCCGGTGAGACCTTGGGCGATAAAGCTCACCAGGAATAAATGATCGTCGGTACCGCCGGAGACCACCTCATAGCCGCGCGCACTGAACACCTCGGCCATGGCGCGCGCATTGGTGACCACCTGCTGCTGATAAGTCTTAAACTCCGGCTCCATGGCCTCTTTGAAGGCCACCGCCTTGGCCGCGATCACATGCATCAGCGGGCCGCCCTGAATGCCGGGGAATACCAGGGAATTGAGCTTTTTCTCAATCTCCGCATTGGACTTGGCCAGAATCAGGCCACCGCGCGGGCCGCGCAGGGTTTTGTGGGTAGTGGTGGTGGTGACATCGGCAATAGCCACCGGGCTGGGATAGACGCCAGCGGCGACCAGTCCAGCGACATGCGCCATATCGACCAGAAAATACGCCCCCACCTCATCGGCAATGGCGCGGAAGCGCGCCCAGTCCACCACCCGCGAGTAGGCCGAGAAACCGGCGACAATCAGCTTCGGGCGATGCTCACGTGCCAGGCTTTCAACCTGCTCATAGTCGATCTCGCCGGTGTCCGGGTTCAGTCCGTACTGCACGGCGTTGTAGAGCTTGCCGGAGAAATTTGGCTTAGCGCCATGGGTGAGATGACCACCATGAGCCAGGCTCATACCCAATACGGTGTCACCCGGCTGACACAGCGCCATATAGACCGCCGCATTGGCCTGGGAGCCGGAATGCGGCTGCACATTGGCATAATCCGCGCCAAACAGCGCCTTGGCGCGCTCAATGGCCAGACGCTCGGCGACATCAACAAACTCACAGCCGCCGTAGTAGCGCTTGCCCGGATAGCCTTCGGCGTATTTGTTGGTCAGCACGGAACCCTGGGCTTCAAGCACCCGCGGGCTGGTGTAGTTCTCGGAGGCGATCAGCTCGACGTGCTCCTCCTGGCGGCCTTTCTCATCTTGCAGTGCCTGAAACAGCTCGTCATCGTAGCCCTGAATTCGCATTGTCGTATTGAACATGCACCATCCTCAAAAGTTGGCAAAAAAGGGAAAATGATGGGGCAGTGTAGCGATTTCTGCCGAGACCGTCATTGTGCGGCCTCAATGCGTCTCTTCAAACAGACCCAGGTCAAACAGATGATTGATCAGAAACAGGCTGTCCTGGCAGTCGATCCCGACGGCCTGCTCGCGCGCCTCGGCAATGGCGGCCGGGGTATTGGCACCCGCCTCCAGCAACTCGGCCAGTTGATGGCTGTGCGGCTGGTTGGCGAGCGTCACTCGCTTGGCCAGTGCGCGAAACAGAAGATGGGAAGCGTCGGGACATTCGATGCGCACGTCCGGGCGCAGTCGCACCGGGGCATCCAGAGGCGGGAAACGAAGCATGTGCTTGCTGATCAGGCATTCGATCATCAAGCCGAAATCCTCAGCCGTCGTAAACAAGGCCTCGTCCAGCACCTGATAACCCTTGGGATAAACCGCAGAGGCCGGACATGGCGTGATGAGTTGAATCCGTTGCGCCCACAGGTTGATCAAAAAGCCGGACACACAGGCAATGGTGGTCGGCGTTTGAGTCAGGGCCGGATTGGCGGATTCCAGAATCCGTCCGGCGCGTGCTTTGCGAAATTTAGGGTTGGCATCGCGGTTCTGCGGCAGCAGCTCCGTCAGCAGCAGTTCCCTGGCACTGAAAGCGGCATGAACCTGCTGGGCAATGTCGCGCGACAGAATCGAGAAACGATTCAAAACACCATGGCCTTCGCTCAGCCGCAGCAATGCGCGCGTGCGCTCGATCGTCGCCGTCGGCCGGGCGGTGGTCGACTGTGGCACGCGCCCGAGTACCTGTTGAAAATCCTGCAGAAACACCTCGTAATCTGGATTATCGAAAGGCTCGGTTGCCCAGTAGCAAAAGGCGTTGCCGACGGCTGGACCAATACGCTCTTTGAGCTGTTGGAGCACGGATCGCCACAGGACGCGATGTTCCGGCGTCGCGCGCCAGATGCGATCCTGAAGCGGCTCGGAAGCCAGGGCACAGAACCAACAGCCAACCGAGCAACCCTCGCTTAACTCGAAGCTGACCGGTGTATGCACGATGGCATCGGCTTTGTCGGCGTGCATTTGACCAGACAAGCGTGCGACCTGCCGCTCCCACCAGGCCGCCATGCGCGGATCAGTGGGTTGGTTGGCGCGCCGGTGTGCCTGGCGCCAGTGCAGCTTCTCGCGCAGATGGGCACAATAACGCCGCACTGCCTGCGGCTGATCCGGTAAATCGCGCCCCTGATAGACCGCCTTCAGTATCGGGTCAGTCGCTTCCGGAACCGGCTCGCTGGCCAGCAGCGGCGCGACATCCGCAGCCTGCAACGCGATCTGGCGATCTTCCAGGGCGCGCTGCGGGTTGCGCGCCCAAGCGTCGCGAAAGGCCGGGTCGATGTTCCAGCACTCAAGCACCCGTTTGACCAGGGCCACCTCGAGCGCATAGTCCTCAGGTGCATCGCGCGGTGCCTCCAGCAGCGGATAAAAACCCCAGGCGCGTTCGCGCTCCCAGAAAGCATCAAGGGTCATGGCGAGGCGGCTCCAGTAGGATGCCTTTCTCGAAAAGCTCATGGAGCAACAGCAAGGTGCGCTCGGGTTCGACCCCCGCCTCCTCCAGGCGCGTCTCGACCAGCTCGGCGACGGTCTGGGCACCGTCGGTCAGCAAGGCCATCAGCCGCTGCGGCTGTGGCTGACCGGAAATCGGGAAGCTGAGCTGCGAAACCAGATGCAGGTCGCCATTCTCCGCCAGCTTGATGCGTTGGTTTGGACGCAAGCGCACCGGATCGCGCAGTTCCAGGGTGGCGGGCATCTGGCGATCGATCATCGAATCAATGACATCGGCGAGCTGTGGTGCTGAGTCGAACGTTGCCTCCTGCAAAATCCGGAAGCCAAGCGGCCAGTCGTCGCTGGCCGCGCAAGGGGTGATCAACTGGACCCGGCGATCGACCATATTGAGCAGAAAACCAGACACGCAGGCCGTGGTCGAGGCGCTGGAACCGGTCGATAGCTCTCCGGCGCGCTTGGTCTCATGATCCTGCGCGCGCCCGATATTCGCCTTCTTGTGGTGATCGTCGGCCTCGCGGTTTTGCGGCAGCAGTTCGACGCGCAGTAGCTCCTCGGCAGTGAACGATCGATGGACCTGATCGAGCATCGACAGGCTCAGAATCGAAAAGCGGTCGATATGACCGCCCAGTGACAGGGATAGGCGCAGCAGACGGCGGGTGCGCTCCACATCCGCTGTCGGCTTGGCGGTGGTGGTCTGCGGGCAACCGCCGTAGGCATCGTGAAAGTCGACCAGGAAGCGCTCGTAGTCAGGATGATCGAGCGGCTCGGTGGCCCAATACAGAAAACCATGGCGGGCGGCGGTCGGGCCGATCACGCCGCCGAGGACGTCAAGCACCTCACGCCAGAGGCGCGCATTGGCATCGCTGTAAGGCCAGATCTCCTCAAGCTTGCTAGCACGCAGAGCACAGAACCAACAATGCACCGAACAGCCGCGCGTGAGTTCAATCGACAGGGGCGCATGGACGATGCGGTCGGCTTTGACGACGCCAACCTCACCCGCCAGACGATACATCTGCCGCCACCACCATTTGGCCAGGCGCGGATGATGCGGCTCATTCTCCAGCCGATGGTTTTGGCGATGGCGAATTTTCTCGCGAATAAAGGCGCGATAGCGCAGCACGGAACTCGGAAAAGCATCCGTGTCTCCGCGTGCAATGGCGTCGTTTAGCGCCAAAGCAGTCTCGCGGTCGATCAGCGGGTGCAATTGCGCTGGTGTGAGCTTGAGATCGAATCGACGCAGGGCGGCCGCCGGATCCTTGGCATAGTCCTCGCGAAGCCTCGCATCACACACCCAGCGCTCAAGCGCGCGTTTGGTTTCAGCCACTTCCACCCGGTACGCGCGCGGTGCCTGTTCCAGATCACCGAGCAAGGAAACAAAGCCCGCTGCGGTTTCTTGTTCAGGAAACTGCGTTTGTGATAAGGCGCTGGTGTTATTGTTCATAGCCATGTTTTCGACAAAAGGAGGTGTTGAGCATTTTGTTAAGCCGATATTTGTCTCTTCCACTCGGCTAATGCTATAGCTAAAGAACTTTCAAGCCAGTCCTCATATCTTTGTTTAGTGCTATCGAGTTCTTCTGCATAGTTAAACTGGAAAATGTCTGTAGTTGCTGGTTGCACATTAACCGGCTCAGTGCCTCCTTCCTCTGTTTCAATTCTCCGAGCTGATAAAGCAGAAACTGCCATAATTCCGTTATCAGCATGTCCATATGCGTGAATACTAATTATATATTCAAAGTTTTCTTCAGTGTGAATAGCCATTCTTACCCAAGCGCGGTAACGATCAAGATTGGCGTAATAGTTAAACGTGTTGGCCACACCAACAATTTGATTGTAGAAATAGTGTCTTCTTCCAGATTGATTATCTGCTGATGTGATATTTGAATTGTATTGCTGCTGATTTGGCGGTGTTACCTTCATCAGTTCAGCATTAAGAGATGACGAAATTTCACGAAGATGCTTATCTGTAATGTTGAATATTTCTTTTGCATAATCATATACACGCCCAATTTTTCTAGTTTCCTGTGCGTACTTCCCTTTGAGTATTTCTAGAGCAGAAGAGATTATTTGATCAGCATATTTGCTTTGTTGGACTTGTTGCTCAAGCCCTAAGGCATGAAGAACCGCTTCTTTTTGACGCCTCACAAAAAGAAATACAAGTGATTTAAGCTCACCAGCATCAGCCTCTTCTAAGGCTCCGATATACTCCTTTCTATCCGAATCTCGAATAACCAATGGGAATAAACCGGCTTTCAGGAACACCAAAGAGCCAAGTGCTCGTGCCACCCTTCCGTTTCCATCCTGGAAAGGATGAATTTGAGTAAACCTATGATGTAACCATGCGGCTCTAACTTCTGCTGCATAGATATCTTCTGACTCTCGATACCACTTAATTAGCTTCTCCATTTCAGACTGCGTGAATTCAGGCGGGCAATACCAATGCTCTTGCCCATCTGGACGACGAGGATTGTTCGGGTGCTTCTTATAGACACCTTTCTCTAATTTTACTTGGATCAACCGCCTGTCGGGAGTAACCGCCTCGGTTGTATCTTGATGGTTTGTGAACTTTGCTTGTAGGCCACGAACAAAATGTTCCGTTAGCGGTTGTTCACCTTTGATAAACGAAAATAATCCTTCACCGATCTCAAGCTGATTATCAATGATATTCTTTATGTGATCAGCTTCCTCTCTCTGGAAACCTCCTTGGTGGGCAATTAAGCTTGCATCAATTCCCTGTTCAATCAATACTTCTGTGACGCCCCTGTCCCAGGTATATAAACGCTCAATGATTCCTGTCTCAATGGCCCATTCTCGTTGCATCTTCTTGAGAAATTCCTGAAATACCCCCGTTTTTTCAAGCTCATCCTTTTTTTCACTCCATACAGTTCCCAGCGCCTTTAATTCAGAAGATGCTAGTTCTGATGCGTTTTCAGGGTAATTCTCTATATTTTTGTATGCCATGAATTTTCTTATGTGTTTTCAGGTTTAACGCTTTGCTCACCGGTAAATTGCGAGCGCAGCGAGTAATTTATCCGTGTGCAGCAACTTGTTAACTGTTTTCATCCAGGTCTAATTTGTCTTGGGGGTACTTTCTCTCAATATATTCTTCAAAATCTTTGTTTACATGTAATACCGCCCTATGCCGTCTTGTGTCTCTATCCTCCAATGATGCATCGACAATTGCGGCACGACTATCCTTGTCAATTTGGACAAAGTTACTCCAATCAATCCTAATATCTTCAATTACGGATAGAGAATACCTACAGCGATAGAATGTTCCATCGTTTCTTATAAGGAATAAATCAGGCCTCATCATTCGGCCATCTTCAGAATCAATCTCTTTGATTTCTCGAATTTCGAATTTTTTTAGAAGGTCATCCCAAGAATAATCAGATAAAAGAAGCTCTTTTAGGTTCGACGTGTGTAACGACGAAAGAAAGGTTAGTAAATGCCGGAATTGAATCGCCCCTCTAGCAGTATCACGGAGGTTGGGCGTTGCAATAGATGCCATAATAACTGCTTTAAGGTCATCCAATCTCTCAGAGAAATCCATATATCTTCTAGACTCTATTGATCTATTTCTATTCTCAGACAAAAGTCTTTGAAACAACTGGGACCACTGCCCTAACAGATTCTCTTTGATATCGTCGAGACGAGAAAACGGGGTGATACTATTGTTGTGAGCACGATGAGTCAGAAAATTAATGAATTCAAAGATATACTTTGCTGTTTCCTTTTTTTGAATCGATGGAAACTCAATTGCGTCTATTACTTCGGGTTTACCCTTGTTTTTTTCATATACATGATGGTCATGAAAAACCTTTTCATCAACAAAAGCGTAAACTGGAATGGATTGCTCTGCAGCCTTTAGTATTTCGAGCTGTGTAATAGAGAGCTTATCTTTGTGTTCAAGCACATCGGCTTTAGAAGAAAGGCTTCTCAAAGCATCAAAATCAAAGCCCTTCAAAACAGAAGGAATCCCTGTACCTCCAAATCTTGAGCCTATTATCAACACTACTATGTCACAGTTTGGAACTTCTTTTATACAACTATCATGAGTGTGAGATCTTGGATCATAAAGAATATCTGAGTAGTCACTCATAACAGGCTCATGCCCAAGTGATACAATAAAAGGCCGCAACTCCGACCTAATAACACCCAAGTCATAGCACGTGGATGACACGAATATTCTTAATTTAGCCACAGATCTTCCTTATACAGTTAACGCTTGGCTCACCCGACCGCCCAAAGCGCGACAGCGCTTTGGGCGGTCGGGTGTAGCCGAATGTTAGGCACTATTGCCGCAGATACCAATATGTCAACCCTCTTTTACTTTTCTTATCTAAATTGCGTCTATCTGGAGGGCCTTGATCATCCCTCGGTCCAAAACCAACAATTTCAGTAGGTGATCAGCGCGAGGCATGGGGCGGCAGGAGTCCGGGAAAGGCGTAGTCTTGGAGGTGCAACCCAACCCAAGGACAGCGCCGATG
>NZ_NRRS01000083.1 GCF_016583795.1 Rhabdochromatium marinum | reverse complement strand
CTCTACAACCAACAGATCCCTCAACGCGCGTTGGGCCATGTCGCCCCCATCCAGGCGTTAAAACAATGGTACGAACGCGAGCCAGAATTGTTTTCAAAGCGGCCTTACAATCTTCCGGGACTTGACATGTAGCCAACAAAGGACACTTCACCCAGACACGACGGGCTGGATTATGAAGCAAACCTCCCTGTTGGGACTAGCGAAAAAGGCGGCATCGGACAAGGCCCATCGATTCCGCAACCTCTTTGCCCTGCTCAACGTCAGCTATCTGCTGGCCTGTTGGCGGCTGATTAACAAAGGCGCGGCCAGCGGTGTTGACCGCCTGGATGCCCGCGCCTATGAAGCCAACCTCCAGGACAATGTAGAAGCACTGGTGGCGGCAGTCAAAGGGGGATGGTATCGGGCCAAGCTGGTACTGAGAAGATACATCCCCAAGCTCAACGGGAAGATGAGGCCCTTGGGGATTCCGGCCATTGCGGACAAAGTGCTCCAGATGGGGGTCACCAAGATCCTGGAAGATATTTATGAACAGGACTTTCTGGACTGTAGCTATGGGTACCGACCTCGGGTTGGTGCCCTGGATGCAGTGCGAGACCTGAGCGCCGAGCTGCGAAGCGGGCGTTATCACTTCCTGGTCGAGGCGGATATTCGCGCCTTCTTTGATCGAATCGATCACGATAGACTGATTGAACTGTTGCAGCGACGGATCGACGACGAACCCTTTTTGCGGCTGATTCGCAAGTGGTTAAAGGCCGGCGTTTTGGAGCCGGATGGCGCGGTTCAGCATCCCGAGACAGGCTCGCCCCAGGGCGGGATCATCTCCCCGATGCTCGCGAATATCTATCTCCACTACGCGCTAGATGAGTGGTTTGAGAACACAGTAAAAACACATTGCACAGGGAAAGCGTACCTTTGTCGGTATGCCGACGATTTTGTGTGCGCGTTTGAATGTGAGTCCGACGCCCAGCGCTTTTATCGGGTGCTTGGGTTGCGGATGGAACGGTTCGGGCTGGAAGTCGCGCAAGAGAAGACGCAGTTGCTGCGGTTCTCGCGTCAGGATTGGACGCGGAACGGCACCTTTGAGTTTCTCGGATTCGAGTTTCGCTGGGGACGAGGGCGCTGGGGAAAACCCGCGCTCAAACGGCGCACGGCACGGAAGAAATACCGCGCCTCCCTGGCCAGTTTTCGAGACTGGTGTCGGGCACACTGCCGGATGCGCAAGGACAAGTTCTTCGCGGCTCTCAATGCGAAGCTGCGCGGGTACTACAATTACTACGGTATCCGAGGCAACTACGACAGCCTGGGTGACTTTTTCTACCATGTCACACGCATGCTCTACCGGGAGATGAATTGTCGCAGCCAGCGGCGGAGCTACAACTGGAAGGGCTTCGCCGAACTGATCAAGGTGTTCAAGCTTGAGCGACCACGAATCTGCCACAGCTTCTGAGTATTCAGCACGGTTGTCGCGTGCGAAGCGAATCACTTCGAGGAGCCCGGTGCGGTAGTTCCGCACGCCGGGATCTGTACGGGGGCGGCCGGGTAACTGGCCGTCCTACCGTGATTGCATCAAAAAGATCATAGGGAGGTAAAGTGGGTAATATAGAGTTTTCAGAAGAAAACCGCTTTGAAATCTTGAGCTCACTGAGAAGCGGTATGTTATCAGAAATGCAGGAATTTCGGGCTGCAATGTGGAAAGTTACCATTACCACAAATGCCGTTGTCATAGCTTTAGTCAGTTGGTTGTTCACAAAGGATTTCGATTTCACATTAATACATAAAGTATTATTGTCGCTTGGTATCACGGCATTCTTTGCCACATGTTTATTTATTCTTTCTGCACTCAAACAACATTTTACTGATCATGCGGTTGTAGCAAATAGAATCAACAAATTGTTTGGTGTGTACGAAGAAGGCAGATACATAGAGGGTAGTGCTCTGATCGATAGGATGCCTTGGTTGTAACTTCTCAATAAGTCATGGCAACCTCGGGTGAAGATATCCGCTAGAGTACCCCACCGCCCAATGCCATTAACTTTAGACTCAGCTACTGTTGAGTTTGGTATGATCCTGATTTGCACCAGTTCGTTTCTATTTGGACGGGACGCGCTATGACAACTCTTGCAACGCTCTATCAGACCAACTATGCCGTCTGGGCGCAACGTAACGCGGACTTGTTGCGCGCGCGTCGCTTCGAGGAGCTCGATATCGAGCATTTGCTGGAGGAACTCAGCGACATGAGCAAGAGCGACCGCCGCGAACTGCATAGCCGTCTGATGGTACTGCTGGCCCATCTGCTGAAATGGCAGTTTCAATATCCGCAGCTCAATGATCGCTGGCGCGAATTCGATGGCCGTAGTTGGCGCTCGACCATCGTCGAGCAACGCGCGCAACTGGAGGGATTGCTGCGCCAGTCACCGGGGCTAAAATCCGCCGTCGAGGAGGCCATCGCTGAGGCCTATCCGGCCGCCGTGCGGCTCGCCTGCAAGGAAACCGGTCTGCCCAAGTCGACCTTCCCCGACATCTGCCCATACAGCAGCGCGCAAATTCTCGATGATGATTATTACCCGGAGCGCGCTTGAAGCCCAAACACAAGGCATGGGGTTTTTGTGGCTTCCGAGTAAACAAAAGCACGCAAACTTTTAATGCTTAGGACAGGGTTACTGGCTATGTCGTTTGGCAGCGGGCGTTTGAGCTCGCTGGCGCCTGAGTGCCTGTGAGCAGGCGCGAATGCGCTCGCGCGACTGAGGCTGCCCGCTCCAGCGCGGTGCGGTTAGCCAGCGCTGGATGAAGTGCCAGGAGGGGCCGATGCCGTCATGCGGTAGCCGGCAGGCGGAGCAGTCTTTGCGTGTGTTGTTCCGTGTGTCGCTTTGGGCGGTGGTGAGGACTCGGTAGGGGCCGGGGCATTCCCGCTCGATGAGCGGGCAGTAGCAGAACAGGCAGTTGAATGGCCGGCGGACCTGACGGTGGCAGGGATAATATTCACACTGACTGTGAGTGAAGCCCTTAAAGGCGGCTGTGGATGTGGTCATGAGGTGGGGGGTGTTGCGGGTGGCTGGGAGCCGGCAACCTCGGCTTCGGCAAAGGTGGCCATGTCGTTGTGCAAAGCACAGGCCTGGCGCAGCAGAGGCACCGCGAGTGCGGCACCGCTGCCTTCGCCCAAGCGCATGCCCAGGTTGAGCAAGGGCTGCGCGTGCAGGGCGTTCAGCATCAGGCGATGTCCGGATTCGGCTGAGGTGTGGGCGAACAGAAACCAGTCCTCGGCGTGCGGGCACAGGCGCGCGGCGGTCAGTGCGGCGGCGGTGCTGATAAAACCGTCGATGATGACCGGCAATCCGATCTGAGCACAGGCGACATAGGCACCGGTCAGGGCGGCGATCTCAAAACCACCGAGGCGGCGCAAGGCTTCCAGCGGCGCTTGCCGGGCTTGCGGATGCTGTTGCAGAGCAGCGGCAATGATGGCGACCTTGCGCGCCACACCGGCGACATCCAGTCCGGTTCCAGGGCCGGTTATGGTCTCAGGGGCGCATCCAAGCAGGGCGCAGGCCATGGCGGTCGCCGCTGTGGTGTTGCCGATGCCCATTTCACCACCAATAAACAGCTCGCAGTCCTGCAAGTGCGCGCGTTCGACGGCGTGGCGTCCGGCGCCCAGTGCGCAGGCAAGCTGGTGCTCGGTCATGGCTGGCTGCTCGGCGAAGCTGACGGTGCCGGGCCCAAGCCGGTAGTCCTTAACGCCTGGCAGGGGGCCGGGGTCGATCAGGGTGCCAAGATTGACCACCTCGAAATCCGCGCCGAGCTGCCGGGCCAGCACGCTAATGGCCGCGCCACCCTGGGCGAAATTGCGCACCATGGCGGCGGTGACCTCCTGCGGAAAGGCTGAGACGCCAGAGCGAGCGATGCCATGGTCGCCGGCAAAGATGACGATCTGGAGGCGCTCGAGCTGCGGGCGCTCGCGGGCTTGCAGGGCGGACAGTTCGCAGGCCAGTTGCTCCAGCCGTCCCAGGGAACCGGGTGGTTTGGTGAGCTGTGCCTGACGCGCTTCGGCACTGGCGCGATGGGCTTGGCTGGGGGTGGCGGCGGGGATGCTGAGCCATTCAATAGTGGTGTTGGTGTCTGGGCTGGGGGTGTTCAGAAAACTGTCCTCGTGTGATTTTGGGTATGCTTGGGTTGGTGGTGCGTCCCGCAGTGTTACGGGGCCTCTGCGGCCGCTGCGCGTTGCTCGATCTCGGTGCGATAGGCGTGCTGGCGTGCAGCGACCGGCTGATCGGCGCCGAGATCCGGGCGTACCAGGCGGTGCATGCGCTCGATTTCCTGAGCGTGTTGGCGCAGGGCATGGCGACCGACAATGCTGTGCTGGTGACGACGGTGTTGGTTTAAGGCTTTGGCCAGGTAGTGAATGTGGCCGGGTTGGCGGCAGAGCTCAATGTAGAGGCGCCAGTCGCCGGCGATGTGCCAGTCCGGGGGGCTGCTTGCATCTTCGCACCAGCCAAGGGACTGCATCGCACTGATGAGCGGGGCGCGGCGGAATAGCACGGCACTCACATTGAGGACGGTGTTTTTGACGCTCAGGCCCTCGCGGAGGAATTGCTGGCCCTCCAGGACAAAATCGCGGTGAAAATCCAGGTCTGAATGCAGGTTGCAGTAGTCGGCATAGCTGTCGCCGAGCGCTTGGCTGCTGTCGTCGATTTGCGCGGAATCGCAGAAGGCGAACGTCAACTCAGGATCGGCGGCGAACAGGGGGGCAAGTCGCGGGAGAAAGCCTGGGGCGGCGCTATCATCGGCCTCGGCAATCCACAGGAGTTCACCGCGTGCGAGACGCGCGCCGCGTGCCCATTGCGCGAACACTGAGCCGGAGTTCTCCGAGTTGGCGATTAGCCGGATGTTGCGGTTCCAGGCAGCAGCACAATGCTCGATTTCCTGCACGCTGGCGTCGGTGGAGGCGTCGTCAAGGACGATGATCTCAAAGACTGGATAGCCCTGCGCGAACAGGCTGCCAAGCCGCGCGGCGATGAATTGCGCATAGTTGTAATTCGGCACCAGAACGGACACCGCTTGCAGGGACGGATTGAGTTGGTGCAGCAACTGCCAGGCATAATCGATAAAGTCAAAGCGCTGGCGGGCGGCGCTGGCACGGGCCTCGGCCCAGTCAGGATGGGCCTGTTCGGTGGCGGCTACGTCCAGCACCGCCTGGCTCAGTGCCTGGGCATCCTCCAGGGGTTCGACCAACTGACCATTGGGTGGGCTGAGCAGCTCACAATGCCCGCCACTGCCGGCGAAGGCGACGATTGGTAGGCCGCAACACAGAGCTTCCAGGACCACCGAGGGGAAGGGATCTTCGCGCGAGCTGAGCAAAAAGACATCAGCGGCGGTGTAGTAAGGCGCGACCTCTTCTGTGAAAGACTGATGATGCAGATGGGTGCCTAGTGGGTCTGCCTGGCATGCCTGCTCCAGGCGTTGATCAAGCCCGGTTTCAAGCTGTCCCACCCACAGGAAGTGAAACCGTGGGTCAGCGGCAACAGTCGCCTGAGCGCAGTCGAGGAATAGATCCAATCCTTTGCGGTGATCGCCAAAGCCGACATTGAGCACCAGAATGGCATCGGGTGGCAGGCCCAACTGGTCCCTGATATGTACGCGGGCCTCCGGGGAGGCTTCGAGTGGCTGATAGATTCCCTGAGGAAGCAACCGGGTACGCTCGTGATCAAGCGTTACGATGCTGGCATAGGCCTCGCGCACCCGCTCGGCGGCAAATACCAGGGTTTGCGCATGGGTGGCGCACAGCTGTGCCTGGGGTTCCAGCCCGCGCCTGCGAATAAAGTCGGGCATTTCATGGATCAGAGATAGGGCGTTGAATCCCTGGGCGGTCAGTTCCGGCAGCACATCACCGCTGACCACGGTATTTACGATGGCTTGATCAACGCCGGCCGCCGCCAGGGCATGCGCAGCCTGAGCGATGCGCGCCTCGCCAGCGGTGAAGACTTCGACCTCGGCATAGCGGCGATAGTCTGCGAGCAAATCCCCGTCGCCAAGCAGCCAGAGATTGAGGCGGTAGCCGAACTGAGTTGCAAAGACGCGCAGCAGATGCAGGCTAAGATGCTGGGCGCCGTGGCGCAGGGCATCATGGCCGACATAAAGCAGGCGGGGGGCGGTTTTATGGTGTGCTGAGTCTGGGGAGCGTGGGGCTATGCTGGCGACCTCGGCAACGCTGGCCAGCACCTCGCGGGTTTGTTGCAGCCAAGCGTAACCATAGTGCCGATCTGGTTCCAGATAGGTGCCCTCGGCCCATTCGTTCCAGGCGTTGATGAAGACCAGCCGCTCGTCCGGGGTCGAGTGGCGCAGGGTGCATTGGCAGGCGGCGGTGAGCCAGCGACCATAGGCCTGCGGCGTGGCTTGGGCGAAGATGGTGGCCGCCGCGCCGCGCCGGGCAGTGTTGTCCCAGGCCAGCATGACACCGGGGAAGTTCGGAGGCTGTGCCTCGGAGCTGTCTGGGGAACCGAGGGCGTAGCGACGCTCAGCGGTGCGCGCAGCGCTGGCGTAATCATAGATGCGTCCGCGAAAGTGCTGGTTGAGGAAGTCAACCCGAGCGGACATCTCAACGAACTCGACCTGATGTGGGGGGAAGTCCACCCCGGCATCAAAGCCGCAAGCACTCGGATCAACCGCGTCGCTGAAGCTGCGCACGGCCGCCAGGTAGAGTCCGCCGAGTCCGGCGGCCTGGGCCTGTTCCCGCCAGCGCGCCGCTGTGGCCGCCGGGTCGGGCAGTAGCTGCGGACGATAGACCAGCAGCAGGGGGCGGCCTTGGATGCGGATGTAGCGGCGATCATGCAGGGCCGGCAGCAGGCTGGCAAAGAACGCGCGATCATCGGCGGGCGAGTGCTGCTGACCGATCAGTACGGTCTCATCGCCGCCATCCCAGCGCCGGGTCCAGTTCTCATTGGCCCAACACAGGCAGAAGGGGAAGTCGAGGCTGGGGTCGGCCAGCAGTTGCTCCAGTGGGCGCTCAAGCAGACGGCGTCCGCCGAACCAGTAGTAGTGGTAGCAGAAGCCATGAATGCCGTGCTGGCGGGCCAGGCGGATCTGTTCGCGTTGGATGTCCGGCAGGCGCAGATCGTAGAACCCCAGTGCATCCGGCAGGCGCGGTTGATCCTGTCCGTCAAACTGCGGCACCGCTTTGGCGACATTAGTCCATTCGGTAAAGCCCTGTCCCCACCAGGCGTCGTTTTCCGGAATCGGATGGAACTGGGGCAGGTAGAAAGCGATGGTGCGCAGCGGCAGAGTGGTGGGATCGAGTGCGCGCCCATCATCGGGCACATAATCCGGGTGGGTACCGCGCTGTTCGGCGGTGCTCAGCAGGCGATCATACAGCCGGCCATGACCCTCGGTCACTTGGGTTGGCAGTTGATGGTCCGGGTTGGGGCGGCGGCCCTCGGCGACACCGACACGCAGATAATGCAGCAGCGGATTCAGCCCGGAGGCGGCGACATCGGGGTATTCCGCCAGATACCAGGCATTGTCGAATGCTGCGCAAGGGTTACAGCCGTTAAAGCCGCCCCATTCCAGATAATGTCGCAGCGGGTTGTCACCGGCGGCGGCAACCTCGGGGTTGTGCTCCAGATACCAGGCACTGTCGAACCAGGGACAGGGTTTGAGTCCGGCACGGGCGCCGCTGCGCAGATAATGCACCAGGGGATTCTCGCCTGTGTCGAGCAACGCCTTGTGCGTGGCCATGTACCAGGCGGTTTGAAACAGCGGGTGCGGATTGCGTCCCTCGCTGGCGCCGATGCGCAGATAGTGCAGCAGTGGATTTTCGCCCGCCTGTTCGACATCGGGGTTTTGCTCCAGGTACCAGGCCGAATCGAACAATGGATGCGGGGCGCGTCCTTCCTGGCCGCCCCAGCGTAGGAAATGCACCAGCGGATTAACGCTGGCGCTGGCCAGGCGGGGGTTTTGTTCCAGATACCAGGCGCCATCGAACAGCGAGTGGGGGCTGGAGCCCGCGCGTGCGCCCCAGCGCAGATAATGTTCGAGTGGATTGATGCCCTCAATGCCGTCAGGCTTGCCATCGGCAGTGGTGCGAAGCTCCGGGTACTGGTGCAGATACCAGGCGGTATCAAACAGCCGATGCGGGTTGCGTCCTTCCCCGGCGCCACAGGCGCAGAAATGCTCCAGCGGGTTGACAGATTCGTCAATCAAGCTCGGAACCTGCTCTAGGTAACTGGCGACATCGAACAGCGGATGGGGGTTGCAGCCAGTGAAGGCACCTATGCGTACAAAGTGCAGCAGGGGGGGCTCTGCGGTGGCGAGCAGTCCCGGGTTTTGTTCCAGATACCATGAGGCGTCGAGCAGTGGGTGTGGGCTGCGTTCCGCGCCCTGCTGCAAATAGTGCCCCAGGGGCGTCAGTGTGCTGGCCATCACCGCTTCGCGCAGCTCGTGATCGGTGCCAAAATACCAGTCGGGCTGGAAGAGTGCATGGGGCGTGCGGCCCTCAGCGGCGCCGGTGCGCAGATAGTGCGCCAGGGGATTCTCGCCAGCTGCGGCCACATCGGGATTGTGGCTGAGATACCAGGCGGTGTTAAACAGCGGATGCGGGTCGTTGGCGCTTACCCGACCCGCAGCCAGATAATGCAGTAAGGGATTGGTGCCGGTGTCAGCCAGTTCAGGATGGCGCGCCAGATACCAGGAGCTGTCAAACAGTGGATTGGGATCGCGACCCTCGGTGGCGCCCTGTGCCAGATAGTGGTGCAGTGGATTGATGCCGGTAGGCAGATCAGGATTCTGCGTCAGATACCAGCCGCTGTCGAACAGTGGGTGCGGTCGGCGCCCCTGAGCAGCCCCCCATTCCAGGAAATGCAGCAGCGGCTGTAAGCCGGCAGCGGCGACATCGGGGTTTTCCGCCAGATACCAGCCAGTATCAAAGAGCGGATGCGGGTCACGCTTGTCGCTGGAAGGACCATCCCCGGTCGCCTCATTCGCAAGATAATCCCGCAATGGATGTGGCACGGCATCGGCAGTGCGCTCGCCGCGATAGTACACCGGATCAAACAATGGATGCGGCTGGCGCCCCTCGGTTTCGCCCTGAACAATGTAGTGGATTACCGGGTCGATGGCCGGTTCCAGCGAATCCAGCTCGGGATGCTGGGCAAGATACCAGGCGCCATCAATGAGTGGATGTGGGCTGGCGCCCTGGGCTTGCCCCAAGAGCACGAAATGCAGCAGTGGATTATCACTTGCTGTCAGGGGGGAACCGCTGGCCGCGTGCGCATGGTGACTCAGGTACCAGGCGCTCGCGAATAGCGGATGCGGGTCACGCCCCTCGGCGGCGCCGGTTTCAAGGTAATGTACCAGTGGGTTGATACCCGCAGCGGCGACATCCGGGTTGTGTTTCAGGTACCAGCGGGTGTCGAATAACGGATGCGGCGTCAGTCCGGCGGCGGCTCCGGTGGTGATGAAATGGCTTAGCGGGTCGCATCCTGCACCTGCGGCGGCAAGGTCGGGGCTTTGTGCCTGATACCAGCGCGGATCGAACAGCGGATGAGGACGACGCTCTTCGAGATGGCCGGCGCGCAGGTAGTGGAGCAGCGGATTTTCACCGGCGGCGGCTACATCAGGATGCTCGGTCAAATACCAGCGACAGTTGAACAGGGGATGCGGATCACGGCCTTCGAGCACGCCGGTGTCAAGGAAGTGGAGCAGCGGATTGCGCCCGGCCGTCGCCACATCCGGGTTGCGGGCTAAGTACCAGGCGCTGTCGAAGAGCGGATGGGGCGAGCCGCCTTGGGTGCCGCCGTCGCTCAGGAAATGTCGCAGCGGATTAAGACCGGCGGCCGCGACCGGCGGGTGTTGGTTCAGGTACCAGCGGGTCAGGAATAGTGGATGCGGGTCACATCCCTCAGCTGCGCCAACCGTGACATAGTGTTCCAATGGGTCGCCGCCGCTGTCCGCCAACTCGGGTTGTTGGGCCAGGTAGAAATCCGTATCGAACAGTTGATTGGGATGATACCCACCGGCACGGCCAACTTTGAGCCAGTGATCCAGGGGACGTTGGCCAGGCCAGGCGGTTTGCGGATATTGAGTGCCGTACCACCGGGCATCGAAGAGCCCGGTGGCCGCCAGACGTCGGGCGGCCCGTCGGTGCGCCAGCCAGGCTGGCAGGCGTAGCCGGAGGCTGACCAATGCCACTTCCGGAGCAGTGAGCAAAATCCGAGTCAGTCGTGGAAGTCGTCGTTCCACTGCCAGCAAGACGCGGAGCAGGCGCCAGGTTGCTGTGCCTTGCAGGGTTGTCAATTGGTAGGCCAGGCTCGCCCGCCCCTCGGTGATGCGATGCAGGGTGGCCAGTGCGAACTGCGCCTCGGCGGCGTCTGCCTGCTGATGTGTAGTGCTGCTGGCTAGAGCCAGGCGCAGGTTGGCGTCGCCAGTTGCGGCGTCGCGTAGGGATGCAGCCAGTTGTCCGCGCGCGGCTGCTTCCTGGTGTTGGGCCGCTTGTGCCGCGCCGAGGGTGGCGCGCCAGGCGCTGTCGGCACGGGTGAGCAGGGCGAGGCGCTCGCGACTGCTGCCCAGGGTATCCTGCAAACGCGCGGCCCGGGCTTGGGTGCGTGCCAGGTTCTGGGTAAGCGATTGGCTACGCCCGGCCAGGGCGGCGGTTTCAGCGGTTGCCGCGTTGAGTTGCTGGCGTAATGTCAGCAGTTCCTCGGTTTGCAGCCCGCGTTCATGTTCGGAGGCGTGCAGGTGTTCGGTGAGGGCATGGACTTGCTGTTGGGCAGTGTCGTGTTCTTGCTCAATGCGTTGGAGTGCGGTTTCCGCGTGTGCCCTGGCGATTTCCTCGCCCCGCAAGACGGATCCGAATGCGCGGCTGGCGTGATCGAACTCCTCAGCAATCCGGTCGAGTTCCTGTTGCAGGGCCTCTTGCGGTTGCCGGCCATCCGAGCGCTCGGTCATGGCCAGCAGGAGGGGGTAGGCGCGCCGGACCCAGCCGGCGACTTCCGGGTGTGAATCGAGCCGCGGTGGTGCCTGATTGTGGCGCAGGTCGTCGCGCAAAAAGGCGTCAATCTCAATCTCGGCAGTGTCTGACCAGCGTGGCAAACCCAGGGCCAGCTCCTGCTCGATACGGCCCATGACGCCGCGCCAGTCGTCTAGCAGATCGGTGTAGTTGACCAGGGTGCGCGGCAGATTGCGCGACGCACGCTCGGCATCCAGCACATGGCGTAGCCAGAGTATCTGCCCCTTGCGGGGGGAGAAGCCATCGCGCCGGCGCAGGGAGGAGGCAACTTCCAGTGGATGGCGTAGCGGTACGACCAGTCGGGTTTGGTAGCCGGCGCGGTCTAAGGCTGTCAGCCAGAAGGGGAGCAGGCGGCAGATACGCGGGTCTTTCAGAACAATGAAAGGTTGCCCGCCAAAGGCGCTGTCGATGAGGGCTTGGGCGGCCTCCTGGTGCGCGGCCGTGCTTAGGGAGTTGAACCAGCCAGCGGGCATGGGATGCCAGTCATCCCAGGTGCTATCGGCCGACCGCAGGAGCCTGTCATTGAAATCCGCTACATCCCGCGATTCCCAGAAGCCGGTTTCATTGTTGCCGGCCATGGCCGGCATCAGATTCTCCGGCAGGCCGCAGCCGAGCAAGTTCAGCACGCGCGCAATGGCAGAGGTGCCACTGCGATGCATGCCAAGAACCACTACAGCGATGGGGGTTGGGGTGGGGGAATCCGCTTTGTGGGGAGGAGTCTGATCAGCGTTGTGCAAGTGACCTCGCATGAGGCCGGAACCAAATGGCGCCTTCTCGGCCATGAATAAACCCCAACTCGGCGGTGGCGAAAAATTGGCATTATCCGCCGCTGGCGCGGGGATGCAAAGCGCAACGGATCTTACTGTTGCGCGCTCAGTGCCGCCAGAGCCTCCTCGAAGGACGCTTCCATGGCCACCTTGCCGCCCTGACTGACGATGACCCGCACCAATTGAGGGATGGTGACGCCACTGGCTGCCTTGAGATACACCGGCTGCACATAGGTGATGATGTCATCCACCAGTACCAGGATCAGCTTGCCACGATGCACCTCGGTTCCACCTTGCCCCCATAGAGTGAACTGCTGAGCAATCGCTGAGTCTTGTTTGATCAGTGCATCAATCTGCGACAGTCCATGCACCAGGGCGCCGGTTGGAAAACTGTAGACCACAATGCGCCCGTAATTGTCACCATCCGAGCTGACCACCACGATGGCACGCATGTTCTCCCGTCCGTCTGGATTCATGGGGGCCAGCAACAAATGTTCGAAGCGGTCATGGTCAATTAAATTCAGCGTGACATAGTAAGGCAGCAGGGTTTTGGTTTCTCCTTCGTGCAGGACGCGCGGGAACATCCAGCGATCCTCCTGGCCATAAAACACCCCCGGGTCGGTTTGATGATATTTGGCATACACCTGCATCTGAGTGATGAACAGATCCTTGGGGTAGCGAATATGGGGTTTGAGTGCGGCGGGGAACTGATCCATGGATTTGAGCAGACCCGGATACATGCGCTGATAGGCGCGGGCAATCGGATCCTCGGGGTCGGCGAGATAATATGTCATGTCGCCGGAATAGGCATCAACCACGATTTTGACGGAATTGCGAATATAGTTAAATTCGCGCGGAATCGGGCTGACCATGGCGTTATCCCGATGGTCTTGATCCCCTTTGCTGGTGGCGCGGCGATTGACCGGTTCCGCATAGGGATAATAATCCGACAAAGTATAGGCATCGAGAATCCAATACAGACGCTCGGCAGTCACCACTAGGTAGGGATCCTGATCCAATTCCAGAAAAGGTGTAATCGCGCGAATTGTGCTAGGGACGTTGCGCCGGATTAAAATGCGGCTGTCCGGTTGAATGGCGGTAGTGAAAAACAGTTTGTAATCGCGATAATACAGAGCGAAAACTGCACGCTCGAACAACCCGTGAATCGGTATGCCGGTGCCCCCATTAAAATCTTCCAGTACCACCCCGGTGGCTCCAGGGTAGGAGATTTCGCCCAAAGCATTCGGTGCGATCACATCATAGAGATCCTGCATGCCGAAGTAGATGCCTGGTTCCTCAATGCTTAAGCCAAACTCGGAACGGGGTGGAATGTCTTTCAAAAACCATTGCTTGGGTTCTTCACCGATCTGTGCTGCCGGTGACATGACCGCACCGTAGCCGTGGGTGTACTTAAACCAGCGATTGACCCAGTTTTGCGAATCCTTGGGCAAACGATCAAAATCCAGTTCGCGAGCCGACAGAAACACCTGCTGATAGTTGCCATTGATGGTATAACGATCAGTGTTGACGGTGAGGAAGTGATAATAGGTCCGCAACTCTTGCAACTGCCGGTAAACATCAATCAGCATCTCCTTGTCCCAGACTGGAATGTTGCGCAGGCTGATCTCGGTTGGCTCGTCCAAATCAATCGCCGTGGGCGAGGTCTGGTAGGGTCGGGTCTCGACTTCTGCCAGATCAAAGGCATCCAGGGTCGCGTCAATATTGTGGCGGATAAAATCTTCTTGGCGTGCCAGTTCATCGGGCGCCACAATATAATCCTGTACCCCCTCGGGAATAGCCTCCCAATAACGCAGTGCAACTGTGGCGGCCAGCAAGGTTGCAAAGGTGATGATGTAGATGAGCCCACGCTTTTTGTACAGATACCAAATAATACTTCCAGCCAGGGCCGTCAGCATGATCAGTGATGCCCAGATTAGCGGCAGGACAATGCTCATTTCGGTATAGCCAGGTCCGAAAAAGAGCGGCAGATGATCACCGCTATACAGCAGCTGGTGGCGTTGGAAAACCAGCTCGGCAATTCCGACTAAAAAAATTAAGGTAATAACAAGGCTAAAATGGTTCTTGATGCCGGGAGGGAGTTTGCAACGCTGCCTGGTGACGGCACGCAGTTCCAGATAATACACCACCGACAGCATAAGCAGCAGAATGACCAAGGCTAACAAGGTCTCATTCAGCATGGTGCGCAGGAGCGGCAGGGTAAAGAGGTAATAGCTGATATCCTGGCCATAGACGGGGTCGGTAATGCCGGCATCTGGAGCAAAGACAAACAATAAAGTCTCTTCCCAGCGGCTATAGAAAGGAAACGCTAGAAAGACAGCCAACAGTAGCGACAGAATCAGATAAAACCAGCGCACGGCAATTTGTACTAAGCGCCAGGGAAGACTGGGTTTATGCGCAACAGTTGCCAGGTCGGGATCGGATGTGGGGGTGGCCTGCAAGACCAGCGCATTGCGGGGTGGAGTCCGCTTCAGTCGCCGTTGGATGCGCAACAGAAAGTGTGTGGGTTGCGGAGGCTTGGCTTGCAAATAGCGGGAAGCGAGGCGGAAGTTATAATAAAAGAACCCAAAGAACAGTGCCGTTGCCACGGCAAAGACAACATAGTTGTACAGCAGGCGTTGCCAAAAATAAAACCCCAGCTCCATCGACTGATACCACCAGAGCTCCACAATGGCATCGGTGTAGAAGAGCGCAATCATTGGCACCAGGATCGCCAGCAGGAAAACAATCACCAATCCAGAGATGGATATCCGACGCCAATACTTTTTGTTTTCCATTGAGCGCACCCTATTTACGTGTCCAGTCCCGGTGATGGCATTTGCCAAGTGTTTGTTATGCTCTAATGCTCTTCAATCTCAGATAGCAGCGTGTTAAGCCGATCATGGCTGTCGCTGAGATCCTCGGGGGTGGCCAGTACGGCGGTTGGGACCGGGCCGATTTCGACGCTGTCGAGGAGCAGGCGCCCGGTTTTGTTGAAATGTCGCAGACGCCAAATCGGGCGCACAGCGGTGGCCTCGATTTCGCAGCGACCATAACCGAGATTGACCATGCGTGCGGTGCCGCTGCCGAGGCAGCGGTCAATCAGCTCCATGGCCGCCGGGTTTTGCGGCAGCATGCTGAGATTGATGCGGTGTGGCACTGCGCTGGAGTTGCTGTCGATGTCCAGGTCGGCTGCTCTGGCGCGAGCGCTGGCGTCAAGTTGGGGGGGCTGGTTGAGGTGTGCGTCAAGCTCGGTGAGCACCGCCACCGCGTCCATGGTGTCATCGCACGCATCACGCGGCCAGTCAATATGGTCTCGGGCGGTCTGGAAGGGACGTTCGTACATCAGCCGGGGACAGCCGCCCGCTTCCAGGGCGTCAGCTATTGATTCGCCGGCTGGATCCAGAAGCTGCCAGCGCCACACGCCAGTGATTCCAGTCTCCGACAGAATGGCCTTGGGGTGCTGGTCGCAGGCGTCGAATTCGGCACGGATGTCCCCGTCGCCCAAGGCTTCGATGACCAGCGCATGAGCGGCGGCATCCAGTGTGGCAATGGAAATGGGCGCGTCCCGGTGTCCGGCGATGCTGTGCGCGATGCCTGTGCGCAGTTGCTCAAGGATCTTGAGTGCCGGCGGGCAATCGGCGATATCCAGCGTGGGGTGAGTCTGGGGAGTGCTGTTCATAACTCCAGTACCTTGTTTGCATCACTAGTCAATCTTGCACCATTATCAAAAACAGTATCAAGTCCGCAGCAATTCCCGCCGAAAAAATTTTCGGCGTAACAACAGCAGGTTGGCCCAGGCTCAAAAAAAGTTTTTCGTAAACTTTTGGCGCTGACTCGGTAGACTGGCCGGCATCGTTCAATGTCAGATTGCG